>NZ_JAQGKQ010000034.1 GCF_028290025.1 Cypionkella sp. | reverse complement strand
GGCCGTTGTTGGTGAAGGGTGAACCTGGCACTGGCAAGACTGAGCTGGCGCGGCAGGTCGCACAGGCTTTGCACATGCCGCTGATTGAGTGGCATGTGAAGTCCACAACCAAGGCGCAACAGGGGCTTTATGAATACGACGCGGTCAGTCGTTTGCGTGACAGCCAGCTTGGCGAAGCCCGGGTGCATGACGTTAAGAATTACATCCGGCGCGGCAAGCTTTGGCAGGCGTTTGATGCCCCTGCCCGCGTCGTTTTGCTGATCGACGAGATCGACAAGGCCGATATCGAGTTTCCGAATGATCTGCTGCAAGAATTGGATCGGATGGAGTTTCATGTTTACGAGACCGGCGAAACCATCCGTGCGCTGCACAGGCCGGTTGTGATCATCACCTCGAACAACGAGAAAGAACTGCCGGACGCGTTTTTGCGCCGCTGTTTTTTTCACTACATCCGGTTCCCGGATGCAGATGTGTTGGCGGCTATCGTCAAGGTCCATTTTCCAGACATCAAGCCCGCGCTGCTGACCACCGCACTGACGCAGTTTTTTGAGATCCGCGAAACGCCGGGGCTGAAGAAAAAGCCATCAACTTCGGAAGTGTTGGATTGGCTGAAGCTGTTGTTGGCGGAAGACCTGTCGCCGGAAGATCTGAAGCGCGACGGCAAACACTCTTTGCCAAAGTTGCACGGCGCGTTGTTGAAAAACGAGCAGGACGTGCATCTGTTTGAGCGTTTGGCATTCATGGCCCGGGGTCAGCGCTAAGGGGCGCAGGGCTTTGCGTCACCTAGGTACATGCCGAGGCGCGAAGTTTGACGAAATAACGCCCCGGCTTGTTCACGAAGAATCAACAATTCGCAACGCCTGCGGTAGGTTAGCCTTAGTCTCGCCGCATTTAGGTAACGTAAGCTTGGTTTTCTGTAATATACTGTAACATTTAGCGATCTGTTTTGGGATTATATGGCGTATGCTGGCTTAGGAGCATCCATAGGTAGACTCGGGTGATAAATCGGGAATCCCAAAGATTGACATGATGCTGCCTACAAACCGACACTGCCCGCATGTTGTCTCGCCTTCAGACTGCGTTTCTTACTGCAATGAGCTTCAATGACTTACGGCCTACCCGGCGTTTTCAGCCCTCACCGCATTCACTGCGGCGGCAGGGGCGTTGGGGCTGCGCGATCGGTGATCTGCCATCGAACCCGTGTAGCAAGCTGCACTCGTGTAGCAAGCTGCACCCGTGCAGCAAGGGCTGAAGGTCATGCCGCCCTGTCACTGCTGACGGGAAAGCGATCGTTGTCGAGAGGACGCGCAGGATTGAAGGCAGGATCGCGGTGGGACGCGCGTTTTGCTTGCCGAACCGGGCTCCTCATCCTGACGCAACGGCTGGTCTGCTCCAGCATATGCGGTTTGGGATGACGGGTAACGGCGCGGCGGATATGCGGGCTTTGTACCGATCAGGCGATACTTTTAGAACCGATGCGGGGGCATTGGGGCTGAAAGGTCTGACCGGGGTTTGCGCGCGTCCCGCCACGCTTCGCCAACTGAAGACGGGCCGCTGCGGCCCTTGAAACCTTGTATGAATGGTCTGCCAGCCCATGCGCCTGTTGCCTTTGATTGCCGTTCTCGGCTTGTCCGCCTGTATGTCCGCGCCGCAAGCGCAGGTGTCCAAAAACTACACGGAAGCCAGCACGAATGGCTTGGGTCTGCCCGCGATGCAAAACTTTGCAGCGGTCGCAGCCACGCGCCCGACACGCTCTAATGCCGAGATTGCGCATGACTTCCTTAATCTGGAATTCCGCATGGAAAGCGGACGGGCGATTGCCAATTTCAGCCGCTTTGAGGGCCCGATTACCGTGCAGCTGAATGGCGATGTGCCAACCAGCGCCAATGCAGAAATGTCGCGTGTGATCAACCGCTTGCGAGACGAAGCTGGCCTGCCGATCAGCTTTGCCAAGGCTGGTGACAATCCGTCTATCACCATCGAATTCCAGCCACGCGCGCAGATGGTGAAGGTCGTGCCGATGGCCGCCTGTTTCGTGGTGCCGCGCGTGCAATCCTGGGCCGAGTATAAGGCCGAGCGCAATGGCCCGAAGGTCGATTGGACGACGATGACAAGCCGCGAACATGTGGCGATTTTCGTGCCATCGGACGCTGCGCCGCAAGAGATCCGAGATTGTTTGAACGAGGAAACCGCACAGGCTTTGGGGCCGCTGAACGATCTCTATCAACTGACGGATTCGGTGTTCAACGACGACAACTTCAACTCTGTGCTGACCGGTTCGGATATGCTGATGCTGCGGGTGCATTACGCGCCTGAACTGCGCAACGGCATGAATGAGGCGGAGGTTGCGAAATATGTGCCCGGCGTTTTGGCGCGGTTGAACCCGGCCGGCAATTTCAGCGGTCGCGATTTTGAGGAAATGGCACCACGGTCTTGGGTTGCGGCCGTGGAAGGCGCTTTTGGGCCGCGTGGAGGTTCAGCATCGCGTCTGCGGGCGTCCGATATGATGCTGTCGATAGCCCTGGCGCAGGGCTGGCACGACAGCCGTCTGGCGTTCAGCTACTACGCCAAGGGTCGCTCGATGGCATCTGCGCAACCTGCCGAGGCGGTGGCTGCGCTGTCAAAAGCTGCGGCGATCTATTGCAGTATCCCCGGCGCGCAAGTGCATGTGGCGCATGTTGATATGCAGTTGGCGGCGATTGCACTGGCGGCGGGGCAACCGGGACAGGCGATTGCCTTCTCTGACCGGGCTATTCCGGTGGCAAAGCGCGCCGAAAATGCGTCGTTGTTGGCGACCCTGATGCTAATCAAAGCCGAAGCGATGCAAAATACTGGCCGGGTCGATGAGGCCAAGGTGCTGCGTCTCGACAGTCTGGGCTGGGCGCGTTATGGCTTCGGCTCAGAGCGGCAAGTGCGGGCGCGGATGGCAGAGATTTCCAATCTCGGCGCGCAGGGCCGTCGCGGGTAGATTAGGGTCAGGTTGGCAGATTCTGCGGCCTGCCCCGACAAAAGGGGCAGGCCGTGATCGTTTTGGCAGGGTTGATAATCGGCGCGGTGTTGGGGGCGGTGAACGCTTTGCGACGCGGCGGGCGGAAAATGGATGCGCTGCAATATGGTGCGGCCTACGCGATCTTGCTCGGCCTGCTCGGGCTGTTCCTGACGATCTACTTGCATCGGACTTTGGCGAGCTAAGCATGTTTCTCCCCTTCTTTCAGGCTTTGCGGAAAGAGGGCGTGCCAGTCAGCCTGCGTGAATATCTGGCATTTCTCGAAGGTCTCGCGGCGGGTCTGGTAACCTACGACGCGACAGGGTTCTATCATCTTGGTCGGCTTACAATGGTTAAGGATGAGCGCCACATCGACCGCTATGATCGCGCATTTGCATTCTCTTTCAATGGCTTGGAAGCAGTTTCTGAAGCTGAGGTGCTGGATGCTTTGGACCTGCCCGCCGCTTGGTTGGAAAAACTGGCAGAAAAGCATTTGTCACCTGATGAGCGCGCAGCAGTTGAGGCATTGGGTGGCTTTGACAAACTGCTTGAGGCATTGAAGCAACGGTTGGCCGAGCAAAAGGGTCGCCATCAAGGTGGCAATAAATGGATCGGCACCGCGGGCACCTCACCGTTTGGGGCTTATGGCTATAATCCCGAAGGTGTGCGGATTGGGCAATCCGAAAGTCGCCATCAGCGCGCGGTCAAGGTTTGGGACAAGCGCGAGTTTCGCAACCTGGACGATCAGGTTGAGCTTGGCACGCGCAACATCAAAGTGGCGCTGCGACGGTTGCGAAAATGGGCGCGCAGTGGGGCGGCTGAGGAATTGGATCTCGACGGCACCATTCGCGCGACGGCTGAACAAGGTTGGCTGGATGTGCAACTGCGGGCTGAACGCAGAAACGCCGTCAAGGTGTTGATTTTCTTCGATATTGGTGGATCAATGGATCCCTACATCAAAGTGATGGAGGAGCTGTTTTCTGCGGCGCGCGCCGAGTTCAAGCATCTGGTGCCGTTTTACTTCCATAACTGTTTGTATGACGGCGTGTGGCGCGACAATGCCCGGCGCTGGAACGCACAGACCTCAACTTTTGAGGTACTGCGGACCTATGGCACCGATTATAAGTGTATTTTTGTCGGCGACGCCTCTATGAGCCCGTATGAGATTTTGCATCCGGGTGGTGCCTCCGAACATTGGAACGCCGAGAGCGGCCAGACGTGGCTGCAAAGGGCGTGTGACAGGTGGCCGAACCATCTCTGGATCAATCCGGTGCCTGAACAGCATTGGGGCTATACGCAGTCAATCGGATTGATCGGTCAGATCTTCGCAGGTCGTATGGTGCCGATGACGCTGGAAGGCATCAGCCGGGGTATTACAGCACTAAAATAACAGCATGTTGCGCATAAAAAAACGCCCCCGAAGGAGCGTTTTCTTGGATTTAAGAACGCCTTAAGCGCGATGTTTGCGACGACGCAAGGCCGCCAAGCCTGCCAGACCCAAAGCCATCAAGCCGCCCGCTGCCGGAACCGGAACTGCAGAGGTTTGCACCAGAGCGGTTTTCAAGATGATGCCGACATTGTCGCCGCCAGCGTTCTGGAACGACAAGGTTGTGCCGATCCCACCGACCGCAACGCCGAGAAAATCGGTGCCAAAGTTGGATTGATTGGCGACTTGGTCGTAAGCCAACGTGATGCTGCGGACGATTGAACCGAACGTGATGGTTACTGTATCACTGCCGCTGCGGTTGTTGCCGGAAATCTGGAACAGCACGTCGAAGACATTGTTGCTGAAGGTTTGTGCGGTTTCAAACAGGCCAGACTGGCCCGTGGAGCCGTCCAAATCGACGCAGTTTGATTGCCCGCTGCACAGGCCGGAAAACACGCCGGGAGGTGCGAGATAGTCAACGGTGCCGCCGGAAACCTTCCAGTTGCCGTTGAAAACGCTGTCTGGGGCATTCAGGACATCACCGGGTCCGTAACTGGAGAAATCGTCTTGGAACAGGATTACAGGAGCTGCGCTAAGCGGCGCGGCTGCAAACATGGCAAGAACAAGGCTAGCAATAATTGTTTTCATGGGGAATCCCTCTCTGTGCGCAGATTAGTGCCTAATAAATACCACAATTATTTGTGTTGCCAAGCGGGAAACTTTTTCAGTTACTGCTCGCGAAACTAATTCGCCTTGAGCGCAACTACTGTATCTTATGCGGACACAATGCCTTCAAAAGGCCATACTTCGCTCTCTCAAGACCCCGACGAGGTCAATTCTCGGCCTCCTATACGTCGATCTGATCGGTAACAAAGCACGAAGGAAGGCCGGGTGTGCGTCCATTCGGCTTCGCAGTATTGCACCATGACACACCCTGCCCCATATCAGCGGTATGTTGAAATTTCTCCCCATCATACTGGCGCTTGGCTACGGCTTGTTGATGCTGTATTTTTCGGTTTGGCGCACCAAGAAAATGCTGGCCGAGCAAAGCCAGCCGTTGCGCGACCCTGCCCTGCTGGCTTTGGCGCAGAAGATGGCGGTGGCGTTGGAGTTGCCGCAGATCAAGGTGAATGTATATCAGATCGCGGCGGTGAATGGGCTCGCCGCACCAGATGGGCAGATATATCTGACGCAGGGGTTTCTTGACCGTAAAGCGGCGGGCAGCGTGTCGGATGCCGAGCTTGCAAGCGTGATTGCGCATGAGTTGGGGCATGTGGCTTTGGGCCATACAAGGCGGCGGATGATCGATTTTACAGGGCAAAACGCAGTGGTCGTGATGCTGTCAGCGGTGCTCAGCCGGTTTTTGCCGGGGATCGGCGTGCTGATCGCCAACATGATCTCGGGCGTGCTGATGGCGCATTTGTCGCGGCGCGATGAGTTTGAGGCGGATGCCTATGCGGCGGCTTTGTTGGTTAAGGCGGGGATTGGCACGGGCCCACAGGTGTCGCTGTTTCGCAAGCTAAGCGCGCTGACCGGGGCTGCAGGGGCCGGCGCGCCGGCTTGGCTGCTGAGCCATCCCAAAACCGACGACCGTATCGCCGCGATTGAGGCGATGGCGGCGCGTTGGGAGAGTGCCGTTTAGCGTTTTGCTGCGCTTGCACGGGCGTGCCGAATTTGCCATGCTCGGCTGAACAGCAAGGATGCCAGCATGTCGCTAGACGCTCCGCCAGTTCAGTATCTGAACCTTGATCCGCAGTTATACGTCCGTGACGATGTGTTCCAGCAAGAGCGCCGGGATATTTTTGCGCGTAGTTGGCAGTTTATGGGGCCAGCGCGCGCGGTTGCCGAGGCAGGGCAGTATCTCGCCATCGACATCGCGGGCACGCCGGTGTTTGCGATCCGTGGGCGGGATGGCGCGCTGCGCGGCTTCAAGAATGTCTGTCGGCATCGCGGCGCGAAGCTTTTGGCGGATGGCGCGGGTTCGTGCGGATTGATCGTTTGCCCCTATCACAAATGGAGTTTCGCCGATACCGGGCGGCTGGTGCAAGCGCCGTGGTATGGCAAAGACCCGGCGATTATTCCCGAGGATTGGCCGCTGGAAGCAGTGCAAATCGACGAATGGCGCGGGCTGTTGTTCGCCAGTCTGGACCCGTCGCAAACTCTGTTGGAGCAGTTGGGCGCACTGCCGGATGAGTTAGCCGACGAGCCGATGGAGAATTATACGGCCACCGATACCGCCACGGTCAGCTTTGATGCGAACTGGAAAATTTACACCGACAATTTCGTTGAGGGCTACCATATCCCCGGCACCCACCCGAGCTTTTACGCCGCGATTGAATTTGAGGCGTTTGAGACCTCGGCGCATGAGGGCTATGTCAAGATGACCGCGCCGCCGAAACCGGGGCTGTTTTATCGCGGTAAATGGCTGTGGATGTGGCCGAACTGGACGCTCAGCCTGTTTGATGGCGGCATGAATGTCAGCCGGATCAACCCCACCTCGACGCATCATACCGATCAGCAGTATCATTTCTTCTTCGCGGATACCTCGGCGGAGGCCGCTGAAACACGGGCGAAATCGGTGGATGGTACGCTTGCCGTGGTTAAGGAAGATTACACCATCTGCGCTGAGACGCACCGGAATTACGCTGCCGGAGCTTATTCTTCAGGGCCGCTGAGCGGTTACCATGAGAAGGGTGTGCAGTATTTCCAAACCCGCGTGGCGCAGGCTTTGGGGCGCGGTTAGGTCATCATCGCCTTCGCCAAACGCGGCAGTTGCGCGCGTTTCAGCAGGGATTTCAGCGGGATAGGCGCGCCGTGCATCGCTTCGGCGGTGGCGTGAACTTGCGCTACGACCTCCGCCACCACTTCAGGGTGAAACGACCACAGCTGCCAGAGCAGGCCATCGGGGTCGCGGCGCTCTATACCTTCTTCGGCAAGGATATGGCGCGGGAAATCCTGTGCGTTGAAGGTGACAATGCAATCGGCATGGCCCGCGATGGCTACCGCCAGCACATGCACATCATCGGGGTCGGGCAGCAGCAGCCGGGCCTCTAGCCCCGGTTGCTCGCGCACTTGGCCTTTCGGGAAGGTCGCGCGCATCAGGATGGCGTCGGTTTCGGCTTGGGCCTGCGCTGCGGGGCCGAGTTTGGCCGTGGCGCGCGTCCATTCGCGCAGGATGCGATCAGACCAAAGCGCCTCGTAAAGCCCCTTTGCCGCGACGCCGAGCAGGATTTCCCGCAAGACCGTGGGGTATATCACGCAGGCGTCAAGGACGGCTTTCATAGCGGTTTGCGTTTAAATTGCATCGAAAAGCGCCCGAAGAACTGGGCGCTTTCCAATTTGCCTTGACCATCCGAAACGCAAACCACTTTAATCAAGCCGGAAGAACAGGGCTTTCAGATAACCGCTTTCCGCCAGTTGCGGCAGCATGGGGTGGTCTGGGCCAGCAAACCCGGTGTGGAGCAGTTGACCGCGACGGCCGCCGCGACCGATACCGCGCGCGCTGGCGTTGCGGAACGATGCAAGGTCGGCGGCGTGGCTGCATGAGCACAAAACCAAGTAGCCGCCGGGGGCTACCAGTGGTGCGGCAAGGCGGGCGATACGCTCATACGCGCGCAGGCCAGCTTCCAAAGCGGGTTTAGCGGGGGCAAAGGCGGGCGGGTCGCAGATCACCAGATCGAATGTGGCGCGTTCTGCACCCAAAGACTCCAGAACTTCAAACGCATCACCTTGGCGGGTGGCAAAGCGATCGGCAAAGCCGGAAGCGAGCGCGCCCTGCCCTGCCAGCGCCAAAGCTGGGGCCGAGGCATCAACCGCCAGCACCGAAGCCGCACCATTGGCCAAAGCCGCAAGGCCAAAGCCGCCGACATGCGCGAACATATCCAGCACGCGTGCATCCTTAGCAAAGCCAGCCGCGAAAGCATGGTTCGGGCGTTGGTCGAAAAACAGCCCGGTTTTCTGGCCACCAGTGACATCAGCCAGATAGATTGCGCCGTTCATCGGCACTTGGATCGGGGCTGTAACCCCGCCTGCTAACACCAGATTTTCCTCGTTCAGCCCTTCCAGACCGCGCGAGCGTCCGGTGGCGTTTTTCACGACTGTTGAAACACCCGTCACCGCCTGCAATGCCGCAACCAGCACGTCAAGATGCGTCTCGGCCCAAGCGGCGTTGGGCTGAATCACCGCCACATCGCCGAAACGGTCAATGACGATGCCAGGAAGACCATCAGCTTCGGCATGAACGAGACGGTAGAACGGCTTATCATAGAGACGGTCGCGCAAGCTGAACGCTCGGGTAAGTTTGGCCTCAAACCACGCCTGATCGAGTTCGACTTCGGGGTTGCGATCCAGCATCCGCGCGATGATCTTGGAGTTGGTGTTGACGGTGACCAGCCCCAGATCACGGCGATCCGCATCGACCAAAATCGCCAACGCGCCGGGAGCGAGGTTATTGGTGCGACGGTCCGTCACCAATTCATCGGCATAGACCCACGGGAAGCCATGCCGCAACGCGCGGGCCTCGGCTTTGGGGCGCAGGCGCACGACGGGATAGCGGCGCGCTACGGTTTCAGGACCGGACTCGGCGTCATCGGAAGTATTCGGGGCGGGGGAATGCGAAATGGGGGAGCTCATGCCCCCCCATACTAAGATATCTCGGCTGTGAAAAGCCCTGCGATTGTTGAAGAGGCGTGTGGCGGAGCCTTATTGCAGGCTCGCCAACTGCGCCGGGGTGCCGTCAAACCGCGTCACCATCGCATCAGCAGGCAGCACGGTGACCGGAGCCGACAGCTCACGCCGGATCACTTCGGCCAAACGCTCGGTCACCACGACTTTCTGGGTGCGGCCGGCTTGCTCTTCAGCCACAGCGCGGGCACCACCGGCGCCTTTGACGTCAGCCACAATCAGGCGTGGGCCTTGCACGATGGCCCCGGTCGTAGCATCGCGCACCGTCATCATAAAGTGCAGCGAGTGCACGCCGCCAATGGTGTAGCGGGTTTTCTCGGTCAGGCAGTGAAAGCGCACGATTTCCAGATCAACCACGACAGCCTCGCCGCTGTGCATGGTAGCGGTGCTGCGGGCAGCGGCGGTATCAAAGATCGCCTTCACCTGCGCATAACGATCGCCCGGCACATCGCCGCGCCAGACGATATCGGCGGAAGGATGGAAGGTATTGGCCTCCGACACGCGCAGCGAAGGCGGCACCGAGACATTCACTGCCTTCACGTCATATTCGGATTGCAAAATCGCTGGCCCACGCCCTGAAGGTTGCGGCAGTTGCGAGGCTTCCGATACACCAAGCGAGACTTGGTTTTGCGTCGACATCGTGGTCTGCGCGCAGGCCGAAAGACCCAAGGCCAGCACCAAGATGGAAATCGAAGTGATCTTCATAGCGTTATCCCTTTGGTGGCCCAAGAGCTTTGTTAGGCTTGGCTTGGACCAGACTGGCTTTTGCGTTAACCAAATAAAGCGCGACAAATGTGGCGGGTTTTTGGTGAAGTTGTCGCAAAAGCAAGGTATGATGCGGCTGCTTTGACGACAAAGGGCGCGCCGAGCCGATACTGCGTCCTGCACGGCCATTTTCCGCCAAACCAAGCGACCGCGGCGAAAACAAGGGAAGTTCAGCGGGAGATTGGGTTGTTAGCGCTAACGGCGTCTGTTATATTCAGACGATGCAGCTTTCTTGCCAGCCTGAGGTGCCCATGTCTTTGAACTCCACCATTGATCGCGTCACCGACCGCATTCGAGAGCGGTCTAAGCAGACGCGCGGCGATTATCTGGCTCGGATGGCGGCAGCGGTGGCGCAGGGTCCGGCGCGCGGGCATTTGGCTTGCGGCAACCAAGCCCATGCCTATGCAGCGACTGGGATTGACAAAGAAGCTCTGGCGGCGGCGCGCAGCCCGAATATCGGCATCATTACCGCCTACAACGATATGCTTTCGGCGCATCAGCCGTATGAGGATTATCCCAAACTGATCCGGGAGGCCGCGCGCCGCGTGGGTGCTACGGCACAGGTTGCGGGCGGTGTGCCTGCGATGTGTGATGGGGTGACCCAAGGTCAGGTCGGGATGGAGCTGTCGCTGTTCTCGCGCGATGTGATCGCTTTGGCGGCAGGCATCGGTTTGTCGCACAACACGTTTGATGCGGCGCTGTTCTTGGGCGTCTGTGACAAGATCGTCCCCGGTCTGGTGATGGCTGCAGCGGCATTTGGCCATATTCCGGCAGTGTTCGTGCCTGCGGGGCCGATGACGTCGGGGCTGCCGAATGACGAAAAATCGAAAGTGCGCAATGCGTTTGCCACAGGGGAAGTTGGCCGCGATGTGCTGATGGCCGCCGAGATGGCAAGCTATCATGGCCCCGGCACCTGCACGTTTTACGGCACCGCCAACACCAATCAGATGCTGATGGAGTTTATGGGGCTGCATCTGCCGGGGGCTTCGTTCGTCAACCCCAACACGCCGTTGCGCGAGGCTTTGACCACCCATGCGGTTGAACGTGCTGCCGCGATCACCGCCTTGGGCAATGATTTCCGTCCGGCTGGCGAGGTGTTGGACGAGCGCGCCTATGTCAACGGTCTGGTCGGGCTGATGGCGACGGGCGGCTCGACGAATTTGGTGCTGCATCTGCCTGCGATGGCGCGGGCTTCGGGTGTGCTGCTCGATCTCGGCGATTTCGATGAGATCAGCCAAGCCGTGCCGCTGATGGCCAAGGTTTATCCAAATGGGCTGGCAGACGTGAACCATTTCCACGCGGCGGGCGGTTTGGGCTATATGATCGGGCAGTTATTGGATCATGGCTTGCTGCATGGTGATGCGAAAACTGTGGCGGGCGAAGGCTTGCGGCATTACCGGTCTGAACCGAAGCTGCTCGACGGGCAATTGGTTTGGCAACCGGGGTCTAATCACACGCTCAACGACAAAATCCTGCGGCCAGCGGCCGATCCGTTTCAGGCGACGGGTGGCTTGCGGCAGTTGTCGGGCAATCTTGGGCGCGGCGTGATTAAGGTTTCTGCCGTGGCACCCGAGCGGCATATCATTGAAGCGCCTTGCCGAATTTTCCACGACCAGAACGACGTGAAAGCGGCGTTCAAGGCAGGCGAGTTCACCTCGGACACCGTCGTTGTGGTGCGCTTTCAAGGGCCGCAAGCCAATGGGATGCCGGAACTGCATAGCCTGACGCCGATGCTGTCGGTGTGTCAGGATCGCGGTTTGAAGATGGCGCTGGTGACGGATGGCCGGATGTCGGGCGCGTCGGGCCGCGTGCCTGCGGCGATCCATGTCTCACCCGAGGCTGCGAAGGGCGGGCCGCTTGCGCGTCTGCGTGATGGCGATATTGTGCGGTTGGATGCGGTGGCGGGCACGCTTTCGGTGCTGGCGGCTGATTTTGAGGCGCGCGAGCCAGTGACTGCCGATCTCTCCGCCAACCGTCACGGCATGGGTCGCGAGTTGTTTGAGGCGTTCCGGCGCACCGTTGGCACTTCGGAAACCGGCGCTGCTGTGGTTATCTAAGTTTAGCCTCCGGCGGGCATATTTAAGCAGAGAGGATGCTACTTAGCTTGGTCATCCTCTCTGCTTAAATATCCCCGCCGGAGGCTCTTATCTTTCAACCTGCCCCGCATGATGGGGATGGAGTCAAAATGAACCCCACCGAACAATCTCGCCTTGCTGCCGAAATCTGTCGCCTTGCACCAGTGGTGCCGGTGTTGGTGGTTGACGATCTCGCCCATGCCAAACTTCTGGCCGAGGCTTTGGTCAAGGGCGGTTTGCCCGCTTTGGAGGTCACCCTACGCACGGCTTGCGCGCTGGATGCGATCCGCGCGATGGCAGAGGTGCCGGGTGGCGTGGTGGGTGCTGGCACTTTGCTGACGCCAGCGGATGTGAAGGCGGCTAAGGCTGCGGGGGCGAAATTTGGCGTGTCACCGGGGGCGACGGAGCGTTTGTTGGACGCCTGTGCTGAGTATGAACTACCGCTGCTGCCGGGGGCTGCCACGGCGTCCGAGGTGATGGCGCTGCTGGAAAAGGGCTATACCGTGCAGAAGTTCTTCCCCGCCGAGCAAGCCGGTGGTGCGGCTTATCTGAAATCCATCGGCTCGCCTATTCCGCAAGTTTCTTTCTGCCCAACCGGCGGCATCAGTCTGAAAAATGCGCGGGATTATCTTGGGCTGAAGAATATTCTGTGTGTTGGCGGCTCGTGGGTTGCGCCGAAAGAGGCGATGGCCAAGGGCGATTGGGCGACGATCACCGCGCTTGCGGCAGAGGCTGTGCGCTTGCGTTAAAGCGTTGCGGACGGCCCCATTCTCCAAGCCGCCCCGGCCTTGAGCCGGGGCCTCACCTTATGTCAAGGACCAGAGGCCCCTGATCAAGTCCGGGGCGGCTTGGATTGGCAGCCTTAGGGATTAGAGGCAAACCGCGCCGCGCGACCGCCCCGGCGTTTGGGGTGCTCGGGGGCGGTTAAAGCCTCGGTCAACACTTTGGTCATTGGGTGATCGGGGTTCGGGATGCCGTAATGCGCCAGCAGCGCCCGGATATAGTCGGGCGTATTTACCACCGCAGGCAGACTGAGCACCCAGTCGATGAAGATCTGGCCGCATTCGCCATAGCTGATGCCGTCGATGTTGTAGCTTTCGCGCACCAACCCTTTCGGGTCTGCTTCTGACAAGTCCACTGCGCGTCTCCCCATGCGTCACCCTTTCAGATGGCTTGAAATCACCTGCTCGGCAAGCGCTGCTTTGCGTTCCAGACGCTCGGTCAACGCGTTGCTGCCAGCTTCGGTTTCAACCGCCCCTGCCTCACGCAAAAGAAAGGCCCGCCCGCCGATGCCCAAGGTGGCAGGGTCGAGCGGTTTGTCCGACAGCAGTTTGCTCGCCGCCTGCATTTGCCAGCACAGCCTATAGGCGTCGAGCAGTGCCGACTGATCCGAATGCGACAGTTTACCCGTGGTTTCGCCCGCAGCGATCTGACGTTCCACCCCGCGCGCCGGGCTTGCGGCTTGCAGAGCCACGGTTTGCGCCAGAAGTTCAATGTCCATCATGCGCCCCGCGCCAAACTTGGCGTCCCAGCCGCCCGCACCCGGTTTCGCCTCGGCCAGACGGGCGCGCATTTCAGCGACGTCGCGCAAGACTGTTGGCCCCTGACCTTTGCTGGCGATGATTTCACGGCGGAACTTCTCTACCTCGGCGGCCAAAGTTGGTTCGCCCACAAGCACGCGCGCACGGGTCAGGGCGAGATGCTCCCATGTCCAAGCCTCATTGGTTTGGTAGTTGCGGAAACTCTCAATCGAAGTCGCAACCGGGCCTTGCCGACCCGAGGGGCGCAGGCGCACATCGACCTCGTAAAGTCGCCCTTCCGACATTTGCGCCGACAAAGCCGTGACCATGGCTTGCGTCAGGCGGGCGTAATAGGGGCGTGCGGCGAGCGGGCGTTTGCCGTCAGAGTTTTCCACCCCGGCGGCATCGTAGATCATAATCAGATCAAGGTCGGACCCGGCATTCAGCCGCCCCGCGCCCAAGCTGCCCATCCCCAGCACCACCGCACCCCGCCCCGGTGCCGCGCCATGCTTGCCCGCAAAATCCGTGCAGACCACTGGCCACAGCGCGGCAATCACCGCCTCGGCGAGGTCGGCGTATTGCTTTCCGGCTTCAAAGCCATCAATCAGCCCACGCAAATGGTGCACGCCGATGCGGAAGTGCCATTCTTTCATCCAGCGCCGGGCGGCATCGAGTTTGCGCTCGTAATCCGGCAGATCGTCGAGGCGTTTAAAGAGTTCTGCCGTCAGCACCGCTTTGGTGGGCCAAGCGGCGAAGAACGTACCGCCGATCACCGCATCGAGCACGCTTGCGTTGCGCGACAGGTAGCGGGCCAAGGCGGGCGAGGTTCCCGCGATGTCGATGATCAGATCGACCAGCGAAGGATTGGCCTCAAACAGCGAGAAGATTTGTACGCCCGAAGGCAGTCCTGCGAGGAAGCCATCGAGTGCGACGAGGGCCTCATCGGGGTTGGCGGCGCGGTTCAGGCGGGTCAGCAATACCGGGCGCAGGCGCAGGAAAATCGCTTGGGCGCGGTCAGAGCGAAGGGCTGGGTAGCTGCTCCACGCTTGGACGATTTTACTGGCGTGATCGGACAGTTCTGGGCCTGCCTCAACAGCGCTTGGGGCGAAGAAGCCTTCGGTCAGACGATCCGTGCGCGCCAGACGATCGAGCAGGCCCGCGCGGAAGGTGGCATCGTCCTGGCCACAGAACGCTGCGATTCGGGCGATGCCTTCGGGCGTCGTTGGCAGGTTGTGGGTTTGCTCGTCGTTCACCATTTGAATGCGGTGCTCTAGCTCGCGGTGCTGGGTGTAGAGCGCCGAGAGTTCGCGGGCGACGTCCAGCGGTAGCCAATCTTTCGCGGCAAGCGCGTTCAGGCCGCCCAATGTGGTGCGATCGCGCAAGCTGACATCGCGGCCGCCGGCGATCAGTTGGCGGGTTTGAGTGAAGAACTCAATCTCGCGGATGCCGCCTTGGCCGAGCTTCATGTTATGGCCCTCAACCATCACAGCGCCATTCAAGCCGCGATGTTCGCGGATGCGCAGGCGCATGTCGTGAGCGTCTTGGATGGCGGCAAAGTCGAGGTGTTTGCGCCAGACGAAGGGAGTCAGCGCCTTCAGAAAGCGGTTGCCAGCGGCAATATCGCCACCACAGGGTCGGGCTTTGATATAGGCGGCACGCTCCCATGTGCGGCCTTGCGCTTCGTAATAGGTTTCCGCGGCGGCCATCGAGAGGCAAACCGGCATCACGGAAGCATCCGGGCGCAGGCGCAGATCGGTGCGGAAAACGTAGCCTTCCGAGGTGATATCCGACAGCATCACCGCCATTTTGCGGGTGACACGGATGAAAGCGGCGCGGGCGTCTTGCCAGTCGTCGCCGTAGCGGTCCTGATCGAACAAGCAGATCAGGTCGATGTCAGAAGAGTAATTCAACTCGCCCGCGCCCATCTTGCCCATCGCAAGGCTGACCATGCCGCCAGCGGTTAGCGCATCATCCGGGGTGGCACCGGGCAGCTTGCCACGGCGGATTTCCTCGGCCACCAAGCGTTGCATTGCAAGGTTAACGGCGCGGTCGGCGAGGTCGGTCAACGCCCCCGTCACCTGCATCAGCGACCACACGCCGCCAAGGTCAGCGAGGGCCGTCAGCAAAGCCGCGCGACGTTTGGCTTGGCGCAGGGCGGTCGGCAAGGCGTCAAGCGGCACATCGTTTAGAGCCACCAAGATCGCATTGAACGCGGTTTCGGGTGAGAGGGTTAAGGCCACGCGCAGCCAACCCGCCTCGCGCAGCATCAGGGCTTTGAGGTATGGGCTGCATCCGGCGGTATTGGCGAGCAAACCGCGCAAGCCCGGTGCAAGATCGGCAAAGCTGGTGGCAATATCGGCAGCCTGATCGCGGTCATATGCGATGGGCTGGCGGGTTTGGCGGGCGGCGAAGGTCTTACTCATGCGGCTAATTTGCGGCGTGGTGCGGGCGGGGTCAACCTTGGCCTTGCTTAAAGCGTGAGGGTCTATTCGCAAAGCCCTGGGTTTTTGCAGTCGTGCCATAGGGGCCGCCGTTTGTTCATCGACGCTACATGTCTCTATTCGTCGGCCTAAGCGGAATTTAGCGCGAATGTGGCGTGCGACCAATCTGATGTAAATATCTTTAACATGCCACTTGAAAGCAGAGCCAAGACTCCGCATCTTGTCTCATGTGAAAGACATTCACATCGAACAAAATCGACCAATTTAACCGCAACCCGGGAGTCCGCCGATGAATACCAGTTCGACCACCGCCCCTTACTCTGGCGGAGTCTTCTCTGTGCTACGCCGCGCCCAAGCTTGGCTTGACGACAAGGGCAAAGGTGCCTGGCTCGCTGCTATGGTGCTTGGGTTCATTTTTGTCTGGCCCGTCGGCCTTGGCCTATTGGCCTATATGATCTGGAGCAAACGCATGTTTAACCGTTCTAGCTGCGCGGAACGCCGCGCCCGTCATCAAGCGAACTGGGGCCAACGTGGCCATTGGGGTACATCCTCTATGCGCTCGTCGGGTAACGCAGCTTTTGATGCATACAAGACTGATATGCTGCGCCGCTTGGAAGACGAGCAAACCGCGTTCGAATCGTTCTTGCAACGCCTGCGTGAGGCCAAGGATAAGTCGGAATTCGACAACTTCATGGAAGAGCGCGCCCGTGCGGCTTCCACGCCTGCTGCTGCCGCACCGAGCAACGGTGATGTGACGCGGTCCGGCGAATACTGAGCCCGACTATCTGACTGACTGCCACAAAGCCCTCCGGTGCGCCGGGGGGCTTTCGCTTTGCGAATTATGTCGTGTTAACTTCAAAGTGATTGCCCCGGTGACCCGGCGTTGCCTTGCTAGGAGGGCATTGGCTTGCTAGGGTATCTGCACCCTCACTCGTAGCCTTTGAGATTATGCGCCACACCCTGCCGATTGCGCCCCAATTCTATGTGACAGCTCCGCAACCCTGCCCCTATCTAGAGGGCCGGATGGAGCGGAAGCTGTTTACGGCCTTGCAGGGTGATCAGGCGCAACGGTTGAATGACTCGCTGTCCAAGCAGGGGTTCCGGCGTAGCCAAAATGTGCTGTATCGGCCGTCCTGTGCGGAATGTTCGGCGTGTTTGTCAGCGCGGATCAGGGTGGCGGATTTCAAGCCAAATCGCACCCAGCGCAAGATTATGAAACACGCGGCCCATCTGCGGCGCAATGCGACCAGCCCTTGGGCCACTGAAGATCAGTTCACCCTATTTCGCCGCTATCTTGACGTCCGCCACGCGGATGGGGGCATGGCGGATATGGACGTGTTCGAGTTTGCCGCGATGATTGAGGAAACCCCGATCAAAAGCCGGGTGATCGAATATACGCGGGCGGCGGGTCCGGGAGAGCGTGGTCGGCCACTGTCTTGCGTCGCGTTGACGGACGTTTTCGATGATGGGCTGTCGATGGTCTACAGCTTTTACGACCCGGATTTGGTGCATCTATCCTTGGGCACCTTCGCGATTTTGGATCATATCGCGATCGCGCGGGAGGCGGGCTTGCCTTATGTCTACCTTGGCTATTGGGTGCCGGGCAGTCGGAAGATGGGCTACAAGGCCGGGTTCAACGCGCTGGAAATCTTCAAGCACGGCGCCTGGCAGGATATTGGTGATCCTGCCGATCATCGCGCAGAACTGCATCCCTTGTCGGTCGATCCGATTGCCGAGCAGGTGGCTCGGATCTCGCTGCCCGAGGTGCGGATTGGGCCGCGCGATTAGGAAAGGTCGAGTCCACGCGTGGACGGAGTTTTTTCTCAACTAAATCAACGAGACTCTGGCGTTCTTCAGGATATGTTAGGGATTGCAACCGTTACGGGGCGGCTAGGATTTTTTGTGCACCAGATCGGTTTCAGGTCGATTTAGCGATCCCAGGTTTCGACTCAGTTGGAAAACTCCGGTGATGCGCAGGTCATAATAGCTAATATTGCGGCAAAGAAGCGTATTTCGCAATTAAAGTACAAAAAACGCACCTCCAGCGACACAAATCTTGTCGATTTGCGGTTGACGGCCCTGCCCTGCCGCCATAGTTTCCCCTACGAAGCAGATGGAGGTCGGAATGCGCAGCATTCTAGTAGTCGTAAGGATAAAGCGCATGGGCCGGTAACGGTTTGACCATCAGGTTTCCCATGCGCCCCCGAGTAACCTCCGGGGGCTTTTTGTTGACCACACGGGCATAAGCCCGGACTTCTATTGACCAAGGGCCATCAGGGCCAAACTTAGGATAAGATCATGACGCGTCAGATGACCGGAGCAAGAATGGTGGTTCAAGCCCTGAAGGATCAGGGTGTTGAAGTCGTATTTGGCTATCCGGGCGGTGCGGTGTTACCGATCTATGACGAGATTTTCCAGCAGAACGACATTCGGCATATTCTGGTGCGCCACGAACAGGGCGCGATCCATATGGCCGAAGGTTATGCACGCTCCACTGGTAAGGTTGGCGTGGCGCTGGTGACTTCCGGTCCGGGGGCGACCAATGCGGTGACCGGGTTGACCGATGCGTTGCTCGATAGCATCCCGCTGGTGGTGCTTTCGGGTCAGGTGCCGACCTTTATGATCGGCACCGATGCGTTCCAAGAGGCTGATACCATTGGCATTACCCGGCCCTGCACCAAACACAACTGGCTGGTGAAGGACACTGACAAGCTGTCGGAAACCATTCATCAGGCGTTTCATGTGGCCTCGCATGGTCGCCCCGGCCCGGTGCTGATCGACATTCCCAAGGACGTGCAATTCGCCACGGGCACTTACACGCCGAAGGAGGCCACGCGCGTTTCGCATTACCAGCCGCGCGTGAAGGGTGATAGCGAAGCCATCGCTGCGATGGTTGCGCTGATGGAGACCGCTGAACGTCCGGTGTTTTACACTGGCGGCGGCGTGATCAACTCTGGCGTGAAGGCCAGTCAGTTGCTGCGCGAATTTGTGGCGGCGACCGGATTTCCGATCACTTCGACCCTGATGGGTTTGGGGGCTTATCCGGCGAGCGGCACCGCTTGGCTGGGTATGCTCGGGATGCACGGGCTTTATGAGGCCAACCTCGCGATGCACGGTTGCGATCTGATGATCAACATCGGCGCGCGGTTTGATGACCGGATCACCGGGCGCATCCCGGATTTCTCGCCTAACTCTAAGAAGGTGCATGTCGATATTGATCCCTCATCCATCAATAAGGTGATCCGGGTTGATGTGGGCGTTGTCGGCGATATCGCGAACGTGCTGGAGGAGGCGCTGGCGCTGTGGAAATCGCGTGGGTCCGTGGTGAACAAAGACGGGCTGGCGAAGTGGTGGAAGCAGATTGCCGAATGGCGAGCGGTGAAATGCCTGACCTACAACGGCTCCACCAAGGTGATCAAACCGCAGTATGCGTTGGAGCGGTTGGAAGCTCTGACCAAAGGCATGGACCGTTATATCACCACCGAAGTTGGCCAGCATCAGATGTGGGCTGCGCAGTATCTCGGCTTTGAAGCGCCGAACCGTTGGATGACTTCCGGCGGTTTGGGCACGATGGGCTATGGCCTGCCTGCGTCAATTGGCGTGCAGATTGCGCATCCTGATAGCCTCGTGATCAACGTCGCGGGTGAGGCTTCGTGGTTGATGAACATGCAGGAAATGGGCACGGCGATGCAGTTCCGCGCGCCGGTCAAG
The DNA here is from genome assembly GCF_028290025.1 of Cypionkella sp. GTDB lineage: Bacteria > Pseudomonadota > Alphaproteobacteria > Rhodobacterales > Rhodobacteraceae > Cypionkella. The sequence continues at coordinate 7,360 of NZ_JAQGKQ010000034.1, read as the reverse complement.
CAGTTCATCCTGAACAACGAGCGGCTGGGGATGGTGCGGCAGTGGCAAGAATTGCTGCATGGTGAGCGGTATTCGCAAAGCTGGTCGGAAAGCCTGCCGGACTTTGTGAAATTGGCGGAAGCCTTTGGTTGCAGGGGGATACAGGTGACGGACCCTGCCGATCTGGATGATGCGATCATGGAGATGATCAGATATGATGGGCCGTTCATTTTCGATTGCCGGGTTGAGAAGCACGAGAATTGCTTCCCGATGATCCCGTCGGGGCGGCCGCATAACGAGATGCTGTTGGGCGATGCGGACACCCAAGGTGTCATCAAAGCGGCGGGCGCGGTTTTGGTTTGAGAATTTGAAAATGGAGATAGAAACATGACAAATCCTGAAAAACCCATGCAAGTGGTTGTTCCGGCTGGTATTAAATTCAACTTCAATGACTACACACGCGAAGCCCTTGGACTGGTTTTATTGAGAGCTGTTCAGCTTCAAGGAAAACTGCTCGACGAGGCAACAACAAGCTCAGAATGGCGAAAGATTGTTTATAAGTCAGTCTTCGTAGACACTACGACGCATAATCAAGAAGGGACCGGGTCCAAGGACGAGGCAGACATATTTGCTGCGAACAAATTGCTGTCCCAGATACTTGGAGTGTCAAATTAATGTCTCCGCTAAACATCAAGAAAAGCGCGTCCAGCCATTCGGCCTATGAGTTGCGCGACCCGAACGCGCCGGTGATTGAGACGCATACTTTGGCGGTGATCGTCGAGAACGAGCCGGGGGTTTTGGCCCGCGTGATCGGGTTGTTCTCGGGGCGCGGTTATAACATCGACAGCTTGACGGTGGCCGAGGTCGATCACAACAGCCATCGCAGCCGGATTACCGTTGTGACGACGGGCACGCCGCAAGTGATCGTGCAGATCAAGGCGCAACTGGCCCGCATGGTGCCAGTGTATGAGGTGCATGATCTGACAGTCGAGGGGCCATCGGTGCAGCGCGAACTCGCGTTGATGAAGGTGGCGGGCAAAGGTGAGGCGCGGATTGAGGCTTTGCGTTTGGCCGAGATTTTCCGCGCGCATGTGGTGGATTCGACGCTGGAAAGCTTTGTGTTCGAGATGACCGGGACGCCGGAAAAGATCGACTCGTTTGCCGAACTGATGCGGCCTTTGGGGTTGCGGGAAATGGCGCGGACGGGTGTGGCGGCTTTGTCGCGCGGGCTGTGAACGCTTGAACCGATCAAGGTTGCGCGACACGTTCGCGCAGCCCATATGCGCCACCGTCGATCTGGCCTATAGCTGGGGGTGAACTCGGAGGCGGCGATGATTATTGAATTTGGACATTTCACGCTTGTGCTGGCCTTTATGGTCGCGCTGGTGCAATCGACGTTGCCGCTTTGGGGCGCGTATCGGCGCGACGCACGGTTGATGGCGGTGGCGGATCCTGCGGCGGTGGTGCAGTTTTTGCTGATCGGTGCTAGCTTTGCGGCGTTAACCTATGGCTTTGTAACCTCGGATTTCTCGCTGAAACTGGTGGTAGAAAACTCGCATACCGCGAAGCCGCTGCTATATAAATTTGCCGGCGTCTGGGGCAACCATGAGGGCAGTTTGCTGCTGTGGGTGCTGATTTTGGCGGCGTTTGGCGCTTGTGCGGTGTGGTTTGGCGGCAATCTGCCCGAGCGGTTGAAGGCGCGAGTGTTGGCGGTGCAGGGCTCGATTGGCGTGGCGTTCATGGCGTTCATGCTGCTGACCTCTAACCCGTTCGTGCGGCTGGAAAATCCGCCGATGAATGGGCATGATCTTAATCCGTTGCTGCAAGACCCCGGTTTGGCGTTTCATCCGCCGTTTTTGTATCTCGGCTATGTCGGGCTTTCGATGAGCTTTTCGTTTGCGATTGCGGCGTTGCTGGAGGGTCGCGTTGATGCGGCTTGGGGGCGTTGGGTGCGGCCTTGGACGCTGGCGGCATGGATTTTCCTGACCATCGGCATCGCGATGGGGTCGTGGTGGGCTTATTATGAACTCGGCTGGGGTGGGTTCTGGTTTTGGGACCCGGTGGAGAATGCGAGTTTCATGCCTTGGCTGATCTCGGCGGCTTTGTTGCATTCGGCTATTGTGGTGGAGAAGCGGGAAAGCCTGAAAGCGTGGACGGTTTTGCTGGCGATTTTGGCGTTCGGGTTCAGCCTGACGGGCACGTTTATCGTGCGTTCGGGGGTGATCACCAGCGTTCATGCCTTCGCCAATGATCCGGCGCGAGGAGTGTTTATTCTCGGTATCCTTGGCTTCTTCATGGGTGGCGCGCTGCTGTTGTTTGCGTTCCGCGCCAGTGTGTTAGAGGCTAAAGGCGTGTTTGCGATGGTCAGCCGGGAAACCGCGTTGGTGGCGAATAATCTTCTGCTCGCGGTGTCAGCGTTTGTTGTGTTCACCGGCACGATATGGCCGCTGATTGCGGAACTGGTGTTTGCCCGCAAGCTGTCAGTCGGGCCGCCGTTCTTTGATGCAGCGTTCACACCGTTTATGGTGGCGCTGGCGATTATACTTCCCGTGGGGGCGATGTTGCCGTGGAAGCGGGCGGAAATCAGGCGTGCAATCCGGCCCTTGCGCGGGGCGTTGGTGCTGGCTTTGGCGGTTGGGCTGCTGGTTTATGCGGTGCAGACGGGGAAATCTGCGCTCGGTCCGGTGGGCGCTGCTTTGGGCGCTTGGGTTGTGATGGGCGCAGCGATTGATCTTTGGCAGCGGTTGGGGCGCGGTTCTGTTGGTGATCGGCTAAGCCGTTTGACCCGCCTGCCCCGCGCCGATCTGGGCAAGTTTTTCGCGCATTCCGGCATGGGGGTGACGATCTTTGCCGTGGCCGCAATGACGGCTTGGGTGACGGAAGATATCCGCACCGTGAAGATCGGCGAGACGTTTGCTCTGGGCAGTTATGACGTGACTTTGGCTGCGGTGAACAAGGTTGAGGGGCCGAATTACCACTCGTTGATGGCGGATATGATCGTGCGCAAGGGCGGCGTGCAGGTGGCGAGTTTGCATCCTGAAAAGCGGATGTATCCGGTGGCGGGGATGCCGACGACCGAGGCTGCGATTGATCAAGGCGTGTTTCGCGACCTGTATCTGGTGGTTGGTGATGCGCAGGACGATGGCGGCTATGCGGTGCGCAGCTATATCAAACCCTTCGCCAACTGGATTTGGGGCGGCGCATTGCTGATGGCTTTGGGCGGCATTCTAAGCCTGACGGATCGGCGGTTTCGGGTGGCTGCGGGTGCGCGGCGGTCTGAGGTTGTTGCGGTGGCTGCGGAATGATGCGCGGCTTTATCCTTGCGTTGGTGCTGGTGGCCTCGCCTGCGTTTGCGGTGCAGCCCGATGAAATGCTGACCGATCCGGGGCTAGAGGCGCGAGCGCGGGCGATCTCGCAAAATCTGCGCTGCCCGGTGTGTCAGGGCGAGGATATTGACGATTCCAACGCGCCGATCAGCCGGGATTTGCGGATCGCGGTGCGCGAGCGTCTGGTTGCGGGCGATAGCGATGCTCAGGTGGTCGATTATGTGGTTGCGCGCTACGGCGAATTTGTCCTGTTTAAACCGCGGGTTGAAGGCTCAAGTTGGCTTTTGTGGCTGGCCGGGCCGCTGATGCTGCTGGCAGGTGTCGGGATTGCGGTTGCGACGACGCGCAAGCGGGCTGTGGCCGCCGAGGCCGAAGGTTTGTCGGACGCTGACAAGACGCGGTTGGCGCAACTGCTGGAAAAGTGACGCGGGGTTTCGCTGGTCCAGTCGCCCTGCCCTGCTAGTCTGACGGCTATTCGGGGGGCTGCGATGTATCAGACGATTGGCTATGAAATTGAAGCGGGCGTGGCGGTGATCACGCTTGATCGCCCCGAGGTGATGAACGCGCTTTCGACGCTTTTGCGGGCGGAAATGCTGCAAGCGGTGCTGCGCGCCGAGGCCGAAGCGCGGGTTTTGGTGATCACGGGGGCAGGTCGAGCGTTTTGTTCGGGGCAGGATTTGGGCGATGCGGCGGATGGCATCGGCGGCGTGCTCGATCTGGAGCGGGTGCTGAACGAGGAATATGTGCCGCTGTTGAAGGCGATCACAGATTGCCAGATCCCGACGATTTCGGCGGTTAATGGCGCGGCTGCCGGGGCTGGCGCGAATTTGGCGCTGGCGGCGGATGTGGTGATTGCGAGCGAAAGTGCCTCTTTCATTCAGGCGTTTACCCGGATTGGCTTGGTGCCGGATGCGGGCGGAAGTTACTGGTTGCCGCGCCAGATTGGCTTGGCCCGCGCGATGGGGTCAATTTTGTTCGCCGATAAGGTCAGCGCAAAGCAGGCTGCTGATTGGGGGATGATCTATGAAACCTTGCCAGATCAAGGGTTTAACGCGCATTGGCAGGCAAGGGCTTTGAGTTTAGCGAACGGGCCGACGCTGGCTTATCGCGGGGTTAAGATTGCGCTGCGGGCCTCATTTGGCAATGATCTGGATCAACAGTTGGCATTGGAGGCGCGGTTGCAGGGCGTGTGCGGCGCTACGGAAGATTTCCGCGAGGGCGTTGCGGCGTTTTTGGAAAAGCGCGCAGCAAAGTTTAGGGGTAAGTGACCCGGGCGTCTGAGCCATTCGCAGTTTCATCTCAAATACAACTGCGTGAGGTATGGGTGTTTGATGGCAGGAGCCTCCGGCGGGGATATTTATGCCAAGATGAAAGCCCTTCAGCGGGTACCACCAGAAGGAGCAGGGCCGCGGGGGGTGCGCGACAATCTCATTCTCGTTTGAACGATCGCCCTTCCGTTCTTGCCGAGACGGTAAGGCACTATGCGAGGCATCGCAAATAACTGTAGGAGTGTCCGCGAGACAGTCCGATTGTTGCACCAAAGGAGAAACCCATGCTCAACACGATTCTAATCGGCGCGCCGATTGATGAAGGCCAGCGCCGCCCCGGTTGCGTGATGGGGCCTGCCGCGTATCGGGTGGCGGGGTTGGTGCATGCGATCCGCGAAGCGGGTCATCGCGTCGAAGATTGGGGCGATATGGCGCTGCCGGAATTACGGGATGTAAGTTGCCCGAACCCGGTGGTGCACAGTCTGGCGGAGATTTTGGCTTGGACGGAAGTGCTGTCGGCGAAGGTCGATGATGCGCTTTCGCAGGGTGGTTTGCCGATTGTGCTGGGCGGCGATCACGCTTTGGCGTTGGGCTCGGTTGCAGGGGCTGCGAGTTACGCGGCGCGGGTAGATCGGCCGTTGTTTTTGCTGTGGCTGGATGCGCATTCGGATTTCCACACCCCGCTTTCGACGCAAAGCGGCAATCTGCATGGTACTCCGGTGGCTTATATCGCCGGGCGAGAGGGGTTTGAGGCGTTTCCGCCATTTCCCGCACCGATCCCGGCCTCGAGGATATGTCTCTATGGCATCCGCTCGGTGGATGCGGCGGAACATGCCGCGCTGCTGGAACATGACATTGAGATCAAGGACATGCGGGTTCTGGATGAGCGTGGGATAGTGGCACCCTTGCGGGAATTTCTCGATATGGTGCGCGATGCGGGCGGAATGCTGCATGTGTCGCTGGATGTGGATTTTCTAGACCCGTCGATTGCGCCTGCGGTTGGCACCACGGTTCCGGGTGGGACGACGTTCCGCGAGGCGCATCTGGTGATGGAATTGCTGCACGAATGCAGCCTTGTGACCTCACTGGATCTGGTCGAGTTGAACCCGTTTCTGGATGAACGCGGCCGCACCGCCAAGCTGATGGTGGATCTGGTCGCCAGTTTGATGGGGCGCAAAGTGTTCGACCGACCGACGCGGAGTTTCTGATTAAGATGCTTGGCTAACTGTGGTCGGGGTCGTGGTAAGCGTGCCGCCCACCTTGCCAATCGGTGATCTGGTAGCCATCATCTGCGACTTCGACGTATCCGGGACCAATGGGGACTTTGCCAAATCCTCCGGGGATATCAAGCACATATGTGGGTAGGCCAATGCCGGACAATCGCCCGCGCAACTGGGCCATGATGGTTTGGCCCGCCGCAATCGTGGTGCGAAAATGGCTGGTGCCGCGCGCTAGATCGCAGTGATGCAGGTAATACGGCGTCACGCGGTTGCGCAGCAGGGTGCGGAACAGCGTCTCCAAGGTGGCGGCGTTGTCGTTGATGCCTTTGAGCAGCACGGTTTGCGACAGCAGCGGGATGCCAGCCTCGGCGAGGTTTTTCAGCGCGGTCTGGGCGGCGGGAGTGATTTCCTGCGCGTGGTTGGTGTGCAGCACGAGGTAAGTCGTCGGCCTCGCGCGCAACGCCGCGATCATTTCGGGCGTGATGCGGGCGGGGCTGACCACCGGCACGCGGGTGTGAAAGCGGATGATTTCGACATGCGGGATGGCGGACAGCCGCTGCATAAGGGCGGTGAGCCGACGCGGTGACAGCACCAACGGGTCGCCGCCGGTCAGGATAACCTCCCATATCGCGGGGGTGGCGGCGATATAATTGAGCGCGGCTTCCAGATCAGCCTCGGGCAAAGCGCCCTCCTCACCGACGGCTTCGCGGCGGAAGCAGAAGCGGCAGTAGACCTCGCAGGTGCGGGTGACGGCTAAGATGACGCGGTCGGGATAGCGGTGGGTCAGGCCGGGGGTGGGACTGTAGGTGACATCACCGATTGGGTCGTGAAGTTCCTCGGGGCGGATGGTTAACTCAGCCGTATCGGGCAGGAATTGACGGGCGATCGGATCATCCTTGGCGGTGATCGCGCTGTGCATTTCGCCCGAGATGCGGATGCGGAAAGCCTCGGCGACCGGGGCCAATTCGCGGGCATGTTCAGCAGGCACCAGCCCGGTCGCGACGAGTTCGGAAATCTGGGTCAGGGCAGGCTTTTTCATCACGCTCCGGGGCTTTCGCGGCTTGGCTTATCTCCGCTGAACCCACAAAACGCAAGGCCAGTTTGGCCCCATCGCCTTGCACTCCACGGCTCGAATGGTGTAGAAACGGCACATCAATATCTAGACCTCGGCAGCAAGGCGGCGTTACGTGAGCGATACCCCGGAAACCCCTGATAACACAGACGATAAACCGATCCGTATGCACCATGATGGCCCGCAGATCGACATCGCCGCCGAGATGAAAACCGCCTATCTCGATTACGCGATGAGCGTGATCGTTTCGAGGGCGATCCCTGACCTGCGTGACGGTCTGAAACCTGTGCATCGGCGTATTTTGTTTGCGATGCACGAGGTCGGTAACACGCCGGACAAGCCGTATCGCAAGTCCTCGCGACCCGTCGCCGATACGATGGGCAAATATCACCCGCATGGCGACAGTGCTATTTATGACGCGCTGGTGCGGATGGCGCAGCCGTTTTCGATGTCGCTGGTGCTGCTCGATGGTCAGGGCAATTTCGGCTCGATGGA
>NZ_JAQGKQ010000024.1 GCF_028290025.1 Cypionkella sp. | reverse complement strand
AGCCTACATCACCCACGACAAGCCGGTCCATCGGGGTGCCAGACGCTAGGTCCGCCAGCACATCGCGCACCGCCTGCGCCTGATCCGGCGTCAACCGGTAGGAGAACCGCATAGCCAAACGCTCGTATGCATCCTGAGTCGGCGTGAGCTCCGAAGTGGTTATGGCGCGCCTTTCCTCGGTCGCCGAAATCAGTGCCCGCGCCGTTTCCGCCATGGCTGCTGCGATTTTTTCGCGGCGCTGTCTCCAGCGTCCAGTGCCGATCCGGTCAAGCGCCACCCCACTATCCGCCGAACCGTATCGCCAAATCACCCCGGCCTCCGCTGCCGGCACCATCAAAGTCTGCCCCTGATCGTAGACGAGCCTCAGGACCTCGCTGCCCTCGATCTCCTCCAGTCCCTCAAGGCTCGCCACGCCGTGCTCCATATGCACGACCCGGTCGCCCAAATGGAATTCGGGTGCCACGATTTCTAGCGGCGCGCCCGGGCCCCGAGCGTTCACGGCCTGGGTGACGCGACTGCCGAACAGGTCAGCCGCCGTGATCACCGAAATCTTGCGCTCATGGTCTATGTATCCCGCCTCGAGCGGTGCCAAGATCGACACCATTCCATCACTCGCCAGCACGGCGTCCCAGTCTGCCGCCTTTCCGACCGTCTCGCCCAGTGCCCGTTTTGCCGCAGTCGAAAGTCGATCGAGATCGCGCGCAGTCTCCGCGACCAATATGACACGACGCCCCGCTTGGCGTTCACCACGCAAAAAGGCCGTCAGCCGCACCAGAGGTCGCGGCCCAGTGGCGAAGTCGGGCACCGGTTCGAAGGGCGCTGGGAGATCGACGTCGCGGGACGGCCAGTTGTCTATGACGTATAGGGTCTGAGCTTCCGGGACGGACCGACCTTGTCGGCGGCATTCGTCCCCGGCCTCGCGGATTTGCGCCATCAAGTCCTTTGTGGACGCCTGGGCAACCGACGAAATCACCAAATTTGCGCCTTTGCAGGCGTCAAAAAGCGTGCGAAGCCGCTCTCCCCATGCGTCCGCCAACCGGTGCTCAGCTCCCGGTTTGGCTTGCTCGCATTGATCCGGAGGCAACTCCGATACCGGCGCGATCGAAAAGGCCTCAACCTCGTCCACCGACCGCTGCGAGGCAGGGTCATATCGGCGTATTGCCGTTACCAGCGTTCCGTCCATTTCGATGCGATGGGGCATGTCGGGGTCAGCGGGGTAAACCTCGACCACCCCGCCACGAAAGGCCGCTTCGCCGGGCTCGTCCACCCGCACATCGGAAACGTAGCCCGCACGGCGCAAATACAGGCCAAGCGCGTCGGCGTCTAACTCTTGCCCGACCCTGATCTCATAATTCCCCTCCGCTCTTGGCGGAGGTATGCGCTGGATTACCGCCGCAGCACTGCCCACAACAACGCCGCGAACCCCTTCATGGTCAAGCCGCTGAAGCACCGCCATGCGGCGACCCATCACCGACGGCGACGGTGATGCCAGATCGTAGGGCAAGCAATCCCAAGCGGGGAATACCTCAACTTCGATGCGGGGCAGGACCGCAATTAGAAACCGGCCGAGCGCCTCCGCGCGTGCATCGTCCTCAGCGACGTAGAGCAGCGGCCCGGCCATCGCGAGTTCAACTAGCCTTACCGCCTCGACTGAGATAGGCACTGGGCGGGTCATTGCTGTCCTTTTTCGTCGATGCATGCAAACTCGGCACTTTAAAATGAGTTCCTTGCTTCAGCGCCCTTTGATGTCGCGAGCTGTCTGCATGTGCTACAGTATGCACTCCCGTCCCCTCACTGCGCTGCCATGCACCGCAAGCATCGCTGTGAACTAAGCACATGGGAACCGAGCGACAACGGCCAAAACTCAAGCGTGATACGCGGCGGGTTGTGTCGCGAATGCCTAACCTATTATCGGTAGCCACGCCGTTGTTTCTGACCTGCAGTTTGGCGACCACCGCGGCTGCTTCGTTTGCCTCTGCGTAGGTCACCATCATCTGCTGCCCCCGGGTTCCGATGCGTCCCCAGTTGCGAAAGACGGTCGCTTCGCCGAAAAACGTTGGCTGCACCGACATCTCGTAGAACCGGGCCATGTTCTGGTCCGCGTCGACACGGGTGGAATGAACGGCTCTGCCGCCAATTTCAGTCAAGCGAGCCTGTCGTGCGGGTCATTAAGCATACTCCAGAAGCGGCCCGGCAGAGTGCTGCGGGCGGATGAGAGGGCTGCTGGCGTTTGGTGCTGGCATGGTGCGGCGCGCATGAACGCGGTTGCGGGGGGCGTGGTTAGGTTGGGCTATCGGCTGAAGCAGTCACGGATGCGTCCAATAGCCGGAAACGCTGGTTTCATTGCGCAGCAGCGTATGCTCGGATTTCAGGAATGCGCGGGCGGCGGCGGCTTGGGCGCTTTCGCCGCCAAACCAGATGAAGCGATTGCTGTCAGGCAGGGTTTGTGCGCGCAATGCAGCTATCAGGTCGCCGCCAGTTGCGCGGGTTAGGCAGTGCAGATTGGGCCGCTGGGATGCGCCAGCATTTGCTGGTCTTCTAAGGTATCCAGTAGGAGATAGGCATTGCCGTGGGTTTCAGCAGGCAGGGCTGCCAGCATCCGCGCCATTGCGGGTATTGCAGTTTCATCGCCAAACAGGGGACCCAAGCGGCTTCTGGAGCCTCGCGACCCGATGGGTCCATCAGGCCGACCCAAGCACCTTGCATTGCGTTTTGAGTCCACTCGGTGACGCGGCCACCTTCATGCAGATAAACGTCCAAATCGAGCCAAGCGCCGCCATCGCCCTACCTTCCAGCGACCAGCATTATCGCGCATGTGAGATGCGAGATAATTCTTGCGTTGTACTCCAGATTGTGGAATTTTCACGCATCTGAAATGCGAGATAATCCTATGGCGATCCACATGGTCGGCGAAACGCTTGATGCCAAACGCGCCCACCAGCTCGCGCAGGCGGGTGAGATTATCCAACTGTTTCGAGGCGTCTACGTTGATGACGGCATAGATGCAGACGCGGCCGTCTTGGATCATGCGATCCGCATCGCCCATTACCTCTATCCCAATGCCTATTTGTCGTCAGCCAGTGCAGCCCTATTAGCGCCCACGCCGGATGGCCGGCTGTTCATCAGCGGCCGACGTAACCAGCGCACCCGACTGCGCAGCCTGGAGATTGTGCAGAACGAAGCGCCCCCGCACCCTTCGACAGCAACGGCAATCGTGGGCGATGATCTGGGCGAACTGCGAATTTCAGTCTCTTCCCCTCGACAGCGCTTTCTCGAATCCTTCCGCCTGCGGAGCGAGCACGCTAGTGCCATCACAAGCGAAATGCGGGCGCAAATGGCCGCACGCCTGGTCGAAGAGCATGGCACACCCAATGCGGCCGCAGATGCAATCTGGGCTTTAGCGCGCGAGAACAACTGGTATCGCGAGGGCGAAGGCGCCGAGCGCTATCTCCTGGCGCAGCTTGGGGCACCCAAGCCCTCGACGAACAAGGCGGCGCTTGATCTGCTGGTTGCCTGGCACGACGAGCCGCTTGGGCGCTTGACCCATGACGGCTTCGAATGGCGCTGGAAACCGGCCCGGCGCGCGGGACCGACGATTGTCCGCGAAACCACACCGGGGAAGCTCCCGGCCTTCATTGAGTCGTTGCTGCCGGAAGGCTGGCTCGCCCAGGTGCTGCATGAGCGCGATGACCGCGAGGCACTGCGTCGCGGGCATCGTTATATGTCGAATATCACGGTGGTTTCGGCGGGTGACAACGGAATGAACCTGCCCCAGGATATTCTAGCATATGTGCTGAGCGGCTTCGCCGAAGCGGGACAGTTCAAGGGTCGCTACGAGGGCCCGGCGCGCGGTGCGATCGAAGAGAGCTTTGAGCAGAACCTTGCGAAGATCTACGCGCGCGCTGAGACGCCGCGTCTTTCGGGCGTTCAGATCAAGGCCCCTATGTACCTCGCGAAGGACGGTACTCTCTCGCCGGCGATTGACCTCCCCTTCACGCATATCCTGAAGCCCGCAGGAACGGCCGGCTTCGAGATGCTTCCAGTCGTCGAATGGCTTTGCCTGGAACTTGGTCGCGCGGCGGGCTTCAATGTGCCGGACGTTGCACTGACAGTCATGCCAGACGGCATGGCGCCTGCGCTGATCGTAGAGCGTTTCGACATTCGCCGCGGACCGGAGGATCGGCACAGGCTGGCGTTGGAAGATTTCTGTTCCGTCCTCGATCTTCCCGCCTCGGCGAAATACGACGGAACGATAGAACGTATGGCACGAGGTCTGCGGCCCCTGTCGACAGACCCGAGCGCTGACCTGGAGATCCTCTTCCGTCGCGCGGTCTTCGCCTGGCTTATCGCCGACGGAGATATGCACCTCAAGAACCTGGCCCTGCTGAAGATCGCGGACGCCGACGCGAAGTCCTTCACTTCGGTCCGTTTCGCGCCACTTTATGACGCGGTCACGACGCGCGTCTTCCCCGGCCTCGCCGGCGACCGCATGGCACTTAAGCTCAATGGCAAAGATGACCGGCTGACGCGCGGGAATTTTCTGACATTGGCACGCACTATCGGCGTTCCTCAGGGTGTCGCAGAGGCGGCAATTGCCGAGGTGACGAACAACCTCACGAATGCTGTTGAGACAGTTAGACTGCCGGGCTTCGCGGCAAAGTCCGAGGCGGCAAGCGCTGTCCAAGGCCAGATCATGGGACTTGTTCGCGCGCGCTGTGCGGCACTTGCCGACGAAGCCAGCTAGGTTCGCGCCAATGATGCAGGCTGCATAGCGCATGGCGCTCGGGCGAGTGTCGCGGCCCAAACGCAGATCGCCGGAGGGTGCAGATAGCGTAAACTTGGGTTGAAATCTCGGCCCCGGTCTTTCGACCGGGGCCGAGATTTGGCGATCAGTCGCCGCGGCGGGTGTTGGGGCGGGACCAGATGAGGCTCGAGCCCTCGCCGTCTTCGTCATCGAAGAGATTGGCGTAGTTGGTGCCGCGAAGCTCGGATCGTCCAGCTTCAGGCCCAGGTATTCGCGGCACTCGTTCGATATCTTCGTCCAGGGGGCGCCGATCTCGGCGCGGCCGACCAGAACCCGTTGGCTGGGGGCGTTCTCGCCCGAGGCGCGCAGGTCGGGGACGAGGCGCACACCCTTGGCTTGAAGGCTGAGGGTGAAGATTTCGCCGGTGTAGTCATTGCCGGTTTTCTTGAAGGTGCCGATGGTTGCCATGCTCTTTCTCCGTTTTGCTGTCTCGAGCCCGCGTGCTTGCGGCCTCGATGGCGATCGACAGCCCGGAGGCGACCGCTGGCGCACCCCCCTCGCGGGGGCTGGACAGCACAGGAGCAACTTTCTTGTCCCGCGAGGAATGACGGTACTTGTTGCCGACAGGGGAAGAAAGTTGTGACGACGCTGTTGCGCCGAAGTGGTCGAGGCGAAGACGTCCTTCGGGCAGATCAGCCCATCAGCAGAGGCCACTGAACGCGGGCTGGGACAGAAACACAACGGAGATCAAGGCGGTTTTGAAGGTCCATAAGGAGAGACAGGACAGGCACCAACGGCGATAAAACCACCTCTGTCGACCAGCCAGGCCAGCTTGCGCCTCCCCTGCCCCGCTGCCTCGCAGCGCCCGGCGCTACACAGAGCTCTGGTCCGCACGCGTTACGGCAAAGAACCTACAATCCTCGAACGACCAAACCGCAACTCGAAAAAAAGCTGGCCGCGTCGGCTGATGCCTCCTGAAAAATCCGCCAATTCAGTGACGATCTTACGGCAGGACCAGCCCCCTAATCCAGCTACCTTCCAGCCGCTGCGTCGATGATCACTTAGCAAAGCACCTCCGAAAGCTGGGGTTAACGGCCCACTGCCGCCGTTTGATCGGAAACCGCCGACGGGCCGCTTTGAATAGTCGCCACACACCAACACCAAGATTGGCAAATGCTGAACGGTGGAGGAAACGCGACTGTCGTCGAACTTTTTCTGGCTCGACCGGCCGCAGCGCACTTGTGCAGCGGAGCCAAGCAATTTTTCCCGGTATGATAAGTTGGAGAAAGGGCGCGCCAGTTGGGGGTTTTACCAGCGCGCCCTAACTCGCAAACACAGAAGTGCGTTTGTGAAGCCTGAACAAACGTGGACAATGAATCGAGTTCCCTCTAGTCTTTGAACACCCTCATTATACCTGATCGTTCGCTAGCACGTAACGTGATCTGCAGACTAGTGGGTCAGCCATCTGCTCACCGCCCCACTGTTTTTCGGCTGCGCAGCCCGCGCGATTGTTACATAAAGCAGTGGCTAGATGTATTTTGAAGCAGCGGTAGCTGTGCGAGAGTTCAGCCATGAGATCCGACGGCGAAGGGCGGATGGGTTAAGCGAAACCCGATAGCAGATACGCAGCGAAGTAGCTCTCCCGTCGCAAGTAATGTAGACCAAGATGCAGCTCCTGACGCTTCGTCGCAAATCTGCCGTCAAGCAAAAGCTTCTGTCATTTAAATTACGCGTAAGCGAGGAACCATTGTGCCAGCCACAGGTTTTCCTCGTCGAGCGCATTTTCGCTCACATTAGAAGTGCAACGATGATAAGTACTACAACAAGACTTGGCGTATTAGGCTTGGCAACGTCGGCAGCAATGCTGCTGACATCTGCTCACGCATTTGCCGCTACGGTCGTCTTTGATGATTTCAATGATAACCAGCTGGCAGTGGACGAACCCTATCCAGGTTCTACCAACTCAAACACCATTGCGTTCGGGGCTGGCACCCGGACGTTGACTGCAGAAAATACCTCTAATAACGGCAATGCAGTCGCCGCCACGACTCTGGCAGCAGTCGGGGGATCGCTGTCGTTTTCGAACAGTGATCTAGCTACAGGAACTGGGACCGTAACTTATACCAATGTTGGGGACATTTCGAGCGGAGCAAACCCGTTCTTCTTCTTTGACGTAGGTTACTTCGATAACGTCGCCAATTTCATTGCGACGGCTGTCGACACGATGGGCAACATTAGCACTTACCAAGAGGTGCTGCAGGTTGGTTTTGACCCGACCCTGTTTTTTTCCGAGTTCAGCTCAATGGGCACAATTGCGGATTTCAACAGTCTCGCCACCTTATCCTTCATGGTCGACACCACCAACGTTCCCGGATTTGGAGCGGTCCCAAGTGTAGACGGCTCTCTGAAATCTATCAGCATCGGCGACGACGGCGTCAGCCCTGTGCCGCTGCCAGCAGGCGGGCTCTTGCTGCTCGCAGGGCTTAGTGGCCTAGCGGCGTTGCGTCGTAAAGTACGCGCCTGATTTATCCGGTTTAATCGGGATCAACAGAAGTGGGCGCTGATCGGCGCCCGCTTTTTTGGCAGTGTTATTGTGCCCGCTCCTCAGTGCGACTTCCATTGTTGCGCCCGCACGCTGATCAAGCGATGCTACCCAGGCAACCCCCACCCGCGCGGCCCCTACCCCATTCTGATCCTAACATGTGAGCAAGGCAGCGCCAAAAGTACCACGGCGCGCGTGCTGCGTAGCCTGATTGACCCCGCCAACCCTATGGCACGCAGCGCGCCCTATTCCGAGCGAGATCTTGTCATCGCGGCGAAGCACAATCAAGTCATGGCGTTTGACAACCTTTGCGCATCAAACCCACAATGGCGGACGCACTGTGCCGCATCGCCACGGGCGGCGGCTTTGGCACGCGCGAACTGCACTCAGACAGTGACGAGGTGCTATTCACCGCCACCCGCCCCATTCTGTTGAATGGCATCCCAGACCTTGCCAATCGCCCCGGACCTTGCCGATCGCGCGGTGATTGTCGCCTTGGCAGTAATGAGCGGAAGCAATCGCCAATTTGAGGCCGAATTTTGGAAAGCCTTTGAGCGCGCCGCCCCCGGCATACTCGCCGCCCTGCTGGACGCTGCCACTACCGCCCTCGCCCGCATTGGCAGCGTCACCCTACCGCTGTTGGTTTAGGCTGCGCTGGGCTTAGTTGATGGCGTGGATGCCATAAACTAAGCCCAGCACAGCCGACCTCCCCCCACCCAGTCTGTCTCGGCATTATTTGCCCTTAATCATTTGCGCGACCGCACGAATGAGTCGCACGTTATCGTTGGCAATCCGCTTCGCATGGAACGAGCCAATGAAATAGCCTGACCGGCAGCTATGGGCTTGAAACGCCAAGCAGCACTCTCAGTGGTCGATGTAGAAGGGAGCATGTCATACCGCGAGATCAGCGGCAGCGGCTGAACGTGAAGGTCGAAATCAGGTAGCCTTCGATCTTTTCAGCAATTGCTGCAGGAAGTGGTGGAGTGACCACCCCACTCTCGAGGATTTTCTCGTCTGAATAGATATCTGTCGACAGGTAGCCCCAGCTGTTGCTGTCGCTCGCGGCTCTGGGAACCGTCATGCGCATCTTGAAGACATTGTTGGCAGTTGCCAAGTTGTCGAGCCCGACGTCCAACTTCAGTTTCCCGTTCTTGGCTCTGTCGGCGTCCGTCAGTAGGCCGTCTGGTTTTGGGGCGTTGTTCGGGTCACCCACTATAAGGTTGTCTCTATGGGTCAAAATGTAGCGCTGTCGCTTGTCGGTCGCTCCGGCGAGCTTGTAGGAGACAGTGCTGATCCGGCTTTTCTCAAGCCTCACATCGTAGAGGTGCTGGGTTGTGCTTAGTGGGACCTTTTCTGCAATCAGGAAGTCGAGCACGTTGCGCACCCGGTCCTCCGCATCGTCGTCATTTACACTGCCTCCACTGGCGGATAACGCAGTGCGAAGCTTCTTGCCGGCGTCCACCATGCCGTTCTGGCGCTCGGCAGCGTCCAGAGCGAACATGGTGTTACCGGTGCGTTTGTAGACGATAATCGTGCTCATGAAGGCTCCTCCGTGCCTAAGTGGTTTCGGTGAACAAATCGGCTAGCGTCGCGGGTTGCAGGCCACTCGGAGAGCATCCCGTCGCTTCGATGGAGGCGTGGATCGTCTCCATCACGATGCGACCGCCGAGCGGACCGAGTTTGTGCCCACCCTGCAGAACCTCTGCCTCGCGCAGAACATAGAACCACAAGGGCGTCCGCTCCACGAGCGTGGGGGCGTCGACGTTTTTCATGGTCAGGGCATCAAAAAAGGTGCTTCCTACCGAGCCAGAAATTTCTTCCGGCGTCAGGAACCGACCGCATACCGGCTCAATCAGGGCCCAAAGGCTTTGAGCGCAGGGCAACATGACCTCCTGCCCCCGCATCAGCGTCTTTTCCGCGAGGTTTACCTCAGAAAGCGGATCAGCATTTTGAACATATTTTCCGGACAGGGTCTGCAATGGTGACGCCAGTGCCGGGCCGATGCCGTTGGCAAGGTTCGGTTCCTCTGCGCCGGGGTACCGAACCATGTCGGTCTTTTCCATGGTCCATCTCGACGCAATGCGTCGGATCGATTCCCCCGGACCAAGGCCAGCGTCGAACGTCAGGCCCTCTCCCGCATAGGTCTGCCGCATCAGTTGCTCAAGCGCCGCGTCCGGCGGGGGCGCCGCTCGTCTCCACCGATAGGCGTCCCTTACCATCGTGTGGCCAAAGCGATGGGCACCAGCGGCAAATTCGATCGGTGTAAGAAAGTAGTTCTTCGCGTCCTTATGGGCATGAACAAGTCTGCGCCCGGAGTGGAGGACATCATTATAGACACAATCGTCAATGACCTGCCGCAGATAGTCGTGGATAGTGATCGAATGCAACAGCCGCGTTAGTTCCATCTGAGCGTCGGAGGAGGTCTCAAGCAACGCCCGATACTTCTTCAAGATGGCCACGTGAAGCTGCGCCAACTGCGGATTGGAGTCGTTGCGTCTGTCCGGCACCACGGGCTCGCCAGTGACGGCGCGCGGCAGATCAGAAAGGTCGGCGGTCGTGCCGGGCGACGTGTTGCCTAGAGCCGCCAGCCCAAACGGAACGCATAGCGGCGCGGCCGTCAGAATTTCGCTCGGAAATTTGCCAGCCGGAAAGAACATCGTGTCGAGGTCAAAGCTGGCCGTGTTCAGATTGATGACCTTCCCGTCCGTGGACCCGCTAAGACGGCCTACCTCGTGCGCGATAAACTGGCCGAAATAGGTATAGATCGCCGGTAGACAAGCTGTGCTGGGCGTGGTGGAGGGCACCGGGTTTACGAATGCGTGCGCAAGGGCCAAGAGCGCCGTGGTGCGGGGGTCTTCTTCGGCATCCGCCAACCGCCCAAAGGCCGAGTAGCTGGTCGGGACAGTTGCAAATGGGGCGTCGAACAGCTGACACGGTAGCGCGGCTTCGAACTCACCCTCTTTCGCAATCAGCGTCAGACTTTCTGGCGCGATCCCGGCGATGCCAAGGAACGCATGGGCCATGACAGTCTTACCGCTATCGACGGCTGTAAGCGGCTCGTCAAGTACGATCCTTACTCCGTCCCCATGAAGACATCGATCCATCACCGCCACCCGCCGCAATGCTATGCTATGCTATGCTATGCTTCAAACCCTATCATTAAGTGTCCAATGAGGCACCAGAAAAAAGGACCCGCGGTCGCCCGGATAGTATAATTTAACGATGCCGAGTGTGCTGTCCTGTGTGGACGTATATGAACCCCGCCTAATTGCAACAGTCTCGTTGGCGCTGGTTCGGCGATCACGATTTCAGACGTGTATCCGGCTTCCTTGAGCGGCCCGATTGACGTGCCCCCCGGGAAGTTCCCTCGGTCTGATGTAGAGCCTGTCCAATCCGAAGGAGCAGACGAAATGTGGAAAAGCCATTTCACCGAGACGCAGATTATCGGGATGATTAAGGAGCAGGAAGCCGGGCTGACTGTGGCAGAGGTCTGCCGCAAGCACGGCATCAGCCCTGCCAGCTTTGTCTTCGCGAGGCTTGGTATAGAGGTAAAGCTCGGGAACACAGTTTATGTACGCGCTGGCCCCCGCCGTCGCCAAACCGCCTTGTCGAATGATAGGGCAGTGCAATAGCTTGCCGAAATGACAAAACCTTACCAGCTTTTGCTATTCTAAAACGAGAGCCATTGCCGACCACGCTAAGCTCCCTGTCGAGCACAAGAACTGCCAATTGGAGGAAAACATCATCACACGCATTCTCATTCCGACATCCGGACCAGAGGACTGGCGTAGATTTCTCGCCGATCCAGAAAAACAGTGGAAATGCGGGTATTCGGCCATGGCTGCAGCGCTTTCGTGGGAGGCTACCGGTGGCGTGCCTCATGAGATTGCAGACGTCTTTGGTGAGCAGGTCGAACTTCTGCTGGCTATCCCCGAGCACAAGGTTGCAATGCCAGGGGGGCGCCGGGAAAGCCAGTGCGACGTCTTCGCCCTAATTAAGGTCGGCACTCAGACATGCGCGGTGGCGGTGGAGGCCAAAGTCAATGAACCATTTGGTCCCACGGTCGGCGAATGGATGACGCGCGCTAGTCCGGGGAAGACCGAGCGGATTGGGTTTATTTATGATCTTCTCGGGGTGGGCGCCCCACCACCAGGCGCCTTGCGATATCAACTCTTTCATCGAACAGCGGCTGCAGTTCTTGAGGCGCAGCGTTTCAAAACAGACCGAGCTGCGATGATCGTGCAGTCATTCTCTCAAGAACATCGATGGTTTAAGGATTTTGTCGCCTTTTCAAACCTGTTCGGATTGGATGCCGAGCCGGGGCGCGCTCTGACGTATATCTTGCCATCGGGAATGGCGTTGACTCTGGGATGGGCAACGGGCTCCCCAGCACACATTAAGTCGATATCGACTGCTCGTCCCCAGAGCCAGTTACCATTACAAGGCGCCGCTCAGGTTCAACGCTATTCTTTTGACGATTAGAGTCGATCGGGCCCGGAGCCGATTAACTAGCTGAAGCAACCGGCACTTGGCAAGATTGCAGCCCGAGCACGTCGGTTGAAAGGTCGTGGGTGCAGGCAGAAGTGCCCGAACTGGAATGGCGCGACAGCACAGAACATTGTTGCATTGTATATCAGTAGGTTAGCCCGGTTTCAGCGTCAAAAGGAGGGCGGACGGCCGCTAATGCGCGATAACCACGGTCGTGGTTCACGGTCGGTTAGATTGCCACACACGCTGCCCAAAATGCCCATAGTGGAGGTGGGCGGCCGCTCGTCCAGTCGATCCGTAGTCCTGGCACCCCTGGCCATGGTTGCTAAGACAGAAAGCAACGACATGGCGACTACCTGCCACCGTAATCGCTTCGGCTTGGTTGTCGCAAATTAAGGCCGATAGGAAGTTACCGATTGCTGAGTAGATAGCCTTTGCTAGGCGGGCCTTGCCTCCTACAGCAAGAAATCCGAGCCGTTCAAAGTTGTTATACCGTTTATCTGTATTTCAAAATCTGCAATTTTGTCTCCGCTGACGTCACCTCTCACGACCACATTTCCCCCCTCAACAATGAACCACACCGAATGAGCCTGCGATGCTTTGCCGTTAAACAGAAAAGTGTCGTTTGTTGAAGCCGTGGAGAACCGCGCGTCGATGGTACGCAGATCAATATCATCCGAACCTCGAGTAAAGTTGTAAACCATGTCACGCCCCGACCCTACCGCACTATCTGATTTTGCTGCGAACACGAAAACATCAGCCAGGCTATCGGTGCCACCGTATAGTTTGTCGCTGCCTCCGCCACCTGAAAGTGAGTCCTTGCCTCCCCCCGCATAAATGAGGTCATTTCCAGCGTTACCGGACAGCACATTTGACGTGTTGTTGCCGGTAATCGAATTTGCGAGAGAATTGCCTGTCCCGTTGGTCGCAGATCCCGTTAAAACCAGATCTTCTAGATTGGCTCCGAGGACATAATTGGTAGATGATCTAACGGTATCCCTGCCCGCGCTAGCACCTTCCGAAATTGAGTCGCCTGCTCCTCGCATGTAAGTATCATTGCCAGTGCCGCCGATAAGCTTATCAGCGCCGGAGCCACCATCCATAGTGTCATTGCCAGCGCCGCCGGAGAGCGTGTCATTCCCACCGTTTCCAAGCAGACTGTCATTCCCGCCAAAGCTCAGTAGCGCGTCCGCATAGGCTGAACCCGACATTTTATCGTTGCCGCCCAAAGCCATTTGGTAGACCTGTCCAACATTGCCGTCATCGATCAGAGACATGACATCATAGGCATCCAAATTCAGACCCTTAATCGATACTTGGATCTTGCCGTTGTAGTATGTGTCGTAGCCATTCAACTGCCCAAACACGTTTCCATAATCATCATATGAGAAGTTGCCTCGGTAAGTGCCGCTGAGAAGCCCCGCCTTTATGGTGATGTGCGTGCTGTTGTAGGAGTCAACAACGCCATACCAGACGGATGGGTTTGTCATATCGAGGGCTGCGAGTGCGGTTAAAGTGGCCATGAAAACTCCAAAAAAAAAGGCGGCGATTTGTGTAAGTTGGGATGAGCTATGGAAGATAACTTAGTCAAATGTTGGACGATCGCTTTCCTTATTGCTATTGCCAGAGCAGCCCCCACGTCGTCCTGATCTCCTGACGGAGATACGCCCTGTGCGAAAATGGCCGCGCCGTCAGCTAGATAAACCCAAGCGCTTTGACCACGTTAGATGCCTTCGAAGGAATGCCGAAAATTGACCAAGCGCTGCGTTCCAACTCACTGACGTTGCCCCCAACTTTTATCCAGCATGAGCGAGACTCTGGGTTTGAGTTTTGCCCATTTGGGCGGGTTGGGCAACAGGGGCTGGCGCGGAGCTTTGGGGGTTGCGCAGCGTCAGACCCCGTTGCGGGGCGAAGGTCTGTGCGAACGCGGCGGGCGTCTGCCAGCCGAGGCGTGAGTGGGGCCGTTCGGTGTTATAGTCAGTGCGCCAGGTGGCGAGGGTGGCGCGGGCATGATGCAGGGACGGGAACAGGGTCTCGTTCAACGGCTCATCGCGCAGGCGGCCGTTGAAGCTTTCGATAAAGGCACATCCCTGAACTGCGTTATCAAGAATAGCTGAAGTTGAGCTTGCACAATTAGCATCCGGCATCATCAGACTTCTCGCTGATTATGAACCGGCTGCCGTTTACGAAGCGGAGTCCTTCACCGGCATTGGTCAGCCCAAGTTTTGGATCACGGTTCGCGCCGCAGTAATCATCGGCTTTACCGTATCTTGCAGCAGTTGATTGCGATCAAACCGGATCGGATCCCGGGCAAGTGCCGCCCGCAGCGATTGGCCGAACACCATCCGAAGCTCGGTGCCGATGTTGAACTTGCAGACCGACGTTTCTCGCGCCAGACGTCGGCGCAAGCCGGACTCGATCCCCGATCCGCCATGCAGCACCAAAGGTAAATCAGGGGCCGCCGCCTGAATTGCCCGCAACTGCGCCATATCCACTGCCGCACCGGGTGCGGTCATCAGGTGGCTGTTGCCGACGGATACGGCCAAGGCATCGACACCGGTTTCCCAGGCAAAGCGGGCCACCTCGGCAGGGTTGGTACCGGTGGAGGGTGCGCTGTCGTGATAACCGACCACACCCAACTCGGCCTCTACTGACACACCAGCTGCATGAGCCATCTCCACGATTGCACGGGTTTCCGCGATGTTTTCCGCCAAGGGCAGGGCTGATCCGTCATACATCACCGAGGTGAAGCCGCACGCAATGGCTGCTTGGCAGACCGCCAGACTTTCGCCGTGGTCCAGATGCGCCACGACAGGCACCGACGCCGCTTCGCCCAGACTGCGAAACATGGCGCCCAGGACGGTCAGCGGCATATGCGCCCGGCATCCGGGGCCGGCTTGCAGGATGACCGGCCGCTGCTCCGCCTCTGCCGCACGCACGTAGGCCAGCGCATCCTCCCAACCCAGCACCACCAGCCCCGCCACCGCCGTGCCATCGGTGAGGCAGGGTCGCAGCACGTCGAACAGGGGTACAAGGCTCATTTGAACGCGGCAATCATCGTTTTGATGCCCGGTATGGTTTCGATCTGATCGGCGTGGCTTGGCTGAAAGAACTGCACCAGTGATCGCTGGGTCTCACCGGCCAGAATGGTGAAATAATACATCTCATAGCCGGGCAAGACGCAACACGGGTGATAGCCCTTGTCGATCAGCACGATAGAGCCATCGACCAGATGATAGGCATCGCCCGACTTGCCATCCTCTCGCTGCAACATCTGCAGGCCGGAGCCGTGCGGCGGGTTGAAGCGAAAGTTATAAGCTTCGTCGTGGCGGGTTTCCAACGGCAGCCGATTGGTGTCGTGCTTGTGGCTGGGAAAGCCGGACCAGCCGCCGCTGCCCACGGTGTAAAGCTCCGACACCAGCAGTCGACTGACCCGGCCGTGGTATTTGGCCCCAAGGATGTGCTTGATCTTGCGGTGGGTCTTCGTGTCATCCGAACCGTACTGGATCGGGTCAATATCGGCGGCACGGATGGCAAAGGGCGGCAGAACCTCATCTGTCAGCGTACCAGCCACGAAAACCTCGGCCTCCTCGCTTTGGCAGGTGAGGTTGGCGGGTTGACCCGAGGACACATAAACCGCCTCCGGTTCACCATCCCACACGTTCAGGCGGCGCTGGCCGATGCGGGCGAAGGTTTGACCCGCCGTTTGCACGTCGATAGCTCCGGTGGCAGGCACGACGCAGGTCTCGTATCCCGGCACTTCCGAGACAAAATTTTCACCGTATTTCAGCTTTACGATGTTGAAATAGACCAACGGAATCACGGGATGGTCCCCACCGATGATAGGTTGATTTTGGTTGTCATAGGGGGCGATATGCATGATGCGCCTTTCCGGTTACGGATGTTGGCCGTTGATGAATTGGTCAAGCGTGGCCTGATCGGGCGAGGCTGGTGCGCAGCCGATGCCCGCTACGATCAGCGCCGCCGTTGCAGCCCCGCGCCGGACCGCATTTTCCAGGGTATGTCCTTGGCCAAGTGCTGCCAGCAGCCCCCCCATGAACCCGTCCCCGGCACCCATTGGTTTAAGCGCCTTGACGGGAAAGATGCCGGTGTCAAAGCTGAAATCAGGCGTGAAGGTCGTCGCACCAAATGCGCCGCGTTTGTAAACCGTGAACAGCGCCCCATTCTGGGCGAGTGAGCGCGCAAAGGTCCGGCCATGCGCGTAATCGCCCGCCAGCAGGCCGAATTCGTCGTCATTGCCAATGATTATGTCGGATTTGGTTGTGGCTTCGTGGCTTACGCGCGCAGCCTCGGCTTCAGACGCCCAGGAATAGGCGCGATAATCAATGTCCAGCACCACAAGCGCGCCCGCAGCACGGGCTGCCTTCATCGCGGCATATGTCGCGCTGCGCGATGGTTCGCAGGCCAGAGCCGTTCCAGTGACGACAAGCGCCGATACGCCATTGAAGTCCAAGGGTCGCACATCGGCCTCAGACAAGGCAAAATCGGCAGCCCCATTGCGATACAGCACTGTCTGCGCTTTGGTCGGTATGGTTTCCACCACGGCCAGAGAATTGCGGGCCTCGCCACCAACGGGGCGCACACGGGTGGTGTCAACGCCATAGCGCGCCAGTTCTGCCACGCAATACCGCCCAACCGCATCCTCCGACACCCGCGTCAGCAGGGCGACCTGCGCCCCCTGACGCGCCAGCGCCACCGCTATATTGCCAGCCGATCCACCGATGGCCGCCGTATAGCGCAGTGCTTCTTCGATGCAGGTGCCAAGAGGATCGGTGTAAAGGTCCATCCCGACCCGCCCGAGAACCACGAACCGGTTCAGCCGCATCCGTTGCCAAAGTCTTTGCATCAAAGACCCGCCCGCTGCTTGGCTCGACCGACAGCCAGTGCTGCGCGGGCGGCGTCGATGGCGAGGCGCGTGCTGGTTTGCGGCAAGCCAACCTCCCACCATGTGTGGCCCTGCTCGGTCCAGCCATTGTGGGGGTCGACGCGCATGACGATGACAGAGCTGCGGTCGGCTGCGCGGGCACGCTCGAACGCCGCGCCGAATTCATCGAGTGAGACGACATCTTCAGCAATGGCCCCCATCGCGCGGGCATGGGCCGAGAAGTCGACGGCAAATGGCGCCGCAATGGTGGGGCAATCGGCAAACAGCGTGTTGAAACTGGCGTTGCCGGTGTTCTTTTGCAGCTTGTTGATGACAGCAAAACCGCCGTTGTCCAGCACCAGAATGATCAACTTGTGGCCGGTCAGAACCGATGAGTAGATGTCAGAATTCATCAGCAGATATGACCCGTCGCCAACGAACACCACCGTATGTGCCTGGGCTTGGGTTTCCACTTGCGCAATCCGAGCCCCCCAGCCACCGGCAACCTCGTATCCCATGCAGGAAAACCCGAACTCGATATCGACCGTGCCAATGCCAAGACTGCGCCAGTTCGCAGCGATTTCGGCGGGCAATCCGCCGGCGGCAGTTATGATGCGGTCTTGCGCGGTGCAGCGGTCGTTAACGACCCCAATCGCCTGCGCATAAGTCGGCAAACCATTGCGCGGCGCCACGTTGCGGGCGACATAGGCGTTCCAGGTGTGGCGCTCGGTCTGGGCGCGGGCTAACCATGCCGCCGGAGTGCGATAGCTGGAAAGCGCCTGATCCAGTTGCTGCAGCCCAGTTTTCGCATCGCAGACCAAAGGCAAGGACAGGTGTTTGCTGGCATCGTGACGCCCGACATTCAGGCTGATTATGCGGCTATCGCGGGCAAAGGCGGACCATGACCCGGTGGTGAAATCCTGAAGCCGGGTGCCAACGGCAAGGATCACATCGGCCTCGGCAGCGAGAATATTGGCGCTGTCCGATCCGGTCACGCCAATCGGTCCGATGTTCAAAGGATGATCCCAGACCATATTAGCCCGACCGGCGATGGTTTCGACCACCGGGATGGCGTGGGCTTCGGCAAAGGCCATCAACTCTGCCACCGCGCCGGAATATTGCACGCCGCCGCCAGCAATGATCAGCGGGCGACGGGCGGCAGCGAGCAGAGTTGCTGCGTTGTAAACCTCTGCAGCATCGGGTGCCGCACGACGAATACGGTGGACGCGGCGGGCGAAGAATTCTGCGGGGTATTCATAGGCCCAGCCTTGCAGGTCTTGCGGCAAGGCCAGAAACGCGGGGCCGCAATCGGCGGGGTCCAGCATCGTATTCAGAGCAGCAGGCAGGCTGTTCAAGATCTGCGCCGGGTGGGTGATGCGGTCCCAATAGCGGCTGACGGCGCGAAACGCGTCGGTGACGCCAAGCGTCGGGTTGCCGAAATGCTCCAGCTGTTGCAGCACCGGGTCGGGCAGGCGAGTAGCAAAATTATCGCCGCACAGCATCAGCATCGGCAGACGGTTGGCATGGGCCAAGGCCGCAGCCGTCAGCAGGTTCGCCGTGCCTGGACCAGCAGAGGCCGTGCAGAACATAAAGCGCCGCCGCAGTTGCGCTTTTGCATATGCCGCAGCGGCGAACCCCATGCTTTGTTCATTCTGTCCGCGATACAGCGGCAATTCTTCTCGAGCGGCATAAAGCGCCTCGCCCAAAGATGGCGCGTTGCCGTGACCGAAGATGCCGAAACCACCCGCGCAGATGCGCTGCTCGCGTCCGTCAATCTCGATGAATTGCTGCGACAGGAAGGTGACAATAGCCTGCGCCACGGTCATGCGCACGGTTTGATGTGCTGCATCTGGCGGCAGATCTGGGGTGGCCACGGCCATGCTTGCACCTTTTTTGAACAGATCAGGAATCGCATTGACGATCCGTTGCAACTTACGTTATCAATTTTGCAACCGGTTGCAATAGCCTTTGAAGGTCAATGTAAATGCGTGAAATAGGCATAGGGATCGTCGGGGGCGGCTATATGGGCAAGGCCCATTCGGTCGCAATGGCGGCGGTGGCATCGGTGTTTGACACTGCGCTCAGGCCACGGCTGGAGATGATCTGCGCCACCTCAGACGCCTCTGCTGAAGGCTACCGCGCCGCATACGGCTTTGCCCGCGCGACTGCTGACTGGCGGGTTCTGGCGGCGGACCCGAGGGTCGAGGCCGTGGTGATCGCCTCGCCGCAGGAGACCCATCGCGCGATTGCCGAGGCGGCTTTTGCATTGGGAAAACCGGTGTTTTGCGAAAAACCCCTTGGGGCGAGCCTTAATGACAGCCGCGCGATGGTTGCAGCGGCGGATGCTTCGGGCTGCGTCAATATGGTGGGGTTCAACTACATCCGCACCCCGGCGTCGCAATTCGCCCGCGCCCTGGTGCAACGGGGCGAGATTGGCGCGGTCACATGGTTTCGCGGCGAACATACCGAGGATTTTGACGCCGATGCCAGCAGGCCCGCCTCGTGGCGCAACTTTGGGGCGGCGAATGGCACGATGGGCGACCTGGCCCCGCATATGATCAACGCGGCGCTGGCGCTGATCGGCCCGATTGCGCGGCTCAGTTCGGACATCGCCACGGTTCACCACAGCAGGCCCGGCACAGACGGCGAAGTCAACGACGATATTGGGCAGTTCATGTGCCGCTTTGCAAGCGGAGCCATGGGGCATCTTTCGTTCAGCCGTGTGGCTACGGGACGCAAGATGGGTTATGCCTATGAAATCACAGGCACAAAAGGTGCCATTCGTTTCGATCAAGAGGATCAGAACGCGCTTTGGCTCTATCGCGCAGATGATACCCCCGACCTGCGCGGTTTCCGCAAGATTCTGACCGGACCAGAGCATCCAGATTATCTGGCCTTCTGTCAGGGGCCCGGCCACGGCACCGGCTATCAGGACCAGATCATCATCGAAGCCCGCGATTTCCTGCAGGCGATTACCACTGGGTCATCGGTCTGGCCGACTTTTCTAGACGGGATGGAGGTCAACCGCATCATCGAAGCGGCGCGGACCTCTGCCGCGTCGGGTATTTGGATAGATCTGTAAAAGGACACGAGATGATCAAGATCGGCAATGCCCCCTGCTCTTGGGGCGTCGAGTTCGCGGGCGATCCGCGCAACCCGGACTGGCGGCGTGTGTTGTCCGATTGCGCAACGGCGGGGTATAAGGGGATCGAGCTTGGCCCCATCGGCTTCATTCCCGAAGACCCCGCCGTGTTGGCGGGTGCTTTGGCCGAGAATGACCTGACGCTCATCGGTGGCGTGGTGTTTCGCCCGTTCCATGACCCAGCGGCGTGGGATGACGTCTGGGACGCGGCAACCCGCACCTGCAAGGCGCTGACCTCGCATTGTGCGCAGCATCTGGTGCTGATCGACTCCATCTCACCGCGCCGCGCCCCTACTGCGGGACGGGCGCGTGAGGCCGAACAGATGGGCTGGGCCGAGTGGGCGGATTTTGTGGACCGCATCCGACGGGTCGCGCAGTTGGGAGCAGATCACGGGCTGACAGTGGGCATCCACGCCCATGCCGCAGGGTTCATTGATTTCGAACCGGAACTGGAGCGTTTGCTGGACGAGGTCGACGAGAACCTTCTGAAAATCTGCTTCGACACCGGGCACCATTCCTATGCCGGATACGACCCCGTGGCCTTCATGCGCCGTCATAGCGGGCGGATTTCCTACATGCATTTCAAAGACATCGACCCAGCCGTCAAGGTCCGCGCCGTGGCCAATCGCATCGGGTTTTACGACGCCTGCGGGCAGGGGATTTTCTGCAACCTTGGCAAGGGCGACGTTGATTTCGCCAGCGTTCGGCAAATCCTGCTAAATGCCGGGTTCAGCGGCTGGTGTACGGTCGAACAAGACTGCGACCCGGCGGGCGGCACCTCGCCTATCGACGATGCGCGCGCCAACCGCGCCTTTCTTTCCTCCATCGGTTTTTGACAAGGGACGAGCCATGAAACGACTGAACTGGGGCATGATCGGTGGCGGCAAGGGCAGCCAGATCGGCCCGGCACATCGGCTGGCGGCAGGGCTGGACGGCCATTTCAACTTTGTTGCGGGCGCATTGGACCATGACCCCGCCGCAGGGCGCGATTTCGCGCAGTCACTGGGTATCTCCGCCGACCGCGCCTATGGCGATTGGCGCGAGATGCTGGCTGGCGAGATGAACCGCCCCGACCGGATCGACTTGGTGACGGTCGCCACGCCCAATTCGACCCACTACGAGATTTCAAAGGCCTTCCTGCAAGCGGGCATCAACGTGCTGTGCGAAAAGCCGATGACGGTGACCGAGGCCGAGGCGGAAGATCTGGTGCTGACCGCCCGTGCTGCGGGCCGGATTTGCGCCGTGAACTACGGCTATACCGGCTATGCGCTGGTGCGGCACATGCGGGCGATGGTCGCGCGGGGCGATCTTGGGCGTGTCCGCCTTGTCGTGGCGGAGTTTGCCCACGGCCACCACGCTAATGCCGCCGATGCCAACAATCCTCGCGTACGTTGGCGCTATGACCCGGCGCAAGCTGGTGTATCCGCGCAATTCGCCGATTGTGGCATCCACGCGCTGCATATGGCCAGTTTCGTGACGGGTCAGCAGGTCGCAAAACTGTCCTCTGACTTCGCCTCTTGCCTGCCAGAACGGGTGCTGGAGGATGACGCGATGGTCAACTTCCGCATGGACGGCGGCGCCGTAGGCCGGTTGTGGACGTCATCTGTGGCCGTTGGGCGGCAGCACGGCTTGGCGCTGCAAATTTTCGGCGAAACTGGCGGCCTCCGCTGGTCTCAAGAGCAGCCCAACCAATTGTTCTACATGCCGCTTGGTCAGCGCTTGCAGGTGATCGAGCGTGGCGAGGGAAATCTCTCGCCCGAAGCCGACCGCGCCTCTCGCGTGACAGTCGGCCATACCGAGGGCATGCCGCTGGCCTTTGGCAACATCTACCGCGATCTTGCCGAAAGCTTCTTTGCAGCCCAGGAAGGCCGCACGCCCGACCCGGCCATCACGCTGTTTCCGACCGCAGAAGACGGGCTGAGGTCCGTAGCGGCCATACATGCCGCAGTGGCGTCGGCCAAAGCTGAAGGCAATTGGGTTGACGCGCGGCCTAAGCTGTTCCGCTAGGCAAGACGCCTAAGCGTGCCACGCTCCACCACGTGGCAGGGAAACAGCCGGACCTCGGGCAGGCGCCCGAGGTCGGCGAAACTGGACATGATTAGGTCGATGGATGACCTAATGATCGCCTCGAACGGCTGGTGGATGGTGGTCAGCGCAATGTTGGCCCAAGCCGCCATTTCCATGTCGTTGAACCCGATGATCCCAAGGTCCGCGGGTACGTTCAGGCCAGCCTCTTGTGCCGCCGATATCGCTCCAATCGACAGCACGTCATCCCCACAGAAATAGGCTTCGGCAAAGGGTCCTTCCAGCAAGCGCCCCATCTCGGTACGGCCCGCTTCATAACTATAGGCACCGGCAAAACTGGCGCTGACCTCCAATCCTCGCGCACGCGCCGCTGCAACGAATCCCGCCAGCCGGTCCTGGGTGGTCGAAGCCTGTTCAGGCCCGCCCATAAAGCCCAACCGACGGTAGCCCCGCGCGATAAGCGTTTCTGCCGCCATCCGCCCTGCGCCCACGTTGTCGATGCCCACGACATGCACATCCGGTGCTTCTGACGCCCGGCCAAAGGTATGCACGACTGGTAAAGCCGCATCGCGAAACGCCCGCGCAAAGCCATCTGGCAGGTGCGACGTGGCGACGATCACCCCCTCGACCGAATACTGCCGCAACAACTGAACCGACCGGGCGGGGTCGGTTTCATCCGACAGGTTTACCAACAGCGGGCGAAGCCCCTGTTCCTGAATGATGCGGGTGAACAGGTCGAAAATCTGCAGAAAGACCGGGTTGTGAAAATTGTTCGACACCAGCCCGACCAACTGGGTCTTTCGAGTCGTCAAACTGCGGGCCAGCATGTTGGGGCTGTACCCCAGCTCACCCGCAGCTTTTTCGACCTTATCTCGGGTTTTTGCCGAGACTGAGGCACCTTCGGTAAACGTCCGCGAAACCGCCGCACGCGATACGCCCGCCAGTTCCGCCACTTCTTTTAAGGTTATCGCCATTCCGTCCTGAACCCAAGTGCATTGCAGTCTTCAAAGCAACCTAAGGGACCGAGCCCTCGTTGTCATTGCGCATGTGGGCGGGAGTGGAGTGTGACACCGCCATCCGCAGTCAGTTTGGCCAAAGTCTTTTGCAACTGGACACACACGAATGCGAGAGTACTGAGTGTTAGCAGCGCCAGCAGTTTCACGAGGCGTTCAGCGCATACGTGGTCGTCGCTAACACGCGCCCGTGCGGGCCCGGAAGCATACCGTTCAACAAACGCCTACTCATTCGCCCCAATAAAAGCGAGTGCAGCAGCGGAAACTGCAGGACGAGGCACGCGTTTGCCCCAAGCTTCACGGCCACGCCGCGGTGCCAAGCCAGCGGCTCAATCCGAAGAATATCGCGAACATCTTCGCACCGACGCCACCGACGAAAGCCAGATTTGTCACGGCGCCATAAAACAGTGCCAGCACGATCCGGGCCTCGCCGGGTGGCGGCGCGGCGCATCCTGCAACTAGAGCCGTTAGCCGCGCGATGGAGTCTCTGGTAAAGTCATGACCGCTGCGCACGCGCTTGTGCAAAGGGCACGCACAACAAGGCGACCACGGTCAGCAAAGCGATCATCAGCCAAGCGTCGTTGATCGCCGCGGTGAGTGACGCTTTTTGCAGCAGGGGTGCCAGCATCGCCATCGTTCCGGCATCCGGTGGCCCGGCAGGCAGGGCAGTGATCATTCCTTCGGGTATGCCCAGAAACCGCGCGGCATCCACGTCGCCGCTCTGCACCCGCGTCATCAGATCGGCCGCGTGCACCTCCCCGCGCGAGTAAATCACCGTGTCGATCAGCGCCAGACCGATCGCCCCGCCCAGATTGCGCATCAGGTTGAACAGACCGCTGGCATCTGGCACTCGGTCGGGTGCCAAGGCGCCTAGGGCAAGGCGGGTCGGCGGCAAGAGGCAAAACATGATGGCTAAGCCGCGCACCACCTGCGGCCAGAACATCCCCGCGCTGTCGGTTTGCGGCGTCTGAAAGCCGCTCATCGCGAGGCCGGTGGCAAAGACGGCAAATCCCAACCCGGTCAACAGACGCGCATCTGCTCGCTGTTCCAGCGCCACGGCGACAGGTGCCATCAGCAACTGTGCGATCCCAGTGACCAGCATGATCGTTCCGATCTCAAGCGCGTTGTGGCCGCGCACGAAGGCCAGAAACACCGGCATCAGATAGACAGACCCAAACAGCCCAATCCCGAGCACAAAGCTGAGGATGCAGCCCACCGCAAAGCTGCGGCTGATAAAGTTGCGAAGATCCACCACCGGGGAGACGGCCGACAGGCTGCGGCGCACGAAGCTTGCGCCGCTGACGGCGGAAAGGGCCAACAAGCCCGTCACTAGGCCGGATGTCCAGCCGCGCTGCGGGGCCTCTTTCAACGCGATCTCCAGCGCGCCGAGCGCAATGCCCAGCATCGCCAGCGACAGCCAGTCGATCGACCGGATCAGCCTCGCCTGCAACGTCTCGCGCGGCAGCACCGCTGCCGCAACAGCAACCGCGATTATTCCGGGGATGACGTTGATCAGGAAGAGCCAATGCCAGGAATACGTTTCGGTGATCCAACCCCCCACAATCGGGCCGACCGTGGGGGCCAGCACCGCCAGAACACCGTGGTCGCGATGCCCTGCGTGCGTTGCGGAAACAGCAAGAATACCGCCGCGAAGACCGCAGGTATCAGGGTGCCGCCGGCTAAGCCCTGCACGATGCGCCATCCGATAAGTTCCGCGAAACTGCTCGATGCGGCGCACCCGACCGAGGCGATGGTGAACAGCGCCGTTGCCGACACGAACAGCCATCGCATCGTCAGGATCCGCATCAGCATCCCAGTCAGCGGGATGGCTATCACTTCGGCGATCAGATAGGCGGTCTGCACCCAGCTCATCTGGTCGGGTTCTATGTTCAGCGCGGCTTGAATGTTTGGTAGCGATGTCGCGACGATCTGCACGTCAAGTATCGCCATGAACATGCCGGTGCACATCGCACCAAAGCCAAACCAAGTCCGGATACGCAGGGTGTCTGTCGGCAGGGGATCAGCTTGCGTCATTGACGCGGGCCATTTGCAATCCTGCATTCTCTGCCCTGATGCGGACGGTCAGGACCGCTGCATTCAGCAGTGAAAAGGCAACCGCCAGCCACGGCAGACCAAGGCTCAGCGGCAGCACCGCGATCTCTCCGATCACCACCATGTAGTTCGGATGGTTGACATAGCGATATGGCCCGCGGGCAACCAGCCGCTCGCCCGGCACGATGATGATACGCGTGGTCCAGCGTGACCCCATGGTCGTCAGGACCCAGATACGTCCCAGCTGCAGCAGCAGGAATACTGCCAGCCAGACACCGTTCACCGGCTGGCCCGGGCCGAAAATCCACAGGCTGCCGAGCCACAGCGCATGCAGGGCAACAATTGCGGGATAGTGGCCGGGCGCCACCTCTGTCGCCCCGCCAGACATCAACCCGGCAGTATTGCGCCGCGCCAGCCACAATTCGCCCAGACGGGACAGCGTGACAAAACCGAGCAGCAGAACGGCGGGCGTCACGCCGCAGCCTGCAACGACACACAGCTTGCGGTGAACCCTGGACCCATAGCGGTCAACAGCGTGCGGGGTGGCAGTCCCTTCTTCACCGCCCGGTCAAGCACAAACAGTGCGGTCGGGGCCGACATGTTGCCATATTCGGCGAGAACGCTGCGTTCATGGTCCAGCGTGCCCTGATCCAGTGACAGTGCGCGTTCCAGTGCCGTGATCACTTTGGCCCCGCCGGGATGGCAGGCGAACCGGTCAACATCGTCCAGCCCGAGGCCGTGCCGGCCCAGAATACTTTGCAAGGCGGGAGCGATGTTGGCCTCTGCAAAGGGCGGGATGGCGCGGTCAAAAATCACACCCAGACCGGTGTCGTCGACGCTCCACCCCATGATGTCGAGCGTTCCGGGCCAGGTGTGGTGGCCCGAGAATTCCACGCTGGCAAGTCCGGTTTCGCCAAGCCGCAACACACAGGCAGCCGCACCATCGCCGAACAGCGCCGTCGCCACAATGTTTTCCTTGGTCAGCTTGTCGAGGCGAAAAGCCACCGAACACAGCTCGACCGCGACCACCAAAACATTGCTGCCGGGCCGGGACTGCGCAAGCCGCGCGCCAATGCCAATGCCGGTGACCCCGCCCGCGCACCCAAGGCCAAACACAGGCACGCGTTCGACGTCGCTGCGAAAGCCGAGGCGTTCTGCGACCCGCGCGTCGATGCCGGGCGTTGCCAGACCTGTGGAGGATACCGTGACCACAGTGTCGATATCGTCAGCAGACAGGCCCGCGTCCACAAGCGCGCGTGATGCGGCATCGACAAACAGTGCGCAGGCCCCTTCCACATAGGCCGCGTTGCGTTCGGACCATCCCAAGGGCTGGAGATACCAGTCGAGTGGTCTCACAAGGTAGCGCTTCAGAATGCCGGAACTTTCGAACACCTTCACCAGACGTTCGAAATCATCATACCGCGCCGAAAAGCTCTCATGCGCCACACTGGCGGCGTCTCGTTGACTGATCAGATTGGGAGGGACGGCTGTGCTGACAGATACGAGTTTGACTTGATCCGGCACTAAGGTCATCCACTTATTCAAGTTCTCACGCTTTGGTGGCGTACCAAGCAGACGCTCCGGCGCGATTTTCGTTCCAACGTCACAAGGAGTTGAATAGTCTTAGAATTGTAGACGCCTTGCTTGGTAATTTTGGAAGCAGGGAGGACGAGATGTCGCAAACAAGGTTACAGATGAGTTCAAACGCGATGCGGTCGCTCAGGATGAGTATAGGGATTTACCCGCGGTCAGCACCGACTCAATCTACACATGGCAAAAGAAGTTTTCGCGGCCTGCGAAAGTGATCCAAGAGGTCGATGCCCAAGCCGACGAGATCCGTCGGCTGAAGCGCGATTTGGCGCGCGTTACGGACGAGCGGGATATTCGTATGAGGGGTTCTTGTATCTGGCTGTGGTGACTGATCTGTTTTTCGGCGGGTCATCGGTTGGTTAATGCAGGGCCGCACCTATGCTGATCTGCCGCTGTAAGCTCTGCTGATGGCCGTCTGGCGCCGCAAATCAAAGACCAAAGTTCAGGGAAGGGCAAGAAGGGCG
Source organism: Cypionkella sp. (assembly GCF_028290025.1). Lineage (GTDB taxonomy): Bacteria > Pseudomonadota > Alphaproteobacteria > Rhodobacterales > Rhodobacteraceae > Cypionkella. The sequence goes on along the minus strand of NZ_JAQGKQ010000024.1, from coordinate 876 downwards.
ATCTTCAAGCCCCACAGGGCTATGTTCGACGAAGCGGTCATACCATCGATAAAAGGTGGTGGGCGGGATGCCGATCTTGGTCAAGGTGCGCCGCACCGGCAGATGCGACTGCTCCACGAGCCGGATGATTTCGAGCTTTTCAGCGGCCGGATACCTCATTCTTGGTCGCCCCCAGCCCCGGTCATGTTTTTTTTGAGCAGACGGTTTTCAAGGCTGAGATCGGCCATCAGTTCTTTCAGTGCCAAAGCCTCGGCGCGCAGGTCCTTCACCTCGCCTGTATTCGCCTGGCGGGCCGTATCACCGGCCAGCCGCTTCTTGCCGGCCTCGAGAAATTCCTTCGACCAGCTGTAATACAGGCTTTGGGCGATCCCTTCCTTACGGCACAGCTCGGCAATGCTGTCCTCACCACGAAGGCCGGATAGCACGATCCGGATCTTCTCCTCGGACGAATGCAGTTTGCGCGTCGCGCGCCGGATATATTTCACAACCTGCTCGGCAGGCGCCTTCGTCGTCACGGGTTTCTTCATCATCTTCAACTCCATATGGGGTAAAGATGAGCCGCAAACCCTCCGTTACGCAATCACGCTAAACTGTTCCATGGGCGCTGATGGCGGACAGTCCAAAGGTCGCCGTCCACCAAAAGAATGCGCATTGTCCAAGTCTCCGTTTCGCTTGTCTGTTAACCATCGTGGCAAGTAATGGTTAACAATTCATTAGCGTATTGGACCGGTGATCAAGCACAGTATCCCTGGCAATAAAATGCGACTGCCAGTCGAGCGTGCTATATGAGTCGCGGGTGCGGACAGCGCCATCACATCTTCAATCGGCGCGCGCCACTCAACGAGCCAAAGCGCGATGTCGTCATCGCCATCCAGC
>NZ_JAQGKQ010000104.1 GCF_028290025.1 Cypionkella sp. | reverse complement strand
GCGTGAAAAAATTCGCTTTGCTCGGCACGGACTACGTTTACCCGCGCACCACCAACAATATCCTTGAGGCTTACCTCGTCTCCAAAGGCATCGCCAAAGAAGATATCTTCGTCAACTACACCCCGTTCGGCCATTCCGATTGGTCGAAAATCGTTGGTGACGTGGTGGCTTTGGGCGCAGACGGCAAAAAAGTCGGCGTTATTTCGACCATCAACGGCGACGCCAACATCGGCTTTTACAAAGAACTCGCAGCGGCTGGCGTCACCGCCGATAAACTTCCCGTTTGCGCATTCTCGGTTGGCGAAGAAGAACTTGCGGGCCTCGATACCTCGAACCTAGTCGGTCACTTGGCGGCTTGGAACTACTTCATGTCCGCCGATACCCCAGAAAACAAAGCCTTTATTGAGCAGTGGCACGCCTATATCAAAGACGACAAACGCCCAACCAATGACCCGATGGAAGCCCATTATATCGGCTTCAACATGTGGGTTGCAGCGGTAACCGCCGCTGGCACCACCGATGTGGATGCTGTGTCGGATGCGATGATCGGCCAAAAGTTCCCGAACCTGACCGGCACCGTGGCCGAGATGCTGCCGAACCACCACCTGACCAAACCTGTGCTGATCGGCGAGATCCGCGCCGATGGTCAGTTCGACATCATCTCCCAAACCGAGCCAGTTGCCGGCGACGCTTGGACCGATTTCTTGCCTGAGTCCGCAGTGCTGGAAGCCGATTGGAAAGACCTGAAATGCGGCATGTATAACAAAGAAACCAAAACCTGCGTGCAGATGAAGTCGAACTACTAAGCCGAATGACTAAGGCGGAGGGGACACCCGGCCCCTCCGCTTTGCAAACGATCCTTTCGGCCAACAAACGGAAATCCCTCATGCGCTTTTTGCTGGCCTGCCTTCTCGCACTGCTATTCGCCGCCCCCTTACGCGCCGAAACCGCCGCCGAAATCCTCTCCGCCAACGCCGCCTTGGTCGAAAAAGCCTCGCGCCAAACCATCGCCCCGGTGATTGACGCCTTGGGGGCCAGCGGCGATCCAACCGTCAGCACAATCCTCGCCGCATGGGCCGAAAAGGGCCTCGGCATCCGCAAATCCGATGGCATCTTCTTCCTGATCACCGCCAACGAAGGTGGCTACGCCCTGCGCGATCTGACCGGAGCAGCCGCAGGCCAAGCCGCCAAATCCGACATAACCGAGTTGAAACCCAACGCAGGCGTGCGCGGCATGATCGCCACCGCCTTGGTGCAATTCACCCTCTCCGACCCCGACGCCACCAAGCGCGCCGCAGCCTTGGAATCCATCGCCAAAGACCCCAAACCCGAGGCTCTGACCCCCCTCCGCGCCGCCATAGTCAACGAACCCGACGCCACCCTAAAAGCCCAAAAACAACGCCTCGAACGCCTGCTGACCCTGCGCTTCGACCAAGACTCCGCCGCCCGCATCGTCGCGATCAACAGCTTCGGCGCAGACCTAGGGTTAGACCTGCGTGGCGCGCTAAACCCCTTGCTGGCAACAACAAAACTCGCCTCAGCTGAACCGCCCACCAGCAACATCGCCCGAGAACTCAAACCCGGCCGCGACCTCACCGAAACCGAAGCCTACGACCTCCTAGTCGCCGCCAACCTAGCCCCCGCCCGCCTCACCATCGCCGCCGCCCGCACTGCCCTGATTGCCAACCTTGTAAACGGCGCAGTCGGTGGCGTCCCCCTCGCTGAGCTGAACACCCAAGCCGCCCGTGACCGCGCCTACACGGCGCTAGAGTCCGCAGGCACCGTCCCACAAGCCGCCACCGATGACGAGGCAGCCGCTGCCCTGAAAGCCCACCACTTCTACGATATCTACACAGAACCCGACCCCGCCGTCACAGCCGCCGCGAGCGCCGCCCTCAAATCCATCGGCCACAAAGTCGCCGCCATGCAGGCCGCCGACCTCGCGCTAGACGGCCTCTCGCTCGCCTCGATCTACTTCCTCGCCGCCATCGGCCTCGCCATCACCTTCGGCGTCATGGGCGTGATCAACATGGCCCACGGCGAGTTCATCACCATGGGCGCCTACACCGGCTACGTCGTGCAACTTTACGTCCCCAACTACACCGCCTCGATCCTGATCGCCCTCCCTCTCGCCTTCGCAGTCACCTTCGCCGCCGGTGTCGCGATGGAGCGTCTGATCATTCGTCACCTCTACAAACGCCCTCTAGAAACCTTGCTCGCCACCTTCGGCATCTCCATCGCCCTGCAGCAAATCCTGAAAAACGTCTTCGGCACCCAAGCCCGCCCGCTAACCTCCCCCGCATGGCTCGACGGCGCACTTTCGTTCAATGATGTGGTCTCAATCAGCTACATCCGCATCGCGATCTTCGTGCTCGCCCTGCTGTTCCTCACCTTCTTCCTCTGGCTGATGAAACGCACCCGTTTGGGTCTTGAAGTCCGCGCCGTCACCCAAAACCCGACGATGGCCGCCAGCATGGGCATCAACCCCGACCGCATCAACATGCTGACCTTCGGCCTCGGTTCCGGCATCGCGGGCATCGCAGGCGTCGCCATCGGCCTGTTTGCCAAAGTCACCTCGGAACTCGGCACCGACTACATCGTGCAGTCGTTTATGACAGTGGTCGTCGGCGGAGTCGGCAACATCTGGGGCGCGCTCGCCGGGGCCACCATGATCGGCGGGCTGCAAAAACTGATCGAGTTCTTCAACCCCTCGAACACCCTCGCCGCCCAAACCTACATGATCCTGTTCATCATCCTGTTCATCCAATTCCGCCCCAGAGGCATCATCGCCCTCAAAGGCCGCGCGGCAGGAGATTAACCATGCAACACCCCTATCCTATTTCATCTGCTTATAAATATCCCGGGGGCTTGGGGGCTGGCCCCCAGCCATCGGCCAAGGAAACGCCATGACCCGCTCTTTCCTAACCCGCACCCCGTCGCTGCTGATCTTCATCGCTTGCCTCGCCCTGTTCACCATCGCGGTGACCCTCGCCGCCCACTACGGCCTGATGTCGACCTCCTTCGTGAAAACCCTCGGCAAAACCCTTTGCCTCTGCCTCGCCGCCCTCGCGATGGACCTGATCTGGGGCTATGCAGGCATCCTGTCGCTTGGCCACATGGCGTTTTTCGCCCTCGGCGGCTACATGATCGGCATGTGGCTGATGTATGCCCGCACCGAGGAAATCGTCGTCGCTTCCTTGATGAACTCCGGCCTGCCCGCCACACCCGAGGAAATTCAGCAAGGCATCGCCTCACAAATCTTCGGCGTCGTCGGCGCGTCCGATCTGCCAGCGATCTGGAGCTTCGCGCACAGCCTACCCCTACAACTGATCCTCGTCGTAGCCCTCCCCGGCCTCCTCGCATTAATCTTCGGCTGGCTCGCCTTCCGCAGTCGCGTCACGGGGGTTTACCTGTCGATCCTGACCCAAGCCATGACCCTCGCCCTCGCCCTCTACCTGTTCCAAAACGACTCCGGCCTACGCGGCAACAACGGCCTTTCCGGCCTGCAAAACCTGCCCGGCCTCGATGCCGTCAGCCAAGACACCATCAGCCTGTGGTTCTTCTGGGCCTCCGCCGCCGCCCTAGGGCTTGCCTACCTCGCCCTAAGTTGGATCGTCTCCGGCAAGTTCGGCTCCGTCATTCGCGCCATCCGCGACGACGAGGCCCGCGTGCGCTTCCTCGGCTACTCGGTCGAAGGCTACAAACTGTTCGTCTTCACCCTCACCGCCGTGATCGTCGCCCTCGCAGGCGCGCTCTATTACCCGCAAGCCGGCATCATCAACCCCGCCGAACTCGCCCCCATCGCCTCGATCTACCTCGCCGTCTGGGTCGCCATCGGTGGCCGTGGCCGCCTGTATGGAGCCGTCATCGGTGCAGCCGTTGTCTCGCTGCTGTCAAGCTGGTTCACCGGCGGCCGCGCCCCCTCAATTCCGCTTGGCTTTATGACGATCAACTGGGTCGATTGGTGGCAAGTCCTGCTCGGTGCCGCCTTCGTCTGCGTCACATTGTTCGCCCCCAAAGGCATCGGCGGCTTGTTCGACGCCTTCGCTGGCCTACGCGCACCCGACCGCAAAGGCGCGCCCCTCGGCCCCGACCAAGGCTCGTTGCAAGAGAAAGAGGCCGTGGAATGAGCCAACTTCTTGAAGTTTCCGGCGTCACCGTCAGCTTCGACGGCTTCCGCGCCATCAACAACCTGACCTTCTCGATCGGCCCCGCCGAGTTGCGCGCCATCATCGGCCCCAACGGCGCTGGCAAGTCCACCTTCATGGACATCGTCACCGGTAAAACCAAACCCGACTCTGGCACAGTCACCTTCGGCGAGAAATCCGCCTCCCTCCTCAAATTGTCCGAAGCCAAGATCGCCCGCGCCGGGGTTGGCCGCAAATTCCAACGCCCCACGGTGTTCGAGGATCAAACCGTCACCGAAAACCTCACCCTCGCCCTGAAAGCCGCCCGCAGCCCGTGGCGCGTGTTGGGTTGGCGCAGCAAGCCCGCCGACCATGCCCGCATCGAAGCTCTCGCCGCCCAAGTCGGCCTCGCAGACCATCTGCCGCGCAAGGCAGGCGAACTCAGCCACGGCCAAAAACAATGGCTCGAAATCGCCATGCTACTGGCGCAAGAACCCCGCCTGCTGCTGGTCGATGAACCCGCGGCTGGCATGACGCTGGCCGAGCGTGAAAAGACCACCGAATTGCTGGTAGACATTGCCAAAACCCGCGCCGTGGTGGTGGTCGAACACGATATGGAATTCGTCCGCCGCCTGAATTGCCGCGTGACGGTGCTGCATGAAGGCTCGGTTCTGGCCGAAGGCTCGCTTGACCATGTGACGAAAAACCAAGACGTGATTGACGTTTATTTAGGGCGCGGATGATGATCAAAACAACTGGCTTGACCCTGCATTACGGCGGATCACAAATCCTGCACGGCATTGATTTCACCGCCAAAGCCGGTGAAGTCACCTGCATCATGGGGACAAACGGCGTCGGTAAAACCAGCTTCCTGAAAGCCCTTGCAGGCACCCATATGCGTTCTGCTGGCACCGTCGAACTAGATGGCGAAACCCTCGGAAAACTCCGCCCGCAAGACATGGCTCAGCGCGGTCTGGCAGTTGTGCCACAAGGCCGCATGATCTTCCCGCTGCTGACAGTCAAAGAAAACCTGGAAACCGCCTTCGCCCTGCTGCCCAAACCCGAGCATAAAATCCCACAGGAGATCTACGACCTGTTCCCCGTTCTCAAAGACATGACCGCACGCCGCGGCGGAGACCTCTCCGGCGGCCAACAGCAACAACTCGCCATCGCCCGCGCCATGATCATGCGCCCGAAAGTGCTGCTACTGGACGAGCCGACCGAGGGCATCCAGCCCAACATCATCCAACAAATTGGCCGCGTTATTGAATACCTGAAGGGCAAAGGCGATATGGCGATCATCCTTGTCGAGCAGTATTTCGACTTCGCCTACAACCTCGCCGACCAGTTCTATGTGCTGCGACGTGGAGCCGTCGCCAAATCCGGCTCCCGCGCCGATTTCACCCGCGAAGACCTGCGCGCCGAGGTTTCGGTCTAGCGCAGCGTCCATCTCCGGGAACCAAACCCCCACCGCCGCATTGTTACGGCAGGCTTGACTTCATGCCCCGACGCCACACCATAGGCGCTTGTTATTTTTGTTCCAAAGGTGCGCATATGTCTGGGGCCGATCTGACGCCAATTCAACAGCAACCGGGCAGCGCCTCGCGTATCACCGTTGGGCAGCTGACTGCCGTAGTTGGTGTGGCCGTGGTGCTTTTCATCGCGCAAGACGTGTTCTTGCCGCTGTCCATCGCGATGCTGATCACCTTTGCGCTGTCGCCGCTGGTGACCGCGCTGCGCCGTCGCGGTATGCCGCTTTTGTGGACCGTACTGGCCGTGGTTGCCGCCGCCTTCACCGTAATCGCTGCGTTTTCGTTCATGGTTGCCAGCCAACTGGCGCAACTGGCGCAAAACCTGCCCACGTTTCAGTCTAACATCCTAGCGAAAGTCGAGGGTCTGAAAGCCACTGGCGGTGAGCATGGCCTAGCCTCCAGATTGTCGGACATGATCACGGCGATCAATTCTGAAATCGGCGCGGCTTTGCCAAGTGGGGCCGCCAAACCGATGCCTGTCGAGGTGGTTCAATCTGGCAACGCGTTGACGTTTCTCGAAAACCTCGTGCTTCCGCTGATCAGTCCCATTGCCACCGTTGGCCTTGTCATCGTCGTGGTGGTGTTCATGCTCCTGGAACGCGAGGCGCTGCGTGATCGCTTCATTCGCCTCGTCGGCTCCAACGATCTCTATCGCACCACGCAAGTGCTAGAGGAAGCCGGCGGGCGTGTTGGAACCTACCTGCAAGTGCAGCTTCTGGTGAATATGATCTATGCAGTGCCAATCGGCGTCGGCCTCTATTTTATCGGTGTGCCAAACGCCGCGCTCTGGGGAATGCTGACACTGGTGCTGCGCTTTGTACCCTACATCGGCTCGGTGCTGGCCGCCGCCTTTCCGCTGTTCCTATCCTTCGCAGTCTCCGCCGACTGGTCTGCCGTGCTGTGGACAGGCGCGCTTTTCGCAACGGTCGAAATGATCACCTCAAACGTGGTAGAGCCTTACCTTTACGGCTCGCGCACCGGCGTAAGCCCGCTCGCAATCATCGTCGCCGCGATATTCTGGACCTTCCTGTGGGGGCCAATGGGCCTGATCCTTTCGACCCCGCTCACCGTTTGCCTGGTGGTTTTGGGCCGCCACATCCCACAATTCGCGCTGTTCGACATCCTGTTTGGCGACGAACCGGTGCTCGCCCCCCACGCCAAACTGTACCAACGTATGCTCGCAGGCGACGCGATGGAGGCGACCTTTGGTGCCACCGAAGCGATTGAGGAACAGCATATTTCAGATTACTATCAAGGCACTATGATCCCCGCCCTGTTGCTCGCCCAAGATGATGCAGATCGGGGCCTGCTGACTGCGGCACAGCAAGACCGTCTGGCTGCTGTTGCGCTTTCAGTTGTGCATGACCTTGCCGATTCCGCTGAAACCGAAGCGCAGGTGGCAGAACCTGGTCCACTGCCCGGTGCGGGCCTCCGGCTGGGCGTGATCGGCGGGCGCACGCCAATCGACGATGCCGCCGCCGCCGTTCTGGCCCAAGTGCTGCAATCCGAAGGTGCCGAGGTTAAATCCTACCCGCATCTCGATCTGGTGCCCTCTCGTCTTGCGGCCCTTGATACTGCCAACACCGATTGCCTGCTGCTCTGCTATCTCGATGCCCGCACCACCCGCGCCTCGCTTTTGCATGTACGTCGGATCAAGCGCGCCTCTCCTGGCTTGCGAGTCGGCGTGGTGATCTTGCAGATGCCCACGGACCTCGCCAAAACCTCTGGTAATCTGCGGCATTTGATGACCGTTTCACCGCAAAAGCTTGCCGAAGCCGAGGAAATTGGCGCAGACTTTGCCGTAACCAGTATTGACGCCGCGATGGAAGCTGTCTGGCAGCGCGGTTCCGCAAAAACCGTGCCCGCGCCTTCGCCGCAAGCAGCGCGGATCATGGCTCGCCGTCGCGTCAAAACCGTCGCTTAAGAGGTGAACATGTCCAAACCCACATTTGACCAAGATCTTAACCAGCTCGAATCTCAGATTGCCGCTCTGCGCAACGATTTCACTCACATCATGTCAACTTTGGGCGATCTGAGCCAAACCAGTGCCGCCACCCTGCGCGCGGCATTAATGGCCAAAGCCGACGCGCTGCGCGATGGCGGTGCCAATGGCCTGTCTGATCTGTCGCAGACCGCTGAAGCCAAGCTCAACGAACTGACAGATCATGCCCGCCGCAACCCGGTGCAAGCGTTTGCAATCGTGGGCGGCATTGGTCTGCTGCTCGGCCTGATATTCGGGCGGCGCTAGATGTTTGCAGTGTTGCTTCTCGCGGTGCGGCTTGCCTGCGCCCACGCCTTGCGCAAAATCGGCCAAGCCTCGGCTTTATTCACAGCCGCGGTGATCTTTGGCCTCATAGGCTTCATCGGCTTTGCCGCCGCCTTGTGGATTTGGCTGGCGCATATGCTTGGCCCGATTGCCGCCGCTTTGCTGATCGGCGTTGCGGGCGTCCTGTTGGCTGCGATATTTGGCGCAATCGGTCGCGCCAAACTGCGCACCGCCAGCCCGCTACAATCGCCAGCCGCACGCGCGCTTATGGCCGAGATTAAAGCCAACGGCAGCACGCTTGAAGTTTGGGGTCCGGCGATTGGCGCCGCAGTGCTAAGCTTCATCTTGGGCGGCAAACCAAAGCAATGACTCATTGCCCGGTTTGCCTATTGGCGAACCGGGCAATAACAAATGCACAACCCTATACTGCCACCGAAATCCGGCCCATCGGGTTTGAACAGCAGGCGAGAATGTAACCCTCGGCAATATCATCATCCGAGATGCCACCGTTGTGCACCATATGCACTTCGCCCGAAAGTTTCTTGACCTTGCAGGTGCCACACAGCCCAAAGGTGCAACCCGACGGGATGTTCAGCCCAGCGCGCTTTGCCACTGCCAACACCGTATCGGTCTGACCACATGCCACCACCAAGCCGCTACCGGCAAAGGTGATCTCGGCCAAGACGCCCTCACCCGGCGAGACATCGTCCAGCAAAGGCGCTTCGGCCTCGGTGCCAACCGCCAGCCCAAAGCTTTCCTGATGATACCGCGTCATGTCATAGCCAAGGCTTTGCAGCATCTCGCGCACCGCCTGCATGAACGGCTCTGGTCCGCAGCAGAACACTTCGCGCTCCAGATAATCCGGCGCCATCAGCCCCAGCATGATCTGGCTCAAGCGCCCCTTATACCCCGGCCAAGCCCGGAACGGATCGCTTTCCTCAACGGTAAAGCGCAACTGCAACCCCGGCACGCGGTTGGCAAACTGCTCCAACCGTTCACGGAATATAATCTCAGACGGGCGCTTGGCGGCATGGACAAACACAATGTCCGGCATCTCGCCTGAATCCCACGCCCAAGTCGTCATCGACATCATCGGCGTGATGCCCGAGCCTGCCGAAATCATCAGATATTTCTGCGCCGGGTGGCGGTGAAAGCTGAAAATACCCGCCGGACCAAACGCCCTGATCTGCATCCCCGGCTTGAGGTTCTCCAACATCCAGCGCGTGCCGATCGAGGTGCTTTGCGCCTTCACCGTAATGGTGATCGACAACGGCCGCGACGGCGACGACGACAGCGTATAAGTCCGCTGCACATTGCCAGCAGCACCCCTCTTAGGGTCAACGGGCAGGTCTAAGGTGATGAACTGTCCCGGTTGATAATCAAACCAAGCCCCGGTTGGCGCGCGAAACGCAAAAGTCGCGGTGTCGTCATTCTCTGGCACCACCATCGAACATTCCAGCATTTGGCTGTCGTTCCAAGGCTCGGTTGACCAGTTCAGGCCTTTCTGCGCCATAACTTATTCCGCCGCCATCGCCGTTTTAGGAGCAGTCCGCTCGGTCATCGTGTTGCAATACCAATCAACGAACTGGATCACGCCTTCTTCCTGAATCGTCGAATACGGCCCCGGCTCATAAGCTGGCGACAAGATACCCTTCTGGTTCTCTTCGACCACCTGACGATCTTCGTCATTGGTGTGCATCCAAACATCGGTCAGCGTCGGCAAATCGTAATCCACGCCCTCAACCGCATCCTTATGCACCAGCCAAGTCGTCGTCACCTGCGTCTGCGTCGCCGAGATCGGCAGCACCCGGAATGTAATCGCATGGTCGCCAAGGAAGTGGTTCCAGGTGTTCGGATAGTGGTAAAATAGCAAACTGCCCGCGTCATTAAACGGCATCGTGCCCAAGCGCTTCGATACCGCCGCCTTGGTGGACATCGTGTAGCTTTCGGCATTGTTCAGCAAAGGCACCCGCGCCAACCGCCACTGCATCGCCGCATCATGGGTAAAGCGCGATGGCAAACCAGCCGCCTCACACCGCGTCCAATGCGCCAAAATCTCCGCGCTGGCCTCATTCGGCCCATTCATTGCGCCGATCTTCGGATTGTCCGAGAACGTCCGGCACAACGACGGATGCGCGCCACCACAATGATAACACTCGCGATTGTTCTCGATCACCAGCTTCCAGTTGCCGTTTTCCACAATCGTCGAGGAAAACGCCACCTTGGCATCTTTCAAACCCGACGGAGCCAGATACTTCATCGCCGTCTTCGCCAATTCCGCAATCGGCGGCGGCACTTGGGCCAGACAAATAAACACCATCCCGCCCAGATCGACGCAGTGCAGCTTCTTCAGGCTATGCTCTGCAGGGTTAAAGCTTTCCTGCATATCCCGCGCATATTGCAGCTTGCCGTCCAGATCATAAGTCCACTGATGATACGGGCAGACCAGCTTTGGCCCCGACCCGGTTTCCTTAGCGCACAATCTTTGCCCACGATGCCGACAGACGTTATGAAACGCCCGGATCATCCCATCGTTGCCACGCGTCAACACCACCGGATACGCGCCGACCTGCATGGTCATAAACGCCCCAGCTTTCGGCAACGTCGCGGCGGGCGCTGCAAAGAGCCATTCGCGGTAAAAGATCTGCGCGAGGTCCGCGTTATAAACGCCCTCATCGCAGTAAAGCGCATGGCTCAGCGCGTAATCTTTACGGCGAGCGCCCAGTTCGGCGTGGATTTCGGCGGGATTCAACATCTGGCACCTCTTGGGTCCACGCCTCCCCGCGTGGAACGGTTGCATTGGCTGACCTGAACGCAAACGTCCAAGCCCTAGGCTGGTCTTTCCGGTGTAAGGCTGGTTTCCGGGCTGCGAAACTGGGCCAAAAGCCCCGGCATGACACCTTCCCAAAGCTTGCGCTCCAGTGGCCTCCTGTCACACCTTACGTCTCATCACCGTTGCGGGGGCAGCGCCGGTATCGCACCGGCTTCCCAATTCTCCACCCTCTCAGATGGCACCTTACCAAGCCACTAAAACACGGGCCTTCGAGTCGGGATAGATCATTTGCGACCAGTCTGAATACGCCAAAGACTTCGCCACTTTTCACCGCAATCCGTGGCCGCAGCGCCGCAGTTTTGCGCGCGCCGCAGACAGCACACCGACAGTCATATCTCTGACATGATGCAGCAAATACAAAGGGCCCAACCGTTCCCGGTCAGGCCCTTTAGTTGTGGTGGTGAGCCGGACGGGACTCGAACCTGTGACCCGCTGATTAAAAGTCAGCTGCTCTACCAACTGAGCTACCGGCCCACAACTGTCGCGCTGATTAGGGTGCGGGCCGGATAGGGTCAAGAGACAAAACGTCCGCCTCTGGCAAAAAGCTGCGCTGCGGCGTATATGCAGCGGATGGAAAATGCCGCTACGCCGCCCCAAACCCCAACTGCCATAGCGTTTATGAAGATGCATGGCGCTGGAAATGACTTTGTCATCATCGACTCGCGTGGCCGCGATGCCGTGGTAACGGCCAAACTGGCGCAAGCCTTGGGCGACCGCCACCGTGGCACTGGCTTTGACCAACTGGCCGAGATTCGCGATTCGCAAGCCGCCGATCTCGCTTTGGATTTCTGGAACAGCGACGGCAGCCGCGCCGGAGCCTGCGGCAACGCCACCCGCTGCGTCTCGGATTATATGATGAACGAACTCGGCCGCGACGCGCTGACCCTGACCACCGAACGCGGAACCCTTCACGCGATCCGCCAACAAGATGGCCGCATCTCGGTCAACATGGGCCACCCCCAACTCGACTGGTCGGAAGTCCCGCTGTCACACGCCACCGACACCCTACACCTGCCGCTTCCCGGCGACCCCGCCGCCGTAGGCATGGGCAACCCGCATTGCGTGTTCTTCGTCGCGGATGCCGAAGCGATAAACCTCACGACCGACGGTCCCACCATCGAGCATCACTCGCTGTTCCCCGAGCGCACCAACGTAGAATACGCCCACTTGATCGCCCCCAACCACCTGCGGATGCGCGTATGGGAACGCGGCGCAGGCATCACCCTAGCCTGCGGCTCCGGCACCTGCGCCACCGTCGTCGCCGCCCATCTACGCGGCCTTACCGGGCGCTCGGTCACAGTGGAAGCCGACGGCGGCACCCTAAACGTCGATTGGCGCGACGACGGTGTATGGCTCACCGGCCCCACCGCCCACATCTTTAACGGCACCCTAACCGCCGCATTTATGGCGGCAATATGAACGTCCTCATCCTAAACCCCCCGATCTGCGCCACTTTGGTCGCCACTCATTTGCGCGGCCTCACAGGCTGGTTCGCCACCGTCTTCGCCGCTAATATGAGTGGCCTTGCCCGACGCCCCGTCACAGTAGAAGCCGACAGTCGCACCCTCAACATCGATTGGCGCAACGACGGCGTATCGCTCACCGGCCCCACCGCCCACACCTTAAACGGCAGCTTCGCCGCTGCCCCCTTGGCCGCATTATGAACGCCCCCATCCTAAACACCCGGATTTTCGCCATCGTAGTCGCAACTCATCCGCGCGGCATCAAACGCGGCTCCGCCGCCGTGGTCGCCGCTCATTTGCGCAGCCTGACCGGACGCCCCGTCACCGAAAAAGCTAACAAAGGCACCCCCAACGTCATTTGGCGTGACGACGGCGCATCTCTCACCGCCCCCACCGCCCACATCTTCAACGGCAGCCTCACCGCCGCCTACTTGGCAGCCCTATGAACGCCCCCCTCCTGAAACCACCGATCTTCGCCACGCTCGGCTGTCGCCTGAACGCCTATGAAACCGAGGCGATGAAAGAACTTGCCGCCGCCGCAGGCATCGAAGGCGCTGTGGTGATCAACACTTGCGCCGTCACCGCCGAGGCCGTGCGCAAAGCCAAACAGGAAATCCGCAAACTCGCTCGCGAGAACCCCGGCGCGCAGATCATCGTCACCGGATGCGCCGCACAAACCGAGCCCGAAACCTTCGCCGCCATGGCCGAAGTCACGAAAGTCATCGGCAACACCGAAAAGATGCAGGCCGCAACTTGGGCCAACCTGAAAGCCCCCGACCTGATCGGCATCACCGAAAAGGTGCAAGTCGATGACATCATGTCCGTCCGCGAGACCGCTGGCCACCTGATCGACGGCTTCGGCCGGCACCGCGCCTATGTTCAGGTGCAAAACGGCTGCGACCACCGCTGCACCTTTTGCATCATCCCCTACGGTCGCGGCAATTCCCGCTCGGTCCCCGCAGGCGTGGTGATCGAACAGATCAAACGCCTCGTGGACAAAGGCTTCAACGAAGTCGTCCTGACCGGAGTGGACCTCACCTCATGGGGCGCAGACCTCCCCGCCACGCCGCGCCTCGGCGATCTGGTGATGCGCATCCTGCGCTTAGTCCCAGACCTGCCCCGCCTGCGCATCTCCTCCATTGACTCCATCGAAGCCGACGACGCGCTGATGGGGGCCATCGCGACCGAACCCCGCCTAATGCCCCACCTGCACCTGTCGCTTCAAGCAGGCGACGACATGATTCTGAAACGCATGAAACGCCGCCATCTGCGCGACGACGCCATCCGCTTCTGCGAAGACGCCCTAAAACTCCGCCCCGACATGATCTTCGGTGCCGATATCATCGCAGGCTTTCCGACCGAGACCGAAGCCATGTTCGAAAACTCCCTTAAACTGATCACAGACTGCAACCTAACCTTCCTGCACGTCTTTCCGTTCAGCCCCCGCAAAGGCACCCCCGCCGCCCGTATGCCGCAACTGCAAGGCCCAGAAATCAAAGCCCGCGCCGCCCGCCTCCGCTCTGCCGGAGACACCGCCCTAAAGCGCCACCTAACCGCTCAACTCGGCCAATCTCACCGCATCCTGCTAGAAGGCCCCCGCATGGGCCGCACCGAACAATTCACCGAAGTCGCCTTTGAGGCCGACCACCCCGAAGGCCAAATCCTAACCGCCACCATCCGCGGCACCCAAGGCACGCGATTACTGGCCTGACTCCGCCTGAAAATGCGATGCCTCCGGCGGGGATATTTAAGCACAGAGGATGACCCAAAAACCGTCGTCCTTATGATTTCACCTATTCATAAATATCCCCGCCGGAGGCTCACCCGATACCCACACGCTGCCATCAAAGAATGAACACCCGGTTAACGCAGCATGTCTCTCATTGATTCTATAACACAATTAATCCGGCCACGCGCGGCACTCCCTTAAATCCGAAACCCCTGCGGGATCATATCCCGCCCCTCCAACACCAAATCCACCATCACCTGCGCCACTTTCGGAGCCATCCCGAACCCAATCTTGAACCCGCCATTGGCAATGAAATGCCCCGCCCGCCCCGGCCAAGCCCCCAACAAAGGCGCGCGAGACTTCGCCCGAGGTCGCACCCCCGCCCATCTCTCCACAACCTCAGCCCCCGCCAGCACCGGCAAAGCCGCCACCGCCCGAGCGTGCAATGCCTCCACCTGATGATCGACGCCTAAATCGCTCCAAACCATCTCCGACGTAGACCCAATCGCCACCGTCCCATCGACATGCGGCACCACATGCAGCCCGCCCGCAAACAACTGCGGCAGCCCCTCCGCCGGATACCGCAACGAAATCGCCTGCCCCTTCACGCCGCCACCAACAACCCGCCCCAAATCCAACCCCAGCGCCTCCAACCCCGCCAGCCCCGTTGCCCACACAACAGGCCCAACCTCCTCCGCCTCGCCCACGATAACCTCACCCCCGGCCGTCCCAATCGCCGCCACCAAAGCCGCGCACGCCAGCCGAGGCTGCACCCGCGCGCTTAGATTATCCTCGACCAGCCACCCCGACGGACTGAACGGCTCCCACGCCCCACCCGTAGCCGGAACCACCCGCCATACCGCCTCCCCTCGCCACAAATCTTCCGCCAACACCCCCCGCGCCCGCGCCAAATCGACCGCCGCCTGATCCGCCAACGGCTGCAACCGCCCAACCCGACCATAGCCCGACACCAGCCCCGAAGCCGCTTCCACCGCAGCCCACCACTCCGAGGCCATCAGCAAACTGTCCAACTGGAACGCCTTCTTCTCATTCCAGTTCTCCGGCACATGCGGGCTCAGCGCCCCGACAATGCCGCCCGAAGACCCCGCTCCGACGCCCACCGCCTCAATCACCCGCACCTTCGCGCCCCGCCGCGCTGCTTCCCATGCCACCGATAATCCGAAGATTCCCGCCCCGCGCACCGTCAGATCAACCCTTGCCATTCCGCCCCGCCTTGCCCATGGTCCGCCCGACCCAGGGCATATGACAATGACCACTCCCCCACAATCAGCCCTGACTTGGCAAGACGGCGTGATCCCGGTCTCGACCCGCTTCGACGATCCGTATTTCTCGCAAAACGATGGCCTGTCCGAAACCCGCCACGTCTTCCTGCAAGGCAACGATCTCCCCGCCCGCCTGACCCCCGGCTTTCATATCGCCGAACTTGGCTTCGGCACCGGCCTCAACCTGCTCGCCCTATCCCTCATCGCCCAAACCCCGACCCGCTTCACCAGCTTTGAAGCCTTCCCCCTCGCCACCACAGACATCGCCCGCGCCCTCGACCACTTCCCCGAGGCCCGCGCCATAGCCGACCCGTTCCTCGCCGCGTGGAGCCTTGGCCAAACCAAGTTCCAATTCGGGCCAATCCAAGTCGAAATCATTATAGGCGACGCCCGCGAAACCCTCGCCCAATGGCCCGATAAAGCCGACGCATGGTTCCTCGACGGCTTTTCCCCCGCCAAAAACCCCGAGCTCTGGTCCCCCGAAATTCTGAACGAAGTCGCCCGCCACACCGCCCCCAACGGCACATTCGCCACCTACACCGCCGCAGGCCATGTCCGCCGAGCGCTGCAGGATGCGGGCTTCCAAGTCACCAGACGCCCCGGCCATGGCCGCAAAAAACATATGTCCGCAGGAAAACTACGATGAACAACCGCAAGGGCATCCTGTTGATGATCGCAGCCATTGCGGCCTTCGCGGTGCAAGACGCATTTTCGCGCCTGCTCGCTGGCCAATACAATACCCTGATGGTGGTGATGATCCGCTATTGGGTGTTCGCCGCCTTCGTAATGACCCTCGCCCTGCGCCGACCCGAGGGCATCCGCGCCGCCCTCCGCACCAACCGACCGATAGCCCAAGCCCTGCGCGCCATCCTGCTCGTCGTCGAAATCTGCGTCATGGTCTACGCCTACACCCTGATCGGCCTGATCAACGCCCATGCGGTGTTCGCGGTCTGCCCACTGATCGTCGTCGCCCTCTCCGGCCCGATCCTCGGCGAACGCCTCACTTGGCAACGCTGGGCCACCGTCGGCGTCGGCTTGATCGGCGTCCTGATTATCCTGCGCCCCGGCCAAGCGGTATTCTCTTGGCCCGCCCTGCTGCCGCTGATCACCGCGCTGTTCTTCGCCGCCTACAGCGTGCTCACCCGCCTCACCGCCCGAGATGAGCCGTTTTTCGCCAGCTTTTTCTGGCCCGCCTTTTTGGGCGCAATCCTGATGACAGCCCTAGGCTTGCCGCACTGGCACCCGATCCAACCACAAGACTACCCAATCTTCGCCGCCTATGCCGTAATCTCCATCCTCTCAAACTGGCTGCTGCAAAAAACCTATGAAGTCGCCGAGGCTTCCGCCGTGCAACCCTTCGCTTATCTGCATTTCGTGTTCATCGCGCTGATCGGCGTCAGCTTCTTTGATGAAACACTCGCACTACCTGTTGTGCTCGGCGCCGCCCTTATCATCGCCGCCGGGATTTATGCGTTGTGGCAAGCTCCTGCCGTTTCCAAGGTATCCCTATGAAAACCCAACAAAACATCGGCCTCGGCATTTGGCTGATGATCGGCAGCACCGTCATTTTCGCCCTGCAAGACGGCATCTCGCGCCATTTGGGCGGCAGCTATAACGTCTATATGGTGGTGATGCTCCGGTTCTGGGCCTTCGCCGCCTTCGTCATAGCAATGGCCGCCCGCACACCCGGCGGCCTACGCGCCGCCGCCCGCACCCGCTTCCCCCTCCAGCAAATCGCCCGCGGCCTGATCCTAGTCGCCGAGGTCTGCGCCATGTTCGTGGCCTTCGTCAAACTCGGCCTGATCGAAAGCAACTCCGTATTCGCCTGCTATCCGTTGCTGGTCGCCGCCCT
>NZ_JAQGKQ010000117.1 GCF_028290025.1 Cypionkella sp. | reverse complement strand
TTAAGCAAAGCGCGGCCATCGCCGTCGGCCATCTCGATGATTGCCTCTCGGGCATCGCCAGTCAGGGGAAGCGCGCGGTTGAGTTCTTTCTCGGCGCGTTGGGCGAGAAGTTCGAGGTCTATCAGGTTGAGGCGTTCCAGGATGATGACTTGCGCGCGGGATAAGAGAGCGGCGTTCAATTCAAAGCTGGGGTTTTCGGTGGTGGCACCGACCAGCAGGATAGTGCCGTCTTCCATGTAGGGTAGGAAGCCATCTTGCTGGGCTTTGTTGAAGCGATGGATTTCATCAACAAACAGCAGCGTGCCTTGGCCGTTTTGGCGGCGAATTTTGGCGGATTCGAACATTTTGCGCAGGTCCGGCACACCAGTGAAGATTGCCGAGATTTGCACGAAGTTGAGGTCGGACTCGTGCGCGAGAAGCCGGGCGATGGTAGTTTTGCCAACGCCGGGCGGACCCCATAAGATCAGCGACGACAGGCTATGCGACGCCAGCATCGCGCCCAGCGGGCCATCGGGGCCGAGCACATGGCCCTGACCGATAACCTCGGACAAATTGCGCGGCCGTAAACGGTCAGCCAAGGGGCGCGGCGCCTCGGGCATTGGTTTTCCGGGAGTGTCGAAAAGATCTGACATTGCTTTAGTTTACGCGGCAATGTGGGGCGGGGGAAGGCGGATTGCGCCCTCCCCTGCCTTCTGATTGCGGTCAACTGAGCATCTGCGACCCTGCTCCCCTTGGGCCACATAAACTCAGTCAGAGCGGGTCTGGGGTTTATCTTGAACCAATCCGGCCGAAGAATTGGTGCGTCGCTTTGATCGGATTGCGCCCGACCAGCGAAGATAAACCCGAGCCGCTTTTAGTGCTTGGTCATGCTGAAATCCATCTCGACCACTTGGTTATCAATGGCGTCGATTTCCATCACTGGCCCCATCGCCTTCATCTTCACGCCAACACGGTCAGCCCAACGCGGCCAAGTTGCGGCCAGCAGGGTCAGGCAGTGCGTCGCCCCCAAGCCGCGCACGGTGTCGCCGAGTTGCTGGATCAACTGGGCATGAACGCGGCGGCGAATCGACGACGGCACGTCATGGGCGACGAACAAACGGCTCGATTCCCAGATGTGATCGCCCACGGGGGCCTCATCTGTCAGCAGGTTGGCCGGGATAGTATCCAGCAAACCACGCTGCGCATCGCGGATCATGTAAGTATAAATGCCGCATTTCGTCGTTGTTGGAGTTAAGCGATTGCCTGCCATAACTCTGCCATTATCGTCATGCACAACAACCCAACGGCTGGCTGGGGTATCATACTGGTCATATTCCATGCCCAAAGCTTCGGGCAGATCCCACTTGTTGTGGACGATGAACAATTCACGCCGCGCGCGCAGCATGTTCGCGAATAATTCTCCATGATTGTGGAGGTTTGCAAATGAAAGTGTGGTTGTGGTGGTGAGCATTTTAGTCTCCGTTATGTTCAGATGGCAGTCGGAACATCGCGGAAGGGGTTATTCAGATCAGTCGGTAATCCTTTGCACGTTGAATGGCTTCGGCCGTGGTGCGGGCCATCAGGCGTATTCTTGCTGATGTCACGCGGGCCTTCAGCGCGCTTTCTGAAATTCCGAGTTTCGCCGCAGCGGCAGTAAACCGGTCCCCCCCAGCGATACAGCGCAGAGCCTCTATCTGAGCTTTGGTAAGCTCTTCTGGCGGCTCTGTGACGTCATGCAGCCGATGCACAATGGTTGCGATGGCTGCAATTTCATGGTCCTCAAACTCCCGGTCAGAGCGGGCAAATGAGGCGATGGATCGGGATTTGACCGGGCCACACGCAACGGTGGCGCCAAAGTTCAGGCCGTATTTTGCGGCTTCATTGAACAGGCCAAATGGGTCTGGCAAGCCGCTATCGCTCCACCGAATTGTGCCAGTGGCGCTAAAGCCCCAAGCCACCATCGGATCGCGCAGAACGTAGCCTTTTTCGGTGTAGTAATCGAGCCATTGCTGATCATAGGTCTGGAATGTGAACAGCGGCGCAGTGAAACGAATATGAAGCCCGACGAAGTAACCCGCCGGGGCCATAAGGGATAACTGATGTAACTCGACGTCTATACCTAGCTTAACGGACATGTTTTTCGATCATCTTGATTCTTTTACAACTTTAGGCAGTCCGGGCCGTGCGTGCTATAGCCGAATCCGTCCGCGCTTTGCAGTTAACCACCAAATCGAAAAATAGCTTCAAAAAGTACGTAAAGGTTGCAGGTTACCCACGGTTATCATGGTTAACGTTGCGTTATTGATAGTTAACGCCAAGTTAACGAGGGTTCGGAAGCGAAAAAAACCCGCCAACTGGGGCGGGTTTTCTAATCCTATGTCGCGTGGAGCTTAAGACTCGAAGGCGTCTTCAGCAGCGGTGCGGGCGTGGTCGGCTGCACCTTTCGCGCTCGGATCACGGTCAACAAACTCGATGATCGCCATCGGAGCCATGTCGCCATACCGGAAACCGGCTTTCAGCACGCGGACGTAACCGCCTTGACGGTCTTGGTAGCGTGGGCCGAGAATCTCGAACAGGCGCGCGGTGTGGATGTCTTGTTTCAGCTGCGAATGCGCTTGACGGCGGGCGTGCAGATCGCCGCGTTTGGCCAGAGTGATCAGCTTTTCGATGATCGGGCGCAGTTCTTTGGCTTTCGGCAGGGTGGTTTTGATCTGCTCGTGCTCGATCAGCGAACCGGCCATGTTGGCGAACATCGCTTTGCGGTGTTCATGGGTGCGGTTTAGTTTGCGGTAACCATTGGCGTGACGCATCGGAATCTCCTAGACGCTATGTTATACTTTGTCCGGCAAGACCTACGATTGGTCCCGCTCACCTTGGGGCTTGCGCCCATTTATTCCCTGCTATTGCAGGCATTGGTAACTGGGCGAGGTTACCCTCGCCCTTATTCTTAGAACTGATCTTCGAAACGCTTGGCCAGATCTTCGATGTTTTCTGGCGGCCAGTCTTCGACTTCCATGCCCAGATGCAGACCCATACCCGACAATACTTCCTTGATCTCGTTCAAAGATTTGCGGCCGAAGTTCGGGGTGCGCAGCATTTCTGCTTCGGTTTTCTGGATCAGATCGCCAATATAAACGATGTTGTCGTTTTTCAGGCAGTTTGCCGAACGCACCGACAATTCCAACTCGTCCACTTTCTTCAGCAGCAGCGGGTTGAACTCTAGCCCCGCATCTTCGATGCCTTTGCCAGCAGCTTCCGGCTCGTCGAAGTTGACGAACACGGCGAGCTGGTCTTGC
Organism: Cypionkella sp.; assembly: GCF_028290025.1. Lineage (GTDB taxonomy): Bacteria > Pseudomonadota > Alphaproteobacteria > Rhodobacterales > Rhodobacteraceae > Cypionkella. The sequence goes on along the minus strand of NZ_JAQGKQ010000117.1, from coordinate 17,048 downwards.
AGAATACGCGCGGCATAAGCCACGGCGTCTTCTGGGGTCAGCGAGCCATCGGTTTCGATACGCATCGTCAGACGGTCATAATCGAGCACCTGACCTTCGCGGGTCGGGGTGACTTCATATGAGACTTTTTTCACCGGCGAATAGATCGCGTCGATCGGGATCAGGCCGATTGGCGCATCTTCCGGGCGGTTTTTGTCAGCGGCGACGTAGCCTTTGCCGGTGTTCACGGTCAATTCCATGAACACATCAGCGCCGTCATCAAGGTGGCAGATGACGTGGTCTTTGTTCAACACTTCGATGCCGTTGGTTTCCGAGATGTCGCCAGCAGTGACGACGCCCGGGCCTTTGGCAGAGATCGACAGCCGTTTCGGGCCTTCGACTTCCATCTTCAGCGAAACGCCTTTCAGGTTCAGCACGATGTCGGTGACATCTTCGCGCACGCCAGCAACGCTGGAGAACTCGTGCAGAACGTTATCGATTTGCACGGACGTGATAGCGCCACCTTGCAGCGACGACATCAGCACGCGACGCAGCGCGTTGCCCAAAGTCAGACCAAAGCCACGCTCCAGCGGTTCAGCGATGACGGTGGCGGTGCGTTGCGCATCAGCCCCCGGCTTCACAACCAGCTGCGTTGGTTTAATCAGTTCGAGCCAATTTTTGTGGATCATGTGGTCGCCTCCATACTTGTCTTCTGCTCATGTCCTAAGCAGAGGACGCCCGAGGTTCAGAAATGCAGAAATCGGGCCGTGCAGACATCGCACGACCCGACCAATAGAATTGCCTTAAACGCGACGGCGTTTGGGCGGACGGCAGCCGTTGTGGGCCAACGGGGTGACGTCACGGATCGAAGTGACGTTCAGGCCAACAGCTGCCAAAGCGCGCAGAGCAGACTCGCGGCCCGAACCCGGACCTTGCACTTCGACTTCAACAGTCTTCATGCCATGCTCTTGCGCTTTACGGCCTGCATCTTCTGCTGCCATTTGCGCTGCGTAAGGTGTGGATTTCCGCGAGCCTTTGAAGCCCATGGTGCCCGAGGACGACCAGGAAATCGCGTTGCCCTGAACGTCGGAGATCAGGATTTTGGTGTTGTTGAACGAAGAGTTCACATGAACCACGCCAGCGGCGATGTTCTTGCGTTCTTTTTTCTTCGTGCGGGATGCTTTGGTATCGCGTGCCATATCTAAACGCCCCTCTTATTTCTTCTTGCCAGCAATGGCCTTAGCGGGGCCTTTGCGGGTGCGAGCGTTGGTATGGGTGCGCTGACCGCGGACCGGCAGGCCCTTACGATGACGCAGGCCACGATAGCAGCCGAGGTCCATCAGACGCTTGATGTTCATCGAGGTCTCGCGGCGCAGATCGCCTTCAACCGTGACGTTAGCGTCGATGAATTCGCGGATTTGCAGCACTTCGGCGTCCGAAAGCTGATTTACGCGACGTGCGCGGTCGATGCCGACAGATGCGCAGATTTGCTCTGCGATATGCGGGCCAACGCCGGTGATATAGGTGAGCGCGATGGGAACCCGTTTCGCGGTCGGGATGTTAACGCCAGCAATACGTGCCAAACGTGTATTCCTTCATGGTTGCGGTTCCGTAGTGCCAGAACCTTTTTTCACAACACCGCCTTGGGTCGAAACCGAGGGCGATTCGAATCCTTAACAAATAAGGAATCCCGCAAGCGATTCCGCTGCGGGACGCCGTGCTTTATGGGCTTTTGAACATATCGTCAAGGGCAGCGGGCGACCTAATTACGCTTTGTCAAGAACTTTGGCAATCTCGGCGGCGACAGTGTCCATATCCGCCATGCCGTCAATCTGGCGCAAATCTTTTTTCGCCCAGTAATAGCCGATCAACGGCGCGGTGTTCTTGTAGAACTCACGCAGGCGCAGCTCAAACACTTCTGGCGTGTCATCACGGCGGACAGGCTGACCCTTGGCCATCATCTCCTCTGCGCGGCGCACGATGCGGCCCATCAGGGCTGCATCATCAACCACCAGCTCGATCACCGCATCAAGGCTTTGGCCGTGGCTCGCCAGTAGATCGGCCAAGGCGTCGGCCTGCGGCAGCGTGCGGGGGAAGCCGTCAAAGATGAAGCCCCCTGCGGCAGGGTGCGATAGCTTCTCTGCGATCAAACCGATCACGATGTCATCGGTGACGAGCTGGCCCTTATCCATCACCTCGGCGACCCGCTTGCCCATTTCGGTGCCAGAGGTTTTAGCCTCACGCAGCATGTCACCGGTGGACAGCTGCACCATGGCGCGTTCATCGACCAAGCGCTTGGCTTGGGTGCCTTTACCGGCACCGGGCGGGCCGAGGAGGATGATATTTGCCATAGTTAGCCTTTCTGTCAAAGAAAAGGCCCGGCGGGTTACGCCGGGCCTAAAGTCATAGCCCGTTCAACGCCGCGCGGGCGGACGGTTTGCCGTGCTGCGCTTTTTACCACGCAACTGCGATTTCTCAATCAAGCCTTCATACTGATGCGCAAGCAAATGCGACTGAATCTGGTTGATCGTATCCATCGTCACCGACACCACGATCAGCACCGAAGTGCCGCCGAAGTAGAACGGAATTGACAACTGGCTGATCAAAATCTCGGGCAGCAGGCAGACAAGCGCAAGATAGGCAGACCCCAGCACCAGGATGCGGTTGACGACGTAATCGAGATATTCCTCGGTCTTTTTGCCGGGGCGGATGCCGGGAATAAAGCCGTTCTGGTTCTTCAGGTTATCCGCGACTTCGTCGGTCTTGAACGAGACGTTGGCGGTGTAGAAATACGCGAAGAACACAATCATGCCGATGAAGAATGCCAGATACAGCGGTTGTCCATGGCCGAAATACGCGAGGATCGTTGACATGATCGGACCAGTGTTGGCACCCGAGAACGTCGCAATCGTGGTTGGCAGCAGCAGCAGGGACGAGGCGAAGATCGCCGGGATAACGCCCGCCGGGTTCACCTTGATCGGCAAATGCGACGAGCCGCCATCGTAGACCTTCATGCCAACCTGACGGCGCGGATACTGGATGTGGATCTTGCGCAAGGCCCTCTCCATGAACACCACGAAGGCGATCACGGCGACAACCATCACCAGCACACCCAAGATCACCGGGGTCGAGATCGCACCCGAGCGGCCTTGGCTGAAGAATTGCGCCAGCGCATGTGGGATTTCGGCGACGATGCCGGTGAAGATGATCAGCGAGGTGCCGTTGCCGATGCCGCGCGCGGTGATCTGCTCACCCAGCCACATCAGGAACATCGTGCCAGCCACCAGCGTCACCACGCAGGAAATCACGAAATACAGGCCGGGAGAATGGGCCAAACCGCCCGCTTCAATCGACTTCGCGATGCCGAACCCTTGCAGAATGGCCAGACCAACAGTGCCGTAGCGCGTCCACTGGTTCATCTTCTTGCGGCCGGCGTCGCCTTCTTTCTTCATCTGCTCCAGCGCCGGGATCATCGAGGCCAGAAGCTGAATGATGATCGAGGCCGAAATGTAGGGCATGATCCCCAAGGCAAAGATGCCCATGCGCTTGATCGCACCACCGGTGAACATCGACAGCATACCGCCGATGCCCTGCCCCGCATTGTCCATGAAATTGCGCAACTGAGTGCCGTCAATGCCCGGAACCGGCACATAGGTGCCAAGCCGGTACACCATCAGCAAACCAACGGTGAAGAAAATCCGGCTACGGAGATCCGTCGCCTTGCCAAGCGTACCCCAGCTGAGGTTCGCGGCCATCTGTTCGGCAGCTGAAGCCATGCCCAGTTCTTTCTGCGTAAACCCGATATGGGAAGCGCCGCCAAACCGTTTCCGGTCGGCGGCGCGGGAAACTTGAAGCTATGTAAGCCGTCTGACGACAGCTCACAAGGCGTTAGTTATGCTTTGCGGACGGCTTTGGTGAAAGCGGGCAGGGTTGGTGCCACCGTCAGAGTGCCGCCAGCGGCTGCAACAGCTTCGACAGCCGCAGCAGAAGCGCCCGTCACGTTCAGTTTGACCGCAGTGGTGATCGAACCTTTGTTCAGGATGCGGATGCCGTCACGCTTATGACCGGTGAGGCCCGCGTCAACCAGCATATCCTCGGTGATCTCAGCTTGCGCGTCGAGTTTGCCGAGGCCGATGAATTTCTCGATCAGGCCAAGGTTGATCACCGCAAAGCGATCTTGGTTCGGCTTGTTGAAGCCGCGCTTTGGCAAACGGCGATACAGTGGCATCTGGCCGCCTTCGTAGCCGCCAATAGCGACACCCGAACGCGATTTCTGACCCTTAATACCACGGCCACCCATTTTACCCGAGCCCGAACCCGGACCACGTGACACGCGCTTTTGCTTTTTGGTTGCACCGGGATTGTCGTGCAGTTCATTCAATTTCATGTCGCATACTCCTATGCCGGAAAGCTTCTCCCTGCGACGGGGAGGGCAACGCGGCTGTTATTGATTCTTATGCCGATAGGTGGGGCATTGCGGGCGTATAGAGGGGATGGGGGCAAAGAGCAATTAGCTTTTGCTGGCATTAGCGTCGCGGATTTGACGCCAGCTATTTCTGTAAATGTTTCACCCGATGCGGGAAGATAAAGCCAAGACCCGTGCAGCTTCAAGCTTCCATCGGACTAGGTCCACTGATTGCTGGGCGAACTCGGCACCAGAGCATTGCTGCACCCAACTAGACTCCCGCCGCAAATCCTGCGTATCTGCGGTTTGTTTTGCACGGGGGCTGTCATGGCGGTGGATACCAATTATCGGGCGGGGATTAAGCTGCTGTTCAAGAATGAATGGGGCAGCTTGGTCGCGACTTTTGCGCGGTTTGAATATGCGCTGAAGCTGGCGGGGTATTTGAAATATGAAAAGCCCGGCACCTCGGCCGAGGCTGGCTGGGCCGGGTTTGCGGGCGATCTGGGTGACGGATTTCTGGCGCATTGCCGGGGATTGCCAGAGGTTGAGGTGCTGTTCAACGCGCCGCCTCGGCTGATGAAGGTCGATATGGATCGGGCGGTGTCTTGGAAGAAGGCGCGGGCGGTGAATTCGGTTTCGGATTTCTTTTTGGTGATCCAAGACGTGCGGGGCAGTCTGTTCCACGGCGATACCCGCGTGCATGGCGAGCGGGATGGCGAGCGGATTGAGGCGGCTCAGGTGGTGCTGGATGAGGCTTGGGGTCGGGCCTTGCAGGATAAGGGTAACGCTCGGCTGGTGCGGTTTTGTGAGGCGTTTCGGTTTACGCAGTAGGTTTAGGGAGCAACTGCAGGCGTGGTCATCCGTCCCAAACACGCCCTACCTTTCGGCAGGGCGTTTGTGCTTAATGCCAGTAATTGCTACTTTACCACATCATAAGTGACCAATTTACCCCGAGTGGCAAACATCAGAACCGCCAGCAGGACGGTTCCGAGGAACCACAAAAACCACCCAGTCACAGCAACAATGCCACCGCCAATAGCAGCGCCAGTTTTGCAAGCAGAGGCATTCAGAGCATCAGCATTTTGGGTTACACAGTCAGAGCTCACGTCGCCAACCGTATTTAGGTTCGCCACCACAAAAGCAACCATCGCGGCCTGAAATAGCCAGAACACTATCTGCCATACACGGCCAAAAAATCCACGCTGATGCTTAGTAACTTGAGTTTTAACTAATTTAGCCATCTTGCCCCTCATGATTTCTATAAAATCAACACTTTGATGCCGATACCGCTACGGTCCCGCAACTTAAATATCTAAAAATACTAACTGCAAATAGCAAAACGCCCCACCTTTCGGCGGGGCGTTTTTGATTAACCCGAAGGTGCAGCTATCAGCCGCGCTCTTCGATGATCGTTACAAGATGCGAGATCTTGTTGACCATGCCGCGGATGGAAGGTGTGTCTTCCAGCTCGCGGGTGCGGTTCATTTTGTTCAGGCCGAGACCTTTCAGGGTCGCGGTCTGTTTGGCGGGGCGGCGGGCAGCCGAAGCTACCTGCTTAACCACGATGGTTTTCTTCACGGTGTCGGTCATGTTCAAGCCTCCACTACTTCAGCGGCGGGCTTGTTCAGGATCTCTGCCACTTTCTTGCCACGGCGTGCCGCGACTTGACGTGGAGAGGTCTCGGACTTCAGCCCGTCGATGGTGGCGCGGATCATGTTGTAGGGGTTTTGCGAGCCGATGGACTTTGCCACCACATCTTGCAGGCCCAACATTTCGAACACAGCGCGCATCGGACCACCGGCGATGATGCCAGTACCGGCAACAGCCGTCCGCATCACCACTTTACCGGCGCCATGACGGCCTTCCATGTCGTGGTGCAGGGTGCGGGCGTCTTTCAGCGGCACGCGAATAAGCTGGCGTTTTGCCTGCTCGGTCGCCTTGCGGATCGCTTCCGGAACTTCCTTAGCCTTGCCCTTGCCGAAGCCGACACGGCCTTTTTGATCGCCGACTACCACAAGTGCTGCAAAGCCAAAGCGTTTGCCGCCCTTAACGGTTTTCGACACCCGGTTGATCGCGACCAGACGGTCGGCGAACTCAGGGGTTTCTTCCGGCCGGTTATCGCGGCCATTGCCACCACGATTGTCCCGACGGTTATCACGTTCTGCCATTTTTCAACTCCTCAGAACTGCAATCCACCTTCACGGGCAGCCTCGGCCAAAGCCTTGATCTTACCGTGAAAGAGGAAACCGCCGCGGTCGAAGTAGCACACTTCAACACCGGCCTTTTTGGCCCGCTCGGCGATTGCCGAACCGATTTTCGTCGCTGCTTCGACGTTGTTCTTGCCGATAACCCCGAATTCCTTCTCCAGCGTGGAGGCGGAGGCGATGGTCACGCCTTTTACATCGTCGATCAGCTGCACGCTGATGTTTTTGTTCGAGCGGTGAACCGACAGGCGCAGGCGCCCATGCGATGTCGCTTTGATTTTGTTCCGAACGCGCTGACGGCGTTTGAGGAACAGGTCTCTCTTGGTGTTTGCCATGATTGTGTCCCTTACTTCTTCTTGCCTTCTTTGCGGAACACGAACTCGCCCTTATAGCGGATGCCTTTGCCCTTGTAGGGCTCGGGCTTACGCCATTCGCGGATGTTCGCAGCGACCTGACCAACGAGCTGTTGGTCAATGCCTTCCACAATGATTTCGGTGTTCTTCGGCGAGGTCACGGTGACCCCGGCTGGAACGGCGAAGTTGACTTCATGGCTGTAGCCAAGCGACAGTTTCAGAACATTGCCAGCCATCGCAGCGCGGTAACCAACGCCTTGAATCTCTAGCTCTTTCTTGAAACCAGCGGTGACGCCAGTGACGAGGTTTTCAACCATCGACCGAACCATGCCCCACTGCTGACGCGCGCGCTTCGAAGTGCCACGTGGGGTCACTTTGATGCTGCCTTCGTCGATCGTGAGCGTCACGTCGTCGGTTGCGGTGAAGCTGCGGGTGCCTTTCGGACCCTTCACTTCGATGGTTTGACCTGACACAGACGCCGAGACGCCATTGGTCAGTTCTACGGGTTTTTTGCCGATACGAGACATGCCACCCTCCTCAGAACACGGTGCAAAGCACTTCGCCGCCAACATTGGCTGCGCGCGCATTTGCATCTGACATCACGCCTTTTGGCGTGGACACGATGGAGATACCGAGACCGTTACGCACGGTCGGAATTTCCTTAACCGACATATATACCCGACGGCCAGGCTTGGACACGCGCTTAACTTCGCGGATCACAGCAACGCCTTCAAAGTATTTCAGGCTGATTACCAGCTCGCCTTGACCGTTGTCGGTCTTGGCGCGCTCGAAACCGCGGATGTAGCCTTCGCTTACGAGCACGTCCAGAACCCAGGCGCGCAGTTTCGAGGCAGGGGTCGACACGGTCGATTTGCCACGCATTTGCGCGTTACGGATACGGGTAAGCATGTCGCCGATAGGATCGTTCATCATCATTTGGCGACCTCCTTACCAGCTCGACTTGACCATGCCGGGGATCTGGCCGAACGAGGCGAGATCACGCAGCATGATGCGCGAGAGTTTGAGCTTGCGATAATACGCATGCGGACGGCCGGTCAGTTGGCAACGATTGTGCAAACGGACAGCCGACGAGTTGCGGGGCAGCTCGGCCAGTTTGATGGTCGCTTTGAAGCGCTCATCCACCGGTTTCGCTTGGTCGTTGATCACCGCTTTCAGTGCTGCGCGCTTGGAAGCATGTTGCTTCACCAGCTTCTCGCGCTTCACTTCGCGGTTCACCATGGATTTTTTTGCCATTGTCAGGTTCCTCGCGCGATCAAGAAGTGAAGGGCATGTTGAATTGCTTCAACAGTGCCTTCGCTTCTGCATCGGTTTTAGCGGTGGTGCAGATGATGATATCCATGCCGAGCACTTCATCGACTTTGTCGAATTCGATTTCGGGGAACACGAGTTGCTCTTTCAAGCCCATGGCGTAGTTGCCACGGCCATCGAACGAGGTCGGCTTCAAGCCGCGGAAGTCGCGAACCCGAGGCAGAGCAATGGTGATCAGACGGTCGAGGAATTCGAACATCCGGTCGCCGCGCAGGGTCACTTTACAGCCAAGCGGCATTTCTTCACGCACACGGAAACCAGCAATGCTGTTTTTCGCATGGGTGATGACTGCCTTCTGACCGGCGATGAGAGTCATCTCTTCGGCGGCTTTCTTGACCTTCTTGGTGTCCTTGACGGCTTCACCAACGCCCATGTTCAGAACGATCTTGTCCAGACGGGGCAGTTGCATCGCGTTCTTGTAGCCGAACTCTTCCATAAGCGCCGCGCAGATGCGGTCCTTATAGTCAGCTTTCAGACGCGGGGTGTAGGTGGCTTGGTCGAGCATCAGATCGCCTCCCCAGTTGTCTTAGCGAAGCGAACCTTCTTGTCGCCTTCCATACGGAAGCCGACGCGGGTTGCTTTGCCTTTGCTGTCCAGCAGGGCCAAGTTCGACAGGTCGATAGGCATCGCTTTCGAGATGCGGCCGCCTTGCGAGGTTTGGCTTTGCTTGGTGTGACGGATCGCCATGTTGGCACCATCGACGATGGCCTTGTTGGCAGTCGGGTTCACGGACGAAATCTCGCCCTTGTTGCCCTTGTCTTTGCCAGTCAGGATGACGACGGTATCGCCCTTTTTAAGCTTCGCAGCCATCAGAGCACCTCCGGAGCCAGCGAGATGATTTTCATGAAGTTCTTCGCGCGAAGCTCACGCACCACTGGCCCGAAGATACGCGTGCCGACTGGTTCACCCTGATTGTTCAGGATGACAGCAGCGTTGCGGTCAAAACGAATTGCGGTGCCGTCTTCACGGCGAACTTCTTTGGCGGTGCGAACAACAACGGCTTTACGCACGTCGCCTTTTTTCACACGGCCTTTCGGAATTGCTTCCTTGACCGACACCACGATGATGTCGCCCACGGATGCATAGCGGCGATGCGAGCCGCCCAGAACCTTGATGCACTGAACTCGGCGAGCGCCCGAGTTATCAGCAACATCCAGATTGGTCTGCATCTGGATCATTTGGTTTCTCCCGACCTTTGGGCATCATTGCCCAGGGTTTCGTATTCAGAAAAAGACGAAGGTTGGCGCTTATGCAGCGACAACCACCGTCCAGCGTTTGGTCTTCGAGATCGGCGCACATTCTTCAATGCGGACTGAATCCCCGGTCTTGTAGGTGTTGTTCTCGTCGTGCGCGCGATATTTCTTCGACTTACGAATGGTCTTGTGAAACAACGGGTGCTTGAAGCGGCGTTCCACCAAAACGGTGATGGTTTGCTCGTTCTTGTCCGAGGTTACGACGCCTTGCAGGATACGTTTCGGCATGGTGTCTACTCCTCAGTTCGCAGCCGCGGTTGCGGCTTTCTGGTTCAGCACGGTCATAATACGTGCCACTTCGCGGCGAACAGCGCGCATACGCGAGGTGTTTTCCAGCTGGTTGGTCGCTGCTTGGAAGCGCAGGTTGAACGCTTCTTTCTTGAGTGCCACAAGGCTCTCACGCAGCTGCTCGGGCGATTTGCCCAATAGTTCCTTGGCGGTCATGCGCCTGTTCCTTTTTCAATCACCAGAGCGCCCCTACCTTGCGGCAAGGTCACGCTGAACCCGGTGGATCAATGTAAAACCACCGATTCCGAGTCGCCTCGGAGCCGTGGATGGGGTCGTATAGGTGATGGGGGGGGATTGGGCAAGGGGGATTGTACACATTCAAAACTCAAGGACAATCAAACGCACCTGACGCTCGGGAGTGCCGGACTTCGGGAATCGTGCTTTATTGTTCGGGCGTGTCGAATGTCTGTTTGACACCTTTTGAAGCAAGGTAGCCGAGCTTCAAGGAGGCTATCGCCGCTGTGACGCTCAAGACCGCAGATACGATGCCAGCGCAGATAAAGCCGGTGCCACGAGTAGCGTAAATTATGTAGTTGTAGGCGTCACCTCCCACCACCTTCTGAGAATAGGAATTGTCGTACATAATGTTTAAACCATAGATGGCCAAACCAGCCCCAATCAAGGCAAACAAGACCGCGATTAAAGTGAATATCTCTGAACTTTGTTGCAATTTAGCGTTCCTTTACAATAATTTAGACTGACTAAACCGAGCGAAAGCCAAAAAGTAAATCCCTAAACGCTTGCGAGCCTTCGCAGGCGAACCCAACGATGCATATTGAGTTGCCCTCATGTCAGTATCTGATACAATTTGCCATAGGAGGCCCATCATGCCCAATGTTCACCTAACCAAACCGATGCAAGAATACGCTGAGGCGCAAATTCGTTCGGGGGCTTATGCCAACCTGAGCGAAGTGGTGCGGGCGGGGATGCGGGCGATTATGGAGAAGGACGGCGCTCGGGCGTTTTATGCGTTGAAGGCCGAGTTGGAGGCTGCGGCGGAGGAAGTGGAGCGCGGCGAGTATGTTGACTTCGACCCGCGCGTCTTCGAGCCTGACGCGTTCCGCTGATGACGATCCGGCTCTCGCGCAGAGCCTTGTTAGATATCGAGGATATCCGCGCGTATACTATAGACAGATGGGCGGCCGGGCAGTGGTTACGCTATTTCGCTGGGCTTGCTGCGGCGATGGAGCGGATTGCTGAAGACCCCAACTGTGGTCGTCCGCGCGATCTGATGCTTATGGGCATGAGGTCAATGCCGCATGAAAAGCATGTCATATTCTTTTTGCCCGCGAAAACTGGCGTGGGCAGTGCGGCCATTCTGAGGATCGTCCATCAGCGACGGAACTTGGCGGCGCTGCTGTACTATGAAAACTTGGATGGATAAGCCGAAAGTTCAGCTACATTCGGCAAACCCCTCACCGATCATGCATCCCCTTCCCTGCCAAAATCCGTGCGCGGTGTTTCTCGATGCGGGCTTCGCGGGTTTTCGCCTGTTTGGGTTCGGAGAAAATCAGCAGGTAGCCCCTGCGGCGGCCGGGGGTGAGGGCTTCGAAGGCGGTGGCTAGGTCGGGGTCGGCTTCGAGGGCGGCGATCAGTTCTTCGGGATAGTCGAGGTCGTCTTTCGGCAGATCGACCTTCAGGCCGGCTTCCGCGTTCGCCATCGCTTCATGCAGCAGGCCAAGGACAGCGTGGGTTTTGGCGGCGATGTCGGCGAGATCGGTGAAGCGCAGCATCATGCTGGAGCGGGAGTTTTTACCCGGCAATTCCAGCAGGTTATGCGGGTCTTTCAACAGGACGCCTTTGAAGAAGCCCAGCACGCAGCCGGATTTCATTTCCCACAGGATGGCGATGTTATGGCCCTGCCATGTGTAGCAGGGCGAGCCCCATTTGAGTTGCTCGGTCAATGGGGTGGATTTCAGGATGGCGCGGACGGCGGCGACTTCGGCGGGCCAGAGTTTGGCTTCGGCGAATACGGTTTCGATGTCGGTGTCGTTGCTGCGCATGGGGTGGGCCTCCCTTGGTTTAGGGTAGCGCAGACTGTGACGGGTTCAAAATGGAAAAGCCCCGCCGGTGAGGGCGGGGCTTTATTCTGAACCGGGTGACGGCCCGCGAGTTTCAAGGGAAACTCGCTACACCGCACTGGTTTTTTGCCCGAAGGCAAAAAACCTTACCAATCTTCGCGTGCTACTACCCGGGTGGTGACCGGAAGTTTCATCGCGCCCAAACGCAGAGCTTCACGGGCGATGATCTCGGACACGCCGTCGATCTCGAACATGATGCGGCCGGGTTTGACCTTGGCTGCCCAATAGTCGGTCGAGCCTTTGCCTTTACCCATCCGAACTTCGGTAGGCTTGGACGAGACTGGGACATCCGGGAAAATCCGGATCCAGACGCGGCCCTGACGTTTCATGTGGCGGGTGATCGCGCGGCGGGCCGCTTCGATCTGACGGGCCGTCACACGCTCTGGCTCGGTGGCTTTCAGCGCAAAGGAGCCGAAGTTCAGCAGGAAGCCGCCCTTCGCTTCGCCGTGGATACGGCCTTTGTGCTGCTTGCGGAACTTAGTCCGTTTTGGTTGCAACATCTGAGTTCTCCCTTACGCGCGTTCGCGGTCGCGGCGAGGCGAACGCGGTGCTGCACCTTCTTGCGCTTCGGCAAGACGGCGATCATGGGCTTGCGGATCATGCTCAAGGATTTCGCCTTTGAAGATCCAGACCTTCACCCCGATGATGCCATAGGCAGTCGTGGCTTCGGACAGAGCATAGTCGATGTCAGCGCGCAGGGTGTGCAACGGCACACGGCCTTCACGATACCATTCGGTCCGCGCAATCTCAGCGCCGCCGAGACGGCCGCCGACGTTCACACGGATGCCCAAGGCACCCATACGCATCGCGTTTTGAACGCCGCGCTTCATGGCACGACGGAAAGAAACCCGGCGTTCCATTTGCTGTGCGATCGATTCCGCAACGAGCTGAGCGTCAACTTCAGGCTTGCGCACTTCGACGATGTTCAAGTGAACGTCCGACTTGGTGAATGCCGCCAGTTTCTTGCGCAGAGTTTCGATATCGGCGCCTTTTTTGCCGATGATCACGCCCGGACGTGCTGTGTGAATGGTCACACGGCACTTTTTGTGCGGACGCTCAATGATCACGCGGCTGATGCCGGCTTGTTTGCACTCTTCATGCACATACGCGCGCATTTTGAGATCTTCAAGCAGCAGGTTGCCGTAGTCTTTCGATTCAGCGAACCAGCGGCTGTCCCAGGTGCGGTTGACCTGAAGACGCATGCCGATCGGATTGACCTTCTGACCCATTATGCAGACTCCCCGACTTGACGCACAATGATCGTCAGCTCGCTGAACGGTTTCATGATTTTGCCGAAACGACCACGCGCACGCGGGCGGCCACGTTTCATCACCAGGTTTTTGCCGACCCAGGATTCAGCCACGATCAAGCTATCGACGTCGAGATTGTGGTTGTTTTCTGCGTTGGCGATTGCCGATTGCAGGCACTTTTTCACGTCACCAGCGATGCGGCGCTTCGAGAAAGTCAGATCGGCCAGAGCCTTTTCAACTTTCTTGCCGCGGATCAGGCCAGCTACGAGATTCAGTTTTTGCGGCGAGGTACGCAGCATACGGCTGATCGCCATCGCTTCGTTTTCCGCCACGCGACGGGGGTTCTTTTCCGTGCTCATGGCTTATTTCCTCTTGGCTTTTTTGTCGGCCGAGTGGCCATAATAGGTCCGGGTTGGCGAATATTCACCAAACTTCTGACCAATCATCTCTTCGGTCACATTCACCGGGATGTGCTTTTTGCCGTTATAAACAGCAAAGGTCAGCCCAACGAATTGCGGCAGAATAGTAGAGCGACGCGACCAGATCTTGATCACTTCGTTCTTGCCCGAGGCTTTCGCGGTTTCTGCTTTTTTCAAAACATAACCGTCGACGAACGGGCCCTTCCAAATAGAACGTGACATGGATTAGCGCCCTTTCTTCGCGTTACGCGACCGGACAATCAACTTGTCCGAAGCCTTGGCCTTACGGGTCTTGTTACCCTTGGTGCCTTTGCCCCACGGCGTCACTGGGTGACGGCCGCCCGAGGTCCGACCTTCACCACCACCATGAGGGTGGTCGATCGGGTTCATTGCAACACCGCGCACGGTCGGGCGAACGCCCTTGTGACGCATACGGCCTGCTTTACCGAAGTTTTGGTTCGAGTTGTCGGGGTTGGATACAGCGCCAATGGTGGCCATGCATTCCTGACGCACCAGACGCAGCTCGCCCGAAGACAAACGGATCTGCGCGTAACCACCGTCACGACCGACGAACTGAGCGTAAGTGCCAGCAGCGCGTGCCAACTGGCCGCCCTTGCCTGCTTTAAGCTCGACGTTGTGGATGATCGTACCGATTGGCATACCCGAGAACGGCATCGCGTTGCCCGGCTTCACGTCGGTCTTAGCGCCAGCGATAACGCTGTCGCCAATCGCCAAACGCTGTGGAGCCAAGATATACGACAGCTCGCCGTCCGCATAACGGATCAGAGCGATAAAGGCGGTACGGTTCGGATCGTATTCAATCCGCTCAACGACCGCTGCAATATCAAATTTTGTGCGCCTGAAATCGACCACACGGTAGAGACGCTTGGCGCCCCCGCCCTTGTGCCACATCGTGATACGTCCGGTGTTGTTCCGGCCACCTGTTTTGGTCAAACCCTCAGTAAGGGATTTGACCGGGCGGCCTTTCCACAATTCCGAACGGTCGATCAGAACCAACCCGCGTTGGCCAGGCGTCGTCGGCTTATACGACTTAAGTGCCATGCTTTCTGTCTTCCGTCAGCTAGTGGGTCTGACATTGCAGACCCGAGGTTATAGGGCTCCGTAGATCCCCGAGATTAGGTTGCGTTGGTTGGACCAAATCAACCCGAGTATTGTAAAACTCCACGGCCCCGGAGAACCGGGGCCGTGGGATTCGCTGCCAATATCAGAGGCCCGTGGAAACGTCGATAGAGTTTCCGGCTTCTAGTGTGACATAGGCTTTCTTCTTGTCGCTACGCTCACCCGCGCGGCCACGGAACTTCTTGGCCTTGCCTTTGGTGATCGTGGTGTTGACTGCTTTCACCTTCACAGAGAAGATGTTTTCAATCGCTTCTTTGATCTGCGGCTTGGTCGCATCCATCGACACCTGAAAAACAAACGCGTTGTTTTCCTGAGCCATAGTGGCTTTTTCGGTGATCACTGGCTTT
This sequence comes from Cypionkella sp., assembly GCF_028290025.1. Lineage (GTDB taxonomy): Bacteria > Pseudomonadota > Alphaproteobacteria > Rhodobacterales > Rhodobacteraceae > Cypionkella. The sequence goes on along the minus strand of NZ_JAQGKQ010000117.1, from coordinate 2,000 downwards.
TTGATCAGGTCGTAGTGTTGGGGTTTAATGCTCATTTCAAACGAGCCTCCAATGCTTCGATACCTGCTTTGGTGATCACTAAGGTGTCACGTTTCAGGATATCATAGACGTTTGCGCCCATGGTTGGCAGCACGTCGATGCCTTCGATGTTGCGAGCAGCCAGCGCGAAATTCGCGTCAACGCTTGCGCCGTCGATGATCAGAACGCGTTTCCAGCCGAGTTCCTGGACGTGTTTTGCGAGGATCGAGGTTTTGGCTTCGGCCATAGTCGCCATATCCAAAATCACCAACTCGCCTGCTTTAGCCTTAGCCGACAAAGCGTGACGCAGACCCAGAGCGCGGAATTTCTTCGGCAGATCATGGGCGTGCGAACGCGGTTGCGGGCCTTTGACAACGCCACCGTGACGGAAGATCGGAGCTTTCTTGGAACCGTGACGTGCGCCGCCGGTGCCTTTTTGCTTGTAGATCTTCTTGGTCGAGTAGGACACTTCGGCGCGGGTCAGCGTCGAGTGGGTGCCTGCTTGCATTCGGGCGCGCTGCCAACGGACGACACGGTGCAGAACGTCTGCGCGCGGGTCGAGGCCGAACAGAGCTTCGTCGAGGTCGATGGTGCCAGCTTTGCCGCCATCAAGTGTGATTACGTCAAGTTTCATGCTTCACCCCCTTCAACTGCCACTTCGACAGCCGGAGCAGTGGTTTGCGCCGCCATACGGATCGCCGCAGGCAAAGGCAGACCAGCCGGAGCCGCTTTCTTCACTGCGTCTTTGATGGTGACCCAGCCGCCCTTGGTGCCGGGAACTGCGCCTTTGATCATCAGCAAGCCACGCTCGGCATCCGTGCGGATGACTTGCAGGTTCTGGGTGGTGCAGCGCACAGCGCCCATGTGACCAGCCATTTTCTTGCCTTTGAAGACTTTACCCGGATCTTGGCACTGGCCCGTAGAGCCGTGCGACCGGTGCGAAACCGACACACCGTGGGAAGCCCGAAGACCACCGAAGTTGTGACGCTTCATAGCACCCTGGAAGCCTTTACCGTTGGTCGTGCCAGCGATGTCAACGAACTGACCTGCAAGGTAGTGGTCAGCGGTAATTTCCGCGCCCACTTCGATCAGGTTAGCCGGCGACACGCGGAACTCGGCGATCTTACGCTTTGGCTCTACATGAGCCTTGGCGAAGTGGCCGCGCATAGCAGCCGTCGTGCGCTTGGCTTTCGCCAGACCAGCACCAAGCTGAACAGCGGTGTAGCCATCGCGGTCAACGGTGCGTTGTGCCACAACTTGCAGGTTGTCGAGTTGCAGAACGGTCACCGGAACTTGGGTGCCGTTCTCAAGGAACAGCCGGGTCATGCCCAGCTTTTTAGCGATAACGCCTGAACGCATGTTATCTATCCCCCTTAAACTTTGATCTCGACGTCCACGCCAGCGGCGAGGTCGAGCTTCATCAGCGCGTCAACGGTCTGGGGGGTCGGATCAACGATGTCGAGAAGACGCTTGTGCGTGCGGATTTCCCACTGGTCGCGCGACTTTTTGTCGATGTGCGGACCACGGAGAACCGTGAATTTCTCAATTTTGTTCGGCAGCGGAATCGGCCCGCGCACAGTGGCGCCGGTGCGTTTCGCGGTGCTAACGATTTCCGCTGTGCTGGCATCCAGTACGCGATAATCGAAGGCTTTCAACCGAATACGGATGGTTTGACCTTGCATGTGTTCTTCCTTCTGAACGTAGACGGAGCAGTGGCCCGGTCCATAGGTTCACGTTACTTTGGGTAGGCTGGTGAGTTTGGGCAGTGTTCTTAAAGTCAGCGGCGCACCTCGAAAGATGCGCCGCTGTGGTCCCTTATAGTGCGCGGTCCCCGTTGAAAAGGGGATTCGCGTGCTATTTACTTCAGGATTTTCGACACCACGCCAGCGCCGACGGTGCGGCCGCCTTCACGGATGGCGAAGCGCAGTTTTTCTTCCATGGCGATCGGCGCGATCAAGGTCACGTCGAACTTCAGGTTGTCG
>NZ_JAQGKQ010000118.1 GCF_028290025.1 Cypionkella sp. | reverse complement strand
GTTCAGCTATGTGGAGCGCGGCCTCTACGCCCAGCAAGTGCGGCGCTTGCTCGATCTCTTCCCGAGCCAACAGATCTTGTTTCTGCGGTCCAGCGACCTGGGTGGCGATCCGGCGGGAACTCTCACGCGGATCGCCGAATTTCTTGAGATCGGACCGTTTGCGCCTACGTTGGAAAAGCGGGTGAATATTAGAAAGTATCTACCTTATCCGTCGCAGCTGACGGTTTGTGACATCCGCCATCTTCGCAAGATCTTCCGACCTGAAGTCGACGCATTCGCCGCTCTCACGGGGCTCTGCGTCGACACTTGGCTTACCTGTCGATCGGGCTGACGATCTCGCAGGCCCATAGCTATCGATCTCAGCGTGGACCTTGGCTCGCCTAAACGAAGGCGAAGTCGTCAGCGGATACCGAGGCGCCGTTTGCGAAGGTGATGGTCTCAACGCTCAGGCCGTTGGCCGAGGTAATCTCCCAGGTGTTGCTGGAACCGACCCGCTCGAAGGTCGCTTCGGAGGATAAGCCGTAGCCAATGAACAGAAGCTGGTCCCCCGCGAGTGAGCCAAGCCCATCGAAGTCGACAACGATGTCTCCTGCGGCCTCGCCGATCGTAAATACGAACGTGTCGTTCTCGGTGCTGGTGGGGGTGACATCACCGCGAAGGATGTCCGCGCCGGCACCGCCATCCAGGATGTCTTGGCCGCGATCGCCCTGCAGGCTGTCGTTGCCCTTGTCCCCGCGGAGGTAGTCGTTGTCCTGTCCGCCGCGAAGGAAGTCGTTGTCCTGTCCGCCGCGCAGCGTGTCATTGCCGGTGTTGCCCTGCAGGGAGTCGTCTCCCATGTTGCCTTGCAGGTAGTCCGCGCCCGCTCCGGCAGTCAGGATGTTGGCCCCCGCATTGCCGCTCAATGTGTCGCTGAACAGGCTGCCCGTCACGTTCTCGATGTCAGTGAGCGTGTCGGTGCCCTCGGACACGCCAATCATCTGCGCGCCCCCTGCGGCCAGGTTCACGCTGACGGCGGCGATTGACGCCGAGTAGTCCGCCGTGTCAGAGCCGGTGCCGCCGGTCAGGGCGTCGTTGCCCTCGCCGCCGGTCAGGGTGTCGTCGCCCAGGTCGCCGAGCAAGGTGTCGTTGCCGATGCCGCCGAGTAGGGTGTCGTTGTCCCTCCCGCCACGCATGAAGTCGTCGCCGTCCCCGCCTTCCAGCCGGTCGTCGTTCTGGTTGCCCTGGAGCGTATCGTTGCCATCTCCAGCTTGCAGGGTGTCGTTTCCGAAACCGCCGCTGAGCAAATCGGCCGCAGCACCACTCATGATGCTGTCGTTTCCGCTGCCGGTCGTGATGGAGAAAGCTTCGCTTTGCACAAAATTTATGAAATTGCCTGCCACATCAGCAATATTGCCCGAATAACCGGCATCCAGATCCCCGCTCGTAACGCCACCGGCTACGTCCGTCGTCATCAAAGCGTAATTGATGATCAAGCGGTCGAAATTTGAGCCAGCATTCACTGTATCTGGTCCGCCGTAAAGGGTGATCAGATCCATCCCAGCACCGCTGACAATCGTGTCGGTCCCATTACCAGATATGATGGTATCGTTACCGGCGCCGGATGTGATCGTATTGCTGCCATTTCCGGCGTCGATACGGTTTCCCCCGTCGAGAGCCGTGATTGTATCGGCATCCTTACCGCCTATGATAATGTTCGCACCTTGCCCTGCAGACACAGTCGACGCACCATTGCCAGTCACGATTATGTCGTCGCCCTCGGCGGTCGTAATCGTGTCCGCGCCGGTGCCTGTGAGGATTGTGAAGTGCTCGATAGTGCCACTCGTGAGAGTTACCATCCGCCCCCCGCCCCCCGCTTCGGTAAAATTCGAGGTCGAGTCGCCGGTGATGTTTCCTGTAGCTGCACTGTAATTCACCGTGAGCCGGTCTTCGCCTAAGCCACCATTAACTGCGTCGGCCCCCGCCGATACCGATATTTCATTGTCACCACCGTTCCCGACAATATTGTTGCCGTCATCTGCATCGGCAACGTTAATAGGTGCCAATCCCGCCAGTGTGACCGTTGAGACCCCACTTGCAAGCTGAAGGGTAATGCCAACCGATGTGGCACCGCCAGAGATGGTCATACCGCTGTAAAGGACAATCGCGAACTCGTCGCTGTAATGATCTTCCAGAACAATATGGTCAGCCGGTCCTCCTTCGAGCATAGCCGCAGAAATCGATTTGTAGGCGGAAAGTGGACCTACGGTTAACAAAGCCATTTGAAATCTCCCTTGGCGCGACTTGCTGGACGCAGGCGCTGTTTTGTTACGATGTCGATGTAGGCTTAAGCAATTTACCTAGATGCACTAGCAGTGCGTGTGGAGTTTCAGTTTTTGTCAACCTGAAATTGCGTTGGTCAGATCACAGTCGCGTTGGACAAAGTGTCAATTGGCTCCAGTGCGGATACAAAACGAAATTGGTGACTTGCGGGCTCTTCTAACTGGAGAGCGGCGGACGATCGAGCAGATTTATGATGGATATGATAAAAGGCCAAACGGATCCCAGCCAGAGACCTGTAGGACCTGTCGATTCAGCGAGATACCTTCTGTAATCTCCATTTTGGAGTGGGAGGGTGAGCTCGATGGCCAAAGACCAACAGGAAATTCGGCGCAAGCTGCGCATTCTGAATCACGCTGCGGCGTCGGGTGACGTCAGCAAGACCTGTCGATACTTCGGTATCGGGAGAGCGAGCTTCTATCAATGGCGTCATGCCCTTGCAGATCACGGCTAGGCGGGGTTGGCTAACCCGAATATATGACCGGCCTGATCCTTATCGGCCTTGCCCGCTGCATCGCCATGGTGCTGGTCTGGAACTAGCTTGCGCGTGGCGACAACCAGTATGTCGCGGGGCTCGTGGCGTTCAACTCGATCTTCCAGATACTGTTCTTCTCAACCTATGCATGGCTGTTCCTGACGGTTCTGCTGCCGCTGTTCGGGCTGGAAGGCAGCGTGATCGATGTGGGGTTCTGGACGGTGACGGAGGCCGTGCTGCTCTATCTCGGCTTGCCGTTTCTGGCAGGCTATCAGACGCGCCGTATCCTGATCGCCCGGCGAGGGGCGGAGTGGTATCAAGACACGTTCCTGCCGAAGATCGGCCCGATCACGCTGGTGGCGCTACTGTTCACCATCGTTGCGATGTTCAGCCTGAAAGGCGGCGATGTGCTTCGCCTGCCACTGGTGATCTACTTCGCAATCCAGTTTATCGTCAGCTTTGCGATGGGTCGCTGGATCGCAAAGGACTATCCGCGCACCGTCGCTATCGCCTTTACCGCGGCAGGCAACAACTTCGAACTGGCGATCGCGGTTGCCATCGCCGCCTATGGCCTCGCCTCACCCGTGGCCTTCGCCGCCGTCATCGGGCCGCTGGTCGAGGTGCCGGTGCTGATACTACTGGGGAGCGTTGCTCTGCGTCTTGGACGACGGTGGTTTCCGGGCGATGCCACGCTAAAGCACGCTCGCGCATGACCCCCGACCTGCCGAACCTGTCACAGGAGGCGCTGCGCCCGCCGCAGTTCGAGGGCTCTCCGCCGCGCATCCTGTTGCTTTATGGTTCGCTGCGCGCACGATCGTACAGTCGCTTGCGACTCTGGAGGCAGAACGCCTTCTGCGCCAGTTCGGCTGCGACACGCGGATCTTTCACGCAGACGGCCTGCCGCTGCCGGACGACGCCGGGTCGGACCATCCCAAGGTCCAGAAACTGCGCGAGCTGAGCCTCTGGTCCGATGGGCAGGTCTGGGCCAGCCCTGAACAGCATGGTGCGATGACCGGCGTGATGAAATCCCAGATCGACTGGATACCGATCTGCGCGGTCCGCCCGACGCAGGGCCGCACTCTGGCCCTCATGCAGGTGCCGGGCGGATCGCAAAGCTTCAACGCGCTGAACCAGATGCGCATCCTCGGCCGCTGGATGCGGATGGTGACGATCCCGAACCAATCCTCCGTCGCCAAAGCATTTCAGGAGTTTGACGAAGCGGGACGTATGAAGCCGTCTTCCTATTATGACCGGATCATGGACGTCATGGAGGAACTGGTGCGGTTCACTCTTCTAACGCGGGATCGGCCGGACCTGACCGACCCTCTGATGACCGATCATATAGAAGGTGGGACCATACGACGCTTACCATTAATCTTCGACAATTGCAGGCTTCTAGTTTCACAAATTGGCATCGGCCTTGCCGTTTAGTAAGCGGTCTAAGGTCTCAATCAACTGGCTTGGGGTAAATGGTTTCGCGATCAACGGGGAAGTTTGCCATTCCGCAGGAAGCGCTTCACGTCCGTAGCCTGTTGCAAATACAAAAGGAACATTCTGCTTGGCAAGTTCGCGCAAGATTGGCGTTACGCTCTGCCCCTGCAAATTTGCGTCGATGATGGCTATATCGACCGTTTCTTCTGCTGATAGCACAACCAGCGCTTGGGCAACACTGTAAGCTGGCCCCACCACCGTGCACCCCGCGTCCATTAATGTCCCTTCGATATCCATTGCAACCAGGAATTCGTCCTCGACGATTAGCACTCTTCTGCCTACCAATGAGAACCGGCCTGCTGCTGGCTTGGCTTGGATGGCTTGCACGTCCGCTGCTACTGGCGGGGTTAGCAGCCGATGCCGGTCGAGCAACAGATCGAAACTGACAGTTCGCCCGTATTCGCGCTGCTGAATGTCTGCATGACCCTGACCGGCCGTCGCTACGCGTCTTAACAGTAAGGATCCAAACCCTTCGATTAAGGTGCTAGGCGCGATTGGCGCACCCTCCTCCTGCCAGTTTATTGAAAGACGCCAAACGGCACCTTCGTCTTCTTGCAAGGTCCATTCGATGAGAAGAGTTCCTGTCGCATTCGAAAGACTCCCGTATTTACGGGCATTAGTTGCGAGTTCGTGGATGATGAGAGCTAAGTGCGTTCCCATCGAGCCGCCGATCACCAGTTCGGGGCCTCGCAACATAACCCGGCCTAGCTCAGTGGACCCAAGCACAATCTGTTGCTGGATAAGCTCGCGGAGGTTCACACCTAACAGCTTTTCCTCGATAAGAAGATCGTGAGCTTTGGCGAGAGCCTGAAGACGCCCGTTAAAAGCTGAAACAAAAGCCCTAGGGTCAGGATTATTTCGCAAAGATTGGGATGCAATGGACTGCACGACAGCCAGCGTGTTTTTGACACGGTGATTGAGCTCGTCAATCAACAATCTCTGCAACTCGTCTGCACGTTTGCGTTCTCCGATATTGCGGGCCACCTTTGACGCGCCGACGATCTGCCCATTACTGGTGCGCAAGGGCGAGACGGTAAGCGAGATGTCGACTCTCGTGCCATCTTTTGCAAGCCGAACATTGTCGAAGTGGTCGATCCTCTCGCCCGCTTTGACACGGCGAAGAATATCTTCCTCCTGTGAATGAAGTTCAGGTGGAATGATCCGGATGATCGGCTGGCCGATCATTTCCTCAGCAGTGTAGCCAAAGATTTTCTCGGCGCCTCGGTTCCAGCTGCTAATGATACCAGTGAGTGACTTGCTGATGATGGCATCATCTGATGAAGAAACAATCGCAGCGAGCCGTTCGCGCTCGAGTTCATTGCTCATCTCATTGGTCATTATATGTCATCTCACCGCTTCGCCAGTTAACCCTGCTAAAGACATTTTTTGAAATATTCCTGCTCGTTTCGCAAGTCCCTAGAGCCGGGCATGTTCCAATGGGATCTTCCTAGCGACCATTTGGTTGCCGCTGTTGACCGTCAATTACCTCCCGTCGGGTTAGGCTACTGGTAGATGTCCGTTTTGAACTATGAACTGATGCGGTGGTGAAGCCCTTCGTGAAGCGGCAGAAGAACGACTTTGCAGATGCGGCAGTCATTGCAAAGGCATCGTCCCGTCCCAGCATGAGTTTTGTCGCAGTGAAGAGTCCCGAGAAGCAAGCGCGTACCGTGGCCTTTCGGACCCATCAATGCTTTGTGCGGCAACGAACGCAACTGATCAATGCGCTCAGAGGGCATTTGGCCGAGTTTGGTCTGATCGCGCCAAAAGGCCCAGTGCATCTGAAGCTTCTGCAAGCAGCCTTGAGCGAACCGCGGGTTGATTTGCCCAGAACCGTCCGCGAGATGGGGCAGCTCTACCTGCACAAATCGGTCAACTGACCGAGGTGATCACACGTCTGGCCGATGAACTGGGAAGGTTGGTGCTGGGCATCGCGCGCGACCCACCAATCCTGTATACGTTATCAATCAAAACCCTTGGCGCATCGCCCCGGGTAGAAAGGCCGACCCTTATGACATCCCCAACTGCGCACCCCGCCAAGACTTCGGTTCTCGCTGCAAACCTCGAAATCACAGGCGACGTGAGATGCACCGGTCAAATCGTGATCGAGGCAACAATCAGAGGAAATGTCGTAGCTGATGACGTCTCAATTGAGGCCACTGCGCAAGTTGAGGGCGATGTCGAGGCGCGCGCCCTCAAGATCGACGGCGTGGTTCTCGGCAAAGTGTTAGCAGTTGAACTGACAGTCACCGCGCATGGGCATGTCGCAGGGTCGCTTTCCTATGGCACATTGACCGTCCACCCAGGCGCAACGGTGGAGGGGGACCTGAAGAAAATAAGCCCGGCGAAGCGTGACGATCATTCGAGCGGATCAGCCATGCAATAACGCAAAAACGACCGGGTCACGGCCGCTGTCAGCACTTCCGCCCTCCTCAGAGATTCGGCGGTAATGTGAATATCGCGGTCATTGCCCGGCCCGTGTGACCAGATTGCGATGGTACTAAGGCAGATAGGAGTTACCTATTAACCTGCAATTTCAGCAGGGAAATTACAACCAAGCTTGTCTCACCGTTGTCACCATCGAAACAGGCGTCGCTCTGCCCAATGAAAGCACCGATTAGGGCGTTTTCAACAAAGATTTTGAGTCTAGGGCTTCGCGTAGACCAATCAGCGGAACCTCTGCTGAAACAGGATTGTCAGACCCAAACGGAAAGAATTGCAACTGAACTGAAGCCGCGGTTATCCATGCTCCGAGCGAACCTTCTGGCAACGCCGCGACAGCACGGCAGCCATCTGCAAAGCACGCCTCAAAGGGAGCATCGTAGGCTTTGCCCGCCACAACCGCCCGGAAGCCCGCCTTCAATTCAACCCCCAACGGTAAAATCGCTATCATTGCCGGTTCTTTCCCGCCTCGGCCGATCTGAATTCCAATTGCTGCCAAACTCTTCCCGCTGTCCGCCGTCTGCACGGAAAGCACGGCGGTACAGCGCTCATTGCCTTCAATGCAGCTCACCTTCCAACCCGCGCTGTCTTGCGCAACGGCAGGACGACCAGCGCCTGCCAGACTACACAACAACGCCACCAAAGAAGCCACCTTAACCGTGTGATAAAAAGACATTAACTAAGATCCTTTCGATAAAACTGGGCGCGGTCACCAGTGGCGCCGCGCCCAGTATCTTAGACCAAAATCCGCACATCAGGCATTTTTGCGGCGCAGACGTAGTCCGCTCAACATTCCGACGCCGCCAAGCAGCAACAAGGCTGAGGCAGGAACTGGAACCTCGCTGGGGGGTACAACAACGCCGCCCACACCTGAGAAGCCAAAGATAAATGTGGGCCGACCGGGTGTGCTGCCGTCCATATTATCGCTCGACTGGCCGAAGGAGTAAACTTCCGCACCGACGGCATTTAATGCATTCAATGCGACGTCTTCACCTTGTGCCGCGCCGTAGAAGATCTTGAAATCATAAGTTGCGCCCGCTGCGAGAGCGCCAAAAGCGAAATCGAATAGCGCGCCGTGATCTGCAACGCCGGAATCTGTAAAGTCCCCGCTGGCAGCAATTTGCGAATGTGCAGCGAAAGGGTCGCCGCTTTGGAAGCCATCATCGCTCGCGAACAGCACTGCAGAAGCAGCAGCGGTCCCGCCGATCGTGACATATTCGCTAAACGCTGTAGGCTCGACATCCCAATCCATGACGCGGGTGTAACGCAGGTCACTAACAGCCACCGCACCAATGTTTTCGATCTTTACAGCGACTTGGTATAGGTGAGAGTCAGCGGACGGAGTGAACGTATGGGTGACACGCAAAGATGAGCCCAACTCGGTAACCGAAGTTGCGGTCGACGCGTCCGAGATGAACGAAACTTGGGTCAATCCGACACTGCCGCCCCGATCTTGGTTTGCAAATCCGCTGACCAGGCTTTCGCCAATTCCCACACCCCAGCCTTCGCAAAGGCAGCCATCAGCGGTGGCTTCGTAGTTGGTCGCGTTGTCACGCAGCCCTACGTATGATGTGGTACCGGCGCCCGACAAAGTGCCGGGTACGTTAAGGTTGCCAGCGTCATTCACGCCCAATGTAACCGTACCGTTAGTGATGACGGCGGCCAGTGCTGCCCCAGGCAGGGCGACAGACCCCAGCAAGAGCAAAGTAAATATTTTATTCATTCCCAGAACTCCCAAATATGACTTCAATAATTCATAATTTTGCCACATTAAGTGCCGGCGGCAAAGCAATATGAAGACCTTGTCGGTGGTTTCTCGAAAACATCCACTAATTTCGCGCCATTGTTTCCGTGATCTGCAGAATGAACGGGGCACTGTCGCCGTCCGCCAGTTCTGGAAAGCTCACCCTTTGGGGTGCTGAAGCAAATCGAATCAGCACTCCGACGCGAGATTGCGACACGCAATACGGTTCATTGCAACCTAGGCATCTTAATGCCGTCACGCTTTCTACCGTGGATTGAACTCCAGTCATTTAAAGTCCGCCTTATGATAGTCGTGCTTACAGACACTTTGCGCCCGTCGGCATCTTTTTGAGCTGGTGATAGGGCAACAGGGGCAGTTACCAAGACGGCCAAGTTTGCATGCCGTTTCTATAATTTTTGAGCGTCTCCGAAGTCCGTTCGCGTGAGAAGTGAGCCCTGGATGCGAAGACATGAAAGACTGAGGCGACCGACGCGGGCTTAAGTGTCGATATCGCCGGCGGTGAACTCAACCTGCATTCCGTGCCTTAAATGATTTCGACAATGTAGAGAAGGTCGCGCGAGGACTGGGCGAGGAAATCATACTTCGTGTAGCACGACGCCATTGCCCGCGCCTTCATCCGCACCGGAACACGCGGTAGCGCCCTGTTATTTTAGGTCTCGCGACTCCGTTAGGGATTGGACCCACGTTAAATCGCCCCTTGCACCAGCTGGAGCCGTCCATCCGGTAACGGCCGCTGCAATAGCGCAGCGATCTCGAATGGCGCGCCAAGCCACGTTTGCCACTCAGCTGGGTTAGTCAGAATAACGGGCATCGCTTTGGGATGCACCGACCCGACCTCGGCGTTGGGAGCACATGTCAGGAACGCAAAGAGATCATCGACCGTCTCGCCGTCCTTCACCTTGCGCAACGACTTCCAGCTGCGTAGTTCGATGCCCGCGAAGAACATCGGCTGGCCTTCCTCGGCGGGCGCAAACCACTGGATACCGCCCGGCTTAGGCTCGGAAAACGACGTCACCGGCACGAGGCAGCGATGGGCTGGGCCTAACCAGCGCCGCCAGTGTGACGAGCTGAGATTGCGCACATTTGTCACGCCGGGATCGCGCGCCGTTTTCAAAACGGAGGGCGGCGAGGGCATGCCCCAGCGGGCGTTAACAAGCTGCAAGCCGTCAGGCTTGTGTCGGATAATTGGAGCCAGCCGATCTGGATAAACCGCGCCCGGTTCTAGATTGCCGGTGTAGTTGTCGAGCCCGGCGAAAAGCTGGCGCATAGCGTCTACTGCCATGGTCTGGTTATAGAGATTGCACACTTCGATATCCTCATCGGGGACGTTTCCGCTAGGGGCCGAGGGCGAACTGTATGTCGGTGAGACTGTGCCGTCGGCTAGCTCCAGGTCCGGGAAAGCCACCATGAAGCCGCAAGCGTCCTTGGGGTCGCGGAAGTAGAATGCGATAACGTCCCCTATTACGTTTCGACCGCCACCATGGATTGCGTAGCTGGCCCTGCCAACGCGTCTTTCAAGCCAAGCATGCATCGGCGACATCATCGTCCCGAAACCCAATGCAGGCACCTTGATGAAAACGCGCACCGGGAAGGCGCTTTCATCCGCTTTTGATTGAGCTGTTGTCCTGCGCGTCATCTCATAAGAACAGCCATAAGAGTAGACGTTAGTCACCAAGTATTATGCACTTCGGTCAGCCATAAAGGCCGGGATCGCTCCCGGCCTTCGTCAAATAGCCTATCAGGCTGCGGATCAGTCGTTTTTGTGGCTCTGACGGCCGGCTTCAGCATGTTGCTCCGGAGTTCCGCCTCTGGTGCCGCTGCCGGATTGCTGCCCACCGGACGATTTGCCGCCTGAGGACTTGCCACCGGACGAGTCATTTTTGTGGCTTTGACGACCAGCCTCGGCGTGTTGCTCCGGAGTTCCGCCTCTGGTGCCGCTGCCGCTGCCGGAGCCGCCTTTTGATTCTTGGCTATTGTTAGGCATAATTTTCTCCTCTCCTAGGAACCGACTGATTTGTCGATGCGTAACAAGCCAAAAATTGAAAGTGGGGTTCCTTCCTGACGTTCACTTTTTTTGGGAGGAGCGGGCCACGCTGAATGGGCCGTAGGTTTGAAACTTAGACCACCAGAAGCCGTGTCATCGCCTTTGCTATTTTCATCTCGGAATAGGGTTTCGCCACGAACTTGCAGCCCGAAGGAAGGGTTCTCTGCTCAAAATAAGGGACTCCGGAAGCGGCTATCAGCAAGATACAGGGCCAAAGAATACGAACGTAATAACATAAATTTAGGCCGTCCATCGAACCGGGTATCTCCAGGTCGACGAACAGCAGATCGATGTCCTCCCTCGCCTCAAGGATAATGAGCGCCTCGTCGGCGTTTTCGGCCCTCAAGGCCTCGAGTCTAATGCGTTCAATTATCTCAAAGGCGTTAAGCCGAATCAGACGACTTTCCTCAACGACCAAAACGACCCGTTGGTCGTTTTTCACGTTCAGTACTCCACTCATGTCCGCTAGCTTTAGTCAGTTCGCTGGCAGGGTATCGCTTCATCACGCCCTGCTTGCATACCATAGCGCAGCGGCCGGTCGTCAGTCATCATCGCCGCAGGTCGGCATACGTTTAATCGGCTAATTTCAGCCTGCGACTTCTGCCTTTGTTGACGTAGAAATCCGTGCGCTCAGAATGTTCTCGAGCCGAGAACGGAGGTTGTCATGCATTATCTTCGTCTGACGATTCTGGCCTTC
>NZ_JAQGKQ010000031.1 GCF_028290025.1 Cypionkella sp. | reverse complement strand
GCCTAATGAGATAGGGCTTCCCACTATTGGAAGGTCAAGGATCAGAGTGCACATTCTTTTCCGAAACTTCTCCTTGACCTTCCCATGATTGGAAGTCCTATTCTCGGTGGGGGGAAGTGAAAATTTTGGAAAGACCGCCGCATTGATGCCGCCGAAAACAGCATGACGTTGATCTCGCCAGTGGACGGCATGACCTGCGCCTCTTGCGTGGGCCAGGTCGAAGGGGCGCTGCGTGCCGTGCCGGGTGTGACAGAGACGACCGTTAATCTCCCAACCCAACGCGCCGATGTCACCGATGTTCGCCTGTGCGGCGATGGCCCTTTCGAGCGTGTTCGCTCTGGGAAATGTGCTGCATCTGCGCCATTTTCAGCCCACGCAAGCGTCAGGAGAGACCGCCATGAACATCGGTGAAGCCGCCAAAGCCTCGGGCGTTTCGGCCAAGATGATCCGCTACTACGAACAGACTGGTCTGATCCCCGATGCCGGTCGCAGTGCTGCGGGCTACCGGACCTATACGAGCACCGAAGTGCAGATGCTGCGCTTTGTCCGCCGCGCGCGGGATCTGGGCTTTACGGTTGATCGGATTGCCGAACTGTTGGCCCTCTGGCGCGACCGGTCCCGCCACAGCGCAGATGTAAAGCAGCTTGCACTGTCGCAGATCGACGGCCTGCGCCGCAAAATCCGCGAAATGGAGGATATGGTCGCAACCCTCGAACATCTCGCCCAAGGCTGCAATGGCGATCATCGCCCCGATTGCCCGATCCTTGCCGATCTGGAAGGGGAAACATCGCGGGTGACGCAAACCAGTCCGACAGGGGCAGGATTCGGGCGGCATTGACAGCCAACATGCCAGCACTGCTGGTCGCTTTATAGTGCAGGGCGACAAAGTTTTACCCCATACTGCCGACCCTTCGATACTTTTTTAGAGACCTCCTCATGCTTAGCGTCCTCTCCTTCCGCACCTTCCGCCATCTGTTCGCGGCGCAGCTCGTCGCCCTGCTGGGCACCGGGCTCGCCACAGTGGCGCTTGGTCTGCTGGCATGGCAACTTGCGGGCGCAGATGCCGGGCTGGTGCTGGGAACCGCGCTGGCGATCAAGATGATCGCCTATGTCATGCTGGCCCCTTTGGCTGCTGCCCTCGCCGAACGCCTGCCGCGCCGCGCCTTTCTGGTGGCGCTGGACCTGGTCCGCGCCGTTGTCGTGCTTTTCCTGCCATTCGTCACCGAGATCTGGCAGGTTTATGCCCTGATCTTTCTGTTGCAGGCCGCGTCCGCAGGGTTCACTCCGGCGTTTCAGGCAACTATCCCAGATGTGCTGCCTGACGAGAAGAATTACACTAACGCGTTGTCCCTCATGCGCCTGACCGAGGATCTGGAGCAACTGCTCAGCCCCATGCTTGCCGCCGCACTCCTGACGGTGGTGAGTTTTCCAGTGCTGTTCGGCGGAACAGTTCTGGGCTTCGTCGGGTCGGCGCTGCTGGTCGCCACCGTCGTCTTTCCAGCCCGCGCACCCGCACCGCCCGGTCATTTCTGGGCCAGCACCACCAAGGGTATTCGCATCTACCTCGCTACGCCCCGCCTGCGCGGGTTGATGGTCATGGAACTGGCCGTCGCCGCCGCAGGCGCGATGATCTATGTGAATACCGTCGTTCTGGTGCAGGCTCGCTTTGGCTTGGGCGAAGCACAAGTGGCGCTGGCCTTTGCGGCCTTCGGGGCGGGGTCGATACTGGCCGCGTTTCTTTTGCCCCACGTTCTGAACCGGATGGATGACCGCCCGGTGATGCTGGCGGGCGCTGGGGGCATGGTCGCCGTGGTGGCACTGACGCCCCTAATGCCGGGATTGGTGTCGCTGATGATCCTTTGGGCGCTCATCGGCTTCGGCTTTGCTTGCAGCCAGATCCCCATCGGCCGCATCCTGAACCGCTCTGCCCACGCCGTGGATCGCCCAGCTGTGTTCGCAGCACAGTTCGCGCTGTCGCACGCGGCTTGGCTGGTCACCTATCCACTGGCGGGCTGGCTTGGGTCCACCTATGGCCTGCCGCAAGCGGCGCTCGGACTAGCCGCACTGGGCGCTGTAGCGTTGGTCGCAGTCATCCGGCTGTGGCCCGCGGCCGACCCGGTGGAGATGCCCCATTCGCACCCCGATCTGCCACCCAACCACCCGCACCTGCGCGAGCATGCCGGTGCCGAACACCGCCACGCGCTGATGATCGATGATCTTCACCGTCGCTGGCCACGCGCAGCAGGGTCCACTCTATCCTCCTAAAGAGCCACGCGCCTGAGCCGGAGCGCGTTCGCGATGACCGACACCGATGACAGGCTCATCGCGGCCGCCGCTATCATCGGCGAAAGCAGGGTGTCGGTCAGCGGGTAAAGCAAGCCAGCCGCAACCGGAATGCCCGCCGCGTTGTATGCAAATGCAAAGAACAGGTTCTGCTTAATGTTGCGCAGCGTGGCCCGCGCCAGTTTGCGCGCCCGCACGATGCCCATCAGATCGCCCCCCAAAAGCGTGATGCCTGCACTTTCCATTGCCACATCGGCGCCAGTGCCCATGGCAATACCGACATCAGCTGCAGCAAGGGCGGGCGCATCATTCACGCCATCCCCGGCCATGGCGATCTTGTGACCTTCGCTTCGCAACTGGTCGATCAAATCTTTCTTGGCCTCGGGCAGCACGCCTGCGCGCACCTCATCAATACCCAAGCTGGCGGCGACAGCCTGCGCCGTGCGCGCGTTGTCCCCGGTCGCCATGATCACCCGAATACCGAGTGCGTGCAGGGCGGCAATCGCCGGAGCAGTGCTGTCCTTGATCGGGTCGGCGACGGCGACAATGCCGGCCAATGCACCGTCAATCGCCACGAACATCGCCGTTTTGCCCGAGACACGAAGCAAATCAGCTGCAGCTTCGGCTCCCGACACATCGAGCCCAAGATCCTGCATCATCGCTGCATTGCCAAGGGCCGCAGGCCGCCCGTCGACGCGGCCCTTCACACCCTTGCCCGTCACCGCTTCGAAATCAGTCGCGTCCAGTTTGCGCACGGATTTCGCCGCAGCACCTTCGACAATCGCTTCAGCCAAGGGATGTTCCGATCCCCGTTCGAGTGCCGCTGCAACCGCGAGAATGTCGTCCTCGGCAATCGCCGCCAGCCGCACTATGTCGGTCAGCGCGGGTTTGCCGAGCGTCAGCGTGCCGGTCTTGTCCACGATCAGAATGTTCACACCCGCCATCCGCTCCAGCGCTTCGGCGTCCTTGATCAGCACGCCTGCCTGCGCTCCGCGCCCCGCAGCCGTCGTTATGGAAATCGGCGTCGCAAGGCCAAGCGCACAGGGGCAGGCGATGATCAGCACCGATACTGCAGAGGCGAAGGCAAACACCAGTGCCGGGGCGGGGCCAAGAACCATCCACCCTGCAAAGGCCAATACCGCGACACCCACAACCGTCGGCACAAACACAGCTGATACGCGATCTGCCAGCCCCTGGATGGGCGCGCGTGACCGGCGCGCGCCCGAGACCATCGCCACGATCTGAGCCAGCACCGTATCCGCGCCGACCTTTCCCGCCTCGATCACCAAGGAGCCATTCTTGTTGATCGTGGCCCCCGTCACCGGATCGCCACGGGTTTTTTCCACGGGCATCGACTCGCCGGTTAACATGCTTTCATCGAGCGACGAGTTGCCAGAAATCACCACACCATCAACTGGCACGGCGTCGCCGGGCCGCACCCGGAGCCGGTCGCCCGCCATGATATTCTCCAGTGGCGCATCGTATTCTGACCCATCGGACAGGATACGACGTGCCGTCTTGGGGGCCAGATCCAGCAGGGCCCGGATGGCATCACCGGTGCGTTCGCGCGCGCGCAACTCCAGCACTTGCCCCACAAACACCAGCGTCACGATCACCACCGCCGCCTCGTAATACGTGCCGACCATGCCGCCCATGCTGTATTCCTCCGGGAACACGCCAGGCAGGAATGTGGCGAGTAGCGAATAGCCATAAGCCGCCCCTACACCGAAGGAAATAAGCGTCCACATGTTGGGCGAGCGGTTCAGCACCGAGTCCCATCCTCGCCGGAAGAACGGCAGGGCGGCCCAGAGGATGATCGGCGTGGCGAGAAGAAACTCCAGATACATCGCGTTCTGATGGCCTACCCAGTCGCGCAGCGGCAAGCCCACCAGCGACCCCATCGTCAGCACCACCAGCGGCACTGCAGCCGCCGCCGAAATCCACAAACGTCGCGTAAAATCGGCTAGTTCCTCGCTCGGCGCGTCCGACGGTAGCATCGGCTCCAGCGCCATGCCGCAGATCGGACAGGCCCCCGGCGCATCGCGGACGATCTGAGGGTGCATCGGGCAGGTGTATTGCGCGGCCACCACCGCGACCTTGCCGCGTTTGGATGCGTTGCCCGAGGCATAGAACCAAGGATCCGTCTTGAATTTGGTCTGGCATTTTTCCGAACAAAAGTG
>NZ_JAQGKQ010000022.1 GCF_028290025.1 Cypionkella sp. | reverse complement strand
CAGGTAGTTTCAGCTTCTTTACGGCTTTGGGCTACGGCGCGCGGTTGCTGGCTCCAGTGTTTGCCAATCCGAAAGCTTGGGTGGTGTTAGAAATTGTTGTGGGCGCGACGATGTGGGCGATAGCGCTTGGACTGGCTTTTGGCGGTTAGGCTCAAGTTTGATCTGGCGCCAATCTAAGCGCCACAACACGCTCGGCCTGCGTGATTGAAATAGTTAAGGCGTTACCGTGCGCTCTGGTGCGGCGGTGTTAACGGGTTTTTCATAGCTTCTGCCTCCAAGCGTTCTGCGGAGGTTTATATGCCCGGAAGCGCATCGCAATTTTTTGATTCATAAAGATAAACAATATCAATACGTTGCGAGGCATCAAAATTAGCAATGTATGTTATCAGGGCGTCAAATGTATGCGATTTATGTGCAGGGCATGGCAGGGGACTCTGCGCGGTGTTGACAATCAAAAACCATAAATTTGACGAACTGTCGAGGTATCTTGACGGGTGGTATGAGCATGTTGTGTCAGTGAGCGGTCGAAGCTGGCAGGCTTTGACGGCACTTCTGGCTTAGAACGCTGAGTCACTTGCGAAATTTTATGCTCCCCCTAGCCTCAAACATCCAAGCAATAGCAGGTGACCCATTGTCGATAGAGCCTAAGGAAACTGAGCGCGTGCCATTCAAAATGACAGGCCCAAAAGCTGCGCTTATCCTAGGTGCTTTTACACTAGCCGCTGGGATTTACGCGCAAATAAATCAAGCGAATATCTATCATAAATCCTCTGTCTCGTGGGAGGATCAAAATGCCTACGACGCTCTTACAAGTCGCGGCTTTTCTAGCACGGATGCGGCGAATGCTGCATCTAGCATTAGGCGCTTATGCCAGACGTCGGGCGGATCGGATTGCTAGGCGCTGCCCAAATGACTTAGCTGCCCCGTGGGCGCATCAGACCACCGTAGGCGAGTGTTCAAAACATCTCCGATTTGACCTTTGAGTTACAAGGTTCCCGATCTGCGTAGCCAAGTCCGCGATGTTATCCACAACATTCCGCCATTTCCCCGGATTCTCCGACTTGATCAGCCATGCCGCAAAAGGTTAATGTTCCCTTTATGTGCTCATCGGCACGGAGTCGCTACATGACACGGATTGAAGCCTTCCCGAACGTCGCTTGGCATCTAGAGTGCCTTGCCCGCCGCCGTCGTGCCGTTGCCAGTTTGAGAGAGTTGGTTGCGCCGGGGGTAACGCCTACGCCTATTTGTGATCCTATCACTTTTGTGCACAAGGCGTTTGACCTCTATCGCGATAGCCTGCAGGACAACGATAGCCATATCTTCGAATTGGCGCGGATCGAATCCAACTTTATCGCCGCACTTTGTGCGCTTAATTTTGACGACACGACACGCCAGCTAAGGGCGGCGATGGTAGCCATTGAGGCGTTTGCGCGTTGATTTTAAGGAGAAGTACTCACACTGCCAAGATATCGCATCACGATAAAACTTGACGTATATCACCGGTTCGGTTTGTCTAATATCAGGGACAACCGAGAAAGTAGTGAGCATGGGATTTTTACAAACGATTTACTGGGGCATCGGGTTATCGTTCGCTTTTGTAGTTATATTCACCATGTTTCACATGGGTGCTGAAAAGGCGACTGCAGATAGAATTAACGTAGCATCGGATAGTCTCGCGGATAGAATGCTAGTACGATTTCCATCGTACCAGAACATGCCCTTGGTCAAGGGAGATACCCTAGTACTTATGATGGACACGCACCGCCGAACTGCACTACTTGGAACTGGTTCCGGAGTGGCGAAAGAGATTCCATTCGATAGTTTTGTGTCCGCAGAAATACTTACTGATGGTCAGTCGTTGACAGAGACAAAGCGTAGCGGGATGCTAGGGCGTGCAGTTGTAGGGGGAGCCATAGGCGGCGGAGTTGGGGCGGTTATCGGAGCGATAAGTGCGGGTTCGTTTCAGCGTGCTACGCACAATATTACAAGCATATCTGTATTTGTCACTACTTCTGATGCGCAATTCCCATATATAACGTGGAATATTTTTCAACCACACGGAGTAATGCAAGATTTGAAGCCGCATGAGGTTTGGCCCCACATGATGGACGCCACTGCACTGTACAACCAGCTCGCGCCGGTGTTCAAATTGACTCCCACTGCAGACAACGGATTAGTCTCAATCTAATCCATTAGTCTTAATCTAATCGTTAAGCGTAAATGCCTAGAATTCTGTAAATAGCAATGGATATATGTTGAAAACTAAATTTCAGTTATTGGGAATACTTCTGCTTACTTTATCGTGCACGCCAACGGTCCCTTTGCCAGTCGGAGCGGCACGAATTGCGGGCGGGGTTGTTGTATTGGATGTCTCACGCGACGACGGATTTTTTCCGTCGGAGCAAATTTGGTTTAATTCAAATCCTACAGCCAAGAATCCCACTTCGCGAGTGGGTTTGGCTTCTGGTAGTGGATTGCCTTACTATTATTACCCTGACCGTGGTGTCTATATTCCCGATGATGATGCCTTCAACAGCGTTACAATCGCATGCGAAACAAATATGATGAGTGACGCGAAAACCTGCGAACTGGCAGTCGGTTATGGCAATCTAAACGTCAGTGTTTCTCCTAGTGGAAACATCCTGCGCGCGTGTGCTTTTATGCACGATTTTCCGGGTCGGCACGGGGCGGTGCGAGTTGACAGCCACCCAATGATTTCAACAGATGAGAGCGGCTGTGTTAGTGGAAGCGGCGCTAGAGTGCTCGTGCAGCAACTTAAAGTTGGCAAAACTCTATCTGTTCAAACAGTGCAATGGCCTTACGATGTCGGGAGAGTGTAAACTGTTCTGATTGCCGGAAAGGTCGATCTTGCGCTGAGAATTTGGAATTTCACCAATAGCCCGGGTATGAAAGCCGAACTTTTCAAACGAGATGCAAGCGAAGCGCATATTCAAGATGTTGTGCGAAGAGATGGTCAGTAATGACGGCTTTAGCCTTCAGTTGGATGTAAAAGCTGACGGATTATCAATCCTAAGCCTTCAAGCCACTATCGCTCGTTAGACGACGGCTACCCAGACGCGAAACGGTCGCTGCGACAAAACCATTGCGGTCGAACCGCTGCAGCCCGCCTTATATCGAGTGGCGGGTTTGGCTTTGTTGTTTAAGTTGTAGCGGCGCGAATACGGCGTCAATCTTTCAATATTAGGCTGTGTTCTTTTTCGGTGCTTGCTGGCATGGGGAATTCAATTTTAAAAGGTTGCGAGGGTTTTGGTGCTGGAGGGTCAGGTGAATCGCCCTCCTACATTTTATGGGACAGCGGTTTGCAAATAAAAATTTATCAAACCGCGACCGGGGTGAAAAAGTTTTACTTCTATTCATTCGCCAATTATAGTTTACAATCAGAAATTTAGCTGATTTTCAGTATCGGTTTAACCGATCAAATCGAAATGGAATTTAAAATAGAAAATTTTTAATCGGCCTACGTGTATCGGCTGAGAATATTCTTGTAACCAAAGTCATTTCGTTGGTCTGTTAACTCACTACAGGTGCAGTCGCACGCTGGTGGAGTCATGATACTCGCCCCTTGGAGCCCCGTCAAGTGTTTGAAATTGCTATATGTTACTTTGAATCGGATTGCATCACCCAATCATTAACACACCAATCACGCATCGCTTACTAGCCTTCACACGCATATGCAACGCGTGCACAAGCGAATGGATATGTAGGGGCCGGATTCCTCCTGACGGAGGGCGGTATCAATCTAACACCGTGTTAGACCATCGGCCCGGTGTTCCATCGGCCTGACGTATGGGGCGGCATGATGCACGGTTGGCGGGTAGCGTCTGAGAGTGCATAGGCGGGCGTGTGGGTAAGGTGTCGGGTGGCAAGGCGATAGAGTTTACTGTGCCTCCGTAAGGAGGCCATCGTGTCAGGGCGTCACTGCCTTAGGCTCATACACTCCGGCGCGTATTAGCATCTGTATGATACTGCCCTGATTGTACGGCTTGCCACTGGCTTGCAGAGGCAAGGCGGCTGCAATGTCTCGGAGCGAGCGGCGCTTACCGGTCTTTGGGTTCCTGCGGTACAGGCGCTTGGCATCGGCGATGATGATATCATCAACAGGTTTGCGCCCTTCTACACGACGCCCTAGGGCTGCGCTGTTGCGGTCCCTTGCCCCTTTTAGCTTAGCATTCAACGTCATACGCTCAAACGCGCTGAAAGCGCCTAGAATGGTGCGTACAAGCTGCGTGGTGGGTGTGTCGACGGTGAAGTAATCCGGCGCGGTGGTTGGTATCAGATCAATGCCGCGCTCTTTCAGCAAGCGGTGTCCGAGTTCTTGCACAATGGCATCACGGGCAAAGCGATCTGGAGACTCCACAAGGATTGTGTGTGTTCCGTTGGCTAGAACAGCGTCAAGCAATGCCAGCATGCCGGGGCGGGTCTCGATTGGGTCTGTACCCGATACGGCGGCGTCATAAAACGTTTCGACGATCACGTACCCACGGGCGCGGGCAAAAGCCGCGATGGCTAGAGACTGCCGTTTGTCGGAATCCTTGGCTTCGCCAACGTTTGTTGCCGATGACGTCCGCAAATAGGCGAAGGCAGGAATCTTTGTTTTGATATTAGCAATGTAAATCATTCCTTTAGTGATAATATCGTTACTGTACTTCAGTTAAGTAACACATTTTAGGGCGAGAGTCTCGTGTTTAGGGTGCGCGTCCCGATATATTCGAGATGGCTCGGGGTGCGATATCGTAGCCGTACCACGCTCAACACACATGATGGGTGCAGTGGTCAGGGGGGCGATGTTCTTGGCCCAAGCAAATTTGTGCAATGATCATTGCATTCTGCAACTTTCACAACTTTCCATGCATATATATAAAAATGCCTTCCCGTCAGTCACTGGGAGGGCGTATAGGTCAGAAATTAGCAAGATGGCTTAGTTTCGGCCTGAGAGGATGCTGGGCTGGTGCGATCTGGTGCAACGGTTTGGTGCGTTGGAGCGGGGCAACGCGGCTAGTTACAACGTTTGTTATGCGTCGAATGGGTTTCGCTGAGAGTGAGTTGCTAGAAAGGAATCTCGTCGCCTAGATCATCCGGCGCAGGATGAAGCTGCTCGTATTTTGCTATGATTGGTATGTAAAACTCCCTCACATCAGGGTCGGCAACGATCCAAGATATCTGAGCATTGTTTTGTCTTATTTGGATCAGGTCAGTGATCTGCGCGTCGGTAAAATCCGCATCGCTCGGAAACTTCGCAATAATTGCGTGTGTTTCGGCAAAGCTACCGGAAGCTCCAAGTTCCGCAATTAGTCCATTTAGCTTAGTCTCATTTGCCAACTTGATCGCGGGAACATGTTGGAGGAAGAACGTAGATAGGTCTCTATAGAAGAACAAGTTGGACTCTTTCTTTAACCTCCACTCATTGGCTAGAAACGAGTTGACCTTAGTATTGTCTCTTGATGAGGCAAAATCTCCATCGCTTGATACTAGATGCAAGTCTTCTTTCGGTGGAACTTTAGCTAGCAAAAATTCCCAGTGCAATTCGTCCCCGATTGTCACTGCTTTCTTTCCGGGCGGATTCCCTCTTCTGAACCTGTCTAGTGCCAGACTAAATGACTCGGCATCATGCGGCGCGACGGTTACCGCATTGAACAAATCTGCGATCACGATATCGGCGTCCAGAGTGCGGGCATCAATTAGTCCATCCACCAGAGGCATCAATTCTGCATGCTTTTGGTTCGCTAATTTGAGAATGTCTTGCAGTTCCCCGAATTGGGCTATTCCCCTGACAAAGGCTGGCACCTGACATTTGAACGTATCACTTTTGAGTAGCTTAAAGGCCTCCTGAATCTTCTTCTCTCGATTTCTTTCAACCTCGTCGCAAAGCTGTCTGTTTACATAAAGGGCAATGTCGCCTGCGGCTACCATTGGCTTGAGCTGTTCCAATTGTTTTACATCAGCATTGGATAAGGCGTAGAATGATAAGAGGATATTCGCGTCGAGGAATAGATTTATTGCCATGCGGTCCTCTGATCATACTGTCGCGAAAACTAGCGGTGCGCCGTGTGCCGCGTCAAGCGCCATGATCTTGGGGGGCAAGACAAGGGTGGTGCGATCATGGTCAAACGAGGTGCTGCAGCGATCCCGACAAGAGCCAAGACAACCGCCCGATTTGCTGCGTATGCTGCTCACAGGATTTTCAGGAGGTCACGTTGGCTATTCGATTCAACAAGAGACTCAAAATCGCACCGGGCGTAAAGCTGAACATCAGCAAGTCGGGTATCAGCACGACGGTCGGAGCCAAGGGCGCTTCGGTCAACTTCGGTAAGAAAGGCGCGCATCTGAACGCTGGATTGCCGGGGACGGGATTATCGTCGAGAACCAAAATCTCGGGCGGTAGTGGTTCTGATACAGGTCAAGTCAGCCCCTTGTTTGCCTATGTTGTTCTTGGTCTCTTGGTGCTGGGTCTGATCATCTGGATTCTGTGACCAGCGGACAGGCGCGAGTGCTGAGACTGGAATTACTTGCCATTGGCGGCGGTCTGTCTCTACCGTAACTCTAATATTACTAAGGGATTTTTCAATGTCTGCCGACGACTTGCCGCTCAAAAGCAACCCGCTAGGTATTTCTGAATTGAACCTCAATAAGCAAAAACCTCAGGACTCGGAAGCACCAAGTGCGGTTTTGCCTAGCAGGTCGCGAAGCGCGCTTGAGCCATTAGCGCAGGACTCGACAGGAGCGGCACTGGAACAGGCGACTGGCTTGGGCGGGGTGGATGGGTCCCACGGCGCGGCGGAAGCCCTCGCAAAGCAATTATCTGGCTTGGGTGGGGATGGGTACCACGGCGCTGCGGAAGCCCTCGCAAAGCAGGTTTCCGGCTTTGGCGGGCTGGATGGATACCAGAGCGCGGCAGACGCCGTTAGATTGCAAATGAGCAATTTACTTCGAGTGACAGGCGATCATTCTCCGCTAAGTGGCGTTGCCCGCAACATTGTTGCTCAACAAGACTCGCTCGATGATTTCAACCGTCGCCAAGCCATCACCTCGACCTTACCGACAATTCCGCACGTGCACAGTGTGGTGAACCCGCTGCTTGAAACCAACATTAGGCTAGGGCGAATTGAAGATCAATTTGACCGGATTTCAGAAATGGCGAGTCAGTCTGCGCAGAACACTTTGAGTTTACAGGCGACTGGGGCAGGCTTTTTACAGACTTTTCAAAAAGCCGCTTCTGAGTCTGCTACGGCTGGAAAACTGACTATGGGCGTCGCCGTGATTGCATTATTAATTTCAGGCGCACAAATTTTCGCTCCTAAGTTCATGGTTGATGACGAGTCAGAGGCGCTGCGACTGGAGGTTGTTAACCTCAATGCCAAGATAGCGCAGTCGCAGAAAGAACAGGCTGTGACGTCAAAGAACCTTATTGATGCAATAAGCGAGAGTGACGAAAAAAGTACGCAGCGGTTAATTGATGCGATTTCTTTGGCGGACAGGGCCACGGCTGCGGCGGTAAAGGAAGGCATAGCGGCTGGTGTAAAGGATGGCATAGCGGCGGCGATTGCAACAAAGCCGCCAGTTTCGCAAAATGGTGAATGACATATGCAGCGCCGTCGATTGTACCGTCGATTGACCGTTGATTGCGATACCTAACCAACGGTCATTTAATAGAACAATTTCAGAGTGTTATCGTAATCCTGCTGAGTCCGTCGTTTTTGAGCGGGGCTGGCCCCTATTGAAAACGCATATGTATACTGTATCCCCTAATACATATATCAAATTTCAATAGACTGACTTATGACTCAATCAACGGACTCAACGGGATTGCGGTAACTATCTGTAATCGTTTGAAAAAAGCGCCGTCGATTGCGTGAATCAATCAACGGTCAATCAACGGACTCAACGGCGCAAACAAAGGGAATTTGTGGGGCGCTCTTCGCTAAAAAAGCGGCGGGCTGCACCACGGCATGAAAAAGGGGGCCAAAGCCCCGATTTTCACCCAATCACTTTTTGACTTGTAACACCCACGGCTTGCCACCATCGCCGCGCTTGTCCGATCTGATGGGCTGCACCTCTCTGCCATCTTCAAGCTTGAAGAACCTTCCTTGCATCGCCTTAAGGTACTTACCCAAAGACAGCGCGGAATAAATGAATTCGCTGTCATCGCCGATAACCTTGACGCGCTTGACGGGAATAGTGATCTTGAATGTCTCCGCCATATTACACAGCGCGGACGTTTGTACTGTTTCTCCAATTCCATACTCCGAAACCCAATGCTCAAAGAAGGACTCCGCGCCGTCATCTTCGTCGTCGTCTTTTGCCACGCCGTTCAACACGTCGCGATTTTGCTGCCAGCTCGTCCAGTGTGGTGAAGCTGCTTCAAGTATGCCCGCGATCACCTTCCGATAGTTTCCAAACGAGCCAACAACAGGAGCGTGCTTCGGTGCGGGCTTCTTTTTGTCGAGCCAATTCTGCACCAGCACCAGCAAGGCGTGAATGTATGCTCCCCGGTTTTCTCTGACGTGCGCCAACAGATCCTCGTGCTTGAAATCCACACGGGTTTCTGGTGACGACGTTTGCGGCACCAACTGCACCAGCGACATCCTGCGTACCAGTTCTTTGGTGAAGACCGGGTTAACCCCTACCATTGCGAAAGATGCTGTGATCGGGAAGACAACTTCCCTGGATTGGCCTAGAAGTCGATCCGCCCAAAAGGGTTCTGTGAACAGGGTGGCCATGCATTTGGAGTCGATCTTAACGCCTTTGGGAAGGTTATCCCACGCGATCACATTGCGCCTTGCGGCCAGCATCCCCAAGATTGCCTTTTGGCGTTCTTCTTCTCGCATGTTTAGCACCTGTGGCGCGCCACCGCCTTCAATGATCGTCAGAAAGACTTTCATTAGCAATCCACCGCCAGCGCCCTCAACGGTCTTAGAGGCCAGAAGGGGCATCATAGGGCCGTCGATCATCGGGCGTACGAACTGTTCAAGCAGAAAGCCTATGCAGTGCAGGAACGACGGCGGAACGGCACTGCCATTGCCGCCCAAATGCGCGTCACCATTTTCGAATGTTCCCCAGCGCTTTCGCGCTCCATCACGCCTGATAGTTTTGCCATAGAGTGAAGCCCCCTCCAGTTCTTTGCGGCTAACACCATCGAGATAGAAGTCGCCGAATAGATCGGTCAGCAATGCTACAGCGGCTTGCATTTCTTCGGATGTGATCACACTAGACGGTCTAAGCACTGACAGGTTGTCAGGCTTGGCATAGAACAGCTTTGCTTCTTCGTGAAAGCCCTTGCGAACAATCAACTCGCCATTGGCCATGTAGACAGGGGCCTTCACGATGCGCTCCAGTTCAGGCAGATACAGTTTCAACCGTGGGTCATGGAAAATCTGCTTGCCGAGTTCAAACGGCATGGCGACCCCAATAAAAGACTTTTCACCCTTAGGTTTACGGTACGGCGCAAGGATATTCAGACGGGCAGAAAACGCGTCATACCCAAGAATCTTTACTGCATCGCTATCTTCCATGGTCGCCACGGCCTTGGCGTAGTTGTAGAATACGGGGTCGCTGTAGTTTTCGTTTGCAGCTTTGATCTGGCTCAAACCATATTTAACTAGCTGACTGAAATCGTCTTCTCCGATCACGTTTGAGAACCCGCCTTTGGCATCGGCGCGCAGTTCCGATCCAAGAATGTTCTCGACAGCTTTGCGCAAGTCTTTGAACCAAACTTTTTCCTGCGCAGGCATTGCCGCTTGCATGGTTCTGACGAATTCGGCCATCGCCACGTCGGTGACCTTTCCACGGATTAACCCTGCGATGATCACCGCCAAGTCAACGGTCTTTGGCATAAGGATGTTAGGTTTAAGCACGGTCAGTGCATCGACAGCGTCATCTTCGAAGACGGCGGAAACCGCGACATTCTTCGTTCGAAGTCCTTGCAGCTTTTTTAAGCCATCGGTGTAGTACGTCAGCGGCTTGGCCTGTTTAATCCGGTCGCGATCTTCAAGCGTGAAGCGATCTTTGATCTTTTTCGCTCCTTCGGAAATCTTGCTAATATCCGCAGTTACGATCTCAGTTGCATTGTCGAATGCGTAGGGGTCTAGTTGTGTCATCTGCGTAAACTTTCTTTACTTACAGTTAAATTCGCTCTATACTCTTGGTAGTGTAAAACCGGGTGTTTTCAGCGCCCGTCGTCTTTCTTTGAGAGGTCCAGCCCTGCGGGGGTTTGGGCCTCTTTTCTTTTCGTGGTGGCCTCACACAGCCCAGCTTGCAGGCAGGCTTTTGTGTGGCTTTGGAGGCGGCACTTTGAATGCTCGCGCCTGTGCCATCAACACCACCAGTTCGGCTTGCATGACCTCTAGAGCCGCCTCCAACTCCGCGATGAACTCAGCACTGAATTCATCGGGGGTTTTGATCGCCGCTGTTTTCATTATCTTGATACGGCGCTTCAAGAATACGCATTCTTCTCGTTTGTCATCGCGGGGCGCTTTATACGGGTTCAAGCCGTCGATCCGGCGCGCTGCGGTCGCCATATCAGCGCATCTCAATTTCTGTGGCGACGGCCCTTAACTCGGCTCCGGCTGCGACCGTGTAACGATTGCTGGCGACCATCGACAATAGTCTATGGACCGACTCCAGCAGGTACAGTGTGCGTACCGCCACGCCGGGGCGGTCCTGATACTTAATGGGGCGCATTTGATCCGTATCGATCACGGAAAGCGCTACTGACAACGTGGTGGACTGAATCCGCAACGCGCGCGCAATTTGCACGAGTGATACGGCTAGCCGTGTAGGGCGCTTCAATTTCTCTGTCTCGGTCATTTTTGATATCCTCTACAAGATGACTTTTAGTTTAAAACTCGGATTTGTAAATTCGTTATAGCAATATCAAATGATCCTGTCAAATCCACGGAAGTAAACGGCTTATTGTTAAAATATCGTGGAGTTTATACTAGCTAGATGTGGAATTACATTTATCTTCAAGCGCATTCAATAAGCTTCAAGCGCAAGACGTAATTTAATTACTATCGGATATTAATGATTTATATCTGTGGTGTAGAGACTAACGACTGATAAATGCAGGAGGGTTGTCACCTACAACCTTGATCCCCCGCCGGGTTGAGAAGATTACCAATCCAGCGACCTCCACTGGGCAAACGTTTCCAATGGCAGTTCGATGACCCGCGCGCGGCCCGTTGGATCATTGGTGTAAGTTCGACGCCGCTTACGGCACGGGGATAGGCCTAGAAAGCCCAGC
The DNA here is from genome assembly GCF_028290025.1 of Cypionkella sp. GTDB lineage: Bacteria > Pseudomonadota > Alphaproteobacteria > Rhodobacterales > Rhodobacteraceae > Cypionkella. The sequence goes on along the minus strand of NZ_JAQGKQ010000022.1, from coordinate 38,857 downwards.
GCGCGGATTACTACATCTGTGGTACAATCAGCCAGTTCTGCCACTTGTTCGACTCGGATAGAGAAAAGCTCAGCTCCGCTCTGATAAATGTAATCGTCCATAGTACCTGCGAGTATGCTAGCCTCTAGAAAATCGTAGGGCTGTAGGTATACAAACACGTGTGACCGGGCCTCCGCCGCTGCTTGCTGTGGCGTTTCAATATCGTCTGGAACGCCCTGCGCCGCGCACATCGCGGCGTAAAGACGCGCCTGTTTCACGCGGTTTAATTGCAACGCGGTCACAGCCCAGCGCTCTTTTGCAGTTCTGCCGCCACGTATGATTCAGCTGCAGCGTCCAATGTCCCGGCACGAGCTTGGCTCATCCGATCACCCGGCTTTAGCCCTGAAATGTATGTTTGCCGGAGAACCTCACGGCGATTGGCATCACGGCTTTCAATGCACAAGACTGCAAGCGGCTCGTTTCTGATCTGCTCGCGTGCGAACGCATCCCACGATCCCGGCGTGGTGGGTAGTTCCGCCAGCGAGGACCCTGCCATGTAGATTATCGTTTCCGGGTGGAGTAGCATGCTCTCCAAAATCCTTTCCACGACAATAGGGGCCAATTTTGACCCTGCGACCCTTGCCAACCCAAGCTCCAGCGCGGTTTGGAGTACTTTTAAGCGCGCCATTTGGTGCGGAGGGCAGGTACTGGAGAGTGCGTGGAGCCTTGACGCGCGGAGATCGTCTAGAACTTTCTCAGATTCTTTACTCATGGTTGTAGACCTTTGTTTTCGTGGTGAGATTGGGCGATTAGCAAGAGCGCGTTGATCACGTTCTCGGTGATTTTGGCGGTCTGACGGAGGCGAGGGGCGACGTCTGACCACAAATATAGGCGCACTTGGTTTCCCCCTTTTTTGCATGCGGGGGCCAGCGCGAACGGCAACGGGTAGGGGTGGCGGACTAATGAGCGAACGGCTAAAACGCCAAGCTTTGTCGCATCGCGAATTTCGGACAGATTTACGTAAAGAGACATCCTGAAGGATTCCTTTGATTTGAATTTTGATTGATTTTTCGCGCACCGCGCGGGGGGAGAACGCAGCACCGCTGCAAATTCTTTATGAACTTAACCTAGCACGAACGACCGCTGAGTGTCAAATTTACAACACTCAACGGTCAGCGCCTGACGGCGACAAAAAGCGCAGGTCACCGTGATACCCCGGCAAATCAACGCCGCCCTAGATTGGCGATACATTAGCGCAAGGCTGAAGGCTTGACGCGTGGGGGCGGTGATGCGTTGTGTGGGGGATGACGCGCCCTCCGCGTCCTGAGAGGCCTGTAGAGGCTGTATGGAGCGCGTACGCGCGTCACCATTGAGAGGCTATGGCTTACCAGTAAACCACAGCGTCCAAGGCTCTGCGCATCTGTGCCATGCCCTCCACCGACTGAGACAAGGACTGCTTGTAGTGGCGCAGCTTGCCCGGTGTAACGTGTCCTATGATCCCTCTGATCACGGAGTCAGACACTTCAAGGCGTTGCAGCCGATCCACCAGCGTATCTTTGACAGAGTAAAGCACTAGGCGGTCTGATGTGAGTCCTCCCGCTCTGATGATTGGTGTGAAGCTGTCGGTCATGCCGCCTGCCATCGAATCCGGTGTGGCTGGACGGGGTAGGTTTAATTCGGCTTCAAACCCACCGGATTCGAGGAACGCAGAAAAGTCGGCAAGATGGCTTGAAAGCGGAATTTGGCGGGGAGTCGTCTTGGTGTAATGAATTGAAAGAACGCCGTCGGTTATATCACCGTGCTTGATCCGAAAAACTTCGGAAGGTCTCATTCCGCTATGCAAAAGTACCCGGAACGCCATCAGGTAACACTTACGACGGGCGGGGGTTAATCTGCTACTGCCATCCGGTCCCCATGTGACGTTGATCAGTTCCCAAACGCGTTTGATCTGTGAATCGTCGAAGGCTTGCCAGCGAGTCGACTCTACTGTCGCCGTGTTCTTTGGTGGACGAACTCGGGGGAATTCAAGTTGGCGGTGTTCAGGAAACTCATCCGCTGCCCATGTCCAGAGGGCTTTCAATGTGGAAAAGTAATGATGAACGGAAATGGCTTTGATAGGCAAAAATGGTTTTGGTTTGGCGACAGGATCACCGTTAACAAGGTAATCGCGGTATCGTCTTAGCGTCGGTTCGTCATATTTTTCCAACCCCAAATCACCTGCAAAATGTATCAAGCGCCTTGCGCGGTGATGGTTCTGGGCTGCGGTGTTAGTGCGGATACCTTGCGCCTTAGCGTATTGTGCCATCAGGGCCGATAGTCGCATGGTGTCAGCGGAGCCGATTACGGGTAGCTGCAACAGGCGTGTGTCCAGTGCGCTCTTGAACGCCCCGAACATGATTGCATCGGTCGGGTCGGCTGGTGGCTTGATCGGCACCAGCTTAGGCGCTGTGGCGCGGTCTAAGGGTTCAGCAGAAAGAGTAAGGCCTTCCCCGGTAACTGTAAGGCTAGCCCTGTGAGTGTTGGCGGGCCTCTGGTGTAGATAGCGATCATCACCGAAGGCCTGCGCTGCGAACAATGCTAGCCTGTCCCGCTCTTGCGCTTTGGGTAGTGTCCGGGCCTCTCTCAATAGAGTGGGCGTCTCGCGCCACCTATCGACGGGGGGTGCATCTTCAACAAGGGTTGCCGCCATCATGGTGTCGGTGAAGGCGTCCCGCTCGGCTCTGGCCTCTGGTACTTTGAATCTCTCAATTTCCCCGTTGTGCATCTCGGTGTAGTGGTGCGCGCGGTTGTACGCTTCGGCAGGATCAGAACCTAGGACGTGTTCCCACTTTTCCAGCCGCAGAAATTCTTGAAGTTCTTTTGGAACCCGGCGCTGATACTTGTAAGCGCCTGATACGGTCTTGGTGACGTGCCGGGGGAGGTCCGACTGCTTTGCCTTCTTGCTGCTCATCCTGCCCCCAAAATCTGCGAATGTATGTCAATGCATGTACGAATGTATGTTATTTTTGCGTTTCAAGCGCAAGACGTTAATGCTCAGAACGCTTTGTTTATCATATATTTAATGGGTTTTCGTAGCTTTTGCTTCAAGCAAAGGCTTCCCGGAGGTAAATATGCCCGATACAACGATAATTCTGTCGCTGCCCCTGATCCAACCCGCGCAAGCGCAAAAGCATGTGACCCATAATGAGGCGCTGCGGCTGCTCGATCTGATGGTGCAACTGTCGGTGAAGGCGCGGGCTTTGACGACCCCGCCGATCAACCCGGTGGCAGGTGATCGCTATATTGTGCCGCTGGCCGCGACGGGGGCCTGGGCCGGACAGACCGGAAAGATTGCGCTATTTGAGACCGGAGTTTGGCAGTTTTTGCTGCCATTTGCGGGATGGCAAGCCTATGTGGTCGCAGAAGCCGCGATGGCGGTTTTCAACGGCTCGGCGTGGCTTGCGATGAATGATGGGCCGCTGAACGTCGCACAACTCGGCGTCTCGGCGACGCCGGATGCCACCAATCGGCTGGCGGTGTCTTCGCCTGCGACACTGTTCAATCATGCAGGCGCGGGGCATCAGTTAAAGCTGAACAAAGCCGCCGCTGCCAATACCGCCAGCCTGACGTTTCAGACCGGGTTCTCGGGGCGCGCCGAGATGGGCACCACGGGGTCGGATGATTTCGCGATCAAGGTCAGCCCGGATGGCAGCACGTTTTACACGGCGATGACGGTGGCGCGGGCAAATGGCCAAGCGACCCTGCCGCAAGTGCTGAACTTAGGCGGGCAGGCGGCAGACCCGGTTAGCCCGGTCAACGGCATGGTTTGGCTGAACAGCACCAGCGGACAGGTCAAAGTCCGCACGGCGGGTGCGACCCAAGTGATCGGAGCAAGCGGTGGTGTCAGTGACGGCGTGAAGGGTGAAGTCATCGTCTCGGGCGGCGGCACGGTTTGGACGCTGGCTGCGCCCATCAAATACGGCGTGCAATGCGCGCTGAACCAACAAGCATTCATCAACTAGGAGAGCGGCATGCCCGGCAATACTTCCCCGATTTTCTCAAAGATCGCCCGAGTCGAATGGGCGGCTGGCATCACGGCTGCGAACACAGCCAAGGATGGCACCGGCACGGTTGATACTGTGTTCACGGCGGATGCGACCAACGGTTCGTATTTGCAAAAGCTGGGCGTGCGGCCGCGCGGCAGCAATGTGGCCTCGGTGCTGCGGGTGTTTATGAACAACGGCGCAACCAATGCCACCGCGGGCAATAACGTGCTGATCGCAGAGCTTTCCTTGCCAGCCACAACGCTATCAGAAGTGGCGGCGCTGTCGGGAAATGAGCTGCCGCTGAACATTCCGGTGCCGCCGGGTTACCGCGTACAAGTAACGTTGGGCACTGCCGTGGCAGGCGGCTATGCGGTGGCGGGCTTTGGAGGGGACTACTGATGAGTTTTCCGCATTTTTTGCCGCGAGAGGCCGGACAGACTCGCAGGTTTGACCCTGTCGGCGTCGTTGGCCAGTGGCAAAGCTACTCGGTGCCTTTGGGAACGGTGCTTTTGGAGATTTTGCTGGTCGGCGGCGCTGGCGGTGGTGGCGCTGGCTTTGTCGCAGCTGCAGCCTCGGCGCGCGGCGCGCGGCGGCGGTGGTGGCGGCGGCGGTGGTGCGATTTCGCGCATTGTGGTGCCTGCGGCGCTGCTGCCCGGCACGCTGTTTGTCTCGGCCGGTCAGGGTGGGGCGCCTGGGCAGGCCGGTGCAGGCTCGATTGTGGCGGTGCAGCCGCTGACCAATACCGCAGTCTATCTCGGACAGGCGAGCCCGGGCAACAACGGAGGCACCGGTACGGCGTCGGCGGTTGGCGCTGCGGGTGGCGCGGGAGGCATTACCTCGGGTGGCGCATATTCTGCTTTGGGCAGTTTTGTCAGCATTGCGGGGCAAGCCGGGGGAGCGGGCGGTGCGATTGCGGGTGGTATCGGCTTGGCGGTGGCTTTTGGCGGGGTGAATATCTTCACAACGGGCGGCGCGGGTGGCGCGGGCACAACCTCGGCTGATTTTGCAGGCGGTGCGTTGAACGGTGCAGGGCTTTGTCCGGTTTTGGCGGGCGGTGCGGCGGGCAGCAACAACGGCGCCGCGGGGTATGAATTGTGGCTGCCACCGACTTTCTCTGGCGGCTCTGGAGGCGGTGCCTCGAACGCTGGCGCGGGCGGCGTAGGCGGTGCAGGTGCGCGCGGATCGGGTGGCGGTGGTGGCGGTGCCGGCATTTCAGGTGGGCAGGGCGGTCGCGGCGGCGATGGCTTTGTGCTTATCACCAGCATTGCCTGAAGCGCCGCGAACAACCATTGCAATGGGGGCCGGAGGAATTCTCCGGCCTTCGTGTTACCCACTTTGCATTTTTTCGCCTGATTTTGTTCGCTTCGATTGTCCGTCGGTTTGACACAGTCGCGCAGGCTGCCTAAGACGGGTTTGGAAAAGCTTGGAGCGTTGGCATGAAGATTGCAGTGATTGGAACCGGCTACGTCGGCTTGGTTTCGGGTGTGTGTTTCTCGGATTTTGGGCATGACGTGGTTTGTGTCGATAAGGACCCTAGCAAGATTGATCGTCTGAATGCGGGTGAAGTGCCAATTTTTGAACCCGGACTGCAAGTGCTGATGGCAAAAAACGTCGCGGCCGGTCGGCTTTCGTTCACACTGGATTTCGCGCAAGCGGTCGCGGGCGCAGAGGCGGTGTTTATCGCGGTTGGCACCCCGACCCGGCGCGGCGACGGCCATGCTGACCTGACCTATGTGATGGCGGCGGCCGAAGAAATCGGTCGGGCGCTCACTGGCTATGCAGTGATCGTCACCAAATCGACGGTACCTGTCGGCACCAACCGCAAAGTTGGTGAAGCGGTGGCGGCGGCTAATCCCGATGCCAAGTTCGATGTGGCATCAAACCCGGAATTCCTGCGCGAGGGTGCGGCGATTGACGACTTCATGCGGCCTGACCGCGTGGTGGTCGGCGTTGAGTCGCAACGCGCGCGCAAGGTGATGGCCGATATCTACCGCCCGTTGTTCCTGCGCGAATTTCCGGTGGTCTACACCGGTCTCGAATCCGCCGAGATGATCAAATACGCGGCCAACGCTTTTCTCGCTGCCAAGATTACCTTCATCAACGAGATCGCTGCTTTGTGCGAGAAGGTCGGCGCGGATATCAAGGATGTCTCCAAAGGCATGGGCATGGACGGGCGCATCGGCAACAAGTTTTTGCACGCTGGCCCTGGATACGGTGGGTCGTGTTTTCCCAAAGATACCATGGCCTTGGCGCGGATGGGCCAAGACTATGCCGTGCCAATGCAGATTACTGAAACCGTGATCAAGGTGAATGATGAGATCAAGCGCCGAATGATCGACAAGCTGGTCGATCTTTGCGACGGCTCGTTGAATGGCAAGACTATTGCTGTGCTGGGTGTCACCTTCAAGCCCAACACCGATGACATGCGCGAAGCCCCAAGCCTTACCATCGTGCCAGCCCTCGTCGGCGGGGGTGCGAAAGTCCGCGTCGTTGATCCGCAAGGCAAGCGTGAGGGTGAGGCATTGCTGCCGGGCGTGAAATGGCTCGACAGCCCTTATGGCGCTGCACAAGGCGCCGATCTGGTGGTGATCTTGACCGAGTGGAATGAGTTCCGCGCGCTCGATCTCGATAAACTGGCGCAAAAGATGCAGACTCCGCGCATGGCCGATCTGCGCAATGTCTATTCGGCGGAAGAAGCGAAAGCGGCGGGCTTTGAAACCTATGTGGCTGTCGGGCGTTAAGTCCGAGCCAATAACGGGCGTCGCCCGCGCAGTGTTTGCGCTGGCTGGCATCCGCAGGCCGTTGTGCAAAACCGAAGTAAAGGGTGAACAAGATGCAAAAGCATGTGCTGGTAACGGGTGGAGCGGGCTACATCGGCGCGCATGCCTGCAAAGCTTTGGCGCGGGCGGGGTTCACTCCGGTGGCGTTTGATAACCTTTCAACCGGCTGGCGCGATGCGGTGAAGTTTGGTCCGTTTGTGCAAGGTGATCTGATGGACCGCGCCTCGATTGACGCGGCTTTCCATCAGTATCGCCCAGTTGCCGTGATGCATTTTGCCGCGTTGTCGCTGGTTGGCGAGTCGATGACTGATCCGGGGCGCTACTGGCGTACCAACGTCAATGGCTCGCTCAATCTGGTTGAGGCTGCGGTGCACGCGGGCTGCATGAACTTCGTATTCTCCTCGACCTGCGCCACTTATGGCGACCAAGATGGCGTGTTGTTAGACGAAGACACCCCGCAGCATCCGATCAACTCCTACGGCGCATCGAAGAAAGCCATTGAGGAAATCGTGAAAAATTTCGGCGCGGCTTACGGGCTGAATCATGTGATCTTCCGCTATTTCAACGTTGCAGGCGCGGATCCCGAGGCCGAAGTCGGTGAGCAACACCGCCCGGAAACCCATCTTATCCCGCTGATGCTCGACGCCATTGAGGGCCGCCGCCCGGCGCTTACGGTATTCGGCGAAGATTATCCGACGCCAGATGGCACCTGCGTGCGAGACTATGTGCATGTGATGGATCTGGTCGATGCGCATGTGAAGGGGCTGAACTGGCTGCTTGACGGTCGCGGCAACCGAGCGTTCAACCTCGGCACTGGCCATGGATTTTCGGTGCGGCAAGTTATCGACGCCAGTCGCACAGTGACCAATCGCGATGTGCCGATCCTGAAAGGCCCGCGCCGCGCTGGCGATGCCGCCGCCTTGGTGTCAGGTTCGCAACGTGCCCGCGACGAACTCGGCTGGCAACCCACCCGCTCGACCTTACCCGTGATGATCCGCGACGCCTTAGCGTGGAGCCAAAAACCCGGCTTCCTAAGCTAATCGCTAAAACTTATCTAAAATTTTTTCATCTACTCAAAAATATCCCACGGGGGTTCGGGGGTTTGAAACCCCCGGCGACCTCAAGGCAAAACTACCGCCCGGTAATCACGTGCCTGCGAAGACATCCGTGAGGGATCAACCGGCACGATATCGGCGATTAATAGTGCCGGACCCATCCCCGCCTGCGCCAACACTTCGCCGTCTGCGCCAACGATCAGCGAGCCCCCTGCATAGGTCAGATCCCCCTCCACCCCGCAATAATTGGCGTAGACGATGCTGACGCCATGATTGACCGCCATAGCAGGCACCGTCGCCCGCATCACATGGGTATAAGGCAGCATATTGGCGGTGGGCACCAGCAGCACTGTGACGCCAGCACTCGCCAAAGCCGCAATATGCGGTGCAAATTCAACGTCGTAGCAGATGAGCAGCGCCGCCTTGTGTCCGACCAGATCAAACGTTGCATAGCCGTCGCCTAGCCGATAAATCGACGCCTCACGCGGGCCGTATAATTGGATTTTTCGGTAATGCGCCAACTCTGCGCCATCTGGTCCCAGCGCCAAGGCGGCGTTATAGACCGCATCACCGTCCCGCTCGGCATAGCCAAACACCAGCCCACAACCCGCATCGCGACAAGCCTGCGCCAACTGAACTTGCCAAGCATCCCCATGCCGCAGCGCCAGTGTGGCAATCGCATCGCTGTTATAGCCCGGCGCGAAACTTTCTGGCACCACGAGCACATCAGCCCCAGCCGCCCCAGCGGCGCGCAGACCACGCTCGATTGCGGTGAATGCCACCGCCACATCCCCGGCGGGCGAGGGCGATTGCAGCAGAGCGAGACGAAGATCGGGCATTGGCTATTCCGCATAAGGTTTGCCGCATCATGGCGACACGCTGGCGCGGTGTCACCCCCCCAACCCTGCGTCTCGCATTGACTTTGCCCGCTGCACTTCCTCATCTGGCCAAAAGCCCTGAGGTGCCCGTTTGCCAGCCCGCCATACCCTGATTTCCAGCGTCAAAGATGAAGGCCCGTTCCTGCTCGAATGGGTGGCGCATCATTTGACCTTGGGCTTTGATCGCATCCTGATCGCCTCTAACGATTGCAGCGACGGCTCTGACCGCTTGCTCGCGGCGTTGGCGCAGGAGGGCTACATCACCCATGTGCCGAACAAGCTGAAACCCGGCGAAATTCCGCAGCACGCGGGCTATGAGAAAATACGCCGCCTGCACGATATTGATGCCTCCGAATGGCTGATGATGCTCGACGCTGATGAGTTTCTGAACGTGCATGTTGGCGACAACCGCGTCGCCAATCTGACCGAGCGTGCCGAGGCCGATATCGACGTGATCGCCCTCAACGGCATGTTCTTCACCAGCCAGCCTGTGCAAAACTGGCAGCCCGGGCGGATTTGCCCGTCCTTCACCCAAGCCTTGCCGACCCGTCACAAAGCCAATGCCGCGCTGAAAACTCTGACGCGCAACCCGAGCCGGTTTCGGGGTATTCACAATCATTCCATGGTGGGCTTGAAGGATAAGCTGCCGCTGAATGTGCTGTGGGGCGATGGCACCCGCACCCAAACCGATCCGGCGCTGCCGCTGTGGCGGCAGTTGCGCAATGGCGATGTCAGATCCGTTTCGCACCGCTTGGCGCAGTATAACCATTACGGCCTGAAATCGCCTGACAGCTTCGCGCTGCGCAGCACACGGGGCAGGGGAGCGGTGGCCGAAACGAACCCCGAGACCGCCCGCCATACCGCCGCCTATTTCGCCGAGCGCAACACTCCGGCAGGCGAAAACCACTCTATAGCGCGCTATGCCGCCGAAGTGCAGACCCGGATGGCCGAGATGCTGGAGCACAGGAAAATTGAGCGCCGCCAACGGGCTTGCGAAGAAACTTATGCGGCGATGCTGGCGGCTTATCGGGCGTAGATGACGCAGGAAAATGCCCGGCGGTGTTAGCGACATATTGATTGCGAATGCGCGGCCCTCGGGGAACCGAGCCGAGTGGCCAGAAGTTGAGCGGAGGAGCAACAAATTCGCAACGGACTGGAAAACCATCATGGAAGAGCCAATCGAACAAGCGATCCGCGACCGGGCCTATCAGATTTGGGAAGCTGAAGGCAGGCCGGACGGGCAAAGTGATCGCATTTGGCAGCAGGCTTGCTCGGAAATAGGCACGGAACGCGCGCAAGAGGTGCGACCTGCTGGCCCCGAGCAGATGAGTACGCCTCCCAAAGATTGGGACATTATCGACGAGCAGGCCGACGAATCATTCCCTGCCAGCGACCCGCCGGGCAATTACTAAACGGACGCGCAGTCGAATCGAGCTGCTGGTACGCACAGTGTCACTCATCGCCTTGCGACCGCAGCCGATAAGCGATCTGGCGGAGCATACCGTGAAAGGTTTGCACCTCGGCCTTGGTAAGCCCCAGACGCGACCACATGTTCCGCAAGCTGGCCTTCATGCCGGGAGTTTTGGCTTCAGGAAAGAAGAAACCTGCGGCTTCCAACCGTTCTTCAAAATGATCGCCGAGTTTTTCGACTTCGATGCCGCTGGCGAAATCGGTCCGCGCCATTTCCATCACGATACCCTCCGCAGGTTGGGTTTGCCTACGCCATTCATAGCCCATCAGCAGCACGCATTGAGCGAGGTTCAGCGAGGCGAAATCGGGGTTGACCGGCACCGTCACGATTGCATTGGCGAGCACCACATCTTCGTTTTCCAGACCTGCACGCTCTGGCCCGAACAGCACGCCGACGCGTTTGCCTGCGGCCACCAAAGCCCGCGCATGTTCCATCGCCGCCTCGGGCGTGTAGATCGGTTTCGTCAGCTCTCGCCCCCGCGCGGTGGTGGCGAAGACGAAATCACAATCGGCAATCGCATCCTGCACCGAGCCGAACAGACCCGCCTGATCCAGCACCCGCCCAGCCCCCGAAGCCAAAGCCACCGCCGCCGAATTCGGCCAGCCATCGCGAGGGGACACAATCCGCATCCGCTCCAACCCGAAGTTCAGCATCGCGCGAGCGCTCGCACCGATGTTCTCGCCCATTTGCGGGCGGACTAGAATGAATGCGGGCGGGATCATCGGGTTTCTCCGGCTAAGATGACGCCTGATACGCCAGCCCGTCGCCCTCGCCAAGCCCGCCATTCTAGGCTATGACGCAGCAACTTCATGCAGGACAAAGCCATGGCTGACCAAGACCGCCCACAGATCACTCTGATCACCCCGCCCGCGATTGATCTGGAAACCTTCCCTGATCGTCTGGCCGCCGTGATGGACAGCACGGATATTGCCTGCGTCCGGCTGGCTTTGGCGGGCAAAGATGAAGACATGATCCAACGCGCCGCCGATGCTTGCCGTTTGGTGGCCCATGCCCGAGACGTTATCATCGTCATCGAGAACCATCTGCTGATGGTCAACCGACTGGGCTTAGACGGTGTGCATCTGACCGATGGTGCCCGGCAGGTGCGCTACGTGCGCAAGGAATTGGGCGCTGACGCGGTAATCGGCTCGTTTTGCGGTGTGACCCGGCATGAGGGTATGAATGCGGGCGAGGCGGGTGCGGATTATGTGGCTTTTGGGCCGACCGGGGTGACGCCCTTGGGTAACGGCGAAAGCGTCGATTTCGATCTGTTTGAATGGTGGAGCGCGGTGATCGAAGTTCCGGTGATCGCCGAGGGCGCGTTGACGGTCGAGTTGATTGAGAAGTTTGGCCCGGTCACCGATTTTTTCGGAGTCGGCGAGGAAATTTGGCTGGCCGACAACCCGGCGACTGCACTGAAGGCGCTGATGGCTCCGCTGGGGTAAAACTCATATCTCTCCCAGTTTGGGGGCACTTGTGTCGAACGCCTTTTAAGACCCCAAACCACAATATGTGGTATTTTCTCGTGAGTCGCGGACAATCTGTCTAGTGACGCGTTGCAAGCAAGTGATGGTTGCGGATGACAGCTTCGCAATATGTAGCGAGTTCTTTGCGGTTTGAAAACGTATCGACGGCGACTTCTGGGTGGAAGATTACCTCTACCCGGCCCTGATGTTTTGCTGCCAAGACATGCAGCAAATGCGGTGCGAAATTCATCTCGCCCCACCAACCATAAAACCGCGGATCGTTGCCTGCCGGGGCATGATAGACGACGCTCACCGGTTGGATCGACATGATGTGGTCGAGCCCGTGACTGTAAAATGCCGCGAATAGCGTTGATTTGAAGGGCAGAACGCGGATCGCATCCGTGCTGGTGCCTTCGGGGAAAAACATCAGCTTATGGCCCGCCCGCAGACGTTCTTCGAAAAGCGATTGCTGGCGTTTCGCCTCAATACCCTTGCGTGCGACGAAGACCGTCCCCGTTGCACGGGCAAGCCAACCAATGGCGGCCCAGTTTTCTACCTCGGATTTCGCGACGAAATAGCCGCGCTGCACGGCGTTCAGGGCGAAAATGTCGAGCCAAGACGAATGGTTCGCGACAACGGCGCCTTTTTTCTGCATCGGTTTGCCACGGGTGATAAGAGGCAGGCCCAAGATCGGGAATGCCAGTTTGCAGACGGTCTGGGTGATATAGGGCGTCCAAGGGCGGGATTGGCCAAACAGGGGGCGCTCGATGAGCCGGACCACCAGCAAAATCAGCAGGCCGCAATAAGTCACCAAGCCCAACACGCCACCGCGCAGTACGACGCGCAGCCAGCCCATTGGAGTGATGGGCGGCAGTTTCAACTCATCGGCGCGCCAGTCGCTCATGCGTCGCGGCCCGATTTGCGGATGTAAAAATCGCGGTGCTTGGCGCTCATCTGCGCGGTATCCATCACGAGGCACACATCTGTGGTATTGAAGGCGTGGTCGATCCAAACGCCTTGTCCGACATAACCGCCAAGCCGCAGATAGGCTTTGATCAGCGCCGGAGTGGCCAGCATTGCGGTCTTGCGATCAAGCTGATCAGGGGGAATCATTGGTAAAAGCGCACCTTGCGACGGTCGCGCGACGACGCGCAATTCGGGCGGGGCGAGGTGGAAATGCTGTAGATACGACAGCGGCAGGGCGAGGGCATTCATGTCAGTGCCGTGGAATGAGGCGGCACCAAACAGCACTTCGATGCCATGATCGAGCACGTAGTCGGCGAGCGCGTTCCACAATAACAGCATGGCGGTGCCGCCGCGATAATCGGCATGGACACAAGAGCGGCCGAGTTCAAGCAGCCTACGGCCCGAGGTTTTCAAGGCGGTCAGATCAAACTCGGCTTCCGAATAGAACCTGCCCGAGACAGCAAGCCGATCTGACGGCAGCAGGCGGTAAACCCCCACCACATCTTGCAAATCCGCAGCTGAGCGAGAGGTGTCGATCAACAGAAGATGGTCAAAATAGGGGTCAAACTCGTCACATTCCAGCCGCGCGGCATGGTCGATCATGCCGCCTGTCGCACCCAGTTCTTCCACGAAAACACTATAGCGCAGCCGCTGTGCCGCATGTAAATCGCGGTCATCTTTTGCCAGACGCAGGACGAAATTTTTGTCGTCAGAAATCATCGGCAGCGTCCGGTCCGGCTGTTTGAGCGACGGTTTTTCATAGGCGCTGGCGACAGCCAATGCAACCGTGCGGCCAAGGGCTTTGATTGTGTTAACCAAAGTTTAACCACATGCTGCGTCAATGCGAGAAGTCCGGCGTCAATTTTACCTGCGAAAGGTCGATCACCACTTTGCCAGCATGTTCAAAATTCACCGTCACCCGGTTGCCGATGCTGGATTGGACTTGTCCCAAGCCCCAATCGGGCCGCTCTGGGTGACGCACCAACATTCCGGGTTCCAGTAGCGCCGCCATATCCGCCTTTTCCCTGCAAGGATTATCCGATTGCCTGACAAACCCGATCTTGCCGCTCTTGTTGGCTCGCGCATCTGCCATGACCTTATCAGCCCGATTGGCGCGATCGGCAACGGGGTAGAGTTGATGCTGATGGAAGGTGCGGCAAAAGGGCCGGAAATGGCGCTGATCACTGAAAGCGTCGGTCACGCCAATGCGCGGATACGGTTTTTTCGCGTGGCTTTTGGGGTCTACAGCGCCGAGCAACGGATTGGGCGCAGCGAGGTGGTCTCGGTGATCTCGGACATAACCCATGGTGGGCGGGTGCAAATTGTATGGGACAGCCCTGCCGATCTGTCGCGCCGTGATGTGAAGCTGGTGTTTTTGCTGATCCTCTGCCTCGAGTCGGCGCTGCCTTACGGGGGACGTGTGGAGATAGAGCGCAACGACGTGCGCTGGCTGTTGCGGGCGTCGGCAGCAAAGGTGAAGATAGAGCCCACATTGTGGGAGAGGCTGATAAACCCAGCGGCTATGGGCGAAGTGGGTCCAGCGCACGTTCAATTCCTGCTAGTGCCGGACGAGATTGCCCGCCAGCACCGCAGGCTGACCACCGAGCTCACCGATACCGAAATCCGGCTTAGCTTCTGATCGTGCCATCTCCGGTGACCAGATATTTGAAGCTGGTCAGCTGATCCGCCCCGACCGGCCCGCGTGCATGCATCTTGCCGGTGGCAATGCCGATTTCGCCGCCCATGCCAAACTCACCACCATCGGCGAATTGGGTTGAGGCGTTGCGCATCAAGATGGCGCTGTCCAGCCGCTGCATGAAGCGTTCGGCGGTGGCGTCATTCTCGGTCAGGATGCATTCGGTGTGGTTACTGCCATATTTACGGATATGCGCGATGGCCTCATCGACGCCATCGACCAGCTTGACGGCGATGATCATGTCGAGAAACTCATGGCCGAAATCCTCGGCGGAGGCTTTCACCGTGCCGGGGATCTTCAGCAATTCGCCTTCGGTGCGGACTTCAACACCAGCTTTGAGCAGGTCTTCGATCAGCACCGCGCCGTGCTTGGTATAAAACTGCCAGTCGATCAAAAGACACTCGGCAGAGCCACAAACTCCGGTGCGGCGGGTTTTGGAATTCAGCACCACGCGGCGGGCCTTTTCCAGATCGGCGTCGCGGTCGGCGTAGACGTGGCAGATGCCTTCCAGATGCGCAAACACCGGCACGCGGGCCTCGCGCTGCACAAGGCCGACCAGACCCTTGCCACCGCGCGGCACGATCACGTCAATATATTCAACGGCTTGCAGCATCGCGGTCACCATCTCGCGGTCACGGGTGGGGATCAGTTGGATCGCGTCAACGGGCAGACCAGCTTCGCGGAGACCCTGCTGCATACAGTCGTGGATGGCTTCGGAGGAGTGGAAACTCTCGGAACCGCCGCGCAGGATCACTGCGTTACCGGCCTTCAGGCACAAAGCACCCGCATCGGCGGTGACATTCGGGCGGGACTCGTAGATCACGCCGACGACGCCCAACGGGGTGGCAACGCGCTGGATGTGCAGGCCCGAGGGGCGATCCCATTCGGCGAGAACCCGGCCGACCGGATCGGGATATTCGGCAACAATGCGCAGGCTGTCGACCATGCCACGGATGCGATTTTCGTCGAGACGCAGGCGGTCGAGCATGGCGGCGCTGAGGCCCTTCTCTGTCGCATAATCCATGTCGATGTAATTGGCGTCGAGGATTTCCTGACGCCGCGCCCAGACGGCAGCCGACGCACCGATAAGTGCGGCATACTTGCGTTCTTGGCTGGCACAGGCCAGTTCCGCAGCGGCCGTTTTGGCCTTCATGCCAATATCGCGCATCACGTCCAAGATTTGCCCGTCCATCTTCGGCCCTTTCACATTGGCCCAAATATCCCAGGGGTGCGGGGGCTGGCCCCCGCAACGGCCCCAAACTCAGATCACCATATCGTCGCGATGCACCAAGGCGGCACGGCCCTGATAACCCAGAATTGCTTCGATCTCGCCCGAGCGATGCCCGGCAATCGCCTTCGCCTCGACCGCCGTGTAGCGCACGAGGCCCTTGCCCAAAGTATCGCCCGCAGGTGACAGGATCGCTACCGGATCGCCACGGCCGAAATTGCCTGTGACGTGGGTAACGCCAGCTGGCAACAAGGATTTCCCCGCTCGCAAAGCCGTGACAGCGCCCGCATCAAGCCGCAATTCGCCGCGCGGTTTCATTGCGTTGATCCAGCGTTTGCGTGCGGCTTGCGGGTCGCTTTGCGCGACAAACCATGTGCGTTGTGCGCCGTTTGCCAGTGCAGAAAGTGGCCGCAGCACCGAGCCTTCCATGATCGCCATTGCACAGCCGCCAGCTACAGCGGTTTTGGCGGCGAGCAGTTTGGTTTTCATGCCGCCTTTTGAGAAGCCCGAAATCGAGTCGCCCGCCATCGCCTCGATCTGTGGCGTGATGGTTTCGACCAAGTCAAAACGCTGCGCGGTGGGGTCTTCCTTGGGGTTGGCGGAGTAGAAGCCATCGACGTCAGACAGCAGGATCAGTTGATCGGCTCCAACCGTCACTGCGATTTGCGCCGCCAAGCGGTCGTTGTCGCCAAAGCGGATTTCATCGGTGGCGACGGTGTCGTTTTCGTTGACGATTGTCACCACGCCGAGGCCCAACAGGGTTTCCATCGTGGCGCGGGAGTTCAGATAGCGGCGGCGGTCTTCGGTATCTTCCAGCGTCACCAGCACTTGTGCGGTGGTAATGCCGTGCGGGGCGAGGACTTCTTCGTAGGCGCGGGCGAGGCGGATCTGGCCGACCGCGGCGCAGGCTTGGGATTGCTCCAGCGTCAGGATGCCGTCGCCGAGGCCCAGCACTTTGCGGCCCAAGGCGATGGAGCCGGAGGACACCAGCACCACGTCTGTTCCGCGTACTTTGGCTTCAGCTACATCCATTGCAAGCGCGGACAGCCAGCCTTGTTTCAGGCCGAGTTTGCGGTCAACCAGCAGGGCCGAGCCGATCTTGACGACGAGCCGTTTCGCGTCGCGAATATTTGGCGCGGTGAGGGGCTTTAAGGCTGCCACGGCAGGCCCTCCTCGACAGGGGCCTCGCGCTTGATTTCCGCCATGATATTCCGCAATGCGTCGGTCAAGCCGATGCCTGCTACGCCGGAAATCACGTGCACTGGGCCTCCCGATGCCTTTTCAAGCGCTTTGCGGCGGGTGGAGATGGTGGCTTTGTCGAGCGCGTCGCATTTGTTCAGGGCGAGGATGCGGGGTTTGTCGCCGAGGACTTCGGAGTAGGCTTCAAGTTCTTTGACGATGGTGCGGTAGTCTTTGGTGATGGTGGAGGAGGTGCCGTCAACGAGGTGGAGCAGGACTTTGCAACGCTCGACATGGGCGAGGAATTGCATACCGAGGCCGCGGCCTTCGGAGGCGCCTTCGATCAGGCCGGGGATGTCGGCCATCACAAATTCCGCGCCATCAATGCCGACCACGCCGAGGTTTGGCACGAGGGTGGTGAAGGGGTAGTCGGCGATTTTGGGCCTCGCGTTCGAGACGGCGGCAAGGAAGGTAGATTTGCCGGCATTCGGGAGGCCCAAGAGCCCCGCGTCTGCGATCAGTTTCAGGCGCAGCCAGATTGTGCGCTCGATCCCCTCTTGGCCGGAGTTGGCGCGGGCGGGGGAGCGGTTGGTGGAGGATTTGAATGCGAGGTTGCCCCAGCCGCCGTTGCCGCCTTTGGCGAGCAGGATACGCTGGCCTACCGTGACGAGGTCAGCGATTACGGTTTCTTCGTCTTCGTCGAGGATCTCGGTGCCGACCGGGACTTTCAGGATGATGTCTTCGCCGGTTTTGCCGGTGCGTTGGCTGCCCATGCCGCCTTGGCCGGATTTGGCGAAGAAGTGTTGTTGGTAGCGGAAGTCGATCAGGGTGTTCAACCCGTCTACGGCCTCGGCCCAGACGGAGCCGCCGTTGCCGCCGTCGCCGCCATCGGGGCCGCCGAACTCGACAAATTTCTCGCGCCGGAAAGACACGCAACCGGCCCCGCCGCCGCCGGAGCGGATATAGACTTTGGTGAGGTCGAGGAATTTCATGTCGAGCGGCTTTCTAAGAGATAAGTGTAGGCGATACAGGATTGGGGGGCAGACCTCAAGCAGAGGGATTTTTGGCGGGATTGGGAAGGGCCACGTGTGGACAGGTTTTTGATGTAACCAAATCAAAGTGTTGCAGGTTGTATTTACGAAGTTTTAACCTTTGGCACATCAAGCCGATAGATCGCGATTGGCACCGTACCCCTTGCAAGGCTTTCGCCGATGCCTTCGCCGATTTGACGAAAGCCCAGTTTGCGCAGAACGGCCCCCGAGGCGGGGTTATCGGTGCAATGATCAGCGAACACTTCGGACAGCCCAAAGCGAGCGATCATTTGCGGCAGGAAAGCGGACATGGCTTCGGTCGCGATGCCACGGTTCCAATAGGCGGGGTCGAGAAAATACCCGGTTTCAACCGGATCATCCCAAAGACCGACCGCGCCGACGAGTTTGCCTTCAAACCAGATACCCAAGCGGAAGCCCAAGCGCCCGTGCCACTGCGATTCTGCCAGAGAAGCGCGCACATCGGCCTCTGGCCAAGGCGAGAGATGCGAATTGGTCATGCGCGCCACTGCGGGATCGCCACCAATGCGGGCGATGTCGCGCCAGTCGCGCTCAATATCCAAGGGCGCGAGGCGGAGGCGGGGTGTGATGATTTCCAGCGGGTTGGCAGCAAGAAACGCTTTGGCAGTCAGCGACAGATCAACATGCTGGCGGTTTTGACCCAAGGCAAGGCAGTGTTTGATGGAGCGGCCAGTTTCAACAAAGCCCAGCTTTTGCAGCACACGGGCGGAGCGGGTGTTGCCGACAAAATAGCCCGAAATGACGGTGCGCACGTCTTGCGAGAATTGCGCAGCCAATACGGCTTGGGCAGCTTCAGTCGCATAGCCCTGGCCATGGGCGCGGGGGCTTAGCCAATAGCCAAGCTCTGCCCCAGCACCGAGAACGCCTGCAAAACCGTTCGCGTCTTCGATGACATATGTCTCACCCGGATAGGCGATTTGGGTGGCAAATTGGTGAAAATCTGCTGCCGTATAGGGGTGCGGCACGCGGGCGAGCCAGCCCGAGACATTCAGATCGTTCATATGGGCGACGACGGCAGCCTCATCCGAGGCCAGCACCGGACGCAAGGCCAGCCGCGCTGTATTTAGTTCTTCGCGGGGAGTCATGGGAATGCCTTAGGCCAGTTTCTTCACATATGTCCAGGTTGGCACCAGAGCGCCTCTTGCAACCGAGAAGGTTTCAGCGTCGCCCAGATACTGAAAGCCTGCATTGGTCAGCACGCGGGCCGAGCCGGGGTTGTCCTGAAACACCTCGGCAAAGATCGCACAGTTGTTTTGCGGGTTTGCGGCGACCAGAGCCTTAACCGCTTCTGAGCCAATGCCGGTGTTCCAGAACGCAGGGGCCACCCAATAGCGGATTTCGGACTGACCGCGCGCGTCGCGGGCACGCTTGCCAGCGTCCATCCGCTTGAGGCTGATCACGCCCAGCACTTCGGAAAGCCCGGTGGCAGTGCCATCCATCACCCAGATGTCTTCCTCGGTGCGGTTGGCGGTGGCGCGCGAAACAAAAGCCTCAGCAGCGCCGGGTGGCAGCGGATGCGGAATCGAATGCGTGGCCACAGCGACGCGCTTGTCTCCGGCGTAAAGCGCGAACAGCCCGGCATCCGAGCGGCGCACGGGACGTAACACAAAACGACCAGCAGAAATCTGGCCCTCCGTTGCAACAGCGATCATTTCCAAAACCACGGCTCCCTCCTGAAAGCGCATGTCGGGCGAGGCCCGCCGGGGTAAATCCCCGATAAAACTTATTCCCGCGGCGGAAATAAGGAAGGGGACCGGTCTTTCGACCGATCCCCTATCTACAAGCTAATTGTAAAGGTTCGGCTTATTCCGCGGCTTTCGCTGCCGGAAGCACGGAAATAAACGTGCGTCCCTTGAAGCCTTTTTTGAAGGTCACATGGCCCTCGACTTTGGCGAACAGGGTGTGATCTACGCCCATACCAACGCCTTCACCGGGGAACCAAGTGGTGCCGCGTTGGCGCACGATGATGTTGCCCGGAATGGCGACTTGGCCACCGAACAATTTTACGCCGAGACGACGGCCAGCCGAGTCGCGACCGTTGCGGGATGAACCGCCTGCTTTTTTGTGTGCCATGGGGTGTTACTCCGACGCTACAGCGGCTTTGGCAGCGCGCTTCGGTTTCGCAGGGGCTTCGACAACCGGTGCCGAAGCGTTGTTATGTGCGGCGCGGCGTGCATCGGCGGTGCCGGTTGCAGCAGCGACGCCCGAGGCGTCAGCGCCAGTAGCCAGCACGTCAAGCACACGAACCAGCGTCAGGTGTTGACGGTGGCCTTTGGTGCGCTGCGATGAGTGCTTCCGGCGGCGTTTGACGAAGTGGATGACCTTTTCGCCTTTGATCTGGTCGATCACTTCGGCTTGGACAGCCGCACCTGCCACGAAGGGCACGCCAATGGTCAGGCTTTCGCCGCCAACCATCAGGATTTCGTTGAACTGGATCTTTTGACCAGCAACGGCATCAAGCTTTTCAACGCGCAGAACGTCACCCGCCTGCACTTTGTACTGCTTGCCGCCTGTCTTGAGGACCGCGAACATGGGTCTTTCCTTCTCTTGCTCCGCGTCTTGTGGCCCCGGTTAAGGAGTTCTTGGGTTTCCCCGCCTCGGACAGCGCGCCCCTATGGGCGTCATGAATTAAAGACCCGACGAGATTCGCACCTCGCCGGGATGCGCGCTTATGCTGCGGGGGAGGGCGGGTGTCAAGACTGAGTGTAAGGCTTCCGCTTCATCAAGACGCGTTGTCATGGCTTTCATCTTGGCGAAAATATCCCCGCCGGAGGCTCTGTTTGCTGGCGGCGGATGCCTCCGGCGGGGATATTTGTGCAGAGAGGATGACCAAGGGGCTCGGCGTGTGATGCGGCGGGTTCAGATATCTTGGCCAGCCATGAGTTGGCCTGCCGATTGGCCGAGTTCTTTGGAGACTTGCACGAACATCGCATCGAAGGCGGCGAAGATTGCGCGGTTGGCTTTTTGTCCGGCATCTGTGGTCGAGAACGCGATGTATTGGTCAAGCTCGGCATCGCTGAGCGGCTGGTAGGCCAGCATCAGGAACGGATAGAGCCACTCAACGGTATCGCGGCGCACGTCGGCTTCTTGGCCCCAGACATCGGCGAGCATATCGGCTTCAGGCATCGGTTCGGGGAAGGCTCCGGCCGCGTTCATGCCAGCGTAGAACGCAAGATTGCCATTCATCGCGCCCATGACGTTGGACTCGATCAGATCGTTGACCTCGGCAAAGCGGTTGATCTGGGCGGCGCGTGGGGTATTGGCGTTCAGCGCCTTGCCCCAGAGCTGGGACGCCGCCGCGGTGGCCTTATCGTCGAGCAAGGTTTTGCGGGCATCAATCTCCAGCGCCAGAATACGCTGGCCGAGGGGGGAGCCGAAGAAGCCGCGCATGGCGGTCTGGGTGGCGGCATCATTTTGCAGGGCTTTTGTGAGGGCGGCATCGAAGATCTGGTTAAGCCGGGCGGTATCATAGACATGCGTCAGCACGACATGCCAAGCCGCACCACCTTGGCCGGGGAACAGATCAGCCTCCATCTCTTTGCCATTGGCGAGACCCTCGGTGCGCATGACGGTGATCAGCGCGTCGATCTTCAGCGTTTGGGTGAGGCTCGTGATCTCGGGCTGCACGGACTGCGTTTGCGCTAGGGCGGGCAGGGAGGTGACGGGTAGAGCGAGGCTAAGCGAGATCAGCAAGGGGCGCAGCATATGGTGCCTTTCGGGCAGTACGGGGGGGTGACGGCCTTGCCTATGCCGTTGTGCCAGTGGTGCCAAGCGCCCGTCGCGCACAGATTGGTGAGCATGGCGGAGGCTCGCTTGTGTGACACAGGGCAGGCTGCGGGCGCCATAGGCATGGTTCGTGCGGCAGGCGCGGTCTGCAAGCTCTGGCAAAGTCTTTACACCAAGCAATGAAATCGGGGTTGCAAGCCAAGCGCGACCCCGCTAAATCCCCGCAACGATCCCTACCGCGGAGAGGTGGCAGAGTGGTCGAATGCGGCGGTCTCGAAAACCGTTGTCGGTTTGCGCCGACCCAGGGTTCGAATCCCTGTCTCTCCGCCAATAGGCATTGATTTCATTGAATTTTATGGGTGTTTTAGGCTTTTACCCATCTACCAACCCATCATAGAAATAACGCTTGGGCTTGCTAACTTTCCGACTACGGCAGCCCATCGGTCTTTCGCGTGATGCGGGTCACAAGCGCCTTTAGCTTGGCTATCGGCCCCTTTCGCGGTGCTGGCGGCAGGGCGGCTTCAATCACCTGCCAAGGAAATACCCTGCGCAGAGCGGCGCATTGGGAGGCGTTGCGCTTTGGGGAGGCCATGATGTCTTGATAGGCGCGTGCAGATACCAAGCCCGAGCTAGGCCAGCGCCTTCGCCTAACTCTTTGGACAACGCAAGGTGCCGGGGAGTATCGGAGGGAAGATCTCGAATGCGCGACCAAAGTTCGCTTGGCGTCATGGCGGATTTCAATTTATGCAGGCTTTAGCATCTTCGAGTGAGGCCGCGCGATCAAGGCAACTTTGGCTACCGTCGTAGTCACTTTGCAATGTTTGGAGGTTCTGGGTCAGCATCTGACTTTCATTTATTAATGACTGGTTTTCGCGCACCAAGGTTTCTTGTTCTTGCTGTAGAGCGTCAAAAGCCTCGCTCAATTCTTTGCCTGCTCTGCGCAGCTTTTCGTAGTCGGCAAGCAATGTGTCGTGCGCCTCGGCACATGCTTTTACATCTGATTTGCAGGCAAAGCCCTCATAGTTACATTGGTAGGGTTCAAAGCACTCAGAGTTGCTGTTGACGCACTTACCTTGGCTTGTGCAGACCGTGTCGCCATAGTCCAAACACGCGGCGTCTTGGCCCATACGACATGAAAAGCTTTGGCCATTGCTCGGGCTAGCAAGGCTGACTAGCACGGTAAATATCGCTGTTTTTTTCATGCGGCTTCCAGCGTCATAGTGATGGTCTGCATGATGCGGTCGGTTTCGGACAGGATTTTCAGGATGCGTTGGTAGTGTTTTACATCGTCAAACGATAGCGCGCGGCCTTTGCGGTCTTTCAGCCATTTCTGGGCGGGTTGGTAGCCGCCGATGTAGAAGCCCCATGATACGGCGGGGGCGGCGTCGAAGTATTGGGTTTGATTGATCCAGACCTTGCCGTCTTCAAAGCGGGGTTTGTCTACCACGGCATCGCCCTCGCCTTTGAAGGGGTAAGGCGCTGGGCCGATTGTGGCGGGGTCCATCAGGTGGAGTTTGCGCAGAGTGGTGCCTTTGGCGGAAATGTCCCAAAATTCATCTGGGGTGGCGGGCCAAGGGATTCGGGGGAAGTCGCTTTTTGCAGAACACCATAGATGTAGTCGAACACGACCACCTCCTTCGGAGTGCCATGAATTGTGTGCTTGGCGAGTGTTTGCAAGCGTTTATAAAGTTTGGGATCAAAGTTGCCGCGGCGGGTTTGGTCTAGGTCTTGTTCAGAAGGGTAAAGGTAGAGAGGAAAAATGTAATTTCCCTCTTTCATCGAAATAGCGTGGTGAACCATAATCCCATCTATGCAGAAAGCGTGTGTCCAATCTTGAATCACGTCGGCTTTTCGTATGGTAGTAAGGCAAAAGTTTGGCTGCAGCATGTGGCGGCCAACTTCGTAAACTGGACAAGCTAAGAATCCTCGCGAAAACGATGTGTAGTAGGTTTGCCGATATCAAATGGCCGATACATAATTGGTCGGATGTTGTCTTTGCCGTGAACAGCGATATTTCGCTTGATGCCCTCAAGATGCCAATCCCTCGCATCATGAATATCCGCATATTTCTTTTCGAGTTGCGGCCATTCAAGACTTTCAAAATCGTCGATGACGTGGGCCACGGCGTTTTTATCGAAGTGGATTAAAAAATTTTAATCTCAAGACCGATCACCACCTAGGCTAGAAGCTTCGATTATACAGACGCCTCGAGCACCTCATAGCAAGTGTGAAGTCACACTCAAGCATAATCTCAGCAGCAACCAGCGGTCAACAGATTAAGAGATGCGGTGGATGAGGGTTGGTCGTCCCATGGACGTCGAGGTATTGAACGCCTGCGTGACCGAGACGAACGAGCAGCACCGTCGATATGCAGTTCGACCAGACGCGCGAAGTGATCGCCGACCACAAGGTGGCAAGCCCATCCCGGTCCAGCATTGCGACGGTGGTTGCGGTGTGCGCGGCCTGTCGCGCTAAGTCCATGCTTTGAAGCTCCGTCCTCATCTGCGTTCCGACAAATTCTCCCGCTGTGTGGTTCCGTAAGGATCGTGGTGCTAACGACCAGCACCGCTTGCTTTAGCGCGGAAGTCGACGGCCAAAGACGGGGTGCTCGGGCGTCAGGCGAAGCGGCTGCCCAAGGCCCGGGCACCGCTTGTCAAGCCGACAAGCATTTACAATGTGAATTTTTGCTGCGTCAGTCCCAAGTGTCCGCTCGGGTTAAATAGATGCGTGGCAGCAGAACTCACTTCCACCGGCGGCTATGGGCCGACCGGCGCAACGCACGCCGATCGGCGGGGTTGTTAAAGATCGATCCCTTCAGACAAGGACATCGCATCGTCCAGGTCGACTCCAAGATAGCGAACAGTGCTGTCCATCTTGGTATGCCCGAGCAAAAGTTAAACAGCGCGCAGGTTGCCTGTCTTCTTGTAAATCTGAGCAACCTTGGTTCGTCGCGTTGAGTGGGTGCCATAGGCGGTCGGTTCAAGACCGATTGAGACAACCCAGTCGCGCATGATCCGCGCATACTGCCGTGTCGATAAGTGCGGGCTAGCATGGACACGGCTGGGCCAAAGATATTCGCAACCGGTCATTTCTGGATCTTTGATCCAACGCTCTACCGACAGACGCGTGGTTTCGGTGATCTCGAAGCGGACAGGTTTGCGTGTCTTGCTTTGCGTCACCGAGGCGCGTTCCTTGACGCGGCCTGCGGCGTAAACATCGTTGACCTTCAGGCAGACCAGATCGCAGCCTCGGAGCTTACAATCGATAGCCATGTTGAACAACGCGAGATCTCGCTTGTTGTCCGCCATTTCCAGCCGCACGCGGATCGACCAGACATGTTTGGGCAACAGCGGGCGTTTCTGGCCGACGATGCGGCCCTTGTTCCAAGGCGCAGGTGTGGGGCGAAGGGTGGGAAGGATTTCGATGGGCATAGCTTCTCTCCTGCCCGCCAAACCCACCACGTCTTCGGCTATGCCGACAGGACAGCGTAACATCGACCGCCGTTTCTGTGCTCATCAATCGTATCGGGCGGGGAGCCGACGGATGCAGGCGCGGCAGGTAGATCGCAGCACTCTGGCAAGCGGTCGTTCACGAGCGGAGCAGCAATCGCCTGGCGGATCGGTAGTTGCGACCGCTGAACTGGGAGTCGTTGTAAATATGGCCGTCAGAATGAGCATCTGATTCGAACAATGTCGGATGGCGTGACTAACTCAGGCCACGCGAAACCGACTCCGGACGGCTTTAAGCGACCCGCCTTTGCGCACAGCGCCCGGCACCGGATGACCGACCACACGCTCGGCAAGTTCCGATGCCGCGATTAGCGCATCAAGATCAAGGCCGGTGGCAATGCCCATTCTTCGCACATGAAGGCGAAATCCTCTGTGCATAGATTGCCAGCGGCGCCCTTGTGTGCAGCAAATGGGCAGCCACCGATACCCCCAATTGAAGTGTCGAAATCCGCAACCCCCATCATCAGCCCAGCATAGGCATTGGCGATGGCCATGCCACGGGTATCATGCAGATGCAGGGTCAGCGACTGGTCGGGGTATGCCTCGCGGATGGTGCCCATGGTGCGCGTGATCTGGCCGAGGGTGGCCCAGCCCATCGTGTCGGAGAGGCCGATGTTGTCCAGCACGACACCGGATTCGTTGGCCAGATCAAACACCTCGGCGATGGTGGCCATCAGCTGAGCCGTCGTGATCTCGCCCTGAAAGTTGCAACCGAGAGCGGCGCTGATGCCGCCGCTGGTGACTGGCACGCCATTTGCGCGGAACATCGCAATCATCGCCCGCCGCGTCTCGCGTCGCTTTTCGGGCGTGGAATTCTGATTGCGCGCAAGGAAGGCGGGCGACGCGCAGAGGTTAATGCTGCCTTCGATCTTAAGCCGTCCCGTCGCGATTGCACGGGTCAGCCTGTGTTCGTTCAGGCAAAGGCCCGTGTAATGCACACCGGCTTGCAGCGTGATACCGGCGACGACAGCCTCGGCATCCGCCCATTGTGGGACACGTCTGGGGCTTACGAACGACACGACTTGCATCTCGGCCAGCCCCGTTGGGGAAGCGCGTCGATCAGCGCGATCTTGTCGGCAGTTGGGATCACATTGGTTTCAATCTGAATACCCTCACGCGGGCCGTCTTCGTTGATTGTCACGCGGGTCGGAAGGTCGCTCATAGTAGTCTCCTATATTGAGTGCGGCCGCACCTACCCCTTGTTTGTCGTTCGCAAAGCATGGCCTTTGGCGCGCAGGTGCATGGCCATTGGAACAATTAGGAGCACCGCTGAAAGCGCCAGAAGCGCACCTGACAGCGGCTGGGTGAGGAAGGTGGAAAAGTCACCATGCGACAGCGTCAACGCTCGGCGGAACGATTGTTCGGCCATCGGCCCGAGTATCATCCCGATCACCACAGGTGCCGTCGGAAAATCGAACAGACGCATCACTAGTCCCATGACCCCCAGCGCCAGCAGCATCGCCACATCGGCAAGTGATTGACTGATGCCATAGGTGCCGACCAGCGCGAAGACGAGAATGGCAGGGTAAAGATAGTGCGTTGGCAGTTTCAGCACACGCACCCACACGCCTATCATTGGCAGGTTCAACGCCAGTAGCATGACGTTGCCGATGTAAAGGCTCGCGATCAGACCCCAGACCAAATCCGGGCTCGATTGGAACAGCAGCGGGCCGGGGTTGAGACCATAGCTTTGGAAGGCCGACAGCATGATAAGCGACCCGCGCAGCCACGGTTTCCACGACCGCGCCCAATCCTGTCGGTTCATCCACAGCGAACCTTCAATCGGAAGGATTTTATTGACGCCGGAAAAGTGGCGACACGCCATGAACATCGTCTCTCCCACGGCGAACAGGCCCACGGTGACGAGGATCACGTCAATCCCATCCAACAGCGATACTGCGCCGAACGTCAGCCGCATTTGCCCGGTCTGACTGTCCAAGCCGACGAGGCCCAGCCAGGAACCGATGAACAAGGCGAGCACCCCGCGCAGCACCGAATTTCCCAGCACCGCCGTGATCGCCACGAAGGTCAGCCATCAACGAAAATTAGTCGGAGGGACCAAGTTTCAGGGCGACCTTCATCAACTGCGTGCCAATAGCGTAATGCCGATCAACCCAACTCGTTCCAGCTACGAATGATCCGATCGCTGCGGTGGCCAAAGGCGTGCCGCCCCGCCCGCGCCTGGCCATTTTGTGCCCCTCCAATGCTGTTACGATGCAGCCCGACTCGCCCGGCGTGTTCAGCAGGATCGACGTGGTTGAACCGCCATACATCGCACCAAACACGATACCGCCGAACAGGATGAAAATGCTCTCAACGCCGACATGATACGTCAGTGGCAGCAGCAGAGCGATGGTCAGCCCTGGCCCCAATCCCGGCAAAGCGCCGATCAGCGTGCCAAGTGTCACCCCGAGCGCTGACCAGCCAAGGTTCTCCAACGTAAGCGCCACCGCAAAGCCGTGCCACAGGTCTAAAAAGGAACTACCCACTCCAACGCCCTTTCCGGCAAACCCTCACCGATCTGCAAACCGAGGACGATCGAGAACAAAAGGTACGTGACACTGCCCGCCAGAAGGCCGAACAGCGCCGATTTCAACCACAGACCGCGCACAAAAGCGCGGACTGCAACGGTAAACAGGATGGTGGCCGACAGAATGAAGCTACCCGTAGCGGCAAGGCTTGCCAGCGTCAGCGCGTAGGCCAGCATAACCCAGCCAAAAGCCTTCAAATCAGCCGGAGGTTCGGCCGGGTCGTTGGCGTTGCACGCCCATCCCTCGCGCATCGCCTGCATCGTCAGCATCAGCCCGCAGACGGTTATGCCCACACCGATTAACCAAGGAAACGCTGCACTGCCGACTTGCCCGGAAATCGGGGTTTCGGGGATGACTGCCGCCTGCCACAGGGCCACCGCGCCCGAGTTCGGACAGCAACGTGCCGATCCGTTTGGATTCTTCGGCAACAAAAGCCCCAAATTCATCGCCTTGCAGGTAAATGCCGGTCCAGTTGCGCGCGGTTAATTCGGCCGCCCAAAGGTCGGACTTCACCATGGCGTCGATGATGCCGCTCAGCTTTGCGCGATCTTCAGTCGATATGCCAGGAGCAGCAAAGACACCGCGCCAATTTACAACATCGACATCAAGACCTTGCTCGCGCAGCGTCGGAATATCGACACCCGCGACCCGTTCAGGCGCTGTCAGCCCCAGAATACGCATCCCACCCGAGGCTGCATGTTCGGAAAATTCACTGAGGCCGGACACGCCTGCCGTGGCTTGTCCGCCCAGCACGGCTGCCTGAATTTCGCCGCCTGACGGGTATCCGACATAGGTGACATCCGAAGGTGAAACGCCCGCTGCCTTAGCGAGCAGCGCACAGACCAGATGGTCAGTGCCACCAGCAGAGCCACCGACCCAAGATACGGATTGCGGGTTGGCTTTAAAATCCGCGATCAGCTGATCTAGCGTCTGGTAAGGCGAATTCGCCGGGACGGCCACCGCCTCATATTCCCCGGTCAGCCGTGCGATTGGGGTCACCATCGACAGATCGACAGGCGATTTGTTGGAAATGATGTTGGTTACCATCACCAAACCGCCGATCATCACCGCCGACGCATCGCCCTGCGACTGGTTGACGAACGTTGCAAGCCCAACCGTGCCACCAGCCCCGGCGACATTCTGCACCCGCGCGCCGCCGATCAGTCCGGCCTCGCGCAGCACCTTGTCGATGGTGCGTCCGGTAATGTCCCAGCCGCCGCCCGGTCCGCTTGGGATCAGTATTTTCAACTGATCTACCGCCTGCGCCCAACTGGGCAAAGCGATCATCGACAATGCCGAGCCACAGGCTGCGAGCCTTAAGAAATTCCGACGTTCCATGGTTTCCTCCCTTGGATTTACGTTATGTCGTCGCGCCTATTCCGCGACGCGTTTCTGACGGCGGGCAAGATCGGCAAGGATCTCGTCCCGCTGTGCATCAAGATGGGGTGGTGGCCGGTCAACCTTGGGCGACTTGCCATCCACCTGAAAACCACCGCGCAGGATCGACAGCGGCCGACCCGAAGGCACTGGCATATCGTCGAATTGCTGCACGAAATCCCGCGCCGCGATATGCGGATGCGACAAAGCCTGTGGCACGCTGAGCACGGGCCCAGCTGGCACGCTGGCGGCGGCAAAGATCGTGTCCCACTCCGCAGTGCCGCGTGTGGCAAGCGTATGCTCAATCTCAGCTTTCAGCTCGGCGCGATTGGTTAGGCGGTCCCGGCGCAGGGCAAAGCGCGCATCGCTAATCGGATCATCGCGCTTGATGGCGTGGCACAGCGCTTCGTACTGTTGCTGCTTGTTGGCCGCGATGTTGATCATCCCGTCAGCCGTGCGGAAGGTGCCCGAAGGGCTTGCAGCGGTATTGTCATTGCCAAAGCGGGACGGATCCTTCCCCGCGATCAGATAATTCGAGGCGGCCCAGGCCAGTGCGCTCATCGTGGATTCCATCAATGAGACGTCCAAACGGGCCCCCTCACCGGTTTGCTCGCGCCGTGCCAAAGCCGCTGCAATCGCATAGGCGCCGTGCAGGCCGCCCAGAATATCGCAAATCGGGAAGCCTGCGCGCAACGGCCCGCTTTCCGGCGTGCCGGTGATATCCATCACACCCCAAAAGCCCTGAATGATCTGGTCATAGGCCGGGCGCTGGCTGAGGGGACCTGTCGCGCCGAAGCCGGTGATGGCGCAATAGACGATCCCCGGGCGCAGCGTCTGCAGCACATCGTAGCCGAAACCAAGCCGCGTCATCACGCCCGGGCGGTAGTTTTCTAGCACAACATCCGCCGTTGCCACCAGATCGGACAGGATGGCGCGATCGTTCTTGTCTTTGAGGTTCAGAACAATCGAAGACTTCCCCGCATTCTGCGCCAGAAAAGATGCACCCATACGCTGTTGGCCAAGATCAGCATCCGCTCCGAACAATCGCGCAAGATCGCCGTCCTCGGGTGCTTCAACTTTGATGACCTCTGCCCCCATCAATGCAAGCTGATAGCCACAGAACGGCCCTGCCAACATCGAGGACAGATCAACGATCCGGTATCCGGCCAGCAAACCGTCAGAGTGAGAAGTCGCATTCGTCACGAGCCATTCCTTCTTGTGATACTGGAAACTAACAGCTGCGTCGGGTTGACGCCGTTTTACACCGGTCTTCGCATGGTCGGCCCCGCCCTGACCGTGCAGACCCGCGCGGGCGACAATCTCGCCATTCATCAGGCGCTAGAGATTGCCCAGCCGGGCGATATCATTGTGGTGGATGGGGGAGGCGACACAAGCCGCGCGCTTGTGGGTGAAATCATGAAAGCGATTGCAGAGTCGCGAGGCGTGGCAGGATTTGTTATCGACGGGGCGATCCGAGATGTCGATGCCTTCCGCCAGTCGGATTTCCCCTGCTTTGCGCGCGGTAGCATCCATCGGGGGCCGTACAAGGACGGACCGGGGAAGTTTGGTACGCCAGTTTCAATTGGAAGCACCCTCATCACACCTGGTGATATTGCGGTCGGAGATGCCGATGGCGTTGTGGCCTTCAGTCCACTAATCGCGACAGAACTCCTGAGCGCCGCCACCGAGCGTCTGGCACAGGAGGCTGTGATCATGGAACTTATCTCCAACGGTAATTACGACGGAAGATACGCCAAGGCATAATGGGGCGGCTCAGATGTCAGTTTGTGCCGGCGACGACAATCATGCGACTCGATCCAGACCGCCTCGCGCGGACCATACGGCGCACATGATGAAATCCGCCCCGCTGCCACCGGCCAGACACCCGACCTGCGTAATCTTGAGAACGCGCTGCTTGATTAAGAACCCACATCAGCGCAGCCGGCACACCGACTTTTTCAACAGAAAGGGCCGAAAGCAAGTGTGTTCTATTCGTAGCAAAGGGCGGAAAGCAGTCTTAACCCCGATCAACAACCTGAGCGACCGCGTCGCGCTTGAACTCGTTCGTAAACCGATCTTGTTTACCCATCTTACGTCTCTCCTTGCTTCCAAAATTACCAAGCAAGGCGTCTACAAATCTAGGGGCTATTCAACCGCAACAGCCCCCTTGTTCAAGGTCATACAGCTTGAAGCTTTACGTCTACGATCACTGTCCGTTCTGCGTGAAGGCGCGCATGATATTCGAGCTGAAAAGCATTCCCTTCGAACTGGTCATCATGCTGAACGACGATGAAGCCACGCCGACGCGGATGATCGGCAAGAAATGGCTCCGATGCTCGAGCGCGATGGCCGTTATATCCCGGACTGCATGGGATTTGTCGGATATGTCAGGTGCCCGAGTTAAAGAGCATCCAGCGGGAGCGTTCTAGTTTCGTCCAGTGCACCTATTCCCGACTTGCACCACGGACCTGCTAGCCTGCCAAACTGCTGGGGCGGGGTTGGGTTGCGATCAGGGTGTGCAGTTTCTGGCAGGCTACTTCCAGATGATCAAAGGTCTGGGCTGCGCCAAGGACCAGCCTAACCGCATGTGGGACTGATTGCCTGCCAACGACAAAACTGTGGGAAGGGGCAATGAGAACGCCATGTCCTGCTGCCGCTTCCACAAAATCTTCGGCACGCCACGGTTCTGGCAGCGTCAGCCAGACATGCGGGCTGCTAGGGTTGGTCGCGGCACCACTCAACAGCGAATGAGCGTTGAAAAGAGCCACGCGTCGCAGATTCTCGACCCGCTGCCATTCAAGCATCGCCTCAATCTGGCCGCTGAGCATCAGGCGCATCGCCAGCTCGGTTGCGATGGGTGTTGCGACACCGGTGGACATCGCGACGCCGAGCTGGGTTTTGCCGGCATCCGCGATAGGTGAGACCAGACAGCCAACCTTCATACCGGGGCCGACAATGCGCCCGAGGCTGGTAATGAAATGGGTTCTTTCGGGTGCTATCGTGAAGATCGGCGCAACGGTATCGGTGGCAAGCGTGCCGTAGATATCGCTTTCGATGATCGGTAGGTCAAACTTTCGCGCCACTTCGACCAGCGCAATCCGGCGTTCCAGTGAGAGTGTTACGTTGGTTGGGTTATGGTTGCGGGTAGTGCAAAACACGGCGGCCACTTCTTGGGTGCGGCACAGATGATCCAGCGCATCGGGCAACAGGCCATGGTCGTCACAGGCAATAGCCAACAGGCGGCGGTTTAGAAAGCTTGCCACTGCCTTCATGCGGGGATCTGTGAGCACCTCGGTGGCAATCGCTTGACCCTCATGCGTTACCGTCGAGAGCGCGGCCATGACAGCGTGTTGACCGCCGTTGGTCAGCACGACCTGATCCGCTCCGGCTTGAATCTTTGCTGACCGCCCCAGCCATTCCGCCATCGCTGCCCGGTGCTGAGGCAGGCCCGCAGTGGGCGCGTTGCCCAGAATCCGGTTGGGGTCAAGGTCCGCGAGAATAGCCTTGAGCACCTTGCGGAGCGGATCATTGATTGCGGGCACCGGGACGCGGTAGGTTGCAAGGTCAATCTCGTCTTGCAGCGAAGACGCATCGGGGCGGGTGTCGCGCCGCTCTGACACATAGGTGCCGCGCCCGACATGACTGGTAACAAAGCCTTGCGCCTCTAACTCGGTATAGGCGCGGCTGACAGTGGCAACGGCGACCTTCAGATCGTGGGCAAGATCGCGTTGTGGCGGAAGCTTTTGACCCGGAAGGAATTTTCGCGCGGAAATATCTTCGATCACCGCTTCCATGATGGTGCGGTACCCTAGCCTTCCAGCGAATTGTCTCAGACGGTCCAGCATTATCTGTGTCAATGTTTCTATTGTTATAGGTCAATGTAACGGCTAACGTCATTTTTGAACTAGGTCAATCTGTGTTTCATTTGGAGGAATGTAGCAGATCAGATCAGGCGAACAGCGGGAGTGACCGCACTTTGGGAGGAGGATCAAATGATTAAATTGACGAGACGTCCGGGTGTCGAGGACTTCGCGCTGGACAGACTTTCGAGCATGGATACCGGGGGCCTCATCTCGAGGCGTGAACTTTTGAAGCGTAGCACGGCCTTCGGGGCCGTGGCGACTTTGGGGACTTTTTCCGGCGTTCTGAGCGCCACCGCGCAGGCGGAAGGCAAGGTCACTGTCGGCTTGGACAGTGGGGCTTTCACGCCGATCCTAGAGACTTTCGCGCCGGAGTTCAAAGCGGCCACTGGGATCGAGGTGACGTTCGCCTCGTATCCGCTGGGCAATATGTATGACCAGAACCTGCTGGCATTGCAGCAAACCGAAGCCCGCTTCGACGCGTTTGACTTCTGGCCGAATTTTACTGGCGATTTCGGGCCGTTCCTTACGCCGCTGGAAGAGGTCGGCACGCTGGCCGAACTGAACTTCGATGACATTGCTAAGCCTTTCCAGTTGCTTAATCACTACGATGGCAAGTTGGTTGGCGTGATGATTGACGGCGATATGTTCGTTGATACCTACCGCACTGATCTGTTTGAAGACGCCGCAGAGATGGCGGCGTTCAAAACCAAATACGGCTATGACCTTGCTGCTCCGAAGACCTACGAGCAGTACCGCGACACGGCAGAGTTCTTCACGCGTCCTGACAAGAACCTTTACGGCGCTGTTGAGGTGACGAATTACTTCGTCTATGCCTTCTTCATCAACCAACTGGTGCAGCTTGGAGCCGAGAAGGGCGAGCGTTACGGCCAGTTGT
This sequence comes from Cypionkella sp., assembly GCF_028290025.1. GTDB lineage: Bacteria > Pseudomonadota > Alphaproteobacteria > Rhodobacterales > Rhodobacteraceae > Cypionkella. The sequence continues at coordinate 5,163 of NZ_JAQGKQ010000022.1, read as the reverse complement.
TTGATGATCAGATGAAGCCCACGCTGGTCACACCGACCGCGATCGAGGCACTGCGCCGCTACAAGGAAATCTCGGCGTTCATGCCTGCTGACCTTGCGGCGTCGATGCCGTGGGATGTTGGACGGCAAGCGTTCTTTGATGGCCGGATCGCGCAGGCCAACTGGTGGACGGATATGCCGAAGGGCGCTTCGGATGCCTCGATCTCTAAGGTTGCCGAAAAGATCAAATGCACCCGAAGTTTTGGCGAAGTCACCGTGCTGCCTTATGGCCGTGCGATGGGCATCGCCAAGAACTCGAAGAATCCCAAGGGCGCTTTTGCGGCGATCGCTTGGTTGCAGCAATCGGCCAACGCGAACCGCTGGGTTGCGGAAACCTTTGCGCAATCGCTAATGGACCCTTGGCGTATGAGCATGTTCAACGATCCGAAATCGACCTTCCCGTTGCAGTCGGCGTCGGGCTTCGCTGATAACTTTGCGGCAGCTTGCAAGGATACGTTGTCGAACCCGAAGTGCTATCTGGATATCTCGATCCCCGGCACCAACCGCTACCTCGGTTCGATCATTCAGCACGTTCAGCGCGCCATCACTGGCGAGGCCACGCCGGAGGAGGCGTTGCAGGCGATGACCGTCGAGTTTGAGGAAACGACCGAGACTTACGGTCGCGACCGTCAGATCGCGCATCACAACGAGTATCGTGACCGCATGATCGCGAACGGCTACTGGTCTTGATCTGACGCTACAGACGGCAGGGGCCTTGTGCTCCTGCCGCTCACGGCCGCCGCTATGTCGCGCGGCAAAGCCCATCTTTCACAAAGGCTAGTCATGGCTTCTCCAGTCACGATCCGGGTCAGCTCCCGGCCAAAGGACTCTGCTGCGACCGTCCGCCACAATCGTGCGGAACGTCGCGCCACGCTAATGCTGTTGGGGCCAGCCCTGACATTCCTCGGGCTGTTGTCGATCTGGCCATTCGCCTATCTGCTCTATGCGTCGTTCACCTCGTATCAGCTGGCGATCCCGATCCCGACCGAATGGGTTGGCCTTGGCAACTTCCGCCGCATCTTTGCGAGCAGCCGTTTCTGGTCGAGCCTGTCGATCACCCTTATTTTCGCGCTGGTCGCCGTCCCATTGCAAATAGCACTTGGCATGGGTCTGGCACTGTTGCTGAACGGCCTTTCCCGAGGGCGTGAGATTTACGCCTCGCTGTTCCTGATCCCGATGATGCTTGCGCCGATTGTGGTGGGCTTTGCGTGGAACCTGTTCCTGAACCCGATTTATGGCCCGCTGAACGCGCTGTTGCGCGGAATGGGATTTCAACCGCCCGCCTGGGCGCAATCGCCCGACTGGGCACTTCCGACCATCGTTCTGGTGGATATCTGGCAATGGACCCCCTTCGTTATGGTCGTGCTGCTGGCCGGTCTGCGCTCTATCCCGAACCGGATATTTGAAGCGGCACGGGTTGATGGCTCTAACCGCTGGCAGACCTTCGTGCATATCGTGCTGCCGATGCTGATCCCCTACATGACCGTCGCTTTCGTGTTGCGCTTCATCGACAGCTTCAAGGTGTTCGACGTGGTCTACATTCTGACCAAGGGCGGCCCCGGCACCAGCACACAGAACCTCGCCTATTACACCTACGACATGGGCTTTGGCCGCTTCGACTTTGGACTAGCCGGGGCGTTGAGTATCGTCCAATTGGTGCTGCTGACCGTCGGGACCATGTCGATCCTCGCAATGGTACGTAGGCGAGGCCGAGCCACTGGTTCTGAACTTCCACCCGTGAAAATCGAAAGGGTCGCCGCATGACCGCCTTTTCCCCAAAGCTTTCGCCTGGCGAGCGGCTAAGCACGATCCTGCGCCATATCGCGATGACATTGCTTTTGCTGCTGTTCCTCGCCCCGCTGATCTGGCTGCTGATCACCGCGTTCAAGCCTTACACCGAGCTGTTCATCAGCCCGCCGACGATCTTGCCCGCTGACGCCACTTTGGAGAACTTCTCGAAAGGCTGGGCGATTGGCGGCGGCAAGGGCATCACCGACAGCCTGATTGTCTCGTCAATCTCGACCGCGTTCTGCTTGATCCTCGGCTATCCGGCGGCCTATGCGCTGGCCCGCCGCTTCCCGCCGCATGGCCAACTGAGTTTCACCATCCTGTCGCTGCGGATGATGCCGCCCATCGTGCCGGTGATTGGCTTCTACCTAATGTTCCAGAAGTTTTCCTTGTTTGACACCTATTCCGGCCTGATCCTCATCTACACTTTTATGAACCTGCCGCTGGTGATCTGGCTTCTCTCCGAGTTTCTCCGCCAGATACCCAAAAGCTATGAAGAGGCTGCAAGGATCGACGGTGCCCCTTGGTATCGCCTGTTCTGGGACATCCTTTTGCCCCTCTCCAAGCCCGGGATTCTGACCGCTGGCATCCTGTCGATGATCTTCGCTTGGAACGAGTTCCTCTTCGCCCTCGTCCTGACCGGTGAAAAGGTCATCACCCTGCCCAAGGCGCTCGCCAGCTTCTTTCTGTTCCAGCAACCGAATTGGGGCCAGCTTGGCGCCATCGGTATCGTCGCGATTGGCCCCCTGCTGATCATTTCCTTCTACATGCAGCGCGCGCTGATCCGCAGCTTTTCCGTCGAACTCGGCGGCCGATAAGGAGTACTCGTCATGGCGTCAGTCACCCTGACCAATCTTGTGAAGTCCTACGGCGGTGTCGTCCATGCGGTGCGTGACGTCAGCTTTGCCATTGAGGATGGTGAGTTTTTCGGCCTGCTCGGGCCATCGGGGTCGGGCAAAACCTCGGTCCTGCGGATGCTGGCGGGGCTTGAGCAACCCACCTCTGGCTCAATCCTGTTCGATGGCGTTCCGGTCGAGGATAAGACACCGCAGCAGCGCAACATTGCGATGGTGTTCGAGCAGAACGCACTTTACCCGCATATGACGGCGCGGCAAAACATCTCGTATCCGTTGAAGATTGCAGGGATGCCCAAGCCGCAGATCGCGGCGGCGGTTGAAGATGTGGCGCAGATGCTCAACATCGCGCATCTGATCGACCGGCGTGCCTCGCAAATGTCAGGGGGGCAGCAGCAGCGCGTCGCCATTGCCCGTGCCTTGGTGCGCCGCCCGAACCTTTTGTGTCTGGACGAGCCGATTGCCCACCTCGACACGCTGCTGCGCGCCCGCCTGAGGGGAGAGTTGAAGCGCCTGCAACGCTCGCTTGGGACCACCTCGGTGATCGTGACCCACGATCCCATCGAAGCGATGACGATGACCGACCGGCTGGCGTTGATGCGCGAGGGCCAGTTGCAGCAGGTTGGCACACCTGATGAAATCCACAACAAGCCCGTCAATGCCTTCGTGGCGCAGTTCTTTGGCCTGCATTCGATGAACCTGTTCCCGATCGACCATGTGAGCGATGGGGCTGCGCTTAGCGGGCAATTTGGCGGCGAGACTGTGACCCTGCCCGCAATTGTGCGCGATATGATCAGCCGTGACGCCCGACTTCTGGTCGGCGCGCGCCCCAGCGGCGTCGATGTGCGCCGCGCAGGTGCAGGCGATGCGCCCGAAGGGATGCGGGTGAGTGGCAAGGTTTATGTATCTGAACAGTTGGGCGACGCGCTTTTGGTGACGGTGCAGATCGGCAGCGGCACGGTGCAAGCTCTCGTTCCGCATGACCGAGATTTCGCCATTGATGAACCTGTTGACGTGGTGATCGATGCCAACGCGATGTTCTTCTTTGACCCCGACACACAAGAGACCCGGCGGTTTGCCAGCCGCCTAGCTGTTCCCACTGCCGCGCTCGTCCAAGCCGCAGCGCTTTCGGTCTGAGGCTGGACATGACCACAGACGCCACCTCAGATCGGACCGCAGAAGGCAGTTTTGTCATCGGCATCGACAAAGGCACTTCGGTCATCAAGGCCGTGGTCTTTGACGCTGCGGGCCGATCCTGTGGCCAAGGCCAGCGTCGTGTCGAGGTTTTGCACCTGCATCCCGGTTGGCATGAGGAAGACCCCGAAACCACATGGTCGCTGTGTGCCGCAGCAATCCGCGACGCCATTGCCGCTGCTGATGTGGCAGCACAGGCGATCAAAGGTATCGGCATCGCCGGTCACATGGGCGGCGCTTGGGTGCTGGATGCGGACGGCAAACCATTGAGGAACGCGATCTGCTGGCCTGATGCGCGTGCGCAAGCCCAACAAATGGCGCTGGAAGAAGCGGGCACTCTGGCGGAGATTTTTGATATTTCTGGCAACAGTCTGATGCCGGGTATCACGGTGATGCTGCTGGCTTGGCTGTCGCGGCATGAGCCCGCAGTTACGGCCCAAGCGTCCGTCGTTTTTTGTGCAAAAGACTATCTGCGGTTCCGCTTAACTGGAGAAATTGCGACCGATCCCTCCGATGTGTCCTTTGTGCCCGGCGACATTAACGCGCGCCGCCATTCACCGGACGTTCTACGTCTGTGCGGCGCTGCTGAGTGGGTCGGCAAGTTGCCTAGCATTTTGGAATCTGGCGATGTGGCGGGCTTTGTGTCGGCTAACGCGGCGGCGGAAACCGGTCTTGCCGTCGGCACTCCGGTCGTTGTTGGCCTTGGCGATGCGCCGGCGAATGCGCTTGGCGTCGGCTGCATTCGGCCCGGTCAATCGGTAACGGTGCTGGGGACAAGTTGCCTGAACAGCCGGGTTCTTGCCGGACCGGACCGCGCGCCGGAAGGTCTTGGCTTTCTATTCGCCATGCCCTTCACGCGCTATTTGCGGATATTGCCCAACACGTCTGGCACCATAACGATGGATTGGTTTCTTGACCGGTTTGGCGGGCCAAAACAGCCCGATGGCGCGTGGGATTTCGAGGCGATGGAGGCCAGCGCCAAGGCGATACCGCGCGGCGCTGGTGGCGTGGTCATGCTTCCTTACGTCAACGGCAGCGGCGTGCTGGCGCCGTTCTTTGACGCCCAAGCGCGCGGCGTGTTCTTCGGGATGGGCAGCCACACCACGCGCGAGCACTTGCTGCGCGCCGTCTATGAGGCGATGTGCTATGCAACTCGCGACTGCTTTGCCGCGATGCAGGGCGAGGCGACGAGCCTGATCCTAACCGGAGGCGGCAGCCGCAGCCCGTTCTGGGCGCAGATGTTCGCCGATGTGTGCGGCCTGCCCATAGAGGTGTCAGAGGCGCAGGAA
>NZ_JAQGKQ010000064.1 GCF_028290025.1 Cypionkella sp. | reverse complement strand
GCATCCATCCGGGATTTCATGGGAAACCTGTCTTGGCGAATCACTGAAGCTGGGAAAGCATGGGAAAACCCGGGGGAAACCTCGGTTTTTTGCGTTTCACCGAAGCAGTGCCTAATGATTCGGCCAGTTTTAGCGCAAAAATTACGCGACTTTGATCGTCCCGCGTAATTTTCTGGGAAATCATGGGCAGCCATGCACAAATTTCTACACCGCTATATCTTGTGCTCACGGCGCTGTGATTGGGCCGTTACTGGCTAAATTTAGCGTGGCAGACCACTAGATGCTGTTCTGCGCACTGGTGCAAAACCACATCTTCCCCGCCTATTCCCAAAAATTTCCGTTGCTTCCCATGAAATCCCATGGCATCCCTGTTCTCACGAAGTCGGGACGGCGGGACAAAAAAAGCAGGGGCGGCTGAAGACCCCGAACAAGGCGAAAAAGACAGGCTCATACAGGCACCCCGCCTTACCGACTTCGACAGATCCGGCGCGCGAGCGAGCAGACATCTCCCCCAGGTGGTAAGCGCAGCAGGACGCCCAGCGATGGGACAGTGGGCGGATCGAGCAGTGGCAGCAGCTCGATCCGCCCTTTCTATTTCCGGGGTTCAATAACCCCAAAAGGAGCCGCAAGGCCGATGGTGAGCGAGGCGTTCAGAGGCGAAGTCTACCAGAAGGTAGACAGCAAGGCGCGGGTATCCATCCCAGCAGCCTTTCGCCGTATTCTGGAAGCCCAAGACCCCGCCGCAGACGGTGGCCGCCCCCGCGTGTACATGGTTTATGGCGGCAAAAACCGTAACTTCGTCGAGTGTTATTCAAAAGCAGGCGCTGATGCGTTGGCCGCGAAAATCGAAGCGATGGAGCTTGGTTCTGATGAACGCGACCGCGCTGAGCGCGAGTTGATCTCACGATCAGTGATGGTCGAGATTGAACCCGATGGCCGCGTGGTTCTGCCGCTGAAAGTCCGCATCAAGATGGGTTTTGGCGCTGATGAGGCTGGCGAGGCCGCGTTTGCGGGCTTTACCAACCGTTTCAAGCTGTATCGCCGCGAAGTATACGACGCCGAAAACGAAGACGATGAAGATGGCGTCGATCCCTTGGCCTTGGTTGGCCGGGCCGCGCGGGCGGGTTGATATGGACCCGATCCGCGACCAGAACATCGGCCGCTCTCCGCATATCCCCGTATTATTGCGGCCATTACTGGCGGCTGTCGCCCCGGTGCGCGGGTTGTGGTTGGACGGCACCTTTGGCGCAGGCGGCTATACGCGCGGGCTGCTGGAAGCGGGTGCGGATTGCGTGATCGGCGTTGATCGCGACCCATTGGCGTTGCAGATGGCGGCGTCTTGGGCCGCGGAATATGGCGACAAGCTGCGACTGGTGGCTGGTAATTTCTCGGACATGGATCAACACGCGGGCGCTTTGCTGGATGGGGTAGTGCTCGATCTTGGCGTGTCGTCGATGCAGATCGACCAAGCTGAACGCGGGTTTTCGTTCCAGAAAGACGGCCCGCTTGATATGCGGATGAGCCAATCGGGCGAGTCTGCCGCCGATATCGTCAACACCGCGTCAGAGCAGCGGCTTGCCGATATCCTGTATCATTTCGGCGAAGAACGCGCCTCGCGCCGCATCGCCCATGCGATTGTTGAACAGCGCGCCGATCCTATCCTGACGACGTTGCGTTTGGCCGAGATCGTCGCCAAATGTCTGCCGCGTCCGAAACCCGGGCAGAGCCATCCCGCCACCCGCAGCTTTCAAGCCCTGCGCATCGCGGTGAATGAGGAGTTTACCCAACTGGTACAGGGGCTTCTGGCGGCTGAACGCGCCTTGAAACCCGGCGGGCTGTTGGCGGTTGTGACGTTTCACTCGCTGGAGGACCGCGTGGTGAAACGCTTCTTCCAACAGGCGGCGGGCGAGGAGCCGAACTCCAATCGCTACGCACCTGTGAAAGAAAACACCACGGCGCGGTTCGATCTGGTGACCCGCAAGGCGATTGGCCCGGATGACCAAGAGCTTGACGAAAACCCGCGCGCGCGTTCGGCGAAGCTGCGTGTGGCGCGGCGCACCGAAGCGCCTGCCAAAGATATCGAGGCCAGCGCCCTGAACGCGCCTGACCTGCCGAAACCTAAAAAAGGACACCGCTAAGCCATGCGCCCTGTGCTTTACGTTCTGTCGTTCCTTGCCGTGATGGCTTTGGGGTTTTGGGCTTACCGTGAGAACTATGCCACGCAGGCGAGTTTGCGCGAAGTCACCGATATTCAGAACGAAATCGCGGGCTTGCGCGAAAGCCTTTCGATTGAGCGTGCGGAATGGGCTTACCTCAACCGCCCCGACCGTTTGCGCGATCTGGCGACGCTGAACTTTGATCGTTTGGGCCTGCTGCCGATGCAGCCTTCGCAATTCGGCGTTGTGGCGCAAATCGCGATGCCGCCCGCACCTTTGATCACCAACATCCCGATAAACGGCACTGAATTGGTCGCAGGCACGCTGGACGGCGCAGCCATCGCTGATCCAGAAGGAGCGCAAACGCCATGACGACCCGTACCCCGCTCCGCCCGCTGGCCCGTATCCTGCACGCCCGTCAAAAGGGCGAAAACCCTGATAGTATAGAGCGCGAAAACCTCCGGCTGCGCCATGAAGTCATGCGCGACAAGTCGCGTGGCTCGGCGCAGGTGCGGCTGGTTATTCTGGCGATGTCGTTCTTTGGCGCTTTTACCCTGATCGGCGCTCGGATGGGCACGATTGCGGCCTCGGAACCGGTCGAGCCGCGCACCGCTTCGGCGGGCGCCGAGATTGATGCCGGTCGCGCCGATATCGTTGATCGCAATGGCCGCATCCTTGCCACCAATATGCTGACACATGCTCTGTATGTGCAAACCCGCGACTTGATTGATCCCGCCCGGGTGGCGAAACAACTCGCAGCGATTTTCCCCGATCTGGATGAGAAGACCCTGCTGCGCCGCTTTACCGATGGCCGCAGCTTCCTTTGGGTGCGCAAAGTTCTCAGCCCGGAGCAGATGCAACTGGTGCATGAAATCGGCGACCCCGGCTTGTTGTTTGGCCCACGTGAGATGCGACTTTACCCGAATGGCACCTTGGCTGCGCATGTTTTGGGTGGCTCGTCCTTTGGCGCGGAAGGCGTGCACAGCGCCGAGGTGATCGGTACGGCGGGGCTTGAGAAATTCGCCGACGCCCGTCTGCGTGATCCGGCACAGGCTGGCACGCCTTTGGTCACTTCGCTGGATATTACCGTGCAGGCGGCGGTTGAGGACGTGCTTTCGGCGGGTATCACCATGATGAACGCCAAGGGCGGCGCTGCTGTGCTGATGGATGTCAACACCGGCGAAATCGTCGCTTTGGCTGCGGGCCCAACCTTTGATCCAAACGACCGCCCCGCCAACCCGACCTCGGGCGAGCCTTCCGATAGCCCGCTGTTCAACCGCGCGGTGCAAGGGGTTTACGAGCTTGGATCGACCTTCAAAATCTTCGCCGCGTCGCAAGCTATCGAGCTGGGTCTGGTGACGCCAGAAACCCTCGTCGATGCCAATGCGCCGATGTATTACGGCAAGTTCAAGATCAATGAGTTTGAAGGCCACAACTACGGCCCGATGCTGTCGGTAAGCGATATTATTGCCAAATCGTCCAATGTCGGCACCGCTCATATTGCGATGATGATTGGTGGCGAGCGTCAGCAGGTTTTTCTGAAATCGCTCGGCCTGTTTGATGCCTCACCCGTCGAATTGGTCGAAGCCAAGGGCGCCAAGCCATTGCGTCCTGCGCGTTGGCCGGAAATCGTCACGATCACGGCGGCTTATGGTCACGGTATTTCGGGCAGCCCGTTGAACCTCGCCACCGCTTACGCAAGCATTGCCAATGGTGGCATCAAGGTGACGCCAACGTTGCTGAAGCGCACAGCGCCCATGCAGGGTGAGCGGATTTTGTCGGAACGGGTGGCCGATCTGGCGGTCGGTATGATGCGCCGCGTGGTCACCGAAGGCACCGCGAGCCTTGGCGACGTTCCGGGTTACGCAGTTGCAGGCAAGACCGGCACCGCCGAGAAGACCAAGCGCGGCGGCGGCTATTACCATGACAAAGTGGTCAACACCTTTGCGAGCGTGTTCCCGGCCAACGATCCGAAATACGTGTTGGTGGTGACGTTGGACGAGCCTTCGGAAAATACCGGGCCAAAGCCGCGCCGCACCGCTGGTTGGACTGCCGTTCCAGTTGCGGCCGAGATTATCCGCCGCGCAGCGCCGCTGCTTGGGATGCGGCCACAGGTTGAAGCCGCCAGCTTGGATGGTCTAATAGCCGTCAAGAATTAAGCTTGGGGCATGAGATGGCAGAGCGGGCAAAGACGATAGCAGATCTGGGCCTCACCGCCCGCGAAGGCCGCAATCCGGTTCTGACTGGCATCACGCTCGACAGCCGCGCTGTGCAGCCGGGGTTTCTGTTTGCCGCAATGCCGGGGGCCGTGGTGCATGGTGCAAACTTTATCGCGGGCGCATTGGAGAAGGGTGCCGCCGCGATCCTGACTGATGCCACCGGGGCAAAGATTGCAGCCGATGTTTTGGCCGCGTCTGATGCCGCGTTGATCGTGGCAGAGGAACCGCGTGAGGCTTTAGCCCGCGCCGCTGCTTTGTGGTTTGGCGCGCAGCCTGCAACCATGGTGGCGGTGACGGGGACCAACGGCAAAACCTCGGTCGCGACGTTTGCGCGGCAGATTTGGATGGCGTTGGGCTATGCTGCGATCAACATCGGCACCACTGGCGTTGAGGGCGCATGGTCGGCACCCTCGGCCCATACCACGCCCGATCCGATAACCCTGCACCGGATGCTCTCACAAGCTGCGGCAGAAGGCGTCACTCATGCCGCGATGGAAGCCTCTAGCCACGGGCTTGATCAGCGTCGGATGGATGGCGTGAGGCTGAAGGCTGCGGGCTTCACCAATTTCACCCAAGACCATCTCGATTATCACCACACGTTTGAGGCTTACTTCGCCGCCAAGGCTGCCTTGTTCGACCGTGTTTTGCCCGAAGACGGCGTGGCGGTGGTCAACATGAATGACCCCAAGGGGCATGAGGTGGCGCTGATCGCGGTGGCGCGCGGCCAAAGCCTGATCTCGGTCGGGCAGGGGGAGGGCTGCGATCTGCGCATCCTCGGTCAGCGTTTTGACGCATTGGGCCAAGACGTGCGCTACGACTGGAAGGGTACGCCCTACCAAATCCGCCTCAACCTGATCGGTGGATTTCAGGCCGAGAACGTCGCCTTGGCCGCAGGCTTGGTGATCGCTGCCGGAGAATCCGCCCGCGACGTCTTCGCCGTGCTGCCACAACTGACAGGCGTGCGGGGCCGGATGCAACTCGCAGGCACCCGAACAAACGGCGCTTCGGTGTTCGTGGATTACGCCCACACCCCTGACGCCTTGCAAACCGCGCTGCGCGCCTTGCGTCCGCATGTGATGGGCCGCGTGATCGTGGTGTTCGGCGCAGGCGGCGACCGTGACACCAGTAAACGCCCGCTGATGGGGGCCGCTGCCCGCGACAACGCCGATGTGCTCTATGTCACCGATGACAACCCTCGTTCGGAAGACCCGGCGCTGATCCGGGCCGCCATTATGGCCGCTTGCCCCGAGGCCAACGAAGTCGGCGACCGCGCCGAGGCGATCCTGCTTGCCGTCGATGCCCTGCAACCCGGCGACGCTTTGCTGGTGGCGGGCAAGGGTCACGAGTCCGGTCAGACCATCATGGGCAACACCTACCCGTTTGACGATGTGGAGCAGGCCAGCATCGCCGTCGCCGCATTGGATGGATTGCTATGACACAACTTTGGACCTCAGCCGACGCCGTAACCGCTACCGGCGGGCACTGCACGCGTGATTGGACCGCCACCGGAGTCTCCATCGACACCCGCACAATTCAACCGGGCGATCTGTTCGTGGCGCTGAAGGATGTGCGCGATGGCCATGATTTCGTGGCCATTGCCTTGGCCAAAGGTGCGGCCGCCGCCCTCGTCTCCCACATCCCGGAAGGCACCCCCGCCGACGCCCCGCTGCTGATCGTGCCAGACGTGTTGCATGCGCTTGAGAAACTAGGCCAAGCCGCCCGCGCCCGCACCCGCGCTAAGGTGATCGGCGTTACCGGGTCGGTCGGCAAAACCTCCACCAAGGAAATGCTGCGCCGTATCCTGTCGGGGCAGGGTCGCACCCATGCCGCTGAGGCCAGCTACAACAACCACTGGGGCGTGCCGTTAACTCTCGCCCGGATGCCGCAAGACACCGACTATGCGGTGATCGAGATCGGCATGAACCACCCCGGCGAAATCGCCCCCCTCGCGCGCCTCGCTGATCTAGACGTGGCGTTAATCACCATCGTCGCCGCCGCCCACTTGGAGGCTTTCGCCAGCCTCGAAGACATCGCCCGCGAGAAAGCCGCAATCTTTGATGGCCTGCGCCCGAATGGCGTAGCGATTTTCCCCGGCGATCAAAGCATCACCCCGATTCTGCTCGACGCCGCGCTGAAAGCCCACGCCACCCCGATAACCTTCGGTGCCAATGACACTGCCGATTACCGCCTGACCCAAGTGAAACTCTGCGATACCGCCACCATCGTGCAAGCCACCCGCCGAGGCATACCGAGCCTGTTCAAAGTCCTCACCCCCGGCCGCCATTTCGCAGCCAATGGTTTGGGAGCCTTGGCGGTGGCCGATGCCCTGCACCTGGATCCGATGATCGCAGCCTCGGACCTTGGCCGCTGGCAACCGCCGGCGGGTCGTGGCACGCGCGAACATATCACGCTTGATATCGTTGAGGAAACCAGCTTCGATCTGATCGACGACGCCTTCAACGCCAATCCGGCCTCGATGGCCGCAGCCTTGGATGTGCTGATCGCCGCCACCCCACAAGATGGCGTAGGCCGCGTCGGCAAAGGTCGCCGCATTGCGATCTTGGGCGACATGCTGGAACTCGGGCCGACTGAAATCGCCCTGCACCAAGCCATCGCCAGCCATCCTCACCTCAGCGAAATCGCCCTGATCCACTGCGTCGGGCCTCGGATGAAGTCGTTCTATGCCAAACTGCCGCGCGCCCAACGGGGCGAGTGGGTGCCCGATGCCCGCGACCTCGCCGCCCGTCCGCGCAGCCTGATTGACGCAGGGGATATCGTGCTGGTGAAGGGTTCCAAGGGCATAAAAGTCAGTCTCATCGTTGACGCCCTGCGCAAATTGGGGCAGGCAGCGCTGCAAGCGAAAGACCCCGAAGCAAAAAACGCCGCGCACCAAGACGCGACACAAGGAGAAGCGTAATGCTGTACTGGCTCACCGAGTTTTCGGACGGCGGCGACGTTTTCAACCTGTTTCGCTACATCACTTTCCGCGCTGGCTGCGCATTTGCCACGGCGTTGATCTTCGGTTTCATCTTTGGCCGCCCGCTGATTGACCTGTTGCGTCGCAGGCAGGGTAAAGGCCAACCGATCCGCGATGATGGCCCGCAAAGCCACTTCATCAAGGCCGGTACCCCGACCATGGGGGGCCTGCTGATCCTGTCGGCGTTGATGGTATCGACGCTGATGTGGGCGCGGCTGGATAACCCCTATGTCTGGATCGTGGTGCTGGTGACGCTGGCCTTTGGGTTGATCGGATTTGCCGACGATTACGCCAAAGTGACCAAGCAAAACACCAAAGGCGTCTCGGGCCGGGTGCGGATGATCGCGGGCCTGCTCATTGCGGCGCTGGCAACCTATGCGGCGTCAAGCTTTCATCCGCCGGAACTGACCAATCAGCTCGCCCTGCCACTGCTCAAAAACGTGTTGCTGAACATGGGCGTGTTCTTCATCCCGTTCGGCATGATCGTCATCGTTGGGGCTGCCAATGCAGTGAACCTGACCGATGGCCTTGACGGCCTCGCCATCATGCCAGTGATGATCGCGGGCGGCACTTTGGGGGTGATTTCCTACATCGTCGGCAACTTCAACTTTGCCGAATATCTCGGCGTGCATTTTGTCCCCGGCACCGGTGAATTACTGGTGTTCGCAGCTGCCCTGTTCGGCGGCGGCCTAGGCTTCCTGTGGTATAACGCCCCGCCAGCTGCGGTGTTCATGGGCGACACCGGATCGCTGGCCTTGGGTGGCGCTTTAGGAGCAATCGCCGTCTGCACCAAACACGAAATCGTCCTCGCTATCGTCGGTGGCCTGTTCGTGGTCGAGGCTTTGAGCGTCATTATCCAAGTGCTCTACTTCAAAAAGACAGGCAAACGCGTCTTCCTAATGGCTCCGATCCACCACCATTTTGAGAAAAAAGGTTGGGCCGAACCGCAGATTGTGATCCGCTTTTGGATCATCAGTTTGATCTTGGCGATGGTCGGATTGGCAACATTGAAGGTGCGGTAGGGCATTAACAAAATGCCCGGGGCGGCGTGCTCCGGGCATTTGATTTTACTCAACTTGCACTGAATTTGCGTCCCGCTCCAGCGGCCTCGCCCCTTCGGGACTTGGCCGCTCGAAGGGCTTTAAGCTTGGCAATAATAGATGCACCGCAGGCTGTGCGCCTTAAGAACCCGGCAGCAGGTTGAAGACGCTGCGGTCGCCGAACATCAGGCCGGAATTGCTGCCAAAGTTATAGGTTGCGCCGATTTTGGCATAGGTTTCCGAGCCATCATCGGTGTTGAGCGCACCGAGCTCTGCGAACATTTTGGAGCTTTCGCCCAGACCAAAAGATCCGCGCAACCCGTAGCGGGTCAGTGAGGTGCCGTCAAACGAGCCGTGATCGAGCGAACCGCCGATGCCCACGCCGTTGCCCATCACCATGCCGCCGCTGACGCCGAGCACTGTGCCGCTGCCACCGCCATCCTCGGCATGCGCGACATAGCCCTGCACGCCGCCCGTGCCAAAGTTCTGCGCCGCCTCGACGCCGTAGATATCGGTGCGCCCGCCGTTTACCGCGTCCAAGCCATAAAATGCGCCAAGCGCCGTGTTGTCGCCGAGTTTATAGGTTCCGTGGGTAACAAAATTGGTGGCGGTCTCATCGGCGAAGTTCAGCAGGTTGACGCCAAGATCCATCTGTATGCCGAATTGTGGGCCAAAAGCCAACTCGACCGAGCCGCTGATATTGGTTTTGGCGATCGAGAAATCATCGGTAAACGCCGATTGTGACAACTTAAGTTGCCGGCCGGTTACTTCGGCTTGCGCCGCCGAACAGCCCAAAACAAGGCTGATCGCCGCAACTACGTGCGTGGTTTGGATTTTCATGCTATGTGCCTTGTTGTTTTTGTTTTTGACTGCTGAGGCCCAGCATAGCGGCACTGCGCGCGTACCGCGAGCCTCGTCGGAGCGATCAAGCTGAGCGCAGGCGGAGTGTTGCGCAGTGGACACGTTGCTCGTTCGGATGCAGGCGAGAGGTGGGGGCAAAGCTTAACAAAGCCTTAACCCTACCGCTAACTCTTTGATAATCCACGAACTGAGCCTTTGTTCACGCGTGGCCAGCTGGTCGGGCTGTTCTTCGGCCTAACTGTTCTGAGCCAACCGCCGCTTGCGCCGCTCGGTAGGCTCGGCAGCTTTGTTGGCCATGCGCTGCTCACGACGCGCGTTGACCTTCGGCTCGGCTGGCTTTTCAGCTGCCACAGCCCGCACCGCCTTGCCATTCTTCCGGGGCGCCGGAGTGAAGGTCAGTTTGCCCTTCAGCTGCTTTTCAACCTCAGCGATGGCCGCCTTGGCCTCAACATCGGTCAGACATTTCCAAGCCTCCGCCGAAGCGATAAAGCCCGCCGCCGCAAGTTCGCCGCCCAATTTGGCGAAGTCCAGCTCTCCCACCGAAAACCGATCCGCCCGCGTGCGGTCCGACCTGATCCAGTCTTGCAAGATCACATTGACCACCAAGGGCGCACGCTGCAAAAACGCGGCGAGATGGTTGAAAATGCTGACGCTCGCATCGCTGTCACGGCGTTTGATCATCGCAACCTGCTGACCGGAATGGCCGGCCATCGCCAGCAAATGCAGTGCCGACCCATCCAGCGCCACGATCTGCTTCGCCGCCTTGTAGCGGGCAATTTGGTCGGTCAGGCTGTGCTTTTGCGGATGATAAATCTCGTAGCCATCCGCCGCGAGCAGGTTTTCCAACCGGGGTTCTTCAAGAATGCCGCCGCGAATAGCGCTGAGACCCGAGCGCGAGATATAGAGCTTGTCGCCACCCACCGGCGCCAAATCCTTGGCAAAGCGATTGCGCACGAAGCTGCGAAATTCAGCAGTGCCGCTGGCCATCTTACCGATACCAAAGCCTTGGCCGGGTACCTCTAACAGTTCCACGCGCGTCGGTTTGGTGACGATCTTGATCGGCAAGGTCAGCCCAAGCATATCAAAGAACATTTCGTGGTACTTTTGCAAAGCCACAACGTTGCCGTCTTCATCTGAATCGCGTTTCGACACGAAGATGATGCCGTCAACATCACCCTTGACCGCGTCCACCGCCCATAGTCTGCCAGTGGTTTCGGTCAGGAAATGCCCGAAGTGGTTCAGCAAAATCCCACCCCAGATCCAGCGCCCCGGCAATGTCTCCACCGTATCGGGCACGGCTTCTGGTTCGGTCATCAACGGGCGGTCCCGCCACAGCACGGCTTGATGCAGATAATGACCGTCGGCGTCAAACACGCCCATCGGTTGGATCATCTCTTGCGACACCGTGGTGGCAATCACCGCAGAGGCGACCGAAGTCAGGCTGCTCGACCAGCCGCCTGTAGGGTTGGGCGCAAGGCTTGCGTCGTTCAGGTTAACCATCGTCCTGCCCTTGCTACTTGGTCACTTTGGTTGGCTTGTGCGCCAAACCTGGATCGAGCCGGACATCGGCAAAAATCGGATAACCGGCGGCTGCAAATTCTTCTGGGTCTAAAGGCTCGTAGATGGAGTAGAACTTATCCAAGCCATATTCCAGCATGTCTTGGTTGAGCCATTCGGCCAGAATTTTGTCGTAGTTGTCTTTGAGAACGGTGTTGCTCGGATCAAGGTTGGTCACGAACACAAGGCCGGTCGGGCGACAGGTCAATACCGTCAGCTTCAGTTCGGGACGGTAGCGTTGCAGGATCGGCAGCAATTTCCAGACGTCGCCTGTCCAAGGCCCGCGTGGCAGGTTTTTGAGATCGCGCGTCAGCTGCCGAGCCCCGAACGGCAGGCAATCGTGCATGGCGATGACGCCTTTCGGATCGCTGTTCGCCTCGGTGTTGATGAAATCGCGCAGCAGATATTCAAACAGGTGCATACCGTCGAGGAATGAGTACGAAAGCTGGATACCCAGCTTTTTCAGATAGCCATCGGCAAAGAAATCATCGCTGGTTTGTTGGAACACCAGCAGTTTGGGTTTGACGCCGATGGCGTTGATTTCGACTTTGAAAAACGGATCGACGGCGATGGTCTTGCCAGTCACGGGTGCAAAGGACCGACCCGCACGGCAACCGACCTCAAGATACCAGTCAAACGCCATCGCCTGATGCAAGCCATCGACAAATTCGGTGTAGCGCAGGCCGAGATTGCGGCGAAACGGCGTTGCTTCTGGGGCTGCAATCATCGGTGTATTTTTTTGAGGTTTATCGGTTTTTGCCATGGTATCAAGGTCACTCTTTGTTACTAAGTTATTGCCGCACTTGAGGCGCAAAGTTTCGCGATAACGACGGTAGCTTGCGCCGTATTCACGCCAGTTCCGGCCTTTCGACTTTCAAAGGTTTCGCATTCTGTTTCCTTTTATGCAACAGCCGTTGGCGACATGCCTCAAAGTGTTTGAGGTACGCTGTCGCGGTGTCGTTGCAATCTGAGGGATTTAACCGCGCAGCGTTGTCGAAAGGCCAGTGTGAGGCGGACTGGCGGATTGCCTTGTCGGATCGGCTCGAAAATCGCCGAATTTGCACCTGCTCAGCCGCAGCGCAGAATAAAACCGCTTTCCGATTTCGCGCCGTCCCAGTAGGCTATCGGAAAAGTTAAGCAGTAGTGGAAATAGTATGATTGAGCACCAGAACGAACCGGGGGTTGTCTCGCGCCGTGTGCGCAAAGACGCGGGCCTGCCCGCTGTAGGGGTTCTGGGCGGCGATGCAGTTTGGTCGGTTGCGGCCTGTCTGCGCTCCGTAGGATTGAAAATCGCCGATGTGGAGCCAGCGCCGAAGCAAATCTCTGAGACATTGGCGGCACGATTTCAGTTTGGCTTCGCCTCGGCCCGCTGTGGTGCGTTGGGCGATTTGCGGCAGATCCTGCAGCTTGTGCAGGCCGCGACCGGTGTGCGTCAGCCCAAGCATTGGATCTGCGCGGCGCCGGATGGCAGTTTCATGGATGCGACGCGACCGGGCATCGACCCTTCGGGTTTTGCGAGCAAGGCCGAGCTTGTAGTTTACCGCGACACGCATTTGGCGGCGGTGCTAAAGTTGTTGCAAGGCGTGACAACTCTGGTGCTGCCACTGTCTAAGGTGATGGGGTTGGTGGATGCAGCGGACGGCTGGGTTTACCCGGCGCAGGCGGCAGGGACCAAGCTCGCACGTGGTTGCAAGCTTGAGCCGACTGTTTACGCGGCAGATACAATGGTTGATGATTTCGCGACTTTGTATGCGGCATTGATCACGGTGAACCCGGCGTTGACGATCCGTTTGGTGGTGGCTGATCCAGCGCAGGATTTGGCGGCGATGGCAGGGCAGGGCCTGTTGCGGGCGGTGGCGGCACATTGTGCGGCGCGCTTTTCGGCTGTCGTTTATGATCCGGTGCTGGATATGCTTTTGACGCGACTGTCGCTGCCAGAGCCGGATGCCCGCGTCGTGGCGCTGGTACAAAAATTGATGGCGGGCGGTGATCTGTTGGATGCGGTGGCTGTGGCCAAACCAGAAGTTGCCGCTATGGAAGATGCCGAGATGGGCATTCCCGCGCCTTCCGATGCACCGCGCGAAAAGCGTGATCGTGCGCAGCGCCGGGCAGAGCGAGCAAACGGTAAGGCAGGAAAAGCTGGCGGCGAGAAAGCTGGCGGCGAAAAAGCTGTTGGCGAGAATACTGGCGCTAAGAAGTCTGGCGGCGGCTCACGCGTGATGTGCGAAGACGAACTGCTAGAGGCGTTCTCGTGATGCGGGTCTGTGTGATCGGCAATTCGCATATCGCAGCGCTCAAGCTCGGTTGGGATGCCTCGGTGGCCGCAGACCCTGCGGCATGGGCCGATGTAAAGCCGACGTTCTTCGGAGCCCCCAGTGACGGTATGCGCCACGTAAAGCTAGAGGATGGCTTTATTATCCCCAAGCGCAAGGATATTGCCGAGCATTTCCAACGCATGTCGGCCGGACAGGATAAGATCAGGCTTGCGGATTATGACGGTTTTTTCCTTGTCGGCTTGAATGTCAGCGTTAAACGCATCCTGCGGTTTTACAAAACCCACGCTTGGGTTGGGCTTAGCGCAGATGCCGAAAAGACCTTGGTGCATCCGCAGTTTGTGCAAGAATTTCTGACCGAGCGTTATGGCTCGACCCGGTTGGTGGAACTGGCGACGATGATCCGCTCGGTTGTAAGCACGCCGATTGTTGCAATGGCCGAGCCGCATTGGGCGTCGTGGATCAGGCAAGGCCAAGCGGGCACCGCGGATTATGGTTGGGATGAGGCGATCGTCGCGGGTGATGCGGTGCAGATCGGTGCTGCCTTTTTGCAATCGGTAACGGCGGCGCTTGCGCCTTATGCCACGCTGGTGCCGCAACCGCCCGAAACGGTGCAGGACGGTATTATGACTGCGGCAGCCTATAACAAAGACGCGTCTCGGCTTATCAGCGGCGAGGGAGGCGGCACCGATGCCGCCCATATGAACGCGGCTTTTGGGCAAGCGATCTGGCCGCTGGTGCGCCAGGCTTTACAAGTTCAGCTGTAGTTAAGGGGTTTATGATGGAACGGGTTTCACCATATCAGGGCTTGGGCGCGCGGGCCTACTGGCGCACCGGGCTGGCAGAGGCGGATTATCCGCCGGCAGATATTTTCCGCGCGAAATGGGCGCTATCGAAGGATGACAAGATCGTCACCGCAGGCTCGTGTTTTGCGCAGCATGTTGGCCGTGCCATGCGCGAGAACGGCTTTAACGTGCAGGACGCCGAACCAGCACCTGCCGCCATCCCGGCGGATCAGCTGACCACATACGGCTACGGCATGTATTCGGCGCGCTACGGCAATATCTACACCACGCGCCAATTGCGACAGTTGCTGGATGAGGCTTGGGACGGCGCGCCCAGCTTTGATGCGGTCTGGGAGAAAGGCGGGCGGTTTTACGACGCTCTGCGCCCCAACATCGAACCGCAGGGCTTTGATAGCATGGAGGCCGTGCAGGCGGCGCGGGTCGAGCATCTGGCAAGAGTGCGCGAAGTGTTCAGCAACGCCGATGTGTTTATCTTCACGCTGGGGCTGACCGAGGCGTGGTATCACAAGCCGTCGGGGCAGGTTTATCCCACGGCTCCGGGCACGATTGCTGGGGTGTTTGATGAGAAAATCCATGGCTTTGTGAACTTCCGCTTGGCCGAAGTGCGCGCCGATCTGGTGGCGGCTTTGGCGCGGTTGAAGGCGTTGAACCCTAAGCTGCGGGTGCTGTTGACGGTGTCTCCGGTGCCATTGACGGCGACTGCTTCGGACGCGCATGTACTGACCGCCACTACCTATTCCAAATCGGTTTTGCGGGCCTGCACTGGCGAGCTTTACGCCGATTTTCCCGAGGTCGATTATTTCCCGTCTTATGAACTTGTTACCTCGACTAAGGCTGGTGCGTCGTTCTTTGAAGAAAACCTGCGCTCGGTAACTGATGCCGGGGTGGCAAAGGTAATGGCCGTGATCATCCGCGCGCATTTGGGGGATGTGGCAGCGCCGACATCGGAAACCGCGTCGGAACCGGTGGCGGGTCGGAAGGCCGACCGCGAAGATCGCCGCGCCAACCGCGAGGATCGTAAAGAGCGGCGGCGCGCTGGCAAAGGGGCGTAGGTTGCGCGGCATCTTCAAAGGACGCGAAAATGGCTGAGGTTCAGGTGTTACGCCGCAGCCTTGGCGTGCGCGATTGTGACCTAGCTGGCGTGCCTCGGCTGCTCGACTGCGTGGAAACTGCGGACGAGCGACGGCGCTATTTCTTCGGCGCAGGCTCGCAAGCTGCGGCGTTTTTGGCGCAGGCCACGGTTGGTTGCGCTGTGATTGAGGCTATTGCCGAGGTCGCAGGTGCGGTAATGATAACCGCACATGGCGTTGGGCCACTGGCTTTGGCTGACGCTGAGGTCGGTATAGGCGATGGCGCTGCGGCTGAAGGCTCTGCCACGAGCGGATTTGCAGGTGGCACGTTCGACGCTACACCCTCACGCGCTGAGCCGGATCTGTTTTCGGGTCGCAACTGTTTGCTGTCCAGCCGGATTGACGAAACTGCGGCGCAGGTGGCTGAAGGGCTGGTCTATCACGCGCGGAAGTTCGGCGCGAACGGCGCGGTGATCATAAACCGAGCGCAGAACACCGATCCGGGGTTTGATGATGAGCTGGCTAAGGCCCTGAACGGTCTCGATTTTACCGTGGTCCTGCTGGACAGCCCGCTGCCGCTGGGTAGGCCGAACGACATTGCGCAGAACCATCTCTATCAAGCCCCCGCCGCCCCCGGTAAAGCCCGGATGCAAAAGCCCGAGCCTGACCGTTGGCGCGCAGCCTTGGGTGAGCCACTGATTTACGAGGTCGCAAAGTGGCGATTTCTAAGCGAAGCCCGCGCGGTGCTGGCGTTAGATGTATCGGACATAGTGGCGCGGGATGCGGTCAATCCGTTTGATCTGTGCACCACCACCGAGGGCGGCTGTATCGCGCTAAGCGGAATGCTGACCTATCCGTGGCGGGTGAAGGGTAACAAGGGTGCGGGCTTTGGTGACCATATCTGTCGCCAATTCGACGCCATCCGTGGGGTCACGCGCTGGGGGGTTGCCCCGCGCAAGGCCGGGTTGCCGCGTGCTTGGCGGATGATCCGCATTGCGGACGCGCATATGGCGACGTTACCCATGGTGCCGTTCTACCGTGCGATGGCAATTCGGGTGTCGGGAGAGTCTACCGCCAAACTGGTGCCGAAAACCTCGCTGATCGAAGATGCGCGGTTGCTTGCAATCGCTACCGAGGCATTCCAGCACAATCCGGTGCGGGTGCCCGTGACCGAATTGAAATCCGTGGCGGAAAAGTCGCCGCAAAATCTGCGCACAATGATTGTGACGACGATGAAGAACGAAGGCCCGTTCCTGCTGGAATGGATCGCTTATCACCGTGCGATTGGTGTCAGCGATTTTCTCGTTTACACCAATGACTGCACCGACGGGACCGACACATTTCTGCAACTTCTGCAAGCGAAGGGTATCTGCGAACACCGCGCCAATCCGTGGAAAGCAGGCGATGTAACCAACCCGCAGTATTCGGCGCTGCAAGCCTCGGAATCCGAGCCGATCATGCAAAATGCCGATTGGTCGATTTGTATGGATTGTGATGAGTTCATCAATATCAAACTTGGCGACGGCACCTTGCAGACCTTGTATGCGGCGATGGGCGAGGCCAACATGATCAGCATGACGTGGCGGCTGTTTGGCGACAGTGGCGTGGTTGATTATGAGGACAAACCGATTATCGCTCAATTTGACCGCTGCGCGCCGGAAATTATCCGCAAGCCGCATCAGGCTTGGGGCTTTAAGACGCTGTTTCGCAACAATGATATATTCCGCAAGTTCGGCGTGCATCGTCCGAAGGGTTTGCAGCCGGAGCATTGGGATCAGATCAAATGGTTGAATGGTTCGGGGCGTCCGATGCCGCAATCTGTTTTGCGTAACGGCTGGCGCTCTACCTTGGCGACCTATGGCTATGACTGGGTGCAGCTTAATCATTACGCTGTGCGCTCGGTGGAAAGTTTTCTGGTCAAGCGTGATCGGGGTCGGGTCAACCATGTCGACCGCGATCAGGGCAGCAATTACTGGTTCCGGATGAGCCATAATCAGGATCGCGATACGTCTATCCAGAACCGTTTGCCAATGTTTCAGGCCGAGATGGATCGCCTTCTGGCTGACCCCGACATTCGCGCAGCCCATCAGCACAGCGTCGGCAAGCACCGAGAAAAAATTGGCGGACTGCTGACGCAAGATGCGCAAAAGGCGTTCTACGCCGAATTGACCAGTGAGCGGATGCGCAGGCTTTGCCAGATGCAGAATGTGTTCGGCTCGGCGGTGTTCGCGCTTGGGCCGGATGTGATCCCTGATGCGGTGGCGTTGGACCGAAATCTGCCGGCGGATTTCTTTTTTACTGTAGAGCACGAAGGTGAGGCCAGTCATTGACCGGCGCGTTTCACTGACCCTGACGACGAGGAGCGACGCTGTGACGATTGATCTGATGGATGCAAATGGGGTGCCCAGCGTCGAAGGCGGCTGGTCAACGCAGATCAGAACAGTGCCGAACGGAGTGATCAACCATGTCAAACAAGGGTTTCGAGTGCACGGCTCGGGTGTGCTGGATGTTGATGGTGGGTATGTGCCGGAATCTGTGCTTTGGCGCAGCCGGCCGTTGATGGTGGCACCGCCCGTGCCGGAAAACCCTGCTTATCAGCCCGGTCGCTGGCTTTGGGGCGGCAAACTGCTGGACCATTTTGGACATTTCCTGATCGAAAGTACCGGGCGGTTGTGGGCACTTGATCACCTGAAAGGCCATATGGACGGCATCGTTTTCGTTCCCGAAGGCGATTTGAGTGGCGAGTCAGAGCCGCCCGAGCTGAAAGCGTTCCAGCGGGTGTTCTTTGATCTTCTGGGCATTACGCTGCCGATAAAAGTGCTGACCCGTCCGACCCGCTTTGAAAGGCTGGAAGTGCCGGGTCAGGGCTTTGGTACCGGACTGATGGCCGCCGGCACGGCGCAATTTCGAGATTTCATTCAAAACCGTTTTGGTGCCACAGTTGCCGCAAGCGGGTCTGAATTGCTTTATATCTCCCGTTCGCAACTCGGTCGCGATTTGGGTGGGATTGTGGGCGAAGCGCGGCTGGAACGGTATCTTTCGGAATGCGGCTATGAGATCTATCACCCGCAGAACCATTCTTTGACCGAACAAATAGCGCGCTATAAAGCGGCGCGGCAGGTGGTGAGCGTGGATGGTTCGGCGCTGCATTTGTTTGCGATGGTTGGCACGCCGCACCAGCGGATAGCCATGATAAGGCGCCGCTTGGGCACAACGCCCGAGGGTATTGTGCGACACCTACGTGCGTTCACGCAGACAGATCCGTTGGTTCTGGATGCCATTACCCAGAACTGGGTTCGATCCGATCGAAAGCATGCCGATAATTTTTCCTATGGCGAATTGGACTTTGCCGCTCTGGGCAAAGAGCTAAGCCGCAACGGATTCGTGCCTGCCGGGCTTAAGTGGCGACCGCTTTCGACGGCGCGGGCGGCTATGGCGATCCAGCGCATTGCGGCATGGTTTGCGCCAGAGGCTATTTCGTTCAACGCGGTGCCTGTCGCCGCCAAACAGCCGGAAAAACGCAGCGAACGCAACCTTGCCCGCAAAGGCGCACGTCCCTGAAGCCTCTGCTTCCGCCTATGTCAGGCCACCCGGTGGCTTTCCGCCATCCTAGGTTCAAACTGGCTGATGGGGGCTCTAACTAACGGATTTTTCTTCTCATTTTGCTGGTAATTGGCTCTGTCGTCCCCATCTAGGAAACAATCGCGCTAGTGCAAATCGAAATGGAGTCAAAACGTCGATGTCAAATCCAAGCACCCTTGCTGCTGTCCGGTTTGGCTGCGGCTTGCCGTTTCCGCCAAATGCCCCCGAAACGCCGGAATCTATCCTTACGGTTTTGGCGGGCCCCGACCTGATGGCGCAGGCTTGGCCGATCGCAGGCCATGCGCGTTATGTTGAAATCATCGGTGAAATGCGCGACTTGCGTTTGAGCGGTCTGGATAGAAAGTCCCCTGAAATGATCGCAGCCCGTGAGGTTTTCATCGAACAAACCCAAGCGGCGGCGCGGGATGCGGCAGTCGCCACTTTTGCGCGGGCGATTGACGCGCCCGATGGCTTTCGCGAGCGGTTGGTGAATTTCTGGGGAGATCATTTCTCGGTATTGGCGACACGCAAGTTGGAGACAATGTTTCCGTTTGCGATGATCGAAGACGCTGTGCGGCCGCATCTGAACGGGCTTTTCAGCGATATGCTGGTCGCTGTTTCGCTGCATCCGGCGATGTTGGTGTATTTGGATCAGTCAAGTTCCATCGGCCCCAATTCGCGCTTGGGTAAAAAGCAAAGCAAGGGGCTGAACGAAAATCTCGCTCGTGAAGTTATAGAATTGCATAGCCTCGGCGTCGGCGCTGCATATAGCCAGACCGACGTCACCGAACTCGCGCGACTGTTGGCCGGAATTACCATTGGGCCGACAGGCGAGATGATCTTTGATGAGCGTAAAGCCGAGCCGGGGCCAAAAACGCTATTGGGCAAAACCTATACTGCGGGCGGGTTGGATGATGTGCGTGCTGCCCTGCGGGATCTCGCGTTGCACCCGGGCACTGCCAAGCATGTTGCGCGCAAATTGGCGGTGCATTTCGTCTCAGATACGCCGGATGAGGCTTTGGTTGCGGCAGTCGGCGACGCATATCACAGCTCTGGTGGCGATCTGATGGCGACCTATGCGGCGATGCTTTACCATCCGGCGGCATGGGTAAACGCGACGACAAAGGTTCGTCAGCCCTTTGATTTCATTGTGGCTTGTTGTCGTGCGATTGGGATGACTGGGGCTGATATTCAGGCGCTGAACTACAAAATCTTTAAAGTTGTAATCTTAGATACGATGGCGGTGATGGGCCAGCCTTTCAAACGCCCGGCTGGGCCGAATGGCTTTCCTGAAGAAGCTGAGGAATGGATCACCCCGCAGGGTCTGGCGCGTCGGATCACCTGGGCGATGCGTGCGCCGACGCGATTGGTCAACCCGCTGCCAGACCCCGTGACGCTCGCGCAAAGCTGTTTGGCCGATCGGGCCAGCGAGGGTCTGCTATGGGCCGCAGCCCGCGCTGAAGATATCAGTCAAGGCGTTGGGCTGGTGCTCGCGTCAGCAGAATTTAACCGGAGATAGCGCATGGACAGACGGCATTTTCTGCGTGGTTTGGGCGTCTTGGGTTGCTCGGTGGCGGCGCACCCATTGCTTACAACGGTGACCATGGCCGGAGCGGATGGCGCGCGCAGCTTGGGTGATCAGCGGCTGATCGTGATCATTCTGCGCGGCGGTATGGATGGACTGGATATTGTGCAGCCGCAGGGCGACCCCGATTTCGCGACCCTGCGCCCCACGTTGCTGGCCTCGCAAGCGCATGATCTGGATGGATATTTCCGTTTGCATCCGGCGATGGGCGATCTGATGCCGCTGTGGCAAGCGGGCCAGCTTGGCTTTGTCCACGCCACCTCATCGCCTTACCGCGACAAGCGCAGCCATTTTGAAGGCCAAGACATGCTGGAGGCTGGCACTGGCATGGACGTGCCGTTGTTGCAGGTCAAAGACGGTTGGCTGAACCGGTTTTTGCAAAGCCAGCAAGGCTTGACATCAGAAACCGCCTATTCGATCGGTCAGGTAGCGATGCCACTGCTGGAAGGTGCCGCCGAGGTGCGCAACTGGTCGCCCGAAACGACGCTCTTGCTATCGCCGCAGGCGCGGTTGTTGTTCGAAAAAGTTTACCATGACGACCCGCTGTTTCAGGCGGCCGCAATGGAGGCGATGGAACTTGCCGACGCTGGCGACATCGGCATGATGGCGCAGACACCGCTAAAGGTGGCGGGCGTGCAACTGGCCGATATCGAGATGCTGGTTGATTACGCCGCAGGAAAGCTGCGGCAAGATGCGCGGATCGCGGCATTTTCGATGAGCGGTTGGGACACCCATCGCAACCAAGCCGATGGCTTACCGCGGTCTTTGACCCGCTTGCAGTACGCGATATTACGGTTGCAATCGGGCCTTGGGGCAGAGGTTTGGGGCAAAACCATGGTGTTGGCGATGACCGAATTTGGCCGCACTGCGCGTGAAAACGGCACCGCTGGGACCGATCACGGTACTGGCGGGGTGATGGTTATGGCCGGTGGCGCGTTGCGCGGTGGCAAGGTTTACGGGCCTTGGCCGGGCCTGTCCGAGGCCAATCTTTACGACAGGCGCGACGTGATGCCGACCTCTGACGTGCGCGCTTGGGCTGCGCATGCCATGCAGGCACTTTATGGGATCGACCGCGCCACGCTGCAAGGCTCGGTGTTTCCCGGTTTGCAAATGGGCACAGATCCAAAATTCGTTCTGTAGGGTCAGGGGCAGGGCAAAGGCAGGGCGAGCAAGTTGCCGCCCCGCCGTTGCTGTTATTCCGAGACGATGCTCTGCAAGTAGCGACCGTATTCGTTTTTCCTGAACAAATCGGCACGGGCTTGCAACGACGCTTTGTCGATCCATCCGGCGCGGTAGGCGATTTCATCCGGGCAGCCGACTTGCAGACCTTGCCGCGCCTCTAGAGTGCGGACGAAATTGCCCGCGTCGAGCAAGCTCGCGTGGGTGCCGGTATCGAGCCAAGCAAAGCCACGGCCCATTTTCTCGACCGTCAGGCTGCCCTCGGCGCGGTAGATTTCCAGAAGGTCGGCGATTTCCAACTCTCCACGCGGTGACATCTTCACTTGCGCTGCAAGTTCGGGCGCGCGGCCGTCCAGATAGTAAAGCCCGGTTACCGCATAGTTGGACGGGGGCACTTCCGGCTTTTCGATGATCGCTTCGACATTGCCCGCCGCATCAAATTGCACGACGCCGTAGCGTTCGGGGTCGGCGACGCGATAGCCAAACACTGTGCCGCCTGTTGTCTTAGCCGCAGCCGAGGCCAAAATCTCGGGCAGGCCGTGACCGAAGAAGATGTTGTCGCCCAATACCAGAACGCTCGGCGCTCCGGCCAGAAAGTCTTTCGCGAGCAGATAAGCTTGTGCCAAGCCATCGGGCGAGGGCTGCACGATGAAGGTCAGCGAAAGCCCCCACTGGCTGCCATCGCCCAAAAGCCGGACAAACTGGCTTTGATCGTCGGGCGTGGTGATGATCGCGATTTCGCGGATACCGCCGAGCATGAGCACGGACAGAGGATAGTAAATCATCGGTTTGTCATAGATCGGCAGCAGTTGTTTGCTGACGCCCATAGTAATCGGCCACAGCCTTGTGCCCGAACCGCCCGCCAGAATAATACCCTTACGCGTCATACCGTTAACTCCTGCAAAATCTTGTTCAAACCTGCGCGCCATTCCGGGCGGGCAATGCCAAAAGTCGCCAAACCGCTGCAATCGAGCCGTGAGTTTAATGGCCGTTTCGCGGGGGTGGGGTAGGCGCTGGATGGTATGTCATTGATCGCGCAGTTGAGGCCCGCTTGCGCCATGATCGCGCGGGCAAAATCCGCCCACGAGCAATCGGGTGCGCCTGCGAAATGCTGCACGCCACCGGGTTGACCTGCCAGCAATGCCGAGGCCATCGCGTAAAGCGCATCGGCAATATCCGCCGCCGGGGTCGGCCCACCGATCTGGTCGGCGACGACGTTCAGACTGTCGCGTGTCGCACCCAACCGCAGCATGGTCTTGACGAAATTCGCGCCATGCGCCGACACCACCCACGAGGTGCGCAAGATGATATGCGCGCCACCAGCAGCCTGAACCGCCTGTTCACCCGCCAGTTTGGTGCGACCATAGGCACCGAGTGGGGCCAACGGATGATCCGTGCCAAACGCCTGATCGCCTGTGCCATCGAACACGTAATCGGTTGAGATATGCAGAAACGGCAAACCCCGCGCCGCGCAAGCTCGCGCCATAGCGCCCGGAGCGTCGCCATTCACCACCAGCGCCGCCGCTTCCTCGGCCTCGGCCTTATCGACAGCTGTCCAAGCCGCGGCGTTGATCACCACATCGGCGTCAGTCGCAGCTATAGCCGCCGCACAAGCCGCCGGATCGGACAGATCAGCCTGACCGCGTCCAAGAAACTCTGCCGTCACCCCAACTGGCATCCGCCGCGCCAATTCCTGCGCAACTTGGCCGGTCTGGCCGAATACCAGCGCCTTCACGCCTTCACCCCCAGCCGCACACCGACACCGGCGCGGGCCTGCAACGGCTTCCACCACGCCTCATTGTCGAGATACCACTGCACGGTTTTCTCCAGACCTTCTTCGACCGTCACCGATGGCCGCCAGCCTAACTCATCGCGGATGCGCGACGGATCAATCGCATAGCGCGCATCATGGCCGGGGCGGTCGGTGACATAGGTGATCTGCTCGGCATAAGGCGCAGATTTCGGGCGCTTTTTGTCCAAAATCGCGCAGATCGTCTTCACCAGATCAATATTGCGCCGTTCATTTTCGCCGCCGATATTATAGCTGCGCCCCAGCGCGCCCTTTTCGACGACCAACAGCAGCGCATCGGCGTGATCTTCGACATAAAGCCAATCGCGGACGTTCTCGCCGCCGCCGTAAACCGGGATCGGTTTTCCCGCCAAAGCGTTCAAAATCACCACCGGCACCAGCTTTTCCGGGAAGTGGAACGGCCCGTAATTGTTGGAGCAATTCGTCAGCACCACGGGCAGGCCATAGGTTTCATGCCATGCCCGCACCAGATGGTCACTCGCCGCCTTGCTGGCCGAATAGGGACTGCGCGGGTCATATGATGTGTCTTCGGTGAACTGGCCTTCGGCGCCCAACGAGCCAAAGACCTCATCCGTGCTGATGTGGTGGAAACGGAAACCCGCAGGTTTGCCAGCGCTCAGCCAAAAGGCTCGCGCGGCTTCCAGCATGTTATAGGTGCCGTTGATATTGGTCAGGATGAAATCCCCCGGCCCGTCAATCGAACGGTCTACATGCGACTCCGCCGCTAAGTGCATCACCACATCTGGGCGATGCAGCTCGAAAATCTCATCCAACCGCGCGCGATTCCGGATGTCGGCTTGCTCGAACGAATAGAGGTTCGAGCTGGAAACATCAGCCACGTTTTCGAGACACGCCGCGTAGGTCAGCGCGTCAAGGTTCACCACCTCATGCCCGCGCGCAACTGCCAGCCGCACCACTGCCGAGCCGATAAAGCCCGCGCCGCCCGTCACCAGAATCTTCATGCGGACACCCATTCAAACGGCGATACCACCTCACCTAGCAGCGGAGCTATGGCATCTTTGCCCGACAACACTGCAGGACCGGATAGCCCCCAATCAATGCCGATTTCCGGATCATCCCAACGCACGCCGCCGTCACATTCCGGCGCATAAACGTCGGTGCACTTGTACTGAACTTCGGTATTGGCCGCGCGGGTCACAAAGCCATGCAGAAAGCCCTTTGGCACCAGCAGTTGCTTGCCGTTCTGCGCCGACAACTCGACGCCAAACCAGCGGCCAAATGTCGGCGACCCGCGCCGAAAATCCACCGCCACATCGAAGATCACCCCGGCCGTGCAGCGCACCAGTTTATCTTGCGCGCGTGGTGGTGCCTGATAATGCAAGCCGCGCACAGTACCGACGCCCGCCGACATAGAGTGATTGTCTTGCACAAACTCTAAATCCAGCCCGGCGCTTGCCATGGCGCTGGCATTCCAAGTCTCGGAAAACCAACCACGGTCATCGCCGAAGCGTTTTGGGGTCAGAACTAACACACCAGCAAGCACAGTTTCTTCTATCTGCATACACTCAATCTCGACATTGGGGCTTTGAAAATCTCAGCGAACATTTAACACGGCAGCTTAACATTGCAGCCAAGCTGTAACCACTTTATTTACCGACAGCGTTTTTGTTGCAATACCGACGCGCCGGTTATTGACGAATGCGCCAGCCAGTGCGGAAAATCCACCACACGGCCGCAAGGCAAAGCCCGGTGAACGCCGCGATCGCCAGCAAACTGACCGCAATCGGCACATCTGCGGTGTCAAAGAATGACCAGCGAAACACCGACAT
Source organism: Cypionkella sp. (assembly GCF_028290025.1). GTDB lineage: Bacteria > Pseudomonadota > Alphaproteobacteria > Rhodobacterales > Rhodobacteraceae > Cypionkella. Next base: position 47,158 of record NZ_JAQGKQ010000064.1, on the reverse strand, counting down.
CAGATAGACCACTGGATTGAACAGCGCGATGGTGCGCCAGACGCCCGGCAGCATATCGACGCTGTAAAAGCTGCCGCCCAAAAAGATCAGCGGCGTCAGCACCAGCAAGGGGATCAGTTGCAACTGCTGGAAATCCTTCGCCCATATTCCGATGATGAAGCCGAACAGCGAGAAACTGGCGCTGGTCAGCGCAAGCAGGGCCAGCATTGCCACAGGATGCGCAATCGGCAGATCCACAAAGGCAAACGCCGTCGCCAGAATAACCAGCCCGATCAAGATGGATTTCGTCGCGGCTGCACCGACGTAGCCGATGACAATCTCCATGTAGCTGACCGGGGCGGTCAGCAACTCGTAGATCGTGCCGGTGAATTTCGGGAAGTTGATCGCAAAGGATGCGTTGGAAACGGATTGCGTGATCACCGTTAGCATGATCAGCCCCGGCACGATGAACGCGCCGTAGGTCACGCCGTTAACTTGCTCAATCTTGCTGCCAATCGCAGCACCAAACACAACGAAGTATAGTGAGGTCGAGATCACGGGGGAGATCAAGGATTCAATGATGGTGCGGAAAAACCGAGCCATTTCCTTGCGATAGATCACGTTGATGGCGCGAAAGTTCATGGCTTTTCCCTTACCATTCCAACGAAAATATCCTCAAGACTGCTTTGCCTTGTCGCAAGATCAGTCATCTGCAAGCCAGCACTGCGCAAATCACCCAAAAAGTTGGTGATCCCGGTGCGCTCGCGTTTGGTGTCGTAGGTGTAGATCAGGCTGCGACCATCGCTGCCGAGTTCCAAAGCATAACTTGCTAGTGCCTCGGGTATGGCCGTAATCGGCTCGGCGAGGTCAACATGCAGTTGTTTGCGGCCCATTTGCGCCATCAACTCGGCCTTGTTCTGCACCAGCAGAATTTCGCCCTTGTTGATCACGCCGACCCGATCTGCAATTGCTTCGGCTTCTTCAATGTAATGGGTGGTCAGGATGATCGTGACGCCCTGCGCCTTTAGATCAGACACCACAGACCACATATCTTTGCGCAATTCGACATCAACGCCCGCCGTGGGTTCATCCAAAAACAGCACGCGCGGTTGGTGTGCCAAGGCTTTGGCGATCAAAACGCGGCGCTTCATACCGCCAGATAGCGACTGGATATTGTTGTCCTTTTTGTCCCAGAGCGACAACTGCCGCAGGATTTTCTCGACATACTCCGGATCGGGCGATTTGCCAAACAGCCCGCGCGAGAAGGTCACGGTGTTAAAAACTTTCTCGAACGGCTCCAGCGAAATTTCCTGCGGCACCAGCCCAATTTGGCTGCGCGTGGCACGGAAATCGCGGACAACATCATGGCCTCCCACCAAAATCTGACCAGAGGTCGGCTGTACGATGCCGCAAATGGCCGAGATCATCGTGGTCTTGCCCGCGCCATTCGGCCCCAGCAGCGCAAGAATCTCGCCTTCTTCAATCTCTAGATTGACCGACTTTAGCGCCTGAAACCCGGTGCTGTAGGTCTTGGTCAAGTTGCGGATAGAAACGATCGACGGCATGGATCACCCATTTTAAGGAACAATCATCTCTAAACCAAGCTGCAGGAAAGGCAAAGACCGTCGTGCGCGCTTTGCAAACAGAAGATGGCGATGCAGACGGAGGTGGCGGGCTGGCATTTCGCCCTCTTTCCCTTCACTCCATTTCCAAATATCTCACAGGCGTCGGGGCCAGACCCCATTTTGCCGGAGCCAAGCCATGATCCCTGTAAAAGGCTATGAAGGCCGAAAAGTCGCTGTGCTCGGTCTGGGCCGGTCCGGTCTGGCCACTGCCCGGGCCCTGCAAGCCGGAGATGCAGAGTTGTTGTTGTGGGACGACAGCCCAGAGGCCCGCGCTAAAGCCGAGGCCGAGGGATTTCAATGCACCGACCTCACCCGAGCCGGGGCTTTTGACGGCGTGGTGGCCTTGGTCACCTCACCCGGCATCCCGCATCTTTATCCCACCCCGAACAAAGTGATCGCGCTGGCATTAGAGGCGGGCATCCCGCTGGATAACGATATTGGCCTGTTCTTTCGCAGCTTCGCCATGTCGGACTGGGACGATTTTGACATCACCCCTCGTGTGATCTGCGTGACCGGCTCGAACGGCAAATCGACCACTACTGCGCTGATCCACCATATCCTTGAAGTGGCAGGGCGGGCGACGCAAATGGCTGGCAACATTGGCCGCGGCGTTTTGGATATCGAGCCCGCGCAGGATGGCGAGGTCGTAGTGCTGGAACTTTCCAGCTATCAAACTGAACTCGCGCGGTCATTGACCCCGGATGTGGCAGTGTTCACCAACCTTTCGCCGGATCATCTGGATCGACATGCCGGGATGGGCGGCTATTTCGCGGCGAAGCGGCGGTTGTTTTCCGAAGGCGGCCCGGACCGGGCGGTGATCGGGGTGGACGAAGCTGAGGGGCGCTTCCTCGCCAATCAAATGGGCGAGGGACCGCAGGATGATCGGGTGATCCGTATATCGTCGGGGCAAAAACTGGAGGGTTTCGGCTGGGCGGTGTTCGCGCGGAAGGGTTTTTTGTCGGAATGGCGGCGTGGCAAGCAGGTGGCCTCGATTGATCTGCGCGAAGTGGCGGGACTGCCGGGTGCGCATAATCATCAGAACGCTTGTGCGGCCTATGCGGCGTGTCGGTCACTCGGGATCGGGCCGAAGCTGATTGAGACGGCGTTTCATTCGTTTGCTGGGTTGCCGCATCGCAGTCAGGTGGTGGGTGAAAAGGCCGGAGTGCGGTTTATCAATGACAGCAAGGCCACCAATGTCGATGCAGCGGGCAAGGCTTTGCAGGCGTTTCCGGCGATCCGTTGGATAGCGGGGGGTATGGGTAAGGATGGCGGGATTGCCGGGCTGCTGCCGTTCCTCGGGTCGGTGGTGAAGGCTTATCTGATCGGGCATTCGGCGCGGGATTTTGCGTTGGAACTGGGGGCGACCCCATATGAGATTTGCGAGACGATGGAGCGCGCGGTTCAGCGTGCGGCTGAGGAGGCTGTAGCGGGGGAGGTGGTATTGCTGGCCCCGGCTGCGGCGTCGTTTGATCAGTATCCGAACTTTGAGGTGCGGGGCGATGATTTTACGGCGCGCGTGAAGGCTTTGTTGGGGTGATTTGGCGGGCTCCCAACTTGGGAGTATTTTTATATGTTCAACTTCAATATGTTAGAATTGTTTGTTTAAGGTTTTGTTAACTGTTTGCGGCTTCATCTTGGTCTAAATACTCCCGCCGGAGGCTTCTGGGGTTGCCTACGGAGCCTCCGGCGGGGATATTTTTGCAGAGAGGATGACCTTTAACGGGAGCGTTTTGGGTTTGGCGGTTGCTTACAATCTGCGGAAGGTTGGGACCGGGCCGGAGTTGTCGAAGAACGGCACGCCGGGTTGTGGGTGGCCGTTCAGCAGGGCGGTGACTTCGGCTAGGACGACCTCGGTTATAAACGGCAGATCGAGGGCGCGGGCTTCAGTCAGGCCGATCCAGTGTAGGTGTGACAGTTCGGTCAGGGTGTCGGAGAATTGCTCGGTATCGCCTGTTATGTTCGCGGCTGAGGCGAGGAAAAACCTTGCGTCAAAGCGGCGAGAGCGGCCCGGTGGGGTGATGGCGCGGAAGATGAAGCGTAAGTCACCGGGCGCGGGGTTGGGCAGGCTTAGGCCGGTCTCCTCGGTCAGTTCGCGCAAGGCGGCGCGGGCTAGGGTGCCGGGGGAGGGTGCGTTTTCTGGGCAGCTTAGCGTCAGGCGGTGGGCGCAATCTAAGTGCAAGCCGGGGAGGTCGATTGTGGCATCCTCGGGGTCAACACCGCCGCCGGGGAAGACGTATTTCGACGGCATGAAGGCGGCGGCATGGCCGCGTTGACCCATCAGCACCTGCGGGCCGCTGGCTGCGGATCGCCACAGGATGATCGTGGCGGCGGGGCGGATGGCTTCGGTCATTGGGGGCTCGGGTTTGCGGGGGGTGAGGCTGGTTGATAGCTAACGCCATTAACTTGTCGGAATTCTTTCACACGGATCAAAATTAGTTTTTGAAGGTTTCACGACCTCAAAGTTGGCGCTAAAAAGTTTTTTGCCATTCCTTGTGCCAGAAACTGTCCATTTGCCTAGCGGTTTGCCGTCCGACAGTCCTATCTCGTAGCCGCTGAACGATGCCTCGCGCGAGCGCATATAGGTCGTCCAGCTTTCAGACCGAGTCCCCTGTGCTCCAAGTGGAGGATGCGTCACCTCAATAGTGACCGCATCGCCGGTGGCTGGTCGCTCCCGACCTTCAATACCAAACAATATGTGATCAACTGCAGGGATAAGATTGGTCGCGCGGCCTAACACTGGCCGCTCAGAGTAGCGCGCGATATCTCCGCTTATTGTATTTTTGCTTTGAGATTTGGAAGTCACCGGAGGCGGGCAAAATATTCCCACGCGTACATCAACAACCCGCTTTGGGTCAGACCAGACTTCACCGTCCGCCAGACTCATTGTGGCGCAACCAAAGGCGAAGGCGATCCCAATACTCCAAGCACACCGACCCATCATCACAACTCCACCAATGACCCTGTGGCAAGGTGTCTGTGCAAATGCTGTCGCGTCAATGACAAAATTAGCTACGAACTGCGATCGTTTTTTTGATTCCGCGCAATACAACCTGCCGATGCCATCTGCCTGTCTCGCCGTGGTGGCATCAATAGTGCGCAAAGGTCCAATTTGTCCCTACCCAAGGGTTCAAAGTGACATCTCGCCTAACAGGCCGACCGCAGCAACTTTCGCTGGACTTGCGAACCCTCTTTTGATCGGCCTCGCCAACGTAACCCGCGTCACTCGCCTGCGCTTACGACTGCTGGCTCGCATCTACGCGACCAAAGCCGTGCATGCGCTTCGCCCATTGCAGAGCGACCATCGCGCCTTTCAGCCGGGGTAGCAGATACAGCGACAGCGCTACGGTGCCGATGGAGAAGATGGTGATCAGGGTTGCGGGCTCGGGGCGATATTTGACGAAGACGAACATCAGCAGCGGCGCTAGGATGTGGCCGACGATCAGGATTGTGAGGTAGGCGGGGCCGTCATCGGCGCGCTGGGCGGTGAAGTTCTCGCCGCAGACCGGGCAGCTTTCGCGCACCTTCAGATAGCCTTTCATCAGCGGGCCTGCGCCACAATTCGGGCAGCAACGCGCCCAGCCACGGCGCAGCGCAGGCCATGTTGGCCGCTCCACTTCGGTATCATACGGGGAAAGCGCGGCAGAGTGCGTAGCAGCGGAGTGCAGGGCAGCATTGGGCATCGAATTATCCTGTGTGCGTCTTGGTCATATAGCGAATGTGCAGGCCGAAGTTGAGGGGTGAGCTGGGGGGGTGCTGCTTTGTCGCAAGCGCAACAAATCGGCGGGCCGTGAGGCCGCGCAAAATAGCTGCGACGGAAAGCCAAAGCTGTGGCGTTTATCTGAGTATGAACGCCACGGCAGCAAGCGTGCGGCGAGATTGAGGAGACGACTATGAGCAAGAGTAAATTGGCGATGAGCAAGAATAAGTTGGCCGGTTCGGCATTGGTTTTGGTTGCGGCCCTGATGGGTGCTGCGGCTTACGCGCAGGACGCGGCACCGAAGCCTCCGGGTCCGTTTGATTTCGCGACTTTGGACACCGATAAGGATGGCAAAATCACCAAGGCCGAGGTGGATGCGTTCCGCGCGGGCAAGGTCAAGGCGATGGATGCCAATGCGGACGGCAAACTTTCCGCCGATGAAATGGCTGCTCCACGCATTGCGGATGTGACGGCACGGATCAATGCGCGCTCGGCCGAGATGGTCAGCCGGATGGACACCGATGGCGACGGTTTGCTGACGGCGGCCGAGATGGCGGTGCGTCCGGGACCAGAGAAGCTGTTTGAACGCCTTGACGCCGACAAGGATGGTGCTGTGACGCAAGCCGAGGTCGATGGCGCGATGAAGGCGATGCATGACAAGCACGGCAAGGGCGAGCGTGGCCATGGTAAGCACGGCAAGCATCGCCCATGGATTGGTGACGACAAGGGTGGTCCCGACGATATGATGGGCGGCCCGGATGGCATGGATGGTCCGGACGGTGGCCCTGATGCTGGCCCAGACGGCGGTGACGATCAGGCGAACTGATCGCAGCCGGCTTGGCGCCCCGCCGCGATTGGCGGAGTATCCCCAGTGCTCACCAACTTTGTGCGGGGCGTCAGGTTATTAAGGCAATTCTATCGAGCGAAATGTTGCGAGCCCGGCTTTGGCCGGGTAAGCCCGATCTCAGGATGACAATGCCGCGCGATACCCTTGCAGAATTGGCCGATGAGGCGCTGGTGGTGCTCTATGCCAATGGAGACCCGGATGCCGCACGGCTGCTGACCAAGCGCTTGTTGCCGCGGGTGATGGGCTATGCCGGGCGGATGCTATCGGACCGGGTTGAGGCCGAAGATGTGGCGCAAGAGGCGATGTTGCGGTTGTGGAAAGTAGCGCCGGAATGGCGGCAGGGCGAGGCTAAAGTTTCAACCTGGGCTTACCGGGTGGTGACCAACCTGTGCACTGATCGCTTGCGGGCGCGCAGGCGGCGCAGGCTTGATGCGTTGGACGATGTGGCCGAACCTAGCGACGGCGCGATGAGCGTGGTCGCGGGGATGATAGAGGCGGATCGGATGGCGGCACTGGACGGTGCGTTGGCGCAACTGCCCGAGCGTCAGCGTGAGGCGGTGGTGCTGCGGCATATCGAGGGCTTGAGTAACCCTGAGATTGCGGAAGTTTTGCAGATTGGTGTGGAAGCGGTGGAAAGTCTGACGGCGCGGGGCAAGCGGGCGTTGGCTGCGATATTGTCGGGCCAGCGGGCGGCTTTGGGCTATGAGGGGGCGGAATGATGCGAGGTGGCGAAATGATAGATGAGCTTGACGATCTGTTTGCCAGCGCGAAGGCCGCCGCGATGCAGCCTTCTGACGCTTTGATGGCGCGGGTTTTGAGTGATGCGGCGGCTTTGCAGATGCAGCCGGTGGTTTCTGTTCCGGTGCGGCGTCGCGGTGGGTGCTTGGCGGGGCTGGCGGCGGTGTTTGGCGGGGCTGGGTCTTTGGTCGGTGTCGGCTCGGCTGCGGTGGCGGGGCTTTTTCTCGGCTTTGTGCAGCCGGACGGGTTGGGGTCGGTGGCGGATGTGTGGGCCTCGGATACGGTGGATCAGGTTGAATTGATGCCGCAGGTCGATGCGCTGTTGGCAGAGGAATAGGCAATGAGCGAGACGGCGAGCGAGACGGCGAGCGAGACGGCTGTGGTCAAGACTTCCAGCAAAGGATTGCGGATTGCGTTAGCGGTTTCGGTGGCGCTGAATTTGGCGGTAGCGGGGATGTTTGCGGGATCCTTTCTGCATGACGGCGAGCGGCGCGACAATGTGCGCGAAATCGGCTTTGGCCCGTTTACCGAAGCGCTAAGCCACGAGGACCGCAAAGCGCTGCGCAAGGCGTTGATGGCGAAGATGCCAGAGATGCGGCAAGCGCGGCAGGAGGTGAAGCAGGATATGCAGACGTTGCTGGGCGTGCTGCGGGCGCAGCCGTTTGACGCGGGCAAACTATCGGCGGTGATGGAAGCACAGCGGGTGCGGATGGCCGGGCGGTTTGAGGTTGGGCAGAATTTGATGCGCGACCTGCTGGTGTCGATGACGCCGCAAGCGCGGCTGGCTTTTGCGGATCGGTTGGAAAAGCACTTGCGCCGTGCGGCTGAGCGCAAGGCGGGTAAGGCTGAGGGCAAGGACGCAAGTGACGCGGCCGCGCCTTAGTGAATAGCTGTTAAGCTTTTGGAGCCGGCGCAGGTTTGCCTCCGCTTTGGTTTTTTTTGCCAACAGGGTCAGGCAGCGGAGCGGCTGGTGGTGACTTGGTTGCGGCCTGCGGATTTAGCGTGGAGCAGCGCGCGGTCGGCACGCTCCATCAGGTCGGATATGGCGTCCTTTATGTTGGGCATAGCGATATCGGCGGAGCTGGCAAGGCCAATAGAGACGGTGACTTGCGGCGCTGCGAGATCGCCGATGCGCACCGGGGCTTCTTCTATCGCATGGCACAGACGTTCGGCAATCGCGCGCGCGTCGTTGAGGCTGGTGTCGGGCAGGGCGATCAAAAACTCCTCTCCTCCGATGCGGGCCAACAGATCACCGTTGCGCAGATTGCGGGTCAGACGGTCGGCCACTTCGATGAGAACAGCGTCGCCCGCTGCATGGCCCCAACGGTCGTTCACCGATTTGAAACGATCCAGATCAACTAGCATCACCGCAAATTCTTGGCCCGAGCGGCGCGAAATATCGGCAATCGCGGCCAATTGCGCCATGCCGTAGCGGCGGTTGTGCAGACTTGTCAGGCTGTCGATCATTGCCAATCGCAGGCCGTCTTGCACCGAGGCGCGCATACTGTCGGCCTCTCGCTTGCGCGCAAGCAGGCGGACCAGACGAACGGCGAGTTCTTCGGCTGAGATGCTTTGTGTCACGAGATCATGCGCACCAAGGTCAAATGCCACAGCCGCACTGATGGCGCTGCCGGGGCTGGTTTGCACGCAAAACGCAGCATGTCGGGTATGGGTGCGGCTGCGCAATTCTGACATTAGCCTAAGACCACTGCCGGGACCGCTCAGATCAGATTCGATCAGAAACATATCTGGCGCGGCGCTAGGATGCAGACCTTCGGTCATAGCCTGTTCTGCTGTCATGGCGAGGATGCGGTCACACAGATGCGGCGCCAACTCCCGGCGGAGTTTTAAGGTGACGTCGCTGCGGGCGGTTATGATGGCGATTACGCCCGGTTGGCAGAAGCTGGCGGAATTTTCCGCCAGACCCAGCATGGCGATGCCGTCGTGGTGCGCAGAGAAGCCTTCGACTTGATCGCGGGCGCGCATGAAACTGCGAATGCGCGCCAATAGAACTTGATCTTCAAGCGGCTTTTGCAGGAACTCATCCGCGCCGCTGCGAAAAGCAGCGCAGCGCGCGGCGGCGTCTTGATTTGCCGATACCATCACCACCGGAACATGCCGCAGCAACGGTTCGGCGCGCAATGCCTCAAGCACCCGCAGACCGGACATATCGGGCAGCGTCAAATCAAGCAGGATCAGGTCCGGCAGTTCGCGCATAGCAATATCAAGGCAACTGGCACCGTCTGATGCGACGAGCGGAGTATAGCCTGCCGCAGCCAGCTTGACCTTCATAACGATGCGGTTTGTCGCAACATCGTCAACGATGAGTATCTTGCCAACCATTACCGAAACGCCCGATTTGAAAATTAACCTTATGTTTCCAGTTTCGGTCTAAAGGGTTAAGAAATCCTTTCTAAAACCATAAAGCGGCTCGCGCAGTTTGGGGCGAATGTGGCTAAATCATGGGGAAAACGCGATGAATAAGCGGGAATCTGCTGAAACAATGGCTTTGCGAGCGTTTTCTTGGCTTTTGGGGCAGGATGATCTGGTCGGTGTATTCCTTAACGCAACGGGCGCTGGGCAGGACGAACTGTCGAAGCTCGCGGGTGATCCGGTGTTTCTGGGGGCAGTACTGGATTTTCTGATGGAAGATGATGCGCGGGTGATTGGGTTTTGTGACAGCGCGGGGTTGCCCTATACGGCGGTAATACAGGCGCGACAGGGCCTGCCGGGGGGAGATTTGCCAAACTGGACGTGATTGCGTTTTCCGCTTTACCCGGTCAGGGTGCGGCAAAATTAAGTCGGGATCGGCGCGCTGATCGAGTGGAGACGAGTATGATTGAGGCGCTGATTTTTGACAAGGATGGCACGCTGTTTGACTTTCGGCTCAGCTGGGGGGGTTGGACTCGCGAGCTGCTGGCCGAGTTGGGCGATGGTGATGGCCTGCTCGCGACGGTGCTCGGTTATGACGGTTTGCACAATGATTTTGCGCCGGACAGTCCGGTGATTGCGATGACCACGCCCGAGATCGCGGATATTTTGCTGCCGCATCTGCCCGGACTATCGTTTGCCGAATTGCTCGACACGATGAACCGATTGGCGGGCGATGCGCCGATGGTGCCCGCGGTCAATCTGCCAGCTGTGCTTGGGGCGTTGCGGGCGCGGGGTTTGAAGCTGGGATTGGCGACCAATGACACCGAGGTTCCGGCGCGGCGACATCTGGATGGCGCGGGGGTGCTCGGGCTGTTCGATTTCGTGGCAGGCTGCGATTCAGGCTTTGGCGGCAAACCTGCGCCGGGGCAATTGCTGGCTTTCGTGCGGGCATGTGGATTGACCCCGGCTCGGGTGGCTATGGTGGGCGATAGTTTGCACGATCTGGATGCGGGCCGTGCTGCGGGCATGAAGACTGTGGCGGTGCTGACGGGGATCGCCACGCGCGCCGATCTGGAGGCCCGTGCGGATGTGGTTCTGGGCGATATTAGCGAGCTCGAAGCTTGGATAGACGGTTTGGTGGCGGTCTAAGCGGGCCAACATATAAAAACGACGTATTTGGGTCGCAAACGTGGTGCGCTAACCGGGCGTGTTTCCTTCATCTTGGCGCAAAGAGCGGCCACGGTTGTGGTCGCAACAATGGAGACGCCAGATGAGCGATGATGCAAACCGCAAACGTGCCCGAGCCGGCGGCCGCGCAGGCAACAAAATCCGGGCGGGCTCGGCGGTTCTTGATCAGATGCCGTGGCGGATTCCGGTTAACCCTGATCGCCCGACGGAACCGTTGGATGCTGACGGCGTGCAGGCGGTGCATAAAGCGACGATGCGAATTTTGAAGGAAATCGGCATCGAGTTCTTGAACCCCGAAGCGGTGGCTTATCTAAAGCAAGCTGGCTGCGTGGTGAATGGCACCAACGTCAAAATGGACGAAGATTTCGTGATGGAGATGCTGTCGCATGCTCCGGAAAGCTTCACGATCACGCCGCGCAACCCCGAGCGTGAAGTGATCATGGGCGGCAAGCATATGCTGTTTGTCAACGTATCTAGCCCGCCAAACTCGTGGGATCTGGAGCGGGGCAAGCGTACGGGTGACTTTGAAACCTTCAAAGATTTTATGAAGTTGACCCAATACTTCAATTGTATCCATATCGCGGGCGGCTACCCGGTGGAGCCTGTAGATATTCATGCCTCGGTGCGGCATTTGGACTGTCTATACGAAAAGCTGACGCTGACCGACAAAGTGGTTCACGCCTATTCTTTGGGTGCCGAGCGGGTCGAGGATGTGATGGAGATGGTCCGCATTGCTGGCGGTCTGAGCCATGAGGAATTTGAAGCGAAGCCGCGGATGTACACCAACATCAACTCGGTCTCACCTTTGCAGCACGATTATCCGATGTTGGACGGGGCGATGCGGTTGGCGAAACGCGGGCAGCCGGTGGTGGTGACGCCGTTCACTTTGGCGGGCGCGATGGCTCCGGTGACGATGTCGGGCGCGGTGACGCTGTCATTGGCCGAAGGTTTGGCGGCGGTGGCGTTGCTGCAATATATCAATCCGGGTTGCCCGGTGGCTTTGGGGACGTTCACCTCGAACGTCGATATGAAGTCGGGTGCGCCCGCATTCGGTACGCCGGAATACATGCGCGCGACGCAGATGACCGGGCAGTTGGTGCGGTATTACAAGCTGCCACTGCGCTCGTCTGGTTGCTGTGCAGCCAATGTGCCGGATGGTCAGGCAATGTGGGAAACTTCCAACGCGTTGTGGGCGGCGGTTCAAAGCCGCACGAACATGGTTTATCACTCGGCGGGCTGGCTGGAGGGTGGTTTGATCGCGAGCCCAGAGAAGTTTATCATGGACTGCGAAGTCTTGCAGATGATCCAACGCTACTTCGAGGATGCCGTGACTGCTGTGACGCCGGACGATCTGGCGTTTGATGCGATTAAGCAGGTCGGACCGGGCGGGCATTACTTTGGCTGCCAGCACACGCAAGACCGCTATCAAACCGCGTTTTATGCGCCGATGGTATCGGATTGGCGCAATTATGAGGCTTGGCAGTTGGACGGCTCGGTGTGGACGGTGGAGCGCGCGCACAGGCTCTACAAGCAGATCATCGCTGAATTTGAAGCGCCGGAAATGAACGGCGCTCATCAGGAAGAGCTGCGCCAATTCGTGGCTAAGCGTAAGCAAGAGGGCGGCGCGCCGACCGACTTCTAAGTGACTGCGGCCAGTGCGTTGTAGCGCGCTGGCCTTTTGCATGGATCGACCCCGTTTATGCGTTTGCTTGTTGTTAACGCGCGTGGACTAAAATCGGGGGAGAATCATTCAAGAGTTCGCCATGCATGGGCTGATCAATCGCTCCATCCAATGTTTTCTACGGGACACCTACGGTGCCGCCGTTTGGATGGAGATTGCGCGCAAAGCGGGCTTAGGTTTCGATAACTTTGAACCCCTACTGACTTATGACGCAAGTCTGACGGAATCGGTGATTGAGGCCGCAGCCCAGCATTTGCAGCGTTCCCGCGAAACAGTGCTGGAAGATTTAGGTACTTATCTAATCTCTCATCCAAATCTGGAAGCGTTGCGGCGGCTGCTGCGGTTTGGTGGCGTGGGCTTTCTGGATTTTCTGCACTCGCTGGAAGATTTGCAAGAACACGGACGTCTCGGGCTGCCGGATTTGGAGGTGCCAGAATTTTCGCTGACCGATCAGGGCAACGGCCAATTCTTGCTGCGGGTTTCGCAACTGATCGCGGGGGTGGGGCATGTGACTGTTGGGCTGCTGCGGGCGATGGCCGATGATTATGGTGCGTTGGTGGTGCTGGATCATGTTGGGATTGAAAGCGGGCAAGAACTGGTCGCCGTGCTTTTGCTGGACCATGCTTATTCGCAGGGGCGGCGGTTTGACCTCGCTTTGCCGGTGGGCTGAGCGGTGCCGGGTGTAGCTTTAGAGCAAACAGCGTTGTCTTGGTTGATGCCGATGCACGTGGGGCTTGATGCGGCAGGGCTGATCACCTCGGTGGGACCGACTCTCGCTAAGTTGATTGAGGGGCCGTTGCCGCTGAAGGTCGCATTCCTGAAGGTGTTTGAGGTGCGCAGGCCAGCGGGGATCACTTCTATAGAGACATTGCGCGAACGTGCGGGCGCGCGTTTGCACGTCAACTTGCGCGGCAAGGGCGATGCGTTTCGCGGGCTTGCAGTCCCCACGCAAGGGGGGGGCATCTTGCTGAACCTGTCATTTGGCATCCGGTTGATTGACGCGGTGCGGCAACATGCTTTGACCGATGCAGATTTCGCCCCGACTGATATGGCGGTCGAAATGCTGTATCTGGTAGAGGTGAAACAAGCGGTGATGACAGAACTGCGGCGGCTTAACCTAAGCCTGCAAGGCGCCAAAGCGACGGCCGAGCAACAGGCGCTGACCGATACGCTGACAGGTTTGCGCAATCGGCGCGCGCTTCAGATGGCCCTACCGGCGCTGATTGCGCAGGGGGTGGATTTTGCACTGATGCATATCGATTTGGATTATTTCAAGCAGGTTAATGACAATTTTGGCCATGCAGCGGGCGATGTCGTGCTGCGCGCCGTGGCGGATGCGTTGGCAGTGGAAACCCGCGCCTCTGACACTTTGGCGCGCGTCGGTGGCGATGAGTTCGTAGTGCTGCTGCCGGGGTTGTCGGATACCACCAGACTGGCACAGATCGCGCGACGGATCATTGATCAGGTGATGCAACCGATTGAGTTCGAAAGCACAACTTGCTGTATATCAGCGTCGATTGGGTTGACCATTTCGACGCTTTATGACGGACCGGACGCGGCGCGGATGCTTTGTGACGCAGACAATGCGCTATATGCTGCAAAGCGGGCGGGGCGGGCTCAAGTGAAGTTTTATCAACCGCATATTGATTTGTCGGCCGTTACTGATGATTTGAAGACGGCGTGAAAGCTCTGGCGGTCAGATTGCCAAAAACTCTCTCACAAAAGCTGTAGCCGGTTTGGCGCGGATGTCTTGTGGGCGGCCAATCTGCTCGATACGGCCCATCGACATCACCACAACCAGGTCGGCGAGTTCCATCGCTTCGTCTTGGTCATGCGTCACGAAAACCGTGGTGAGGCCAGTGGTGTCATGTATCTCACGCAGACCCGCGCGCAGCTCTTTGCGCACGCGGGCGTCGAGCGCGCCGAACGGCTCATCTAACAGCAGCATGCGCGGTTCAATCGCCAAAGCTCGGGCGAGGGCGACGCGCTGGCGTTGGCCACCGGAAAGCTGGCTTGGATAGCGTGCACCAATGTCGGGAAGCTGGATCAATTCCAGCAGTTTGGTGACGCGGCGAGCGATTTCCGCGCTTGCCGGACGCTGGGCACGGCTGCGAGCGCGCAGGCCGTAGGCGATGTTTTCAAACACCGTCATATGGCGGAACAAAGCGTAAGACTGGAACACGAAACCGGCGCGGCGGTCTTGCACCGTCATGTTGGTGGCGTCCGATCCGTCAAACAAAACCCGACCAGCGGTTGGAAATTCAAGACCGCCAAGGATGCGCAGCAAGGTGGTTTTCCCCGAGCCGGATGGGCCAAGAAGGGCAACCAAAGCGCCAGATGGGATCGACAGCGATACCGGATGCAGGGCAGCTGTCGCGCCGAACTCTTTGGAGATGTGATCAATTTCGATTTGCATGACTGGAACCTTTTACAAACGATTTGCGGCGGCCAGCTGATCGGCAAAGCGCCATTCCAGCAGGGTTTTCAGGGTAAGCGTGACCAGCGCCAGCAATGCCAGCACGGCAGCCAAGCTGAAGGCGGAAACCGAAAGATACTCGTTATACAGCATCTCAATAGTAATCGGCATGGTGGCGGTTTGGCCGCGAATTTTGCCGGACACCACTGCGACCGCACCAAATTCACCCATGGCGCGGGCGTTACAGAGCAGGACTCCGTAAAGCAGCGCCCAGCGGATGTTGGGCAGCGTGACGGTGAAGAAGATGCGCCAGCCTGAGGCTCCCAAAGTGAGCGCGGCTTCTTCTTCGGCCTTGCCTTGCTCGATCATTACTGGGATCAGTTCGCGCGCGACGAAAGGGAAGGTCACGAACATTGAGGCGAGGATGATCGAGGGCAGCGCGAAGACGATTGGGTAACCTTGGGCAACCAGCCAGCCGCCAACGGCTGTGTTCGCGCCGAAGGTTAACACAAGGCAGAGCCCTGCGACGACAGGTGAGACAGAGAACGGCAGGTCGATCAGGGTAATCAGCAGGGCCTTGCCGCGAAAGTCGTATTTGGTGATGAACCAAGCGGCGGCGATGCCGAAGACTGCGTTTAGGGGGACGGCTACGGCGGCGACGATCAAGGTGAGTTTGATCGCTGACGTTGCCTCGGGGTTGGCGAGGGATTTGATGGCCTCGACAGCGCCCTTTGACAATGCCTCGGCGAATACCGCGACGAGGGGGGCGAACAACAGCAGCGCGAGGAACACAACGACAACGGCGATGAGCGCCACGCGAAAGCCGGGGGATTCGGTGGTTACGGGGCGATGCGCGGCAGAGGCGGGCTGCTTAGGCCAATGGTTTGTGGGCACGTCAGACATAACCAATTCTCCGGCGGCTGAACACTTGGATGGCGTTGATCACCAACAGCATTGCGAATGAAATCAACAACATGGCGATACCTATCGCGGTGGCCCCGGTATAGTTGAACTCTTCCAGTTTGATGACGATCAGCAGCGGGGCGATTTCAGTTTTCAGCGGGATGTTGCCCGCGATAAAGATCACCGAGCCGTATTCGCCGACCGCACGGGCGAGCGATAGGGCAAAGCCGGTCATCGCGGCGGGGGCGAGCATCGGCAGCACGACGCGGCGCAATGTGTAGGCGCGGGTGGCACCAAGGGTTGCGGAGGCTTCTTCAACCTCGCGTTCGATTTCCTCCACCACGGGCTGCACGGTGCGGGTGACGAAGGGCAGACCGACGAAAATCAACGCGATCAAGATGCCCCATTGAGTGTAGGCGATCTTGAAGCCGAGGTCTTTGGCAATGGAACCGAAGGCTCCGTTTGGTGCGTAAAGTGCGGTGAGTGCTATGCCCGCGACGGCGGTGGGCAGCGCGAAGGGTAGATCGACCGCGGCGTCGAGCAGTCGGCGGCCGGGGAAGCGGTAGCGCACCAAAACCCAAGCGAGGGCGACGCCGAACACCAGATTGATCAGGGCCGCATAAAGCGACAGCTTGAAGGACAAGAACAGCGCGCCCCAGATGCGAGGAGTGTTCACCTCATGCCACAGGGCCGGAAAACCGGCAGTGGCGCCCCTCAGAAGAAGGGCGCCAATCGGCAGTAAAACCACCAGAGACAGCAGGGTGAGGGTGATCCCGGCACTTAAAGCCATGCCGGGAAGGGGGGATCTGTTGATCAGGGGTCTACTCATACTCTCACTTCTCTGCTCTCACTTTGCCGTGTAAATCTGGTCGAAGGTACCACCGTCGGCGAAGTGGGTTTTTTGTGCTTCTGCCCAGCCACCAAAGCGGGTGATATCGACCAGTTCCAGTTTAGGGAAGCGGGCAACGTCAGCTGGGTCGGCTTTCGAGGTATCCCAGCCACGGTAGAAGTCTTTGAAGATGATAGCCTGAGCTTCGGGGGTGTAGAGGAAGTTCAGGTAGGCTTCTGCCAACTTGCGCTGATCGTCGTTGTGGATATTGGCTTCAACCAAAGCGACGGGCGGCTCGGCGAGGATCGACAGCGACGGGACGACGATATCAAATTGATCTGCACCGAGTTCCTTTTCAGCCAGGTAAGCCTCATTTTCCCAAGCGAGCAGCACGTCACCAATGCCACGTTGAGCGAAGGTGGTGGTGGCATCACGCGCTCCTTTGTCCAGCACTGGAACGTGCTCAAGCAGAGTTTTGACATAGGCTTGCGGGTCTTTGCCGTTCTTTTCAGCCCAAGCCCAAGCAGCAAGGTAGTTCCAACGCGCACCGCCTGAGGTTTTCGGGTTTGGAGTGATCACTTCAACGCCGTCATTGATCAGATCGCCCCAGTCTTTGATGCCCTTTGGGTTGCCTTCGCGGACCAAGAACACGATGGTCGAAGTGTAAGGCGAGGAGTTGTGGGGAAGTTTCGACTGCCAATCGGCGGGCAGTTTGCCCTCTTTGGCAATTTTGTCGATGTCGGCGGCCAAAGCCAGCGTGACGACTTGCGCATCAAGACCTTCGATCACGGCACGGGCTTGCGCACCCGAACCGCCGTGGCTGGCCTCAATCGTCGGGGCCGCGTTGCCAGCGGCTGTGTAGCTGGCGATAAAAGCAGCGTTCAGGTCTTTGTAAAGCTCACGCG
The DNA here is from genome assembly GCF_028290025.1 of Cypionkella sp. Lineage (GTDB taxonomy): Bacteria > Pseudomonadota > Alphaproteobacteria > Rhodobacterales > Rhodobacteraceae > Cypionkella. The sequence continues at coordinate 29,977 of NZ_JAQGKQ010000064.1, read as the reverse complement.
TCGGATCATAGCTGACGTTCAGCAAGGTTTCCGCATGGGCCTGCTGCACGGGTGCAAAGCCAAGATACAGCGCTGACAGCGCGATTAGTGCAGCTTTGCCAAGCCAGCTTTCACGCACGGGAAAGCCAGTAAAATCACGCTCGCCGGTGGTGATGGTAACGCGGCCATCAGCGTGCCGCTGTTTCAGAGTGCCTTGGACGGTGATCGTGCCCGCAACGGTGATGGTGTTGAGCATTTCAGTCTCCTGCAGATGAGGGCGGCGTTTGGCCGGAAAGGGGATTGCGGGGATCAGCCCGAGAATGGGTGTGGCGTTCATCTTGCGTAGGCGTCCAACGGCTCGACGCGGGTTTCCCACAGCCGCACATCGCGGCCATCGAGAAGTTCCCGCACGGCGGATTGCGGATCACGGGTGAAGCGAACCAGCGGGCTGCCCGAGATGCGGTGGGCGCGGCCGGTGCGGCGGTCGATCAGCGAAACCTGATAGGCGCAGGACATCGGTGCCGAAAGGCTGAAGTCTGTTTGAGGCGCTGCGAACATTGTGGTCTCCCTTAGGATCGAGTGTGTCGATACCCTTTTAATAACGACAGAGTTAGTCGAGTTTAGCAACAGAATAATAACGCCAAAAACGGTCGTGATTTTAGAAATAAATTCTCCGGCGCGTTCTTGTTAGAAAGACAATAGGGGGAATATCAATAAAAATCTATTAAGAACAACATGTTAACGCGTAAAAGGAATATTACACGATAAACATAGTAGACATTTAGAATTTTTACATCATCCTTGGGCGCGAACCAGAAGGGGAACGGCCATGGCCGAGCTTGACCAGATTGACCGTAAAATTGTTGCCGAGTTGATGCGCGATGCGACGCTGCCTGTCGCACAAATTGCTGACCGAGTGGGGTTGTCGCAGACGCCGTGCTGGAAGCGAATTCAACGGCTTGAAGCAACCGGGATCATCACGTCAAGGGTCGCGATGGTTGATCCGGCACGGTTGGGATTTGGGCTGACGGTGTTCGTCGAGGTCGAGGCGGTGGATCATTCCGCCGACTGGCGCGACGCTTTCATGCGCGCCACCGAAAGCATTCCCGAGATTATGGAAGTCTACCGGATGGCCGGTGAGATGGACTATCTTCTGCGCGTCTCGGTCGGCGATACGGCAGATTTTGACGCGCTTTATAAACGCCTGACCGATGCGGTGCCGATCAAGAATTTCACCTCGCATTTCGTGATGGAACGGATGAAATACGGCACTGCCTATCCGGTGGACACGCAGCGCCGTTAGGTTAGTCTAAGGCATTGGGCTTAGAATTCGCCCCCGTGTTGGGGCGAATTTTCGTTATGCCATAAGCACATCATCCTTCAGGTTCTCACGCAGGAAGTCTTGCGCAAGGGCGATGCCGTCGGGCGTGATGCTATGGCCGACACCGGGCAGCAGATGCAGTTTGGTGCGCAGGCCAGCGGCTGTGAGCGTAGCCTCGGCATGATTGGCGACTGGCACTGGCATCACAGGGTCATTGGTGCCGTGGATCAGCAGAACCGGCGTTTGTAGCGCAGGAGTAAGCGGGGCGGGGCTGGAGAAGCGCAGCGAGAACGCTACCACAGCACCGACGGGCCAGCGGCCCGAGGCCACCGCATCCAAAGCCATGATCGAGCCTTGGGAAAAGCCTACCAGCGCTACGTTGGGTAGCTGGTTTTGCAGGCCGTGTGCTTCGATAATCTCGCTGATCGTGGCGTCAAAACTTGCGCGGGCATCGGCTACTCGGTCGGGGCGATTGGCCTCGGTTACACCATTGATCGAGAACCATTGACGGCCCGTGCCGCCTTGATCGAATGCGTATGGGGCGTCAGGACTGGCGTAATCCGCGCCGATATTTTGGGCGATATGTTGGCCGATCAGGGCGAGATCAGCGCCGTTGCTGCCAACTCCGTGCAGCATAATCAATAGCTTAATCATGCTTTGTCCCAATCGAGCGCTGGACCGACCGGGATAAGCCCGACTGGGTTCAGGGTTTTGATCGAATAGTAGCCGTGCTTGATATGGTCAATGCTGACGGTCTCACGCACTCCGGGAATCTCCAGAACTCGCAGCATATAGGCTTGCAAATGCGGGTAGTCGGCGATGCGTTTCTGGTTGCATTTGAACAGGCCGTGATAGGCGGCATCGAAGCGGATCAGCGTGACGAAGCCGCGGATATCCGTCTCGGTGAATTGATCGCCGTGCAGGTAAGTCCGGCTGTCGGACAGGCGAGACTCGAGGCTGTCGAGCGTGGCAAACACGTCGGCGAAGGCCCCTTCATAGGCGACTTGGGTGGTGGCAAAGCCCGCGCGATAGACGCCGTTGTTCAGATTGGGGTAAATCTGGTCGTTCAGCGCATCAATCTGGGGGCGCAAGGCTTCGGGATATAGGTCAGGCCCAGACGCAAGATCGCCAAAACCGGAGTTCATCATTCGAACGATGTCCGCCGATTCGTTGTTCACGATGGTGTCGGTGTGTTTGTCCCACAGCACCGGCACCGTAGCGCGGCCCGAAACCTGCGGATCGGCGCGGGTGTAAAGTTCGTGGATGTAGGTGGCACCGTGTAGGTGATCGACCGTGCTGCCGGGATAATCACCGAAGCGCCAGCCTTGATCTGTCAACGTAGGCTCCACGACAGAGACGGTAATAGCCGACCCTAAGCCTTTGAGTTTTCGCGCAATCAGCGTGCGAGAGGCCCAAGGGCAGATCAACGCAACGTAAAGGTGATAGCGTCCGGCTTCGGCCCTGAAACCAGAAGCGCCATCCGGGGTGATCCAGTTGCGAAAGCTGGATTGCTGGCGCAAAAAACCGCCATCGGCGTCTTTTGCCTGCACCGGCTGCCAGTTTTCCATCCATTTGCCATCAACGAGCATCTCACGAACCCTTAGGCGACAGGGTGATCGGGGTGCCCCAAGGATCAGTCAGGGCGGCGGGAAGTTTGGCACGCAAGGCTGCAAGCGGCGCGGCATCGGCGAGAATCTCGAGGTCGGCAAGCCCAGTCGAAGGCAAGTCGCGCTTGCCCGCCCCTCGGCTGTTCCAAGTGTTTGTTGCGAGATGGTGGTGGTAGCCGCCCGAGCCGTAGAAGGCGGCACCGGGGTAATGGGTGGTGATCGCAAAGCCTAATTCACCATTGTAGAACGCCTCGGCCTCTGGCACCGATCCGGTTTGCAAATGCACATGACCGATCACCGTGCCAGCCGGGGCTTGGGTAAACGGGGCGGTGGCGTTGGCGGCCAGGTTATTCAAATCGAGCCCGTTGGTGGCCATTTGAATCTGTCCGTTCTGGGTCTTCCAAGCACTGCGCGGGCGGTCGACATAGATCTCAATACCGTTGCCTTCGGGGTCCGACATATAGATCGCCTCGCTGATGAGGTGATCGCTGGCACCCTCTAATTGGAGGCGCGATTCTGAGGCGTGCAGCAGCCAAGCGCCCAGATCGGCGCGGCTTGGCAGTAGGAAAGCGGTGTGGAACAGGCCCGCTTCCTTCGGCGAACGCTTGCGGGCATTTTTATCGGCGCGCAGTTCCAGTAGCGTGGTGTTGGCTGCGCCAAGGCGGAGGGTTTCACCGTCGTTGCTGATTTCCGCCAAGCCAAGCGCTTGTTTATAAAAGGAACCGACGCGCCCGATGTCATTTACCGTCAGGGCGACACGACCGATTTCTAAAGGTGCAGATGCAGTGGACATGTCGGTTCTCCAATATCTCAGGGTTATTTGCGGCGGCCAAGCGATGCGGCACCGTCGCCGAGCAAGGCTTGAACCACAAGGGCGACGATCCAGAATGCCGGGTATTCCCAGCCGCCGTTAGCGTTGGTAAATAAGAATCCAGCAGCGAAATGCACGGTGACGATGGCACCGAGCAGCACCGGGATCAAGATAAGCGAGACGATGCGGGTACGGTATCCGGCGATCAGCGCAACGCCGCCGATGATTTCCGCTGCGATGGTCAGATATGCCAGCGGACCGGGCAGGCCGAGGCTTTGAAAGAAACCCGCGGTGCCTGCGAGGCCAAAGCCGAACAGTTTCAGCCCACCATGGGCGAGGAACAGAATACCGAGGGCGACGCGCAGGATCAGTGCTGCGAGGTCCGGGCGATTTGGCGACTGGCTGGTAAGAGCGGTCATAGCGATTATCCTACATGGGTTGGCGTGATGATCCCAATATGGCTCAATCGTAATCCCGCGATAATCCGGCAGTTTGGAAGATCATTCCATCCGATTTGGAAGGGGTTGCGGAAGATTTTGAGCAAGAAAATCAATCAGCACCCGCATCTTCAGCGCCAGATGACGACCGGAGGGGTAAAGCGCATAAACGCCCATCGGGGGATCTTCGTAACCAGCAAGCAAGCGGATTAGCCGACCCGACGCAAGGCTTTCGGCCATCACGAAATCGGGTGATGAGGCTATACCCAGACCAGCCTCAGCGGCTATCACACAAGCCGAAGCGTTAGAGAACGTTAGACGCCCGTTAACCGCTACGCGCTGATTTTGCGTAAAACTCCAGCGGTTCGGGTCGCGGTAGTTGGTGTCGATCACACATTCATGCTGGGTCAAATCTTGCGGGATTTGGGGACAACCGCGCGCTGCCAGATAATCCGGCGATGCCGCCACAATCAACTGCGACGTGCTAAGTTTGCGTGCTATCAGTGTGGTATCGCCGGGTTTGCCGACCCTGACGGCCATGTCGAACCCTTCATCGACAAGGTTCACCAGCCGATCCGAGAAATGCACATCCAGCGCAATCTCGGGGTAAACCTTGGCGAAATCCGCAAGTCGAGGTGCAAGCCGAATGGTGCCAAAGCTGAGCGGCGCGCTAAGGCGAATTTTTCCGCGCGGCAATAGTGCTTCGTTTCGGATCTGGGTGTCGAGCGCATCAAACTCATCGAGCAATCCGCGCAGACGGTCGAAATAAGCCTGTCCGGCTTCGGTCGCAGCCAGTGCGCGGGTCGTGCGGTGCAAAAGTCGCACACCAAGATCGGATTCGAGCTTTGAGACCAGCTTGGAGGCTTGGCCAGAGCTGGTGCCTAAACGCAGCGCAGCCGCCGCAAAGCTACCGGTTTCAAGCACGGTAACGAACATACGCTCCGCGATTAACCTGTCCATTGCGCGCCTTTACTTGGGGATGAAGCACAGGCTAGCGCGATTACTGCTGATTTGGAAGCAAACTGGCAGTTGGCAATCCGCAACGTTAGTTTTGGATCACTGATATTTTGGAGGTAAGTGGCAGCCCGTAGGGGAGTCGAACCCCTCTTACCAGAATGAAAATCTGGTGTCCTAACCGATAGACGAACGGGCCACTGCGGCGTTTCCTAAGCGGTTGCGGCGCGGGCTGCAAGGGGGTGAAGGCAGTCAGCCGTCAATTTTTGCGCCCATAAGCGCGATGGCTTGCTGATAAACCGTCGCGGCGTTCCATTGCTTGATAACCGCGAAATTCGGCTCGCCTTCCTGATAGCCCTGGCCCGGTTGCCAGCCTTTTTGGCTCAGGTAGTTGGCGGTGGTCGCCAGCGCATCGGTCAGGTTGGTGAGGTCAATCCGCCCATCGCCGTTGCCATCCTGGCCAAAATTCAACGCATTGCCCGGGAGAAATTGGGTGTGGCCCAGCTCGCCATGCTTTGCCCCGACCGATTTTGCGCTGATCGAGCCTTGATCGACCAGCACCAGAGCGCCCAGCAGATGCGGACGGAAGAAATCCGAGCGGCGGCAGTCGTAAGTCAGCGTGGCAATCGCTGAGACAACATTCGTGTCGCCCATAAAATTGCCAAAGCCAGTTTCCATACCATGAATGGCCAACAGCACACCCGCTGGCACACCATATTGCGCCTCTAGCCCGGCATAAAGATCGGGATTCTTCTTTTTGCGCGAACGACCTTGTGAGACGATCGCATCTGCTCCGCGCACCGAGAGGAACTTTTGCAGCGTGTATTTAAAGCTTTTCTGATTGCGATCTGCCGAAATCGTCGCTTTGGAATAGCTTGCCCCCATTAGCGCCGCGCGACCGGCTTTACCGACTCCCTCGGCCTTGGCCTCTTGCGCCATATCAGCCTTCCAAGCCTCAAATCCGGCCGAAGTATTGCCGCAAGGGGCGGCCAAGGCTGGGGCGGCGAGCGCCAGCGACAAGAGCAATGCAGTCATTGATTTGGTCAACACGTTTGGGCACCCAGCGATGAAATATCGGGCGCAGAATAGCCGGGCTATCGCGCGACACAAGGGGGCTAAAATCGCCAGACCGCCCGCGCGGCCTTTGACCGTCTTAATAGCCCGCTTGGCTCGGCCCGTCTATATCCGCGAAGGCCGTTCCGTTGCTAAGCCGTATCCTCAAGCTTGAGTTTCACATGGGCAACGAAAGGGCAATTTTGAATGTTCGGGTATCTGTGACAGATGCGCTATCCTTGGGGCTCTTTAGAAACATGAGCATTTGCCCGCAATAAGTCGCAGCGCGCATTTATGCGCCGTCGTTTCCCGAGCGACCGCGTCGCAGCCTCCTGTCAAATATGGCGACCAGGTTCTCTAGCAATTTGATGACAAAAAAGGCTCGAGGCCCGGGGAATGTGCTTGGAAAGCCCGGACGACTATCGGACTTTAGCTGCAACCAGCCGCGATTTAACGACAGCATAGGTTTGTCGGACGACCACATATAGCTGCTGGTCAGCTTTGGCGGCGTCCAGATATATCGCTGTAGTGTCAGCCGTAGCGGCTATCGCGAAGTGCGTAATGCGCGCCGTATTGATCGTCACATTTCTTTCAGTCAGGCCAGGAAATTCAATGAACATGAGAGACCCTTTTCCAGTCTTACGCCAGCACCGCCGCGATTCTCGGGGATGATTCGAGGCTAGCATCATCGGCGGCGCGGATGAATACTGCAATCACGAGTTGTTTATTTTATAGCTGTACAACCTAAAGGATAGTGACCTTCAATCATTAGACGTCGGTTCCACCAACAGCGTGAAACTGACCATGGAGTGGGAGCCTGGGCATTCAACGCAAAGGAGGTTGCCGATGTGTATCATCAAGCCAGCCGGACTGAGTTTCCCGCAAGGAGGGGTGAGTTTATGGCATACACCTGTCGAGCCCAGCGACAGCTCTGGTCGCGACCGAGCTTTAATGGCCGAAAACAACACGAAAATGAATGAAGTGGCAGCCCGTAGGGGAGTCGAACCCCTCTTACCAGAATGAAAATCTGGTGTCCTAACCGATAGACGAACGGGCCACTGTTGGTCGGGCGGTGTTTAAGGGCAGAAATGCCGCTTCGCAAGAGGAAAAATCAAGCCTTTGCCGCATCTTCCAGACGAAATTGCACACGCGTCTTGCCGCCCCAGGTGTTCAGCTCCAGTCGGCCAGCGAGGTGAAAGCGTTGGTGGCCGGGGTTTTCCAAAGCTGGGCCAAGATCGCTGTTGAAGGCACCGAAAGCGATGCCTTCAAGGCGCGCGCCGACACTATCGCCGAACGAAATTTTCAGGTGCTTTTCGCCGATGCGGCGGGTGGCGACATTTGTGTCGGCAAAGGCAAAGCGTGGCGCGGGGGCAGAGGCTCCAAACGGGCCTGCGGACTCGATTTGCTCGACAAATCCGGGAGTTGCGGCAGTCGGCATCAACAAGCTGTCGATGCGCAGGTCTTCACGGCCGCCCACACCCGCGCCTTGTTTTGCCAGCAGTTCAGCGAGACGCTCCATCGCCGCTTCCAGCTTATCGCGGGCTACTGTGAGGCCAGCCGCCATCTTGTGACCGCCACCTTTCAGCAGCAAGCCTTCCGTAGTCAAACGGTGAATCGCGGCGCCAAGATCGACACCGGTGACAGATCGGGCGGAGCCTTTGCCTTCGTTGCCGTCAAAGCCGATCACCACGGCGGGGCGGTGGCTGGCTTCTTTCAGCCGGGCCGCGACGATGCCGACGACGCCGGGGTGCCAGCCGTCGCCAGCGGCCCAAACCAGCGGGCCATCCATGCCGCGCATCTCGGCTTGGGAGAGGGCTTCTTCGCGCACACGGGCCTCGATATCGCGGCGTTCGGTGTTGAGCTGGTCAAGTCGCTCGGCCAAAGCCGTTGCTTCTAAAGCATTATCTGTCGAAAGCAGGCGCGCGCCAAGGTCGGCTTGGCCAATGCGACCGCCTGCGTTGACGCGCGGGCCGAGCAGGAAACCTAGGGCGTAACAGGTGGGAGCCTGATCCATGCGGGCAATGTCGGCAAGGGCGCGCAGGCCAGCGCGTTCGCGGCGGGCCATGACCTTAAGGCCCTGACGCACGAAGGCGCGGTTGACGCCAATCAGGGGGGCGACATCGGCGACGGTGGCGAGGGCGACCAGATCAAGAAGTGCCATAAGATCAGGGCCTTGGATGCCATCGGCGCGCAACTGGCGATTGGCTTCGACCAGCATCAGGAACACCACGGACGCGGCACACAGGTGGCCCAGATCGCCGTCTTCGTCTTGGCGGTTCGGGTTCACCACGGCGAAGGCGGCGGGGAGGGTTTCGGCGCCGAGGTGATGGTCGAGCACCACCACATCGCATTTGGCGGCCGCGATAGGATCAAAGCTGAGCGTGCCGCAATCGACGCACAGGATCAGGTCGTGCTTGCTGCCAAGTTCGGCCATCGCGGGCACGTTTGGGCCGTAACCTTCGTCGATGCGGTCGGGGATATAAAGGGTGGCCGGGGTGTTCATGGCGCGCAGCCAGATGATCAGAAGTGCTGCCGACGAGCCACCGTCCACATCATAATCCGCAAAGATTGCAACGCGTTGGCGGGTTTTGACGGCATGCAGGAAGCGGGCGGCGGCCTTGTGCATATCGCGCAGTTTTAGCGGATCGGGCAGTAGGTCGCGCAGCTGCGGGGCAAGAAAAGCCGGGGCGTCTTGCAGGGTGACGCCTCGGGTTACGAGCGTTGCACAGAGGGCGAGCGGCAGGCGAGTGATCTGCGCCATCGCCTCTGCCAGACGTTCGGATTCGTCAGTGGGGCCGATCCAGCGACGTTGGGTTAGCGAGGTTTCCACCGAAAGAAATGCGCGTTGGGTCATGGCGTGGGTTTGCCTGACCGTGGGCCCGGGAGCAAGGCGGAAATTGAGAAATTCTGCGCGCGGTTTTCGGTGTGGAAATCAGTTGAGCCTTTATTTCATTGGGCTTTTATAGATCATCCGGCGCACTGAACCGGTTTTTGAGCGCATCAGGATTGTCTCGGTCGTCACCCATCCGCCCTCAATTTTTATGCCTTGCAGGATGGAGCCTTGGGTGACGCCGGTGGCGGCGAAGATGACGTCGGCGGTGACCATCTCATCGCGGGTATAAATCCGGTTCAAATCGGTGATGCCAGCCTTGTAGGCGCGGTCTTTTTCGTCGTCATTGCGGAACAAAAGCTTGCCGTAAATCTGGCCGCCCATGCACTTTAGCGCACTCGCCGCGAGCACGCCTTCAGGTGCGCCGCCCGAGCCCATATACATATCAATCCCGGTAATTTCGCTTTCCGCACAATGGATTACGCCTGCAACGTCGCCATCGGTGATAAGGCGAATGGCGGCCCCGGTGGAGCGGACTTCGGCGATCAAAGCCTCATGCCGGTCGCGCTCTAATATGCAGACGGTGATCTCATCAGCGGCGACGCCTTTTGCGCGGGCTAGGGCACGGACTCGGGCGGCGGGGGGCATGTCTAGGGTGACGGTGTGGGGGACGTAGCCGGGGCCGATGGCGAGTTTTTCCATGTAGACGTCGGGGGCGTGCAGCAGGGTGCCGCGCGGGGCCATCGCGATGACGGTGAGGGCGTTCGGCATGTCTTTGGCGGTGAGGGTGGTGCCTTCGAGCGGGTCAAGCGCAATATCCACCGCTGGGCCGTTTCCGGTGCCTACTTTCTCGCCGATATAGAGCATCGGAGCCTCGTCACGCTCACCTTCGCCGATCACCACGACGCCGGAAATATCGAGCAAATTCAACTGGTCACGCATCGCATTGACCGCTGCTTGGTCAGCGGCTTTCTCATCGCCGCGTCCGATCAGTTTGGCCGAGGCCAAAGCTGCGGCTTCAGATACGCGGGCGAGGCCGAGGGAAAGCAGGCGGTCTTGGAATTCGGTGACGTCGGCCATGGGATATCCTTGCGGGGAAATTGGATTCTCTCTGATCTAGCCCGAGGCAGGCTTAGGCGGCAAGGATGATGGCGCTAACATATTGGGGGCGCTGCATTAATTTGTCAGTTTGTGTGGTTTTGCATCGTATGGAAAGCGGCCATTAATGGGCCATTTTTCGGCCATACGATTGTTGGGCCTTTTCGGCGTTAACCAATATCCGAGAATCAGGTCAGACTTCCTCGATCCGCAGCGCGACTGGAGCACCCACCATCACGCCAGTGCCCACGAAACTCGCCGTCGCGTGGTCGATATCGGCGCGGGTGGCTTTGTGGGTGACGATCAGCACGGTGGCCTTGTCGCCCTCGTGGTCATACTGGCGCATTTGGTCGATGGAGACGCCAGCCTCGCCCAAGCAGGTGGCGATTTTCGCCAAGGCGCCGGGTTTGTCCAGCAGCGTCATGCGCAGATAGTAGCTGGCGGGGGTGGCGGACCGGGCGGCTTGCGGGGTGGCGAGGGTATGGGCGGGCTGGCCGAAGGTCGGCAGGCGCAGGCCGCGCGCGATATCGAGCACGTCGGACATCACGGCGCTGGCGGTTGGCCCCATACCTGCGCCGGGGCCGCGCAGCACGATTTGGCCGACAGAGTCGCCTTCGAGCACGACCATGTTGGTGCCGCCTTGCAACTGGCCGAGCGGGCTGTCGGCGGGGACGAGGCAAGGGGTCATGCGTTGCTCTAGCCCTCGGCCCGTCATTTGCGCGACGCCGAGCAGTTTGATGCGGTAGCCCATGTCGGCGGCGAGTTTGATATCGTCGATCGAGATCGCGCCGATGCCTTCGAGTTCTACCGCGTCAAAGCTGACTTGAGTGCCGAAGGCGATTGCGGCGAGCAGGCTCAGTTTATGGCCCGCGTCGATGCCGCCGACGTCTAGGTTCGGGTCAGCCTCCAAGTAGCCAAGTTGCTGGGCTGCGTCGAACACCTCGGCGTAGGTCAGGCCCTCATTCTGCATCCGAGTCAGGATGTAGTTGCACGAGCCGTTCATCACGCCCATCACGCGTTTGATCTGATTGGCCGCCAAGCCTTCGGTCAGCGCCTTGATCACCGGGATCCCGCCTGCGACGGCGGCTTCAAAGCGGATGACCCGGCCTGCGGACTCAGCCGCGAGGGCGAGGGCTTGGCCGTGGTGGGCGAGCAGGGCTTTGTTGGCGGTAACCACATCTTTGCCTGCGGCGATGGCGGCTTCGGTGGCAAGCTTGGCGGGGCCTTCGTGGCCGCCCATGACCTCGACAAACACGTCGATATCGTCGCGTTGGGCGAGGGTTATGGGATCGGTTTCCCATGCGTAGGCGGAGAGATCGGCGTCGCGGTTTTTGGATTTATCGCGGGCGGAAACGGCGGTGATTTGCACAGGCCGCCCGCTGCGTTTGGCGATCAGATCGGCGTGGTCTTGCACGATCTTCACGACGCCAATGCCCACGGTGCCAAGACCAGCGAGACCAATGCGCAGGGGTTTGGCAGACATGGGCGGGCTCCGGGTTTGGATTTGGTTGGCTCGGGTGTTAGCCGATGGCGGGCCGGGGCGCAACGCGGGCGTTTTGGAGTTATTCTGCCGCTTGGCTGCGCAGGGCCGCGGCGCGGGCGTTTAGGGCCGCAACCGGGCCTGCGAGCGGATCAGCCGGGGCGGTCTGATTGATGCCAGAGATCAGTTGATCGGTAGGTAGCAACGATGGCGCGGGCAGATTGGTGCGGGCACCTGCATCCACTTCAGGGAACTGGGTGCAGGCGGAGAGGGCGAAGATAAGGAGGAGGGCGCGCGTCATGCGGGCGAGCATAGCGGGCGTGTGGGGCGGGGGCAATGCGTGGGGTGCGTGGTTTGCGCGCAACGGATTGGGTAACACCACGCCGCCCCGGACTTGATCCGGGGCCTCATGGTGGCTGTGGTTGGAAGGGAGGCCCCGGATCAAGTCCGGGGCGGCTTGGGATTTGGGGTTAGTAAGCAGGTTTGCGCGCTAGTGAGCAGTTCCGTCCGACCGCTAGTGCGCGGGTTTGATGAAGGTGCCGTTGCGCAATTCGGCCATGGCTTGTTGCAACTCGGCTTGGGTGTTCATCACGATGGGGCCGTGCCATGCGACGGGTTCCTGGATCGGCGCGCCTGACACCAGCAGAAAGCGGATACCATCCGACCCGGCTTGCACGGTGATTTCGTCGCCTTTGCCAAACTCGATCAGGGTGCGGTTGCCGGAGAGATCGCGGATGTTCAGCTCCTCACCTTTATACTCCTTCTCTAGCAGCACGCCGCGCGGACGGGCGCTGTCCGCAAACTTGCCAGCGCCTTCGAACACATAGGCGAAGGCGTGACGGCGGGTGTTAATTTTGAAAGTCTTTTTCTTTTCTGGCGGCACGTAAACATCAAGGTATTGCGGATCGGCGGCAATGCCATCGACCGGGCCGGTTTTGCCCCAGAAGCTGCCAACGATCACCTTCACGATGCTGCCATCGTCATCCATGATTTCCGGAATGTCGTTGGATTTCACATCCTGATAGCGCGGCGGCGTCATTTTGAGATGCGAGGGCAGGTTGGCCCAGAGCTGAAAGCCATGCATCTGGCCGCTGGCGTTGCCTTTCGGCATTTCTTGGTGAAGGATGCCGGAACCCGCCGTCATCCACTGCACATCGCCGCCTTTCAGCGTGCCGCGATTGCCGAGGCTGTCGCCATGTTCAACCGCGCCCGAAAGCACGTAGGTGATGGTTTCGATGCCGCGATGCGGATGCCACGGGAAGCCCTTTATATAATCGCGCGGAGTCTCGCCCCGGAAATCGTCGAACAGCAGGAACGGGTCGAATTGGCTTGGATCGGCAAAACCAAAGGCGCGGTGCAAATGCACGCCTGCGCCTTCAATATGCGGTTGTGCTGTGGTTTGGCTGAGAACGGGGCGGAGGGACATTGCAGGCTCCTATGATTGCGTTGTCCCAGAGTTAAGCGCGGTGCGGTTTTGCAGCAAGGCGTGAAGGCACAGGGCAACTGTGCATATCTGCACAGGTACACGAGTTTGATTTGGCGCTGAGAATTAGGTGCAGGTCACGCCTGTCATGCATAATTTCGGAATGAAGCGCGGGCGGGTGACGATGAATTGCTTTATAACTTCGTCATGCATGCCGACGTCGAACGCGGGCATGCCGATGTCGAACGCAGGGTGGTAGCTGACCTCAGCATCTACGATGATCACGCGGTCACCATCGGCCATCGCAGGTATGCGGTAAGCGGAGGTCGCAATGGTTGTGGTGGTCTGCTGCGGCATGGCGTTATCGGGCGAGCGCGACCAATCGACCTCAAACCGGGCGTTGGCGCTGGACCATGTCACCGAGGTGACACGGAGTTTGACGGTTTGATCTTTGTCGATCAGATAGCGCATCAGATCGCGCATTCCGGTGACGTAATTGGTGGGCAGCGTCACCATCTCACGCGAGATCATATCCGAGATCGTGTAGGCCGCCTTTTGCGCGGTGTTGACAGCGCGGTACGCATCCCAATAGACGAAAAGCGCGAGATATGCCCAGAGCATAAAGGGCAATACGATAAGGGCTTCGGCCATCAGCGTACCGCTTTCGTCACGGCTGAAACGTTCAAGTGTATTGCGGAGCGATTTCACGGCCTTACTCCTAACTTGGTTCGGTCACGAAGGCCGTTGTCGCAACGACACCGTAGCCGCCGTGGCCGTCTTTTGGCAGGCCCAACCCGATGCCTGTCATGGGAAACATTGCATCCTGGACGACGCAGACCCGCACCAGCATGATGTCATTTTGCTGGCCAATTTGCAGCGAGGTGACCGGTTGGATTTCTTCGGAGCGGTCAACGCAAGCGATCGCGGTGGTCGGCAGCGTCCAGCTTGTGGTGCTGATCCGGGTCATCTCAATTGTGATGTTGGCCTCGCAGTCCCTGAAAACTATCGTGCGATTGCAGATTTCTCTTTTCAATAGGGCGGCATCGGGGAGTGTGTAATGACCCAAGCGGAGTTCTCGCATCGTGATATCGACTGATTGCTCCAGCATGATCGAGCGGATCATCAGAAAGCCGCTTTCAAACGATGCCATAAAAATGGTGATCAGCAGGGGAACGGTAAGCACAAACTCCAATGTGGCGGTGCCGTCCTCAAGCCGAAAGGCATGGCGTAAGCGCTTGAGAAGGCGGATCATTGCGTCAGCCTGAGCTGGCTGATGTTGCTGGCGATGGCGCGGAAAGCGGTGCGGATTTGCAGGCCAGAGGCACTGAAGTAATGCGCGGCTGAGGTCGAGCAGTTGCGGATCTGGGTTTGACCGTTTGCCGGGGCTTCAAATGCGATGCCATAGACGATAACGCCCTGACCCTTGGCAAGCCCGCAGATGTTCTGCAACTGTGCATCCATAGCGTCGGTATCGGTTTGGGTGCGGAACGCTGCCATCGCGGCGTTATATTGCGTTGTGCGGGTGGTAGGATTGGTGCCAAGGGCGCGGGCATAGAGCTGCCAAGCGACATAGCTAAGCCGCATCTGCGACCAGACCTGCGGCCAGGTTTGCTGGGTAGCGCCAGTGGATTTGTTGTTTGTCCAAGGCCCAGCTTGCCACGCGTTTTGCGACGGCACCCAGTATTGATTGGTGCCGGCCGTGGAAGGGCGACCCGTGGTGAAGCGGATCGAATACAGGCCGTCATTAACGCTTTTATAGATCGGTGACAGGCCGGATTTATAAGCCGCGTTCACGCGCTCTTCAGCAAAATGCTCGCCGTCGGTCATCAGCACGATCACCTTCATCGCCTCGGGATCGGTGAAGCTGAACGGACGCCCGCTGAGATCGCTCGACATTTTTCCAGACGCAATCAGCTGGGTGTACATGGTCGCTGCCGCGGGGTCCATCAGGGCCATGCCCCATTTCAGCCCGGCGTTGATCGAAGTTGCCCCCACCGCTACCAGCCCACCGATCTGATTTTGCAGGCCGGAAATCGACTCGGACGGCAGGCGGATGATGTTGCCAGCTATCGGCGGGCACCAGACGTTGCCCGCGTTATTGGTGGCGTTGTAGCCGATCGCATACGTGGTGTCAGTGTACGCCACATAAGACGTGGCTTGGTTGGTGGTGGAATAGGTATCGGCGTGGGCGGTCATCGACATTGAGGTATTGGTCGGCAGTGCAGTGGCGTTGTAGACCGAGCTGGGCATGTCAACGCATTGCACTTTCGCCGCGTCACTGTTTGACGGCAACGCAACCGCAGGATCGTCGGTCAGTCCGGTGTATTTCGCGCGCAAATCCGGGCCGATATTGACCTGACCGTTGAAGGGTACCAAGCCAATCGAAATCTTATGCTCGGCATCGCTGGAAAGCACGGTGTCGACAAACTCTTTGGCGGCGGTTTTCAGGTTAACCAATTTGTTGTTGGTCGCCATCGAGCCTGACACATCCAGCACCAGCATGATCTCAACATTGGTGACGCGTTGTTCGGCCATCGAATGGCCTGCAGCGTCGAGCTTTGATTTGCCAATCAGATGCAGGAAATAGGGGTCAGTTGCAGCCGCAGCATCGGCGGTGACGTTTCGGAAGTTCATACCTTCTGACACGGTGACGCTTTTAAGGTATTGGTTCAGTCCGGCCTTGGTGAAGTAATCGGCGACGACGTTCTTGGGCTCAAGTGACTGGGTCAGCGAGGCCGCAGCCAGTGTGGCGCGGTCCAGTGTGTTTTGCAGCGTGGTGCGGGTTTGCTCGTAGCGCATCAGGTCAACCGCGAGGCCCCCCATCATCACCATCAGCAGGAACAGGCAGAGCGCGAGCACGGTCAGCGAACCGTCTTGTGCCGCGCAAAATCGTTTCAATGCCGCGTGGCGCAGGTGCGCCAGCAGGTTCGAACGGTTCCGGTCTTGAATTCCACAGTTCAGCTTGAACATGGACATATCCCAACTCCTGCCCACGGTCTTGGGTGCGGCGCACCGGACGGCGAGGCTTAGAAACACAGCTTGAAGGGAAATAAAGCGCTCGGCCTTGGGCAAAACTAAGGCTTTGGTGTTTCAGATTGTGGGCAAGATGTGGCGGAAACCAAAAATTCGGCAACAAATCAGCGAAATCGGCACGGTTGTTCATGCTTTCGAAAACATGCTCGCAACGCTCGGTTGTGGGGTACGTCAGGCTGGTTGCGGGGCTTGGTTTATGGGGTAGGGCGGACGAATCAGCGCAACGGTTGCTGTGCATGGCTATACCGATAATTGAGGAGGCGGGCACTGGAAGTTGAAACGCGCATCGCATTGCCCCGGCTTGATAATGCAGGCCGGGACAAGTTTATTGCGTGAGTTTCAATTGGGTCAGGTTCGAGGCGATGGTGCGGAAGGCTTGGCGCATCTCGGCAGAGTTTTTGGCATCATAGAAGTGGTTCTCAGAACTGGCGCACTGGGAGATTTGCGCGATGCCCGTCGGCGGAGCCTCGAAGGCGATACCGTAGACCAGCACTTTGTTCTGCTTGGCCAAGCCGCAGCTTTGTTGCAGCGAGGCGTTCATGGCATTGATCGTCGCATAGCTTGATACCATCGCGGTCATCGTGTTGGTGTAAGCTGTGGTTCCCAACGCGCGGCCAAAGAATTGCCAAGCGACATAGCTGGCGCGCAGATTGGCCCAAATGTCCTGCCAGTTTTGCTCGGCACCGCCGCCAAAAGGCGAGGCCGCCCAAGTGCCGAGATGCGGCACCCAATATTTATCGCCGCTATGGCTGGCATGATAGATCGAGTATTGGCCAGCGGCGGTTTTGTAGATGCGCGACGGCCCGGTCTTGTAGGGATCGGTGATGCGGGTGTGGGCAACATGCTCGCCATCGGTCATCAGCACGATGACTTTCATCGACTCGGGGTCGGCATAGTCGAATGGGCGGCCTGCAAGGTTGCTGCCCATTTGGCTGGCGCTGATCAGCTCGTTGTACATACCCCGGGCCGAGGGATCGAGCAGTGCCAAACCCCATTTCATCCCGAGCGTGATAGAGGTGTTGCCCCCAGCGACAAGGCCGTTGATCTGCGATTTCAGCGTTGCGGCGTTTTGGCTCGGCAGGCGGACGATATTTGAAGGCATTTTGGTGCAGAACACGTTGCTATAATTCGGCAAGGCGTTGCTTGCGTTGGTGGGCGAGACGAAAGCACTGGTCTGGCTGGTGCTGGATGCGTAATCCGCATAGGCCATCATCGGCAAATCGACATTGCGTGGAATGCCGGGCGCGTTGAACACCGAGGTTGGCAGTTCAAGGCAGTTGACGTCGGCAACCCCGTGCAGGTTCACCGCTTGATATTTGGCGCGCAGCACCGAGCCGAGGTTAACCTGCGCATTGTAGGGCACGATGGTGATCGAAATGCGGTGGTTCGGATCATTGGCGAGCATGTTATCGACAAACTCGGTCGCGGCGGTTTTCAGACCGGTGAGTTTCGCACCCGCCATCGAGCCGGACACGTCAAGCACCAGCGCGATCTCAACATTGGTGATTTTCTGCCGTGCCGCTGAGGCTGCCAGCGCGTCAAACTTATTGATGCCGATCAGGTGCAGAAAGAACGGTTTTGTATCAACGCGGCCATTCGAGCGGACATCGCGCGCGTTCAGCGCCTGCGTCACCTGGACGTCTTTAAGGCTGTCGCCAAGCCCGATTTTGCTGACGCAATCTTCCACCACCGATTTCGGGTCAAGCCGCTGATCGAGGCTCGCGGCCATCAGCGTGCAACGGTCCAGGGTGTTTTGCAGTTCGGTGCGCGCCGTCTCGTATCGCATCAGGTCAACCGCCACGCCACCCATCATCGCCATCAGCATGAACAATACCAACGCCAAGATGATCAGGGCGCCGTCTTCTTCGCGGCGGAAGCGACGGATGCGATTTAGCAAAACGCCGCGCAAAGCACGGACAGAGGGGGCGAAGACCACGGTATGTTCCTTTGCAAGCCACGTCGGATGCTGCCCCCGCAAACACATCCTTTGGCCATGTTGCTGCCCATAAGTTGTGGCGAAATTGTGGCAAACTAGGCGAGCGAGGGGCATTGCGTGAGTGGGTGGAAACACTGCTGCGATGTGGAGTGGAATGTGTCGGGGCTATCAACAGTGGTCCGTTAAAAAGATTGATGGCAACGCCGCACTACTGCCCAAATTGGACAAATCCGAATCACTCTTGGCAGAAAGTTGTCCAGACATGTCTTCATTGTGTGCTGGATTATTAGGCAAATGGCGGTAGGTGTTAGGCTGGCGCAGCGTGCGCCTCGCCGCATCAGATGCGGCAATTCAGGAGGACGACCATGAATGTTGCTGGCGAGCCGAGTTTTCGCGAATCCGTAGATATGATGTTCCGGCGGGCGACCGCTTTGATGGATCTTGGCCCGGGGCTTCAGGAAAAAATCCGGGTCTGCAACTCGACCTATACGGTGCGGTTTGGTGTGCGATTGCGCGGCAAGATTGAGACGTTCGTCGGCTACCGCTCGGTGCATTCGGAACATATGGAGCCGGTCAAGGGCGGCATCCGTTATTCGCTGGGGGTCAACCAAGACGAGGTTGAAGCATTGGCCGCGCTGATGACCTATAAATGCGCTTTGGTTGAGACTCCGTTTGGGGGATCGAAGGGCGGATTGTGCATTGATCCGCGGGCGTGGGACGAGCACGAGTTGGAGCAAATCACCCGGCGCTTCGCCTACGAGTTGATCAAGCGCGACCTGATCAATCCGGCGCAGAACGTGCCAGCGCCCGATATGGGCACGGGAGAGCGCGAAATGGCGTGGATTGCCGATCAGTATGCGCGGATGAACACGACTGATATCAATGCCAAGGCTTGTGTCACGGGGAAACCCCCGCACGCCGGGGGGATTCAAGGGCGTGTCGAAGCGACCGGGCGCGGGGTGCAATACGCGTTGCGCGAGTTTTTCCGCAACCCCGAAGACGCGGCGGTGGCTGGGCTGTCGGGCGATCTCGATGGCAAGCGCATCGTGGTGCAGGGTTTGGGCAACGTCGGCTATCACGCGGCGAAATTCTTGTCGGAAGAAGACGGCGCGAAGGTGATCGCGATTATCGAGCGTGATGGCGCGTTGCTGAATGACGACGGGCTGGACGTGGAAGACGTGCGGCAGTGGATGAACAGCAATGGCGGGTTGCTCGCGGGTTATCCGAAGGCCACACATGTGGTGGATGGCGCAAAAGTGCTTGAAATGGCCTGCGATCTGCTGATCCCGGCGGCTTTGGAGGGGGTGATCAACCTCGGCAACGCGGCGCGGATTCAAGCTCCGTTGATCGTCGAGGCTGCCAACGGCCCGATCACCTATGGCGCAGATGAGATTTTACGCGCCAAAGGCTGTGTGATCATCCCGGACATGTATGCCAATGCGGGCGGCGTGACGGTGTCTTATTTCGAATGGGTGAAGAACCTTTCCCACATACGCTTTGGTCGGATGCAGCGAAGGGCCGAGGAAGCCCGCTCGCGCGTGTTGGTCGAAGAACTGGAGCGTTTGTCGAACGATCAGCACTTGGGTTGGCAGTTGACGCCGGATTTCAAGAAGAAATTCCTGCAAGGCTCGGATGAGTTGGCGCTGGTGCGATCCGGTTTGGATGACACCATGCGCACCGCTTATCAGGCGATGCGCGAGGTTTGGCATGGGCGGCCCGAGGTGGGCGATTTGCGTGTGGCGGCTTATATCGTGTCAATCGGGCGTATTGCAGCGACCTATAAATCTAAAGGGCTGTGAGGTCTTCAGACTGGTCTAAATACTCCCGCCGGAGGCTCCCTTGGCTAGGGCAAGAGCCTCTGGCGGGAATGTTTCAGCCCATGTGAAACGCGCAAGCCGCAACAGGCTTGCGACACTCTTTGTCGCGGATGGCTCAGTTATTCGGGTTTGACTGTTGAATAACCCGTGCAAAGCGGGTTCACTTCGCCCCAGCAGTTTAGGAGCCACCCATGCGCTATTCCGGGTTGAAGGTGATCACCGAAGGGTTGTTCGGCAACAAGGGCTGGGGGCCAGCGTGGCGCAATCCTGCACCTAAAGCCGAGTATGATGCGATCATCATTGGCGGCGGCGGGCATGGGCTGGCGACGGCGTATTATCTGGCGAAGAACCACGGCATGACCAATATCGCGGTGCTGGAGAAGGGCTATCTTGGCTCTGGCAACATCGGGCGGAACACCACGATTGTGCGGGCGAATTACTATATGCCGGGGAACTCGGAGTTCTACTCGCATTCGTTAAAGCTGTGGGAAGGGCTCGAGGCGGAGCTTAACTATAACGTCATGCACTCGCAGCGCGGTCAGTTGATCTTGGCGCATTCGGATGGGCAGCGCGATACCCTCGCGCGGCGTGGCAATGCGATGATCAATCAGGGTGACGATGCAGAACTCTGGACGCTGGATCAGGTCAAGGACTTCGCGCCGTATTTAGATTTCGCGCAGACGCGGTTCCCGATTTATGGCGGCTTGATGCACAAGCGGGGCGGCACGGCGCGGCATGATGCGGTGGCTTGGGGCTATGCGCGCGGCGCGGATCGGCGCGGGGTCGATCTGATCCAGAACTGCGAAGTCACCGGGATTGATATTGAGAACGGGGTGGTGACGGGCGTGCAGACCACGCGCGGGGCGATCCGGGCGAAGAAGGTTGGCATGGTTGTGGCAGGGCGTTCGTCTCAGGTCGCGGCGATGGCGGGGATGCGGTTGCCGATTGAAAGCCATGTCTTGCAGGCTTTCGTGACCGAGGGGCTGAAGCCGATCATTGACTCGGTGATCTCGTTCGGGATGGGGCACTTCTATATCAGTCAGTCCGACAAGGGCGGTCTGGTGTTCGGCGGCGATCTCGATTTCTATTCCAGCTATGCAGCTAGGGGTAATCTGCCGATGGTTGAGCATGTGATGGAAGCGGCGATGACTTTGATGCCGATGATCGGGCGGGCGAAGGTGCTGCGGTCTTGGGGCGGCATTATGGATATGTCGGCGGATGGCTCACCGATCATCGACAAGACCCATATCGAGGGGCTGTTCGTTGATGCGGGCTGGAACTATGGCGGCTTCAAAGCGGCCCCGGCATCCGGTTGGTGCATGGCGCATCTGATGGCGACGGGGCAGAGCCATGAGGTGGCGCGGCGCTTCCGGCTGGACCGCTTCCGCACTGGCCATGTGATGGACGAAGAAGCCACCGGCAGCCAACATAATTTGCATTAAGGGAGTAGAGAGATGCGTATACCTTGCCCCCTTTGTGGCACTCGGGATCGGCGCGAGTTTTATTACTACGGGTCCGAGGATTATCTGAAGCGGCCCACGGATCAGGGCACGATTGAGGACTTGGATGACTATTTGTTCCTGCGCGACAATCCGGCGGGGGTGACGCGGGATGTTTGGTATCACGAGGCGGGCTGCGGGGCTTGGATGGTGGTGACTCGCAATACGATTAGCCACGAGGTTCTGGGATCAGAACTGGTTGCCAAGAAGAAGGAAGCCTGAACATGCGGATTGCAGGTAAGGGGCTGATTGACCGGTCGAAGCCGGTTTCGTTTCGGTTTGATGGTAAGACTTTTCAGGGGTTTAAGGGCGATACGGTGGCTTCGGCTTTGCTCGCCAATGGGGTGAAGCTGGTTGGGCGGTCGTTCAAGTATCATCGGCCGCGTGGGGTTTTGACGGCGGGGTCCGAAGAACCAAACGCGATGATCGAGGTGATTGGGGCGTCTAATCAGACCCCCAACGTGCGCGCTACGGTGCAAGAGATTTTTGAGGGGCTGAACACGCGCTCGCAGAACCGTTGGCCTTCGTTGCGGTTCGATGTGATGGCGGTGAACGATATGCTGTCGCCGTTCCTGTCGGCGGGGTTTTACTACAAGACGTTCATGTGGCCGCGCGCGTTTTGGGAAGCGATTTACGAGCCGATTATTCGTCGTGCGGCGGGGCTTGGTAGCCTGTCGGGCAAGCATGACGAGGGGCATTACGAGAAGGCGTTTGCGTTCTGCGATGTGCTGGTGATTGGCGCTGGGCCGACGGGGCTGATGGCAGCGTTGGAGGCGGCGCGGGCTGGCGCGGATGTGATTTTGTGCGAGGAGGACCGGCTATTGGGCGGTCGTTTGCTCGCCGATGACGCGCATTTGGATGGCAAGCCTGCTTTGGAGTGGGTGGCCTCGGTGGAGGCGGAGTTGAAGGCGCTGCCGAACGTGCGGATCATGCCGCGCGCCACGGTGACGGGGGCTTATGACGGCGGACAGTATTCGGCGGTCGAGCGGGTTGGCCTGCACAAGGGGCCCCGTCCTGATTTGCCGCGTGAGTGTTTCTGGCGGATCACGGCGGCGCGGACGGTGTTGGCGGCGGGTGCGTTGGAGCGTTCGATTGCGTTTCCGATGAACGATCGGCCGGGGATTATGCTGGCCTCTGCGGTGCAGACTTACCTCAATAAGTTTGGCGTGGTGCCGGGGAAACGGGTGACTTTGTTCGCCAACAATGACGGGGCGCGGGCTGTGGCGCGGCAGTTGATGGCGGCGGGCGTCACGGTGGCTGCGATCTTGGACAGCCGGACGGATGCGAGCGCGGTGGAGGATTGCCCGGTGTATCTGGGCGCGCAAGTCACTGACACCAAGGGGCGTTTGGGGCTGCGGGCAATTTCGGGCACGCATGTCGGTGGCGAGTTTGCGCTGGAAACGGATTTGCTCGCGGTGTCGGGCGGCTGGAATCCGACGCTGCATATCACTTGCCATCTGAACGGGCGGCCTCGGTGGGAGGCGTCTTTGGCGGCGTTTGTGCCTTTGGCGGATGCTGTGCCGAACCTGACGGCGGCGGGGGCGTGTAACGGCGTGTTTGATACGCTCGGCTGTCTGAGCGAAGGCCAAGCGGCGGCGCGGGCGGCGTTGCGCGGGCTGAATATGGCTGCGGCGGATGCGGTTTTGCCGACGGCCGAGGGGCTGCCTTATGTGATTGCGCCGTTGTGGCAGGTGGCTGGTAAGGGGCGGGCTTGGCTCGATTTTGCCAATGACGTGACGACCAAGGATGTGAAGCTGGCCGCGCAGGAAGGCTATACTTCTGTCGAGCATATGAAGCGCTATACGACGCAGGGGATGGCGCCGGATCAGGGCAAAAACTCGAACGTGGGGGCGCTGGCGGTGCTGGCGGATACCACGGGGCGGGGGATACCCGAGACGGGGACGACGACGTTCCGCCCGCCGTTTGTTCCGACTTCGATTGCCGTTATGGGGGCGGGCGGGCGTGGCGCGGGCTTTGCGCCGCAGCGGTTTTTGACCTCGGATCAGGCCAGCCGCGACCGGGGCGCGCCGATGATTGAGGCGGGGCTGTGGTATCGGCCGAGTTATTTCCCGAAGCCGGGGGAGACGACTTGGAAGCAGTCTTGCGACCGCGAGATTGGTTATGTGCGCGGCGCGGTTGGGGTGGCGGATGTCTCAACCTTGGGCAAGATTGATATTCAGGGTCGCGATGCGGGGCGGTTCCTCGATCTGGTTTATACCAATACGTTCAGTTCCTTGGCGGTTGGTCGGGTGCGCTATGGGCTGATGCTGCGGGCGGATGGTTATGTGCTGGATGATGGCACCTCGGCTCGGTTGGGCGAAAATCACTACCTGATGACCACCACGACGGCGGCGGCGGGGTTGGTGATGCGGCATCTCGATTTCGTGCATCAAAGCGAATGCGCGGATTGGGATGTGCGGTTTATCTCGGTGACGGAGTCCTGGGCGCAGTTTGCGGTGGCGGGGCCCATGGCGCGGGCTTTGCTGAACGGATATCTCGATCAGCCGTTGGGCGATTTCCCGTTTATGGCGACGGGAGCGGTGACGGTGGGCGGCGTGCAAGCGCGGCTGTTCCGCATCAGCTTTTCGGGTGAGGAAGGCTATGAGATTGCGGTGCCGACGCGTTATGGCGAGGCTTTGTTCCGTGATCTTGTGGCGCGGGCGGAGACGATGGGCGGCGGGCCTTACGGCATGGAAGCGCTGAACGTGCTGCGGATTGAGAAGGGTTTGATCACCCATGCCGAGATTGATGGCCGGGTGACGGCGTTTGATATTGGTGCTGCGAAAATGGTGTCGGCGAAGAAAGATTGCATCGGCAAGCTGGCGGCGACGCGGCCCGGTCTGGTTGGGCCGGAGCGGCAGCAGATGGTCGGGTTGAAGCCTTTGGGGGCGGAAAAGATCACCTCGGGCGCGCATCTGTTCATTCCGGGGGCGGATCTGAGCCGGGTGAACAGCCAAGGTCATATCAGCTCGGTCGGCTATTCGCCGATGTTTGACCGCGATTTGGGGCTGGGATTCTTGGTGAACGGTCGGGCGCGGATTGGCGAGACGGTGCGGGTGATCGATCGTCTGCGCGACATTGATGTGCTGGCCGAGGTCTGTGATCCGGTGTTCCACGACAAAGACGGGGAGAAATTGCGTGCCTGAATTGATCGCAAAGACCGCTTTGGCGGGGAAGAAACTGGTGGTGGCTGGGACGGTTTTGGCCGAGGTGGATCATGGTGTGGTGAGTTCCATCGCGCCGTATCCGGGCCAGGGGGATGCGGTGAGTAACGCATTGAAACCGCTCGGCTTTGGCTTTCCAGCGGTGAACAGTTTTGCTGTGAGCGGTGAGGCGCTGATCGCTTGGGCAGGGCGCGAGCAGGCGTTTCTGATTGGCGCTGACTGCCCGGATTTGAGTGGGCTGGCGGCGGTGACGGATCAATCCGGCGGCTGGGTCAGTCTGTCGTTGCAGGGGCCGTTGGCGGTGGATGCGCTGGCGCGGTATGTGCCGATGGATCTGAGGTTGTCGGCTTTTCCGGTGGGAGCTGCGGCGCGCACGCCGCTTTATCATATGTCGATGGTGCTTTTGCGGGTGGCTGAGGATGGCTTCCGGCTGATGCTGTTTCGCTCGATGGCGCGGACGGCATGGCATGAGATTGAAGTGGCGCTGAAAACGCTGGCCGCTCGGGCGGCGTGATGCTTTCGGCGGCGGATCTGGCCGAGTTGGCATCGTTTCGGCGTGAGTTGCATCAGTTTCCAGAGGTGTCGCGCGAGGAAGCTGCGACCGCGCAGCGGATTGTGCGGGCGCTGGCGGCACTTCAACCAGATCAGGTGGTGACGGGGCTTGGCGGGCATGGTGTGGCTGCGGTGTTCAACGGCGCTGAGGCGGGCCCGACGGTGATGTTTCGCGCCGAGTTGGATGCGCTGCCGATCACGGAAATCTCGGAGGCCGCGCATCGCTCAACCATCCTCGGCAAGGCGCATTTGTGCGGGCATGATGGGCATATGACGCTGCTGATGGGCCTCGGGCGGTTGATCGCGCGTCAAAAGCCTAAGCGGGGCCGGGTTGTGCAGATGTTTCAGCCTGCCGAGGAGGATGGCTCAGGGGCGGCTGCGGCGGTTCGCGACCCTCGTTTTGAGGCATTGCGGCCCGATTGGGCGTTTGCGATTCATAACATGCCGGGATTGCCGTTTGGGGTTTCGGCGCTGAAGGCGGGGGCGGTGAATTGCGCCTCGCAGGGGCTGAAGATCACGCTTTCGGGTAAGACGGCCCATGCGTCGTTGCCGGAAACGGGAGTGTCTCCGGCGCTGGCTTTGTCGCGGCTGATCCCGGCGATTTCAGCTTTGGGGCAAGTTGGGCCGTTGGGGCCGGACTACCGTTTGGTCACGATCACTCATGCGCGGCTGGGCGAGGCGGCGTTTGGGATTGCGCCGGGCGAGGCGGAGTTGTGGGCAACTTTGCGCACGATGCAAGATGGTCAGATGGCGGCGTTGCGGGCCGCTGCGATGGATTTGGCGCGGGCGGAGGCTGCGGCGCAGGGGCTTAGCGTTCGGTTCGGCCATCACGACGATTTCGCGGCTTCGGTGAATGACGCGCAGGCTGTGGCGCATCTGGCTCGGGCGCTGGAGGCGTTGGGGATGCCCTATGATGAGGGCGATCTGCCGATGCGGGCTTCGGAGGATTTTGGGCGGTTTGGGCAGGGTGGCACACGATCGGCGATGTTGTTCTTGGGCGTGGGTGAGGATCATCCGGCGCTGCACAACCCCGACTATGATTTCCCAGATGCGCTGATCTCGGTGGGTGTGCAGATTTTTCATCGGGTGATGCGCGATCTGTTGGGGTGAATTGCTTAAAATCTGTCTAAAATTGTCATCCTCTTTGCTCAAATATCCCCGCCGGAGGCTCTTTTTGCTTAGGTCGGATGCCTCCGGCGGGGATATTTGGACCAATGTGAAACTGCGAGCGGTGCACTGGACAGACCGCCCATCAGACCTGATATAACGGGGCATGAGTCTGCCACCCGGTTTCCTTGACGAACTGCGCACGCGCGTCTCGCTGTCCTCGGTTGTGGGCAGGAAAGTGACGTGGGATCCGCGCAAATCCAATCAGGGCAAGGGCGATATGTGGGCGCCTTGCCCGTTCCATCAGGAAAAATCCGCCAGCTTCCACGTCGATGATCGCAAGGGATTTTACTATTGCTTTGGCTGCCATGCCAAAGGCGATGCAGTGACGTTTATCAAGGAAACTGACAACCTCAGCTTCATGGAAGCGGTGGAGGTTCTGGCTCGGGAGGCCGGGATGCCGATGCCTGCGCGTGATCCGCGTGCGGCGCAGGTGGCGGACAGGCGTAGCCAACTGGTTGAGGTGATGGATGAGGCGGTGAAGTGGTTTCGGCTGCAACTGCGCACTTCGGCGGCGTCTGAGGCTCGGGCCTATCTGACCAAGCGCGGGTTGTCGGTAGAGGCGCAGGATCGCTGGGAGATCGGCTTTGCGCCGGATCAGCGGCAGGGGTTGTATCTCGCGCTGCGGCAAAAGGGTGTGGCGGATGATTTGATCGTGGCCTGTGGGGTGTGCGCTAAGCCGGATGATGGGGGTGCACCTTATGATCGCTTTCGGGGGCGGATTATCTTCCCGATCCGCGACGGCCGGGGCAGGGCGATTTCCTTGGGCGGGCGGGCGATGGACCCGAACGCGCGGGCGAAATATCTGAACGGGCCAGAGACGGAGCTGTTCGATAAGGGGCGCAATCTGTTCAACCATGCGGCTGCGCGGGAGGCTTCTGGCAAGGGTGCGGCTTTGGTGGTGGCCGAGGGTTATATGGATGTGATCGCTCTCAGTGAGGCCGGGTTCAAGGCCTCGGTGGCCCCTTTGGGCACGGCGGTGACGGAAGATCAGTTGCGGTTGATGTGGCGGATTTCGGATGAGCCGATCATTGCTTTGGATGGCGACACAGCGGGGATCCGGGCGGCTTTGCGGGTGATTGATCTGGCTTTGCCGCTGCTCGAGGCGGGCAAGGGCTTGCGCTTTGCGGTGCTGCCGGGCGGGATGGACCCGGATGATTTGATCAAGTCGCAGGGTGCTGGTGCGATGAAAGCCGTGCTGGATCAGGCGGTGCCGATGGTCAAACTGCTGTGGCAGCGCGAGATTGAGGGCAAGCAGTTTGACAGCCCCGAGCGCAAGGCGGCGTTAGACAAATCCTTGCGCGCGCATCTGAAGCGCATCGCGGACCCGTCGATCCGCAGCCATTACGGCGAGGATATCAAGCAGCTGCGTTGGGAGCTGTTTGGTCAGCGCCCACGTTCTGCCAAGCCGTTTGTGCCGCGCCAGCCGGGGCAGAAGGGGCGTTTTGCGCCGACGGTCGAGATGCCGCCGGTGGCATCGACCAAGGATTCGGCGCTCGCCACTGCTTCCGAGCGTGGCGAAGAAGTGTTGCGTGAGGCGGTGATCTTGGCCGGGTTGATCTTTCACCCGAGCTTGATCCGGCGGTTTGAGTCGGCGCTGGAACAGATGGAACTGATCGGCGACGGCCACCATGCCTTACGCGGTCTGCTGTTGAGCAATCACGATGCCGAGCCCGCCCAGCTTTATGACCAAATTCAGCAGGCAGCGCCCGCTGCCCTTGATGCGCTGATGGCCCGTCCCCATGTTCAGATCGCGCCGCCAGTGAGAAATCGCACTGACAGCGAACTTGCCGAATTGTGCATTGCCGAGGGTTTGGCGCATCTGGAGGCCAGCCGCGGTGCGCGGCGTGAGATTGCCGAGGCGATGGAAGATATTGAGGGTTTGGCCGATGAAGGTCTGACCTGGCGTATCAGCCAAGCCAATGTGGCGAGATTTACTGCCTCGGCAGGTCCGAAAGGCAAAACGGCCGAGGCTGTTATGGCCTCGAACGGCGTGCAGATGGATAAGGACGAGTTGGAAGGCGCGCGCAGCTTGTGGGAAAGCATTCAGTTCTCTAAGGACGGCCCAAAGCGTTAGCTGGGTTAATTTGACTGATTCGGCTTTCCCCGGCTGTGATTCGCGCTATTGATTCGATTTGGTTGCTTATGATTCGCTAAACTACCCGAAGACTGCCCGCCCATCCCGTTTTGACCTAGGAGCGCTTATGGCCTCGAAAGACACCGACGACGGCAAACCTGAAGCCGATGAAGCGGATGTTTCCCTTGATATGAGCCAAGCGGCCGTCAAGAAAATGATCGCCGACGCGCGTGAGCGGGGCTACATCACCTATGAGCAGCTCAACAATGTGATGCCGCCCGAGCAGGTGTCCTCCGAGCAAATCGAAGATGTGATGTCGATGCTGTCCGAGATGGGCATCAACGTCATTGAAGACGAGGATGTTGAGGAAGGCGAGCCCGTGGTTGGCGGCGATCTGGTGGAAACCGGGTCGGGCGCGCGCGATGTGGCGGTTGTCACCACCACGACCGAAGCGTTGGATCGCACCGACGACCCGGTTCGGATGTATCTGCGCGAGATGGGCAGCGTTGAGTTGCTATCGCGCGAAGGCGAGATCGCGATTGCCAAACGCATCGAGGCTGGCCGCAATACGATGATCGCCGGGCTGTGTGAAAGCCCGCTGACGTTCCAAGCTATCATCATCTGGCGCGACGAGTTGTTGTCAGAAGACATTTTGCTGCGCGATGTGATTGACCTTGAGGCCACCTTTGGGCGGTCTTTGGATGGTGAAGAAGGTCTGGTTGGCGCTGATCTTGAAGGCGTCGATGTCGATGCGGCACCGCGTCGGGCAGAGGGCGATGAGCCCGAGCTTGATGCGGACGGCAATCCGTTGATGCGTTCGGATGACGACGACGACGAAGATGATGGCACCTCGATGTCGCTTGCGGCGATGGAAGCCGCGTTGAAGCCGAAGGTGCTGGAAACCCTCGACCTGATCGCGCGCGACTACACCAAGCTGGCCGAGATGCAGGATCTGCGGATGTCGGCGACGTTGTCAGAAAAGTCGCGGTTCTCGGCGACCGAAGAATCCGCCTATCAGAAATTGCGTAGCGAAATCGTTGTGTTGGTGAACGAACTTCATCTACATAACAACCGGATCGAAGCGCTGATTGACCAGCTTTACGGCATCAACCGCAAGATCATGGCGATCAACTCCGGCATGGTTAAGCTGGCTGATGCTGCCCGGATCAACCGCCGCGAGTTCATCGACGAATACCAAGGCTACGAGCTGGACCCGAACTGGCTGGACAAGATGGCGTCCAAAGCGGGCCGTGGCTGGCAGGCGCTGATTGAGAAAAGCCGCGATAAAGTGGAAGATTTGCGCGCCGAGATGGCGCAGGTCGGCACCTATATCGGCGTGGATATTTCCGAATTCCGCCGTATCGTGAACCAAGTGCAGAAGGGCGAGAAAGAAGCCCGGCAGGCCAAAAAGGAAATGGTCGAAGCCAACCTGCGATTGGTGATCTCGATTGCGAAAAAATATACCAACCGTGGTTTGCAGTTCTTGGATTTGATCCAGGAAGGCAACATTGGCTTGATGAAGGCCGTCGATAAGTTTGAATACCGCCGGGGTTATAAGTTCTCAACCTATGCGACGTGGTGGATCCGTCAGGCTATCACCCGCTCGATCGCCGATCAGGCCCGCACCATCCGTATTCCGGTGCATATGATCGAGACGATCAACAAGCTGGTCCGCACTTCACGCCAATTCCTGCACGAGCAGGGCCGCGAACCGACGCCGGAAGAAATGGCCGAACGCC
>NZ_JAQGKQ010000058.1 GCF_028290025.1 Cypionkella sp. | reverse complement strand
GCCGTGCTGGAGGAATGGCCGGAGATGGCGCTGAGCTCGCACCGCGCTGTGGTGCTGTGCGGGCCGGGGAACAACGGCGGCGACGGGTTTGTGGTGGCGCGGCTGCTGGCGGCGCGGGGGTGGGACGTGGAGGTGTATCTCTATGGCGACGCGGGGAAGCTGCCGCCGGATGCGCGGGTGAATTATGAGCGGTGGTGTGAGGTGGGGGAGGTAAAGGCGTTTACGGTAGGCGTGGATACTTGGGATTCACACCTCGTTATCGACGCTGTTCTCGGGTTGGGATTGACGCGAGGGTTTGATCTGGGCCTTGGACTAGCAATCACGCATGTCGTTGGCAAATTACATGCGGGTCAACATGTGTGTGCGATTGATTGCCCTAGTGGTCTGTGCCTCGACAGCGGTTTTGTGCTGAAGACTTTGGAAGGCAAAGGCGACGCTATTTACGCCGATCTGACTGTGACATTTGCATCAAAAAAGATTGGCCATGTGATAAGTGAAGGCCCCGAGTTTTGTGGCAATGTCGTGATTGCAGATATTGGATTACCATGGGCTGCGCGGCGACGGGCGTTGGCAAATCTATATAATGTTTCTCCCCCGGAGCAGGTGGTGCGAAAGAAGGTTGCCTTTGAGCTTGTTGAGATCGACGAAAGTGTTGCTCAAAAAGGTGGCGGACACGTTTCAACTCATAAGTTTTCCCACGGCCACGCCCTGATCGTCTCGGGCGATCACGGCCATGCCGGGGCGGCTCGAATGGCGGCTCGGGCGGCGCTTCGGATTGGGGCGGGGCTTGTGACGGTGGCTTCTCCGCTGGCGGCGATGGCGGAGAATGCGGCGCGGTTGGATGCGGTTATGTTGAAGCCGGTGGCGGATGCGGCGGGGTTGGCGGAGGTTTTGGCGGATGCGCGGATTAATGCGCTTTGTTTGGGGCCGGGGATGGGATTGGACGCGGCGGCGGTCGGGTTGGTGAGGGTTGCGCTTGAGACGTCGAGGCTCCGGCTCAAGCCCGGAGCGGCGTGGGGATTGCGGCTCGTGCTGGATGCGGATGCGCTGACGTTGGTGGCAAGGGATGCGGGGTTGTTTGCGTTGTTGCATGACGGGTGTGTGCTGACGCCGCACGCGGGTGAGTTTGCGCGGCTGTTCCCGGATATTGTGGCGAAGTTGGCGGCTCCGGCTGTCACGGGTCCGGCCTATTCCAAGGTGGATGCCACGCGAGAGGCGGCGGCGCGGGCGGGGTGTGTGGTGCTGTATAAGGGGGCGGATACGGTGATTGCGGCACCGGATGGGCGGTGTTCGATCAATGCGGCGGTGTATGAACGGGCGGCACCTTGGCTCGCGACTGCGGGGTCGGGCGATGTGCTGGCGGGGTTCATCACGGGTCTTTTGGCGCGGGGGTTTGAGCCGATGCAGGCCGCAGAGACGGCGGCTTGGCTGCATGTCGAATGTGCGCGCAGTTTTGGGCCGGGGTTGATTGCCGAGGATCTGGCCGAGGAATTGCCGAAGGTGTTTCGGGCGTTGGGGGTTTAGCGGATCGCGGTAAAGGGGCGATTGTGCGTAAATCTTGCGCGGAATTGGGGCGGATGCAGTTTAGGCGGCGACGGGCGCGCTGGTGCAAGCCAGTTCCAGATCGCCCGCATAGATCACCACATCTTCGTCAAAGCGCAGGGTGAAAAGCCGCAGTTCAGCGATGATTTCGGCGCGGATATATTCGCCATCGACGAGGCGGCTCGCAGGGATCAGCGCGGTTGCGTCGCCGGTCAGGGCTTTGGCGCGCCAATCGCGGATCAGGATGGGTTGATCGGGGGTGACGGTGATCACGTCAGTGGGGCGGCCCACGCCGAGCACGCCTTGCGAAATCCGCACGACGCGGGCGTTTTGCACCAAGGTCATCTCAATCGCCAACAGCTTGCGCGCGCCGGTGCGGGTGATGACGCGGTCGCCGGGGCTGAGGTATTCGACCGGAAACGCGCCTTCCAGCGTCATCACCTGCGTGCCAATCGCCAAACCGTGATCAAGCACCCTACGGGCGTTGGCGATGTTCATAGCGGCGTAGACGGTCATGGCGTGCCTTACACTCGGGTCAGTGCTGCCAGCTTACCGCCAAATACGGCAATATTAGGTTAATGCCTCAACTTTTCGCGGTAAATTCACCCGAAGCGCAAGTTTCACTTTTCCTCTCGCTTCCCTCGCGCGGCTTTGTTAGAAGGGCGCGGATTTCAAGGCGCGCTTTTCGGCCTTCGGGCTGGAATCTGCGTTTTGATGCATATGCGGGTATGGCGAAATTGGCAGACGCACCAGATTTAGGTTCTGGCGCCGCAAGGCGTGGGGGTTCAAGTCCCTCTACCCGCACCAAAGAATGATGAGAAGGACGGACACATGCAGGTCACCGAAACCCTGAAAGACGGCTTGAAGCGCGCCTACACCATCACGGTGTCCGCCGCCGAGCTGGAAGCCAAAGTTCAGGAAAAACTCCTCGAGGCGCAGCCCGAGGTCGAGATCAAGGGCTTTCGCAAGGGTAAGGTGCCACTGGCTATCCTGAAAAAGCAATTTGGTCAGCGCCTGATGGGCGATGCGATGCAAGACGCCATTGATGGCGCGATGAAGCAGCATTTTGAGACCACGGGCGACCGCCCAGCCTTGCAGCCCGACGTGAAGATGGTCGGTGGCGAGACTTGGAAAGAAGGCCAGGACGTTGTGGTTGAGATGGCTTATGAAGCCTTGCCACCGATCCCGGATCTGGACACTTCGAAAATCACGCTCGACCGTTTGTCGGTGAAAGCCGATGAGGCTTCGGTTGAAGAAGCGTTGAAGAACTTGGCCGCAACCGCGCAGAACTTCACCGAGAAGAAAAAAGGCGGTCGTGCCCGCGACGGTGATCAGGTCACCATCGACTTCAAAGGCTCGGTAGACGGTGTGCCGTTTGAAGGCGGCGCTGGCGAAGATTATCCGCTGGTTCTGGGCTCTAACTCGTTCATTCCGGGTTTTGAGACACAACTGGTTGGCGCGGCGATTGGCGATGAAGTCACCGTCAACGTCACCTTCCCCGAAGGCTACGGCGCGGCCAATCTGGCAGGCAAAGCGGCAGTGTTCGCTTGCACCATCAAGGATATCAAAAAGCCGGTTCCGGCTGAACTGGATGATGAGCTGGCGAAGAAATACGGCGCAGAAGATTTGGCTGCGCTGAAAGCTCAGATCGCCGAGCGTCTCGAAGCTGAATACAAAGGTGCGGCGCGGGCTGTGCTGAAGCGTTCGCTGCTGGATCAACTCGACGGTCTGGTGAAGTTCGACCTGCCGCCGGCTTTGGTCGATGCAGAGGCGGCTCAGATCGCGCACCAGTTGTGGCATGAAGAAAACCCCGACGTGCATGACCATGACCACGGCTCGGTTGAGACCACCGACGAGCATAAGAAACTGGCCGAGCGTCGCGTGCGTCTGGGTCTGGTTCTGGCTGAGGTTGGCCGCAAAGCCGAAGTCACCGTGTCTGATGCTGAAATGACCCAAGCGGTTTTGGCGCAAGCGCGTCAATACCCGGGCCAAGAGCGGCAGTATTTCGACTTTGTGCAGAAGAACCCGAACATGCAGCAACAGCTGCGCGCTCCGATCTTTGAAGACAAAGTTGTCGATCACATCGTGGCAGGTGCGCAAGTGACCGATAAAGAAGTCAGCAAAGAAGAGCTGCAAAAGTTCATCGAAGCTTTGGACGAGATGTAATCTTCGCTTCCTGCTAATAATCCGGGGCCGCTCCATTGGGGCGGCCCTTTGCTTTACCCCGTTCTACGCTGTTTTGGAGGCCGCCATGCCAGAGTTTTTGCCCGATCTGCCCGTTGATGGCATTCTGGAATGTCTCAAACGCTCACCCGGGCATGAGGTGAATACGGGCAAGATGGATGGGCCGGAATCGTCCAGTGCATTGACCGCCAATGCGTTTGGCTGGTTTTTGAACCGGGCGCAGGATTTGCCACCGCTGCCGGGCGTGCCTGCGGGACAGGTGTCGTCGGTCACGTTGGAGGCCGAGATGCGGTTTCCGTGGACCGGCGGCCGGCATCCGTGGCTGGACGTAGCGATTGAAACCCACACCACTTTGATCGGCATTGAAGCGCGGCGTTACGAGCCGTTTCGCCCGATGAAGGCCAATGGCTTTGCCGAGGTGTTTGATCGACCAGTCTGGGGTGAAAAGCTGCCGCGCTTTACCAAGCTGCGCGATGATATGGTGGCGGGTGAGGCTGGCTTTCAGACCTTGGACGCGGTGCAACTGATCAAATCGGCCTATGCGATTTTGACGCGGGCTGAGAAGCGGGCTGTTGGTGGCGTGCTGGTTTATTTGTATGCCGAGCCTGCGAATTGGGCCTCGGGCAAGCCAGTGGACCCTAAGCGGATTGCTTTGCATCGCCGCGAGGTCACGCAATTTGCCAAGCTGGTGGCGGGTGATACCGTCAGCTTCGTGCCGATGCGCTGGCAGGATTTGCTGTATCATTGGGGCAAGTCCGCGAAACTTGCAGGCCATGTAGCTGCGCTAAACGACCGCTTTGGGGCTTTGGGGTAAGCGTCGGCTCTCTTGCAACAACACGAATAACCCCGCGCCTGCGATGATGCCGATGCCGAGCCAGCCTTGGGCGTCGGGCCAGTCGCGCCAGAACAGCCAGCCCCATAAAACGCTCCAGATCAGGCCGAGGTATTCGAACGGGGCAACGGTCGAGGCCGCTGCGATGCGGTAGGCTTGGGTGAGCAGCCACAGGCCCATCGCGGCGACGACTCCGCAGGTCATCATCAGAGCGAGGTCGCGCGTGGTGGGGGTGATCCAGCCACGCGTGAGGAACGCG
This sequence comes from Cypionkella sp., assembly GCF_028290025.1. Lineage (GTDB taxonomy): Bacteria > Pseudomonadota > Alphaproteobacteria > Rhodobacterales > Rhodobacteraceae > Cypionkella. The sequence continues at coordinate 3,621 of NZ_JAQGKQ010000058.1, read as the reverse complement.
AGGCTGGCGTGGCTGGTGTTGGTGTGGCTGCCGTCATGGTAGTATAGCGCCATCAGGCCCGCGCCGCTGAGGAACACTATGGTGGACCAGAACGCCAAAGCAGCGGCTGTTTCGGTGCCGCCCATTTTGCGCGCGGTGATCATCGAGATCGCATAGGTGAGGCCGGAGAGAATCGGCAGGATCGCGGCCCAGTCGAACAAGTCTGATCCGGGGCGGACCATGATGACGACGCCGATAAAGCCCAGCACCACGGCGGCCCAAGCGGTAACGCTAACTCTCTCGCCCAGAAACAACACCGAAAGCAGGGTGATGAACAGCGGGCCAGAGTAGAACAGCGCGACGGTGGTGGGCAGCGGTAGGCCAGCGAGCGCGATGTAAAAGCTGAAATAGGCTATGAACATCACTAGCCCGCGCAGCAGCATCTTGCTGACGCCCGCGCTGAACAAGGTGCGCAAGCCGCCGTCGAAATGCGCGAAGGCCAGCAGGAACGGAATAGAGGTGAAACCCCGGATCAGCATCGCCTGATACAACGGATAGCCGCCGGAAATCAGCTTTAGAATCAGGTCTTGCACGGAGAAGACCGAGATCCCGGCGATCAGGTAGAAGATACCCAGGGTTGTGGTTTTACGGTTCATGTCGGGCAAATTAGGTGAGGGGAGGGCAGTGGGCTATTCGGTTTGCGACATGGTTTGATCAAAAGCGGGGCGTTTGGTTTGGGCTGGAAGTTGAGGCGAGACTGAGCGGGGGAGACTGTGCGGGGGATGCAGGCGGTTTCACTTTTGGTGAGAGCTTGATTCGGCAGGGGCAGCAGTCTTTAGCTTGTCAAGCAACGCTGCGGTTTCGGGGATGTGATTGAGACTGGCAGCGATATGCGCGGCGGCGTGGGGAAGCAGCATATGCCTCACTCAAGTCCTCGGGCCGATCCTGCGCTAGGACGCGGATCAGGAACGCTGAACATCTTGTGCAACGGACATGACTTTCGCCACCCAAAAGCAAAACCGCGCGAGGTTGCCCTCGCGCGGTTTTAATTTGCAAACCAGACCAGCTTAGTCGCGGGTCAGGTCTTCGCCGTCTTGGGCAGCGCCCATTTCCGAGAACAGGTTGGCGATCTCAAAATCGGCTTCGGCTTCTGCCTCGGCTGCGAGTTCTTGGATCGACTTGCCGGAAGCTTGCAGCGTGGCTTCTTCAACCGAACGTGCGACGTTCAAGCTGAATTTCACGGTTACTTCCGGGTGCAGGATCACCGAAACGGTGTGCACGCCAAGTTCTTTGATCGGACGATCGAGCACGATTTGCGCACGGTTGACGGTGAAACCATCTGCAATCGCAGCGTCTGCTGCGTCACGGGTGGTAACCGAACCATACAAAGCGCCCGAATCGGATGCCGAACGGATGATCACGAAGGTCTGGCCATCCAGCTTTTCGCCGACAGCTTCGGCTTCTTTGCGGGTTTCCAGGTTGGTGAGTTCCAGCTGTGCTTTCTTCACTTCAAACGAGGCAATGTTGCCAGTGTTTGCGCGAAGGGCTTTGCCTTGCGGCAGCAGGAAGTTGCGCGCGTAGCCGTCCTTGACGTTGACGACTTCGCCCATTTGGCCAAGCTTGGCCACGCGTTGGAGCAGGATTACTTGCATGATTGAACCCTCACTTCACAGCGTAGGGCAGCAGAGCAAGGAAACGCGCGCGTTTGATGGCTTGAGCCAATTCGCGTTGTTTCTTAGCCGAGACTGCGGTGATACGGGACGGCACGATTTTGCCACGCTCGGATACATAGCGTTGCAGCAGGCGCGTGTCTTTGTAGTCGATTGCCGGAGCATTGTCGCCCGAGAACGGGCAGACCTTGCGGCGGCGGAAAAACGGTTTGTTCGCCATGATTTAGGCTCCTTTCCTGAGGCTGGGGATCAACGACGCGGGCCGCCGAACGACGGACGCTCACCACGGTCACCACCGCGGTCAGGACGATCGCCGAACGAAGGACGCTCACGACGTTCGCCGCCGAAACCACCCTCGGGGCGATCTCCGCGCTCACGCTCGTCACGCTTTTGCATCTGAACCGACGGGCCGTCTGCATGAACGTCAACCTTGATGGTCAACAGACGCATGACGTCATCGTGCAAGCGCATCAGGCGTTCCATTTCCAGAACTGCCGAAGCGGGTGCATCGGTTTTCAGCAAGGCGTAGTGGCCCTTGCGGTTTTTGTTGATCTTGTAGGCCATCGTCTTGACGCCCCAGTATTCATGCTCGACAACTTTACCGCCGTTGTCGGCCAGAACCGTGGAGAAGTGTTCGATGAGGCTTTCAGCCTGCGCGGTGGACAAGTCCTGACGCGCGATCATAACATGCTCGTATAGCGGCATGTGTACTCCGATCTGTCTATGTGGCGCATTTCATAGGACGGGCAAACACTTTCCGCGGCCCGTCCACGAGAGCCTGCGCCGTTACGTGGAAATGCGGAAAGATTGGGGGCTTATAGCGGGATTGGTCGGGGATGCAAGGCGTCAGCTATTGCGAAAACGCCATCTTTTCTTGCTCGATTTGGCCGCAGACAAATCTAGCCGCGCCTGCCTGCCCTCGGCAGGCGCGAAAAGCGCCAGCCCAGTCAGGCGCGGCCAAATTATTGAGGTATGGTTTGCGGCACAACACCCCTTGCCCAACGGCTTTTAGCCTTATGAGCAACTTACCGGAAAACTCTGCGCCGCAGAGTTTTCTATCGGTTCGGAGCAGATGATTAGCGTGCGGATTGCGGCAAACCGAAGATGCGGTCGAAGCTCCATGTGAAAACGTAGGTGTAGAGGATGAACAGCACGATCAGCCCAGCCTCATACTTCAGCGCCGTCCAGATATCGACACCCAGCCACCATGCCATGATCGGCAACACCAAAATCACCAAGCCGCCCTCGAACAGCAGCGCATGAACAGCGCGGCGGCTCAGGCTGCGGCCTTTGATGGTCTGGCGGGCCTCCCATGACTCAAACATCGCGTTGAAGCCCATGCTCCAGCCCATTGCGATGGTGGCGGTGATCGCGGAGAGGATCAAAGATTGCGCAGGATTTGCGTCGGACATTGCCAGCAAGCCGAGGGTAGCTACTGCCACGCCGAGGGTCTCGAAGCTTATGGCATAGATGATTTTGCGTGTTGTCGGTGTCATGCGGCGCATCTGGCTTGGGCGGGGCGCTGCTGTCAAGACAGGCGGGGCGTTGCACGGAGCAGCGTCACAAGGTAAGCCAAAGGCAATAAAGGGAGGGCCAGATGAGCCGCGCATTCGTATTTCCGGGGCAGGGCGCCCAGACTATTGGCATGGGCAAGGCTCTGGCCGAGGCTTATCCGGCCGCCAAAGCGGTGTTTGAGGAGGTCGATGAGGCTTTGGGCGAAAAGCTGTCCAGCCTGATCTGGGACGGCTCCATCGACGATCTGACGCTGACGAAAAATGCGCAACCAGCGCTGATGGCTACGTCTATTGCGGCGCTGCGGGCGTTGGAAAGCGAAGGCATCGGCATTGAGACCGCGTCTTTCGTGGCGGGGCATTCGCTGGGCGAGTATTCGGCGCTTTGTGCTGTGGGGGCGCTCGATCTGTCTGATACGGCGCGGCTGCTGCGGATCAGGGGGCAGGCGATGCAAGAGGCT
>NZ_JAQGKQ010000052.1 GCF_028290025.1 Cypionkella sp. | reverse complement strand
TCTAGAAAGCTGCGCATTGGGAATGCCTTTGCGAGGTGGTGGTCAGGACGGCAGAGCCACTTCGCCGTGCCAATCCTTAATCACGAACCTTTGGGGTCAGCAGCTTCTTCGGACGCAAAGCCTCAGCCGCTTTGAACAGTCCGAAGGTTTGGTTGACATAGCTTACAACGCCACCAATTTGTTCCATATATTTTTCTAAGGCCGGCGTCTTTTCGGCCTCGACCATCTGGATCGCACGATCCGGGCCTTCGGCTTCAAACTGGACATAGAACAGCGGCTCACCGCGCTTTATCACAAGGTCTTTCGTCGGCTCATGCCATTCGAAAGCCCACATCAGAGCGCGCGGCCAGACGTTCAGCAGGAACCGCCCGCCAAAAATAGTGCCGGGCATTGGGTCTTTGCGATAATGCGCAAAAGCGGAAAGTTGAGTGATGTAAACCAACTCATCGGCGATAAAACAGTAAGGTAACCCCATTTGCACGGTCGGACGGTCAGGATAGCGCCACTCATTTTCCGCAACCAGAGTCATCACTTCGTTCAGCTTGTTGGCGCGGATAGTAGACGCCGTGCCCGACCGATTGATCAGATGCGCTTTACCCTTATCGTCGCGACCGAAGCCAAGATTGATATCATAGGGACTCTTGATCATAAAATATCGGCTTTCCAGCTGGATCACTGCGGGGCAGCGGCTGGCAGATTTGGCGTGACTCTTGTTGGTTTGGCGAAACGACACGCGCTCTGGCGGATCGTACAGAACAGCGCCTTTGTCCCGAGTGAGAAACCAGCCGATATTGACCGGTCCGGACTTTGGCCCCTCCTCGGGTCGTTCGACGGTCAGATTGATCTCCATACTCATACCTTTCGTTTCACAAAACTAGCTTAAACCTAGCGTTCAGACTCGACGCAAACCCCTGCAGTGTCAATCAGCAGCGCGGACCAATTGCGACCCCGCTTGCGGTGACAACCGCGCAAAAATCAGCGCAGACGACAGCGAAAGCAAAGCTATCACAATGAACACGATGGGGAAATTGCCCAAATCTGTCGCCGAAGTGCCGCGCAGCCAGCCCGCACCTTCAAGGGTCATCGCGGCGAGAGTGATGCCGATCGAACCAGAAAGTTGTTGCAGCACAGCGGTAAAGCTGGTCGCCGAAGATAGCCGCTCTGATGGCACTTCAGCATAGGCAATTGCATTGACCGAGGTAAATTGCAGCGACCGCGACAGACCGCCAACAAAGAGTACGCCCAGCATGAACAGCCACGGCGTTTGCGGGGTGAATCCAGCGGGGGCAAGGATAAACACTGACGAGATCAATGCATTCACCAGCAGCACGCGCCGAAAACCAAAACGGCGCAAAATAGGCTGGGCAGCAAACTTCAGCGCCAGCGCACCGACACCAGAGGCAAAGGTCAGCATCCCCGATTGGAACGGGTTCAACCCGAAACCGAGTTGCAGCATCAGTGGCAACAGGAACGGCAGCGCGCCGACACCAACGCGGAACAGCGTGCCCGCGGTAACGCTGATGCGGAAGGTCGGCAACGCTAACAGGCGCAAATCGACCATCGGTTCGGCCACCCGCAAAGCATGGCGAACATAAAGCGCAATCAGGGCGGCGCCTCCGCCTGTCAGCGCAATAACCGCGAGCGGTGACGCGAGGTTCAGACCCATTAGTGTCGCCCCGGTCAAAAAGCCTGCAAGACCGGGACCAAGTAGTAGGAAGCCTGCAGTGTCAAAGCCGCGGGGGTCAGGCTCACGCAGGTCGGGGATGAACAGGGTGGCGAGGATCACGCCCAGCACGGCAATCGGAATGTTGATCCAGAAAATCCAGCGCCAATCCCAATAGGTTGTTATGTAGCCGCCCAAGGGCGGCCCAAGCACCGGGCCAAGCAGGGCCGGCACGGTCAGCCACGCCAGCGCGCCGACCAGACCTGCGCGAGGCGTACCGCGCAGCACGATCAGGCGACCCACCGGTGTCATCATTGACCCGCCAATGCCTTGCAGGGCGCGGGCGGCAACCAGTTCGATCAGGTTGGTCGAAAGCGCGCAGGCGATGGAGCCGAGCGCAAACAGCACAATGGCGATGCGGAATATTTTACGCGCCCCGAACCGATCCGCCATCCATCCCGAGGCGGGGATGAACACCGCAAGGGCGAGCAGATAGGTGGTCAGGACCAGCTTTAAATGGATCGGATCGGAGTTCAAATCCTTGGCGATCTGCGGCAGCGAGGTCGACAGGACTGATGAGTCGATGTTCTCCATCAGCAAAGCTGTGGCGACGATAAGCGGGAGGATACGAGCGGAAGCCATGCCCGGACAATCCTCCAAGGGAAAGGCAGGTGCAAGGGTGGTTTGGCGGCTGGGCACAGGGATGTGAAGGGTTAGCATTAGGTGGTTTGGGGTTCCCAAACAAATGCAGTGGAGAACGGTTGTGCTCGCCTTGATAGAGCTCTGGCACGCAACGGTTTTGTGGCGCGGCTGGTGAAGCAGTAAACGGCGTTTATTTCAGCGCAGCCGCAAACCGTTCGCGTCAAAGTGGAAAGCGCGGGGGGCGTCGGGGGTTAGGTAGACGGTTTCATCGACGGTGAAGCTGTGTTCGCCGAACAGCCGCACGGTCAGAAGGCCCTGACCCTCAACATGGACATAGACCAGCGTTTCACCGCCCAGCTTTTCGACATGCGAGACTTTGCCGGCCATCTGGCCCGCTTCGCGTGAGATTGTCAGGTGTTCGGGGCGCAGGCCCATGGTGTCAGACCGCATACCCAGCGCGCCCGCCTTCAAGAAATTCATCTGCGGCGAGCCGATGAAGCCGGCGACAAAGGTGTTGGCGGGGTCGTTGTAAAGCTCCATCGGGGCACCGACTTGTTCAACCTTGCCCGCCCGAAGCACAACGATGCGGTCGGCGAGGGTCATGGCTTCGATCTGATCGTGCGTCACATAGATCATCGTCGCGGCGAGTTCGCGGTGCAGGCGGGCAATTTCGATGCGGGTTGCGACGCGCAGGGCGGCGTCGAGGTTGGACAAAGGCTCATCGAACAGGAACAGTTTCGGGGTGCGCACGATGGCGCGACCAATGGCAACGCGCTGGCGCTGACCGCCGGAAAGTTCGGCGGGACGACGGTCTAACAGCGGTTCCAGTGACAGCATCCCGGCGGCGCGGTCGGTGGCTTTGGTGATATCGGGCTTGGCGAAACCGGCTTGTTTTAACGCCAGCCCCATGTTGTCGCGCACAGTCAGATGCGGATAAAGCGCGTAGGATTGGAACACCATCGCAAGTTCGCGCTTGGCGGGGGCGACCTCGTTGACACGTTTGCCGTCGATGGCAATCTCGCCGCCCGTGCAATCTTCAAGCCCAGCGATCATCCGCAGCAGAGTGGATTTACCGCAACCGGAGGGGCCGACGAATACGCAAAACTCACCATCATTGACGTGCAGATCGACGCCGGTGATCACCTCGGTTGTGCCGAAAGATTTGGTCACGTTGGTTAGTGTCAGCGAACCCATGGCAGCCTCCTAAAGCGGTTCAGGTTTTCAAAGCAGGGACAATATCGTAAAACGCGGTCGGGTGGAGTGAGAGGCAGCGATTTACGATTCATTGTAAACCTGAAACGCTTATAATTTGACAGGCTGGCCGGAGCGCACGCTTTCATCTGCGGCGAGGCAGATGGCCAGCGATTGAACGGCGTCTTGCATGTGACGGGACAGGTCAAGTTTTTCGGCAATAGCGCGGGCAACAAAGGCTTGCTCACGGTCGCAAAGTTGTTGGTGGCCGGGTTCATCGGCCATTGAGATATCGGTATCTCCGGTGGCCACTTTATGCACCCGCAACAGGTTGGTTTTGGTGTGAGTATCGATATCATCCGAGCGCGCGTTGTCGGGCATACGGATGGAAACCGCGCCATTCGGGCTGATCACGTCTTTGATGAAAAACGCGGTGTCAGACATCATCGGACCCCAGCCAGCCTCATACCAACCAAGCGAACCATCGTCGAACAGCACTTGGAAATGGCCGTAATTATACATATCAGGCGCGATTTCATTCGACAGCCGCAACCCCATGCCACGCACTTCGACCGGCTTGGCATCAGTGATCTGGCACATCACATCGACATAATGCACGCCGCAATCGACGATAGGCGGCGTGGTTTGCATCAGCGCTTTATGCACATCCCAAGTCGGGCCGGAGGATTGCTGGTTGAGGTTCAGACGGAACACGTAGGGGCCGCCCAAGGCGCGGGCTTCTTCGATCAGCCTGATCCAACTCGGGTGATGCCGCAGGATATAGCCAACGACGACGCGCCGCCCGGTTTCCACAGCTTTCGCCTGCACGCGCTTGGCATCGGCTACCGTAGTTGCCAGCGGTTTTTCGACGAACACATCGGCACCAGCGTCCATCGCTGCGCAAGCGTAATCGGCGTGACTGTCGGAGTAAGTGGCGACGCAGACGAGGTCGGGTTTCAGCCGAGTTAGAGCCTCTGTATAATCGGAGGTTAGCGGGTAGCTTTGCAGTTCCTCGGGCAGTTTTGGCGTCGAACGATTGACCAAACCGACGATCTGGAAGGCGGGGTTATTGTGATAGGCGAGGGCGTGGCTGAGGCCCATATTGCCCAAGCCTGCGACGAGAACGCGGATCATTTCACGGCTCCTGCGGTGATGCCACGGATCAGTTGGCGTGAGAAAATCAAGTAAAGCACCAGCACCGGAATGATGGCGAGACTTAGGGCGGACAGCACGGCGTTCCAGTTGGTGACGAACTGGCCAATGAAGATTTGCGAGCCGAGGGTTATGGTTTTAACCTCCTCCGCCGGGGCGAGGATCAGAGGGAACCACAGGTCGTTCCAGATCGGTATCAGCGAGAACACCGCGACTGTCGCCATCGCCGGGCGGATCAGCGGCAGGACGAGGGTGAAGAAGATGCGATATTCGGACAGGCCGTCAATGCGGCCCGCGTTTTTCAGATCGTCTGAGACTTGCTTCATAAACTCCGCCAAGATGAACACCGCCAGCGGCAACCCTTGGGCGGTATAGACCAGCACCAGTGCAGTGCGGGTGTTGACCAGCCCCCCGGCGACCATCAGTTGCAGGATGGCGACGGTGCCAAGGCGGATCGGGATCATGATGCCCAAGGCGAGGTAGAGACCGGTGAGGGTGTTTGCCTTGAAGCGGTATTCACTTAGCGCAAACGCCGCCATCGCGCCGAATAGCAGGATGAAGAACAGGCTGGAGCAGGTCACGATCATCGAGTTCAGGAAGTATTGAAAGAAGTCGCCCTGTTTCAGCACGGTAGCGTAGCCGATCAGGTCAAACGTCTCGGGTGTGGGGATGGCGAGCGGGTCCGAGAAGATCGCTTTGCGGGATTTGAAGCTGTTGATCAGGATGACGAATACCGGGAACAGCGAGATCAGCGTGTAGGCTATCAGCACGGTATGGGCGGCGATGCTGCGGCTAAGCGGGATGCGGGTTGCCATCTGAGCTTCCTAAAACTGGTAGCGGCGTAACCGCGTCTGGATGGCGAAAAGGTAAATGCAGACCCCGAGCAGAATGATGCCGAACATCGCGGTGGCAATCGTCGCCCCCATGTGGGCGTCGCCGAGTTGCAGCTGGAAGCCGAAGAAGGTGCGGTAAAGGAAGGTGCCGAGGATGTCGGTGGCGAAATCCGGGCCAGCCAGCGCGCCTTGTGCGACATAGATCAGATCGAACGCGTTGAAATTACCGACAAAGGTCAGAATCGAGATAATGCCGATAGACGGCAGAATGAGCGGCAGTTTGATCTTCCAAAACTGGCTCGCCCCGGTGACACCGTCCATCTCAGCGGCCTCAAGCACTTCTTCGGGGATGTTCAGCAAAGCGGCGTAAATCAGCATCATGGGGATGCCGACGAATTGCCAGACCGACACAAGGGCAAGCGTGGTCAGGGCGTATTGCTCTTTGCCAAGCCACGGCAGGTACAGCGATTTCAGGCCAACCCAATCCAACATGCCGGGGGCGATGCCCCAGATCGGCGACAAGATCAGCTTCCAGACGAAGCCGACGATCACGAAGCTCAGGATGGCGGGGACGAAAATTGCGGTGCGGTAGGCGGCAGCGAAGCGGAGGCGCGGGCTGGACAGGATCGCAGCCAGCAGCACCCCGATTGGATTTTGCACCAGCATATGCACCATGAAAAACCAAGCGTTGTTGCCCAGCGCGTTCCAAAACGATGCCGACCAGCGCGGATCGCCAAACAGGGTTCTGAAGTTCGCAAGGCCGACAAAGATGCGGTTTTGTCCTTCGAGATTATAGAGCGAGAGGTTCAGCGTGCCGAACAGCGGGATGATCATAATCGCGGTATAGACCAGCACGGCGGGCGCCAGAAACACCGGAATATGCCAACGGAAAGCCTTGGCAGCCATGCGAACCTCCGGAATTTAAGGGGAAAGCGGGGGAGGCGGCCCCGCGTTTGGGGGCCGCCTGACAGCATTACTTGGTGGGTTTGTACCAGGACTCGAGGCCCGACTGAAGCCGCGCGCCGATGGCTTCTGGCGTCTCGGTGCCTTTGATCGCGGCAGCCGAAGCGTTCCACGTTTCATTCTCAAGGTTCGGCGTGCCACGCGACAGGATTTGGTAGGTCGAGCGGATCGTCGATTTGCACTTGTCACGCCAGCTGACAAACTCCTGTGCCAGCGGGTCTTTCATCGCGACAGGGGTGGAGTTCAGCGAGAAGAAGCCCGGCAGCGCGTTTGCATAGAGCGTGGCAAACTCTGGCGAGCCTACCCACTCCAAGAACGCCTTAGCTTCTTCTGGATGCGCGGATTTCGCGTTGATGCCCATGCCGATATCGGTGTGATCCGAAATGTAGCACTCATCGCCAGCCTTCTGCACTGGTGGCGGGAACGCCCCCATTTTGAAGGTAGCTTGGGTGTTGAAGCCCGCGATTTCCCATGAACCGGCGGGGTAGATCGCAGCGCGGCCCAGCGTGAACAGATTTTGGCTGTCTGGATAGGTCTGAGCCTCAAACCCGTCGCCGAGATAGTCTTTCCAGCGCGCCAAGGTCGCATAAGGCGCAACCCAATCCGGGTCGGTCAGCTTCTGGTCGCCCTTGATCAGCGCAAGGCGGCCTTCTTCGCCCTTCCAATAGTTTGGCCCGATGTTTTGATAGCCCATCGTAGCGGCTTCCCACTGGTCATTAGTGCCCATTGCCATCGGAATATAAGTGCCGTCGGCTTTGATCTTATCCAGCGCCGCGAAGAACTCGTCTTCAGTGGTCGGCACCGCGATGCCCAGCGCATCAAAGGCGTCTTTGTTGTAGATAAAGCCGTGGATCACCGAGGCCATGGGCATACAGAACGTCGCCTTGCCATCGTCGGTCTGCCAAGCAGACTTAGCCACTGGCGAGAAGTTCGCCATCGCGGCAAGCGAGGTCAGATCGGTGATCTGGCCCTTGTTATACAGATCGAGCGAGGCATCGAAGGGGCGGCAGGTGATCAGATCGCCCGCAGAACCCGCGTCGAGTTTGGAGTTCAGCACGGCGTTATATTCTGCCGGAGCTGAAGGTGCGAAATTGATCTTGATGCCGGGGTGCGACGCTTCAAACGCTGGAATCAGTTGATCTTGCCAGATGGTCAGATCGTCGTTGCGCCAGGATTCGATGTTCAGCGTGACATCTTCGGCATGGGCCATGCCTGCCAGCAAAGTGCTGGTCAGAAAGGCGATACGCAGAGTGTTGGCAGTCATTGTAGTCTCCCTATTGCGGGCTGTTTCGCCCGATTGATTTTAGTTTGGTAGAATATTCTCCATCGCGGCGTATAGATGGCCGCCACCGGCCTGTAGTTTGGCCAGAGCCTGCCGGGGTTCGACCCCAAGCGCGATCAGTATTGCTGGTTTCACAGCGCCACCGCTTTTGCGCAATGCGTCGCGCGCCTGTTCTGGGTCTTGTCCCGATATCGCCGCAACTATCCGCGCCGCGCGGTCGATCAGCTTTGCATTATCGGCTACGACATTCACCATATAACCGTCATGCACATTGCCAAGCCGGATTCCGACCAGCGTGGACAGCATATTCAGCGCGACTTTTTGCGCTGAAGCTGCCCCCATGCGGGTTGAGCCTGCGATAACCTCTGGGCCAGTGTCGAGCGGAACGGGGAAGTCCGACAGCTTTAGCAGCGCCGAACCCGCAAAGTTGGAAATACCAACCACATGCGCGCCATTGGCCTTAGCGCCTTGCGCCACAGCGATAGTGTAGGGCGTATTGCCAGAGGCCGAGACGCAGATCACCACGTCGCCCGACCCGAAAGCAGCGCGCGCCAGATCGGGAATGGCTTGGGCCGGGTCATCTTCAACCGCGCCGGTCATTTGCATCAAAGCGGCAGCACCACCGGCGAATAGCATCGGCGTGCGATCAACCGGAATGCCAAAGGTGCCCAGCAATTCGATGCAGTCGGCCAGCGCCATCAGGCCAGACGATCCAGCCCCGGCATAGCCCAAGCGAAAACCCGAACGTAGCGCATCTGCGCTGGCTTCGGCGGCGGCAATCAATGCCGATAATGCTGGACGGATGGTAGAAACAGCGGCAATCTGAGCATCGAGCAGACGGGTGAACACGTCTTCCGCCGAGGCTAGATGAAGCCCGACTGAACTTGGGTGCAACGTCTCGGTCGTGCGATCGGCCATTTGATTCCCCTGGTGCATACATAATGCCAAAATAATACCACTAGTAAAGCATCATCTGAAATAAACCTTATTCTAACTGTATTCGCTGAATATTCTGGCGGTTTTGAATGTTTCCTAGATAGATCTTTCTATTTGGTATTAATTTGGTATCTTACTGCCAAGAGGAGTCGGGATGCAGTTTTTTCTGGGAATCGACGGGGGCGGAACCGGGTGTCGCGCGGCTTTGGCCGATGGCAACGGCCAGATTCTGACGCGTGCCGAGGCTGGGCCTGCCAACATCGCCTCCGATCCCGATGCCGCATTGCTCAACATTCTCGCGGTGGCAAAGGATGCGCTGCGTCAAGCGGTTGGGGCCGACGCCGCTAAGGCAGAACTGCCGCGACTGCGCGTGGCGATGGGCCTTGCGGGTGCCAATGTGGCGGCAAGTGTGGCGCGGCTGCGGGCGGGCTTGCCGTTTACGTCGTTGCGGGTCGAAACTGATGCGATGACTGCGCTCAAGGGTGCGCTGCGCGATGGCGATGGCATTGTAGCGGCGGTTGGCACCGGATCGGTGTTCGTGCGGCAACTGGGCGGCGTTGTTCATCGGATTGGCGGGCGTGGCTGGGTTCTCGGCGATGAAGGCAGCGGCGCTTGGCTGGGTCGCGCGCTGCTGTCGGCTTGTCTGCGGGCGGGCGATGGCTTGGCTGAACTGACGCCATTGCTGCGGTCGGTGCGCGATGAGCTTGGCGGTGATGAGGGCATCATCGCGTTTGGTTTCACCGCGCGCGCTGCGGATTTCGCCAATTTTGCTAAGCGCATTGTAAACTCAGATGACCCAGCCGCGCTTACATTAATGACGCAAGCCGAGGCCGATATCGCCGAGTACATCGCTTTGCTGCAGCCCAAACCGGCGATCTCTGTGGTTTTCTTGGGCGGTATTGGCAACGCCATTGCGCCACGATTTGCGGATCGCTGGAATATCCGCACCGCTTTGGGCAGCGGAGTTGACGGCGCTTTATGGCTGGCGCGGCAGGACATTGCGGCATGAGCGGCCTGTTTTCACCGGAAGATTTCGTCAAAGCCGGGTCGGGCCCGCTTTACATTCAACTCCATCGCCGGATTGTTGATGCGATAGCCTCCGCTCGCCTGACGCCGGGCGATAGCTTGCCGCCCGAACGTGACGTGGCGATGATGACCGGATTGTCGCGGGTGACAGTGCGCAAGGCGATTCAGTCTTTGGTGACCTCTGGTGAGCTGGTGCAAAAGCGCGGCTCGGGCACCTTCGTCGCCCAACGCGTCGTGCGGCTAGAGCAGGCTTTGTCGCAACTCACCTCGTTCACCGATGATATGGCGCGGCGTGGTAAGCAGGCCGAATCAATCTGGATTTGCCGTGCGCTATTCCTGCCAGCTCCCGAGGAGGTTATGGCGCTGGGCCTTGGTTCGGGTGATCGTGTGGCACGGCTAGAACGGGTGCGCTCTACCGACGGGCAGCCGCTGGCGATTGAGCGCGCGGCACTGTCCAGCGTTATGCTGCCCGACCCCGAAGCTGTGACGACCTCACTTTATGCGACGCTAGAACAGCGCGGCCTCCGGCCCGTGCGAGCGGTTCAACGGATTTCTGCCGCCAATCTTGGCCGTCAAGATGCGGAACTGCTTGGCGTTAGCCCCGGCACCGCAAGTTTGAAGATTGAGCGGATTTCCTACTTGGCCACGGGCCGGGTGGTGGAGTTCACTCGGTCAATCTATCGCGGCGATGCTTACGATTTTGCTGTTGAGTTAAAACTTGCCCCAGATGGTGAAAGGAATTCCGATTGACCGAAAGTTTTATGGCCGGAGAGGTCGCTGAAATCCCACAGGCTGCGGCTCGGTTTCTGAGCGACTCCAAGGCGGCGGTTCAAGAGGCCGCCGCTGCCTTACGCGCTCGCGACCCCGGTCTGATTGTGACTGTCGCGCGGGGATCGTCTGACCATGCAGCGACTTATCTGAAATATTGCATCGAACTGGCGGCAGGGGTGCCCGTTGCCTCGGTCGGGCCGTCCATCGCCTCTATCTACGGCGCGACATTGCGGCTGAAGGATGCTGCCTGCATCGGCATTTCTCAATCTGGCCGCAGCCCGGATATAGTAGAAATGATGCGCTCTGCCGGGGCATCTGGGGCGCTGACGATAGCGATCACTAACTTTGCCGATGCGCCAATGGGGGCGGTGTCGGATCATTGTCTGCCGCTGCAAGCCGGGATTGAGCAAAGTGTGGCGGCCACAAAAACCTTCGTAAGTTCGGCACTTGCGGGGCTGTCGTTATTGGCTGAATGGCGGCGAGATGCGGCGTTACAGGCAGCAGTTGCAGGTTTGCCAGAGGCGTTTGAGCAGGCGTTGTCATTGGATTGGTCCCCACTCGCCAACCGTTTGTCGCGAGCCCAATCGCTTTACGTGCTCGGGCGCGGCCCTGCTTTTGCCATCGCAAATGAAGCTGCGCTGAAATTCAAAGAGGTGTGCGGCTTGCATGCCGAAGCCTATTCGGCTGCAGAAGTGTTGCACGGCCCCGCAGCCATTGTTCAGGCCAATTTTCCGGTGTTTGCGCTTGGGGTTGAGGATGCAGCGCTGCCGCAACTGATCGCCACCGCTGGGCGCTTGTCAGATCAGGGAGCCGATGTGTTCCTGACTGGGGCGAGTGTCAAAGACTGCACCACCCTGCCTTCAGTCGAGGGTCTGCATTCCCTTGTCGCTCCGCTGACGCTGATCGTTGGGTTCTACGGATTTATCGAAGCCTTGGCGCGGCGCCGCGGCTTTGATCCCGACACACCACCGCATCTACGCAAGGTGACGGAGACGATATGAGCCTGCAAATCCTCTCGGGCGCACAGGTTTTCGATGGTGAACGGTTGCTGGATGGTCATGCTGTCCTCGTTGAGGATGGCGTCATCGCTGCAGTGCAGCCTGATGACCGTGGTTTGGCCGGCGAGCGGATTGCGCTGGGGGGCGGCATCCTGTCACCGGCTTTCTTGGATTTGCAGGTCAACGGCGGCGGTGGGCTGATGGTCGGCGGCACGACAGATTTGACAACGTTGCAGCAAATTTGTGCCACGCATCTACGGCTTGGTTCGGCAGGAATTTTGCCGACGTTGATCACGGATACCCCCGCTGCGACAGCGCGGGTTATCGCCGCAGGGATAGAGGCTGCCCGCTCCAAAACGCCGGGGTTTCTGGGGCTGCATTTTGAAGGCCCGCATCTCGACCTACGCCGCAAGGGTGCGCATGATCCGGCGTTGATAAGACCAATGACGGCCGAGGACGTGGCGCGGCTGTGTGCTGCCGCCAAAGAACTGCCCGCGCTGATGCTGACAGTTGCGCCGGAAAGCGCCAGCGCCAAACATATTGCAGCGCTGACTTCGGCGGGGGTCGTGGTCAGCCTGGGGCATAGCGATTGCAGTTATGAGACGGCGTGTGAGGCGATGGCTGCCGGTGCACGCTGCGCCACGCATTTGTTCAACGCTATGAGCCAGTTGGGTAATCGAGAGCCGGGTTTGGCCGGTGCCGTGCTGGATGCTGATTGGAGTGCGGGGCTGATTGCGGACGGAATTCATGTCAGCCCGGCCACGCTTCGGATCGCCTTGGCGGCGAAAACGAGCGGGGTGTTCTTGGTTTCGGATTGCATGGCTTTCGCCGGGTCTGACCTAGATGAGATTGAGTTGAACGGGCGGCGGGTGCGCCGTCATAATGGGCGGTTGACGCTAGACGACGGAACCTTGGCAGGGGCTGATCTAAGCTTGCCGCAAGCGATCAAGGTCGTGGTCGAGCAAGCGCAGATAAACCCCGCCCGCGCGCTTAAGATGGCGACTTCGATTCCGGCTTCAGTGATCGGCGCGACGCGTGAATATGGGCATTTGGCAGCAGGGCGGGCTGCTCATCTGGTACATTTGCGTGCTGATTGGGAGATCGACGCGGTTTGGTATGCAGGAACGAAAATTTAGAGCTGCCGCCGTATCAGGAATATATACGAGCCAATGCAGCTTTTAGCGACGCCACCTTGGCGCTGTCGGTGCGTTTTTCCGTTCCGGATTGGAAGCCGAAGGCGAGGGGCGCACCTCCGCTCGGTAGCGAGCTTGCACACGAGGCGTGGATTTCCGTCAGCGGCAGGTGGGCAAGTTTCGGCAGTGTTTCAACTGATATGCCAGAGCCGGGCATGATGATTAAGCCATCGCCGGCTGCGGCAAACATCGCGGCGAGGGTTTCTGCGCCTGCTGCGGCCGTGACTGCGCCGCCCGAGGTGAGGATGCGCTGGAAGCCGAGGGATTTCGCGACAATGACCGCTTCAGGCTTGTTTACGGTTAGGTCAATACAACGGTGCAAAGTCGTGTCTAAACCTCGGGCTTCTGCCAGCAAAACCCGCAGCACGGTTTCGTTAAGGCGACCATCGGGGTGGCTGGCACCGAGCACAACTCCCTTCAGGCCCAACTTGCGGGCAGCGCGAATATCAGCGCGCATCACCTCGACCTCGGCCACCGTGTAATTGAAATCGCCCGAGCGGGGACGGATGATCGGGTAGCACAAAGCGCCCGACTGCGCTGCCATCTGCATCAGGCCAAAGCTCGGAGTCAGGCCACCCAGAGCAAGGGCAGCGCAAAGTTCGATCCGGTCGGCACCGCCAGCGATGGCTTCGGACAGGCCAGCGGGATCGTCAACGCAGACTTCGAGCAGAATCTTAGCCAAAGGCGGCCTCCCCGGCAGCGGCAGCACCAGCGAGGCCAGCATCGGCGGAAACCGTGGCCGGAACGACAAGCGGACGATCAGTCTTGCGCAGAATGCCTGCGCGCACTTTCGCGTCTAGGGCCGCGATCAGCTCGGCATCATTGGCAAGGCCGCCACCAACCGGAATGATCTCTGCCCCGACCAGATTAACCACCATCGCGAGATGGCCACCGAGGATTGTTAGCCAACGCTCAATAGTGACGGATTGCCCAACTTTCCATTCCGCAATGATCGTCTGAGCGGTGGCGTCTTGCCCGGTGAAATGCTTGTGCATCCGCTCTAGCCCACGCGCGCCGCCTATGGTGTCAAGACAACCAATTTGACCGCATCCGCAGGGAAACGCAGGACTTTCTACCACCGGGCCATGACCCCACTCACCCGCATAACCTCCCGGCCCGGTGACGATTTTGCCGTTCAAAATCAACCCGCCACCAACCCCCGTACCAAGTATGATGCCAAAGACGTTACGGTAGCCGCGGCCTGCGCCGCTCGTCGCCTCGGCCATCGCAAAGCAATCGGCGTCGTTTAGGATCAGCACTGGGCGGCTGAGGGCGGCTTGCAGATCAGCGGCGACATTGCGGGCGTCAAGGCAGGGGATATTGGCGACTTTGATGCGGCCAGTGTTCGGGTCAACGACTCCGGTGATCGAGATTGCAATGGCGGTTTCATTGGTGAGAAAACTTGCGAGCGCGGCGGCGAAGGCCGTAAAATCATCGGTCGGGGTAGGGGTTTCTCCCAACCGTTCAAGCCTGCCGTTCTGGCTGCGCGCCGCTTTGATGCGGGTGCCGCCGATGTCGAAAGCGAGGATCATCGGGCGCACTCCTTGACAGACCGATCAGTTGGTCGCATGACGCCCGAAATCACAGGAGATCGCAATGCCGGATCATCGTATTTCCGACGACCGCTTGATCGTGGCGCTTGACGTGCCAAACATCGTGCAGGGCTTGGAACTGGCGGCGCGCTTGGGCGATGCGGTGTCGTTTTACAAAATCGGGCTCGGGATGCTGACGGGCGGCGGCTTTGCGTTGGCAAACGAGTTGAAGCAAGAGCACGGCAAGCGCATTTTCCTCGACATGAAGCTATTCGACATCGGCGCGACGGTGGAAGCGGCGGTGCGCGGTATTGCGCAGTATGATCTCGATTTTTTGACCGTGCATGGTGATCCGCAAGTGGTGCGGGCGGCGGCCGAGGGCAAGTCGGGAACCGGGCTGAAGATTTTGGCCGTGACTGTGCTAACCTCGCTGGACCGCGCCGATCTGGATGCGAACCTGATCCGGCCCGGCGATCTGCGCGAAATTACGATTGAACGTGCCGCGCGGGCGCTGGAGGCTGGGGCTGACGGGGTGATCGCTTCGCCACAAGAAGCCGCGCTGATCCGGACTTTGCCGCAAGCGGTTGGCAAGTTGATCGTGACGCCGGGCGTGAGGCCCGCGGGGGCAGCTTTGGGTGATCAAAAACGGGTTGCAACACCGGCGCAAGCAATCGCCGATGGTGTCGATCATATCGTGGTGGGGCGTCCGGTTTGGCAGATGTCAGATCCCGCAGCGGCGGCGCGAGCCATCGTCGCCGAGTTGAGATCACCGCAGGCATAGCCACCAAATCGGTGACTTGGGCCTGTTAGAGCCTTGGTCGAGGATAAAACATGACGTCTGCCGCCAAACGCATCGCGATGTGGTCCGTGCCGCGCGGTCTGTCCACCGCAATGATGTATAGTTTTGCGGCGCGGGGCGATTGCACGGTTTGGGACGCACCGTTTTACGCCGCCTACCTAGAATATACCGGGGTCAATCATCCGTTACGCGATGATGTGCTTGCGATGCACGAGCCTGACCCGGATGTCGTCGCCTCTATTTGCAAGGGTCCGGTGCCCGGCGGCAATACTATGTTTTACCAAAAGCATCCGGCGTTGCACATGCTTGCGCAATTTGATCGCCGCTGGATGCGGTCCTGTACCAACGTTTTTCTGATCCGGCATCCGGCGCGCGTTATCGCCAGCTATGCCAAGAAGCGTGAAGGCACGACGCTGGACGATGTCGGGTTTGTGCAGCAAGCGGAGCTTTTTGACGAGGTGGCTCAGTGGTTTGGCGCTGCTCCGGTGGTGATCGACAGCGACGATATTCGCGTTGAACCAGAGGCTATGTTGCGCAGATTATGCATGGCGATTGAGGTGCCGTTTACCCGCAAGATGCTGCACTGGCCTGCGGGCGGTAATGAAGCCGATGGGGCTTGGGCACCGCATTGGTATGCGGCGGTGCATCGCAGCACGGGGTTTGCTGGGGCTGAGGGGCCGCTGCCGAGACTGGGCGGGGTTTATGCAGATTTAGCTCGGCAGGCGTTGCCGTATTATGAGCGATTGGTGGCGTATAAACTTTAGATCGGCGCGCCGCTATGAAGCGAGGCCAGCAGATCATTGGCTTCGCGCAGAACAGTTTCGCGATGGGTATCAGCCATTTTGTCCCATGTGTGATACATCTGGGCCATGCGAGGGTTTTTCTCGAAGCGGTCGCGGTGGCGGTCGAGGAAATGCCAATACAGTAGATTGAATGGACAAGCGTCAGGCCCGGTGCGGTCTTTAACATTGTAGGCGCAATGGCCGCAGTAGTCGGACATGCGGTCGATATACGCGCCGGAGGAGACGTAGGGTTTCGACCCAAGCTGACCACCGCAGGCAAACTGGCTCATCCCAATGGTGTTGGGAGCCTCCACCCATTCGAAGGCATCAATATAGACCGCGAGATACCATTCATGGACTAAAATAGGCTCTATTCCTGCCAAAAGGGCGAAATTTCCCGTAACCATCAATCGCTGAATGTGGTGCGCATAGGCCAGATCGCGGGTCTGGGCAACCGTGGCCTTCATGCAGGCCATTTTGGTTTCGCCCCCCCAATAGACCCACGGCAACGGCGCCTTATGGTTCAGCGCATTCCACGTCGGATAGTCCGGGCCGTTCAGCGCCCAAATGCCACGCATGTATTCTCGCCAGCCGATGATCTGCCGGATAAAACCCTCCACAGCGTTCAGCGGAGCGCGACCTGCAGGGTATTCCGCCTCGGCGCGCTGGCAGACTTCTAAAGGCGACAGCAGGCCAAGATTGATACAGGACGACAGCAGCGAATGGCTGAGGAACGGGTCATCACACAACATCGCGTCTTGCTCGTCGCCAAAGCGCGGCAGGCCGTGCTTGATGAAATGATCCAACGCTTCAAGGGCTTGGGCGCGATCTGTCGGCCAATGAAACGGGCGCAGTTTGCCAAAATGCTTTGGGAAGCGTTGTTCCACCAGCTCCAAGACAGCTTCGGTTTCGGCATCAGGCTCGAAGCGCAGCGGCTTAGGACGCAGCAGGTCGGGCTTGGCGGCTTTGCGATTTTCGGGGTCAAAGTTCCACTGGCCACCGACGGGCTGATCGCCGTCCATCAGAAGGCCGGTGCGACGACGCATGTCGCGATAAAACCACTCCATCCGAAGCTGCTTGCGTTCATTGACCCAAGCCGTGAAGGTTTCGGGCGGACAAAGGAAGCGATCATCGGGCAGCATAGTGACCGTAAGCGGCACAGCTTCAAGCGCTTGCAAAAGTCGCCAATCGCCCGGAGTCGTGACGATAAGCCTATCCGCACCAAATTCGGCGGCGCGTCGCAGAACTTCCGCTGGCAGCGAGGGGCCGGTTTCGGGATCATCCAACTTGGAATAGGCGACGCGGCAGCCCTGCGCGGTCAGGTGCTTGGCAAACTTGCGCATCGCCGTAAGCACCAGCGCGATCTTCTGCGGATGGTGTGGCACGGCTGTCGATTCTGCCATCACCTCGGCCATTACGATCACATCGCGCGCGACATCGGCCTGCCGCAAGCTCGCGAGGCTGTCGGTCAGCTGGTCGCCAAGCACAAGGATCAGGCGGGGTTTGGTCATAGTGTCGAGATAGCGCGCGGTTTGGATAAGTCAGCGGTGCGGTGACAAAACAAATCGGCGGGAGCTTGGCCCCCGCCGCTTCGATGCACCAAACAGCTTATTTTTTTGCAACCCGCGCATTACGCGAAGCAATCAGACGCAGGCGCAAAGCATTCAGGCGGATGAAGCCCTCGGCGTCTTTCTGGTCGTAAGCGCCAGCATCTTCTTCAAACGTAACGTGCTTTTCAGAATACAGGCTGTAATCGGACCAACGCGCGACGGTGCGGGCGGAGCCTTTGTAAAGCTTCAAGCGCACGGTGCCGGTGACGTATTCTTGGGTTTTGTCGATCAGCGCCTGCATCGCCTCACGCTCGGGCGAGAACCAGAAGCCGTTGTAAATCAGCTCGGCATAGCGCGGCATGATGCTGTCTTTCAGATGGCCCGCGCCGGAATCTAGCGTAATTTGCTCAATGCCACGATGGGCTTCCAGCAGAATTGTGCCGCCGGGGGTCTCATAGAGGCCCCGCGATTTCATGCCGACGAAACGGTTTTCCACCAGGTCGAGCAGGCCGACGCCATGCTTGCCACCCAGATCGTTCAGGCGCGCAAGGATGGTGGCGGGCGATAGAATTTCGCCGTTGATCGACACCGCATCGCCAGCTTCAAATCCGATTTCGACATACTCCGGGGTATCGGGGGCTTTTTCCACCGGCGTTACACGCTGATAGACGAACTCTGGCGCTTCCTCAGCGGGATTCTCCAGCACCTTACCCTCGGACGAGGTGTGGAGCAGGTTAGCATCGACCGAAAACGGCGCTTCACCGCGCTTGTCTTTGGCAATCGGGATTTGGTTGGCTTCGGCAAACTCCAGCAACTTGGTGCGGCTGGTCAGATCCCAGATGCGCCACGGTGCTATAACCTTGATCGCCGGGTCCAAAGCCGCCGCCGACAGTTCAAACCGCACTTGGTCGTTGCCTTTACCCGTCGCACCATGCGCCACGGCATCGGCCCCGGTTTCATGCGCAATCCGCACCAAATGCTGCGAAATCAGCGGGCGGGCAATCGAGGTGCCGAGCAGATAAAGCCCTTCATACACCGCATTGGCGCGGAACATCGGAAACACGAAATCGCGCACAAATTCTTCGCGGACATCGACGACGTGAATATTCTCGGGCTTGATGCCCATCAGAATCGCCTTTTGCCGCGCCGGTTCCAATTCCTCACCCTGCCCCAGATCGGCAGTAAAGGTGATCACCTCGCAACCATATTCGGTTTGCAGCCATTTCAGGATGATCGAGGTATCCAAACCGCCGGAATAGGCGAGGACGACTTTCTTCGGCGCGAGTTTGGCGGTCATGTGCAACTCCGATGCGGGTTTCGCCCGCGATTATCGGGAAACGCGGCCAAGGGCAAGGCTGGCGGTTGACAGGCTGGGATTGGGGTCATGGCAGCGTTGACCATGGCCACGCTTTACGACCATTGCGGGGGAAAAGCGGCGATTGCCGAGTGCAAAGGTTGACAGGATAGCCCGAGGCTGACCCTGTAAGTCGAACAGGTAAAATAAGGGGGACGGGATGAAAGGCGTGCAGATTTTTTCGCATTCTTTGCGACAAGTGGTGGATAACCTTGGCCCGGCGATAAGGATTTCGGGCCTGCTGTATCTAATTCAGGTGATTGTCACCTTGGCGCTGGGCTATGCGCTTGCATCACGGAACGCTGGTCAAATTGGCGGTGGGTTCGGGCTGAGTTTGGCGCTGGTGCTGATCGTGGCGCTGATCACCGGTATCTGGATCGCAGTGACATGGCATCGCTATGTACTGCTGGGTGAGGTGCCCGATGGCCCGATACCACCGTTCATGGCCGACCGAATGGGGTCCTATTTCTTCAAATCATTGCTGATCGGCCTGGTGCTTTTGGCGCTGAGCCTGATTTTGGGAATGATTGTCGGGCTGTTGTTCGGCCGCCTTATGGCGACAAGCGGCATGTTTATCGCAATGTTGCTGATGGCCGCGATGGTGCAGGTGCCGATGATTTATCTGGGGCTTCGGCTGACCGCGGCGCTTCCCGGTACGGCTTTGGGGGCCAATCCACCGCTGATGGCCGGATGGCAGGCAACGGCGGGCGAGTGGCGTCCGTTGCTGCAACTCGCGGTGATTATGGCGGGGGCGATGTGGGCGATCAACCTGATCGGCTGGTTCGTGTTTGGCGGGGTCGGCATCGTCGCGCAGCTTTGGCAAATTGTCGCGGGCTGGCCGGTGATGATGGTGGGCTTGTCGATTTTGACGACGCTTTACGGTCATTACATTGAAAAACGGCCGCTGGTCTGACTTGCTTTTACGCTCTCGGCGGGCGTAATCGGGGGTTATGAATGATTTTGCCATCAAATTTTGCGACGCTGCACGCCAATCGACTCGCGCCCTGCGTGAGTTGTTCCCGCGCACGCCGTTGCAACGTAATGATTATTTGTCGCGGCGCTATGGGGCGGAAATTTGGCTGAAGCGCGAAGACCTGTCGCCAGTGCGCAGCTATAAGCTTCGCGGCGCGTTCACGGCCATGCGCAAGGTACGTGCCACCAATCCCGGGCAAATGGCGTTTGTATGTGCGAGCGCGGGCAACCATGCGCAGGGCGTGGCGTTTGCTTGCAAACATTTCGGCGTGAAGGGCACGATTTTTATGCCGGTGACTACACCGCAGCAAAAGATCGACAAGACCCGAGCGTTTGGCGGCGACGCGGTGCGGATCGTGTTGACCGGGGATTACTTTGATCAAACGTTGGCGGCCTCGCAGAAGTATTGCATCGAGCAGGGCGCGCATTTTCTGTCGCCGTTCGATGATGAGGATGTCATCGAAGGTCAAGCCTCGGTTGCGGTTGAGATGCTGGATCAGTTGGGCCGTGCGCCGGATCTGGTTATCTTGCCCGTTGGTGGCGGCGGTCTGGCCTCGGGTGTGACACGATATCTGCGGGTTGAAGCGCCCCATACCGCGTATCGCTTTGTCGAACCGGCGGGCGGTGCAAGCCTGACGGCGGCTTTGGCGGCGTCAGAGCCGGTAAAGTTAAAAACGATCAACAGTTTTGTCGATGGCGCAGCTGTGGCGCGGTTAGGAGACAAAACTTTTGCGGCTTTGGGTTGGGTGAAACCCGCGGAAGTTCTGCTCGCCCCAGAGGATCGGATTTGCGTCACCATGCTCGAGATGCTGAACGTCGAAGGCATCGTGCTTGAACCTGCTGGTGCGCTTTCGGTCGATGTGTTGCAAGATTTAACCGCCGAGATTGCTGGCAAGACCGTGGTTTGCGTTACCTCGGGCGGTAACTTTGATTTTGAGCGGTTGCCGGAAGTGAAAGAACGCGCCCAGCGCTATTCCGGCGTGAAGAAATATTTTATCCTCCGGATGCCACAGCGCCCCGGTGCGTTGAAAGAATTCCTTGGTATGTTGGGTCCACAAGATGACATCGCGCGGTTTGAATATCTGAAGAAATCCGCGCGCAACTTTGGCTCGGTCCTGATCGGCATTGAAACCAGCCAAGCCTCAAATTTCACGAACCTGTTCGATCAGTTGGACGCTGCCGCCTTCACTTATCGCGACATCACCAATGATGAAATTTTGGCCGAATTTTTGATCTAAGCCGCGCTATCCTTCTGCCAAGTCGTCAATGTCATTTTAGACGCCTGATAGCTGCTACAAATTTGCTCCAGATCAAAACCAGCATCACCCCCCGATGCTCGGCGTTCACCATCCTGACACAAAGCCGCGAACTGCGCGAAGCCTAGGTTGAGCGCCGCACCCTTCAGAAAATGCAGATCTGCTTCCAACGCTTCGGTACCGACAGTATCGCCGATACGCCCAATCACCTCATCCGCCTCCTCCAAAAACATCGCTATCACTTCGGCGAAGCCGTCGTTGCCGATCTCTGACCGCAGCTCCTTCACCCTGTCCCATTCGATCAAACCACACCTGCTTTCACCTAACCGTCAGCAAAGTGGCAGTGTCTGCTTAATAATTCGTGACCACTGATGTTTTTGCAGAGTTTTAAGTTCACTGGCTGTTAAGATTTTTAGCGCAAAAAAGGCTTAACCAGATAGGCGCGCTCGTGAAACCAGACTCTTTTCCGCAAATGGCCGATGTGCGCAGGCTGAGTGCTTTCGCGGCCCGACCAGTTTTGGTGGTTGATGACAGCAAGGCGCAGCGCAAAATTCTGCAGATGCAACTGACCCGCTGGGGCTATCAGGTCACCGAAGCAGCGTCCGGGGATGAGGCTTTGGCGCTGTGCAGGTTGCAAGATTTCGACATTGTTCTGTCGGATTGGATGATGCCTGGCATGACCGGTTTGGCATTTTGCGAGGCATTCCGAACGCTTCCACGCGAGGGCTACGGCTATTTCATTCTGCTCACCTCGAAATCTGAAACGAACGAAATTGCCGATGGGCTAGAGCATGGCGCCGATGATTTTCTGACCAAACCCGTCAGCGCGGCTGAGCTGCACGCAAGGTTGCGGGCGGGCGAGCGCATTTTGGGCATGCAGGATGAGCTGATCGAAAAGAACCGCCTGATCGGCAGCACGCTCGGCGAACTGCAAAAGCTGTATGATTCGCTCGACCGCGATTTGATTGAAGCCCGTAAGCTGCAGCAGACATTGATGCGCGACCGTTTGCGCGATTTCGGCGCGGGGAAGGCTACTTTGATGCTGCGGCCGGCGGGTCATGTCGGTGGCGATCTAGTCGGCAGTTTTGTAGTCGATACATCAAGAATCGTCGTATATTCAGTAGACGTCTCTGGGCATGGCGTCGCTTCGGCCATGATGACGGCACGTCTGGCGGGGCTGCTTTCGGGCGCATCACCGGATCACAATATCGCGCTGCGGGTTGCCCCGGATGGTGGGCGCGATGCCTGGCCGCCAGCGATAGTGGCGGCGCGGTTAAACCGGATGATGCTCGAGGAGTTGCAGGTCGATCAATATTTCACACTAGGCTATGCTGAGATTGACCTTGAAACCGGGTTTGCGACGCTGGTGCAAGCAGGGCATCCGCACCCACTGCTGCTTCGCGCGAATGGTGCGATTGAACGGCTGGGCGATGGTGGCTTGCCGATTGGGCTCATTGAAGGCGCAGAATATCCGCAAACCAGCTTTCGCCTGCAACCGGGTGACCGTTTGCTTTTGGTGTCAGACGGCATAACAGAGTGCCCGAACGCTGCCGGCGATGAATTAGGCAGCGACGGATTGATCGCATTACTTAAACATAACAGCATGTTGCACAGCCAAGATCTGCTGGAAGCCTTGCTATGGGATCTGAACACTTTCGCTGGAGGTGGGGTTTTCCCAGATGACGTTTCGGGGCTGATTTTTGATTATCTTGGCCCAAGCTGACGCATGGCCAGCGCCAACATCGCGCGATCACCCGGATTTCCTAGCAGACGCAGGCCAGCCTCCGGCTGCATCCAGATTGCCTGATGCCCCGGCTCTGTCGGCGGGCCAATGCGCAAAACTGGCCGTGCGAGATAAACCGTGCAAATCTTTTCGGCCCAAAGATCGTATTCCGGCATGAAGGTGAACCGCCGAAACGTCCCCAGCCGACGGATGCCAGCAATATGATAGCCGGTTTCTTCCATCACTTCGCGGTGCAGCGCCGCAATCGGATGCTCACCCTTATCAATACCGCCGCCCGGTAGCTGATATTCCGGCTCTGGCTCGGCCTGAAAGGTAGTCAAAAGCGCGCCGCGGTCCCAAAGAACCGCATAAACTCCCGGCCTCCGGGTGTAATGACGGCCGATTTTCGGGCGGTCTCCATAGCGTTTGATCATGCTGACCCCTTGGGTGTGCGGTTGCTCTGCCTATATAGGCGCGGTATGCCAAGCATGGCACGTTTAGGAAACCCCATGACCTCCCCTTTGCAAATTGCTTGGGACGATACCGTCCTGCCCTTTCAACTCGACCGTTCGAACATCCGTGGCCGCGTCGCCCGGTTGGATGGCGCGTTGGACAACGTGCTGAAGCAGCACAACTATCCGCCCGTGATTGAGGCTTTGGTAGCTGAAGCCACCGTGCTGACTGCGCTGATCGGCGAATCGGTGAAACTGCGCTGGAAGCTCAGCCTGCAAATTCGCGGCAAAGGTCCGGCACGTCTGATCGCAACCGATTATTATGGCCCGACCGAGGCAGGCGAGCCTGCACGCATTCGCGCCTATGCCAGCTACGATTCTGATCGGCTGGATCTGAATGCCGAACCGTTCAGCCAAATCGGTGAAGGCTATTTCGCAGTGATGATTGACCAAGGCCAGGATATGCAGCCTTATCAAGGCTTTACCCCGATTGCGGGCAAATCTTTGTCAGATTGTGCGGAGACTTATTTCGCCCAATCCGAGCAGGTTCCAACGCGGTTCGCGCTGACCTTTGGCAAAAATCAAGTGCCCGGAGAAGCCTCGCGTTGGCGGGCGGGCGGCGTGATGCTGCAACATATGCCGTCAGTGGGGGGCTCTGTTGCTGCTGAAGCGGGCTCGGGCGAAGGCGGGCTGCTAAGCCACGTTGATATTTTGGCGGGCGAAGAGGCTGAAAATTGGACGCGTGCCAATGCTCTGCTGGATACGGTTGAGCAGATAGAGTTGATCGGGCCAACCGTTTCGCCCACCGACCTGCTGGTGCGGCTGTTTCACGAGGAAGAACCTCGGGTGTTTGATGCGCAAGTGGTGCATTTCGGCTGCTCGTGCTCAGCTGACAAGGTAGTGCAGGCGATGTCGATCTACTCGGCGAAAGACATAAAGCATATGACCACCCCCGAAGGTGTCGTAACCGCCGATTGCCAGTTCTGCGGCAAACACTACGAATTCGACCCCAAAACCCTTGGGTTTGCAGCAGCGAAAGCGGCGGGTGATGCGGGATGAAATTTCCCGCCTGAAAGATGCACTTGCCCGTCCAGCGGGCCAGTCGTCGGATTTTGACCTCAATCCGGTTTTACTGCCGGGCAACCGAATATTACGCCCCGCTGCCGTACTGGTCGCGGTCTGGCTGCGGCCAGAGGGAGCGCGACTGATCCTCACCAAGCGATCTTCGCATCTGAAACACCACCCGGGACAGATCGCTTTTCCGGGCGGCAAAGTAGATGCAGGCGACAGCGGTCCCGAGGCTGCAGCTTTGCGCGAAACTTGGGAGGAGATCGGCTTACCGCCCGCAAGGGTCGAGGTTTTAGGTCGCTTACCGACCCATGAAACCGTAACGAATTATCTGATCACCCCAATTCTGGGCTTGGTTAGAGACGAATTTGCACCCGTGCGCGAGATCGGCGAAGTCGATGAGGTGTTTACGGTGCCTTTAGCACATGTGCTCGACCCGAGCCGATTCGTCATCGA
The DNA here is from genome assembly GCF_028290025.1 of Cypionkella sp. GTDB lineage: Bacteria > Pseudomonadota > Alphaproteobacteria > Rhodobacterales > Rhodobacteraceae > Cypionkella. The sequence continues at coordinate 47,177 of NZ_JAQGKQ010000052.1, read as the reverse complement.
GGGTCGCGTTTGGAAAGGCCAGCCTAGACGCTACTTTGCGGTGCCTTATGGCCCCTACTACATTTGGGGTGCCACCGCGCGCATTTTGCGCAACTTGGCCGAGATCGCGTCATGAAGGTTAAGGGCGATTGGATTGACCGTCCCGGTACGCAGGCGCTTTTAGGAGCCCTCAAAGCAGGCGGCCATACGGCGCTGTTTGTTGGCGGTTGTGTGCGGAATGCGCTTATGGGGGCGACAATTACGGACATTGATATCGCGACTGATGCTCTTCCCGAAATGGTCTCTAACATCGCCGAAAATGCCGGGTTTCGGACAATTCCGACTGGCATCGCCCACGGCACCGTGACGGTGTTGGCGCGTGGCGTGAGCCATGAAGTGACAACGTTTCGCCGAGATGTGAAAACCGATGGGCGACGCGCTGTTGTCGCATTCTCACAAAATGTGGAGGAAGATGCGGCACGGCGTGATTTCACAATGAATGCACTCTATGCGCGCGCGGACGGGACGATTTTAGATCCTCTCGGTGGTTTGCCCGATCTCCTGACCCGGCACGTGCGGTTTGTCGGAGAAGCCGAGGCGCGCATTCGGGAAGACTACCTTCGCATCCTGCGATTCTTTCGATTTTATGCGGTTTATGGAAATGCGGATGATGGCATTGATGCAGACGGATTGGCCGCTTGTGCAGCCAATGCTGACGGGATCGATGGACTATCGCGCGAACGCATCGGAGCAGAGATGCGTAAATTGTTGGCAGCGCCCGACCCAGCGCCTGCGGTAAGTGCCATGGAGCAAAGCGGCATTCTCGCACGGATCTTACTGGGCTCCAATGCGAAGGCGCTGTCAGTATTGGTGCATTTGGAGGACCGCCTGACACCCCGTTGGCAGCGGCGGCTGGCTGTTTTGGGTGGTGTTGATCCTAGCGATGCATTGAGGCTGTCGCGATCAGAAACAGTCTCTAACAACGCTGTGAGAGACGCAATCAGGTCATCCCTAGCCCCTGCTGCGTTAGGGTGGAAAGTCGGGCAGGTTGACGCAACTGATGTTGTATTGTGTCGCGCGGCGTTACTCGGATTCGATCTGCCGCAGAATTGGCAAGCCGAAATCGCGCGCGGCGTGGCCAGCGAGATTCCGGTGACTGCCTCAGATCTGATGCCCGCGCTACATGGTCCGGCGCTGGGTAAAAAACTGCACGAAATTGAGGCGCGCTGGCTTGCCTCTGATCTGCATCTGCACAAGTCTGATCTGCTGGCGTAAGGTTTCCTTCGCCCTCCTTCGGCGCTATATGCGAAGGGGAAACCCGAGATCAGCATGTTCAAATTCTTTGAGGGTCTCGTTGACCCCTATATCTCTTACGCCCAGACCGACACGCCGCCCCGTAAGTTGTGGCCGTTTCTGCGCGATTATGTCCGGCCGTTTCGCAAGGTTTTTGCGGCAACGGCGTTGATTGCCACGGCAAATTCGGCATTCGACGTCGGGCTGATCTGGTACGTCGGTCGGCTGGTGGATTTGCTGGCAAATGGCCACCCCGCCGAGGTTTGGGCAAGCCATGGCAGCGAAATTATCCTCGTGGCGCTTGTGGTTCTGATCTTGCGCCCCGTTATCAGTGGCGCCGGAGTCGCCTTGCTCCACAATACGATTCTGCCAAATTTTGGCACGATGATGCGCTGGCGGGCGCATCGGCACGTGCTGCGGCAACCTGTTGGCTGGTTTGAGTCTGACTTCGCGGGTCGGATCGCCAATCGGATCATGCAGGCCCCTCCGGCAGCAGGCGAGGCGGTGTTTCAGACCTTTGACGCGGTGGCGTTTGCCTCGACCACACTGGTTGGTGCGGCGATCATGCTGGCGGGCGCCGATGTGCGGCTTTTGTTGCCGCTGGTGTTGTGGTTTGCAGGCTATGTCGCGCTGATGCGTTGGACGATCGAGCGGGCAGGGCCAGCCTCAACCGCGAGTTCCGAGGCGCGATCCTTGGTGACCGGACGGGTGGTCGATGCCTATTCCAACATCCATTCGGTAAAGCTGTTTGCGCATCACGATCTTGAGGAAAACTACGGACGTGAGGCGATTGAGCGCGCCCGGCAGACCTTATTTACCGAAATGCGCGTTGTTACCAAGATGGATATTATCCTGACCGGCTTGAACGGCCTGCTGATTGTGTCCGTGACGGCTTGGGCAATGTGGCTTTGGTATCAAAGCCTTGCAAGTGTCGGGACGGTTGCTGCTGCGGTGACGTTGGTCCTGCGGCTGAACAACATGACCTATTGGATCATGTGGGCGACGACCAACTTGGTTCAAAATCTCGGCACGGTGCAGGAGGGGATGCAGACCATCACAGAGCCGATTGCGCTGGTGGATCGTCCCGCTGCTCCAGAGTTGCAGTTTCGCGAGGGCCGCGTTGAGATTGAAGGCGTTTCGCACCATTACGGGCGCGGCTCGGGTGGCTTGCAGTCTATCTCGCTGGAAGTTGCTCCGGGCGAAAAGATCGGCATTGTCGGGCGCTCTGGTGCGGGCAAATCGACGTTAGTGAAGCTGATGTTGAGGTTTTACGATACCGAGGCGGGCCGGATTTTAATTGATGGCCAGGACATCGCGCTGGTGACGCAAGACTCGGTGCGCAGACGAATTGGCATGGTCAGTCAGGACAGCAGTCTGCTCCATCGCTCGGTGCGCGAGAATATCTTGTATGGGCGGCCAGACGCGACCGAAGCGCAGATGATTACCGCGGCAAAGCAGGCCGATGCACACGACTTTATTCTGACGTTACAAGACCCTGAAGGTCGTAGGGGGTATGACGCGCATGTTGGTGAGCGTGGCGTGAAATTGTCGGGCGGGCAACGTCAGCGCGTGGCTTTGGCGCGGGTCATCCTGAAGAATGCACCGATTTTGATCTTGGATGAGGCGACCTCGGCGCTGGATTCTGAGGCCGAGGCGGCGATTCAAGAGGCGCTTTTTGGTGTCATGCAGGGCAAAACCGTGATCGCAATTGCACATAGGCTTTCGACAATTGCGGCAATGGACCGGATTGTGGTGCTCGAGGATGGCCACGTTGCCGAGTCCGGCTCGCACAATGACTTGCTGAAAGCGAACGGGCTTTACGCTCGGTTTTGGGCGCGCCAATCGGGCGGGTTCATTGGGTTGGAGACGGATGAATGAGACTTTTTCCCACGATCAAGCCGTTTCGCCCAGCCGGAACCAATCCGCCTGCAACGACATGGAAATTCTTCTTATGGGCGGTGCAGGGCGCTTGGCCGGGAATTTTGTGGGCGACGTTTTGGTCAGCATGTTCGGGGTCACTAGAGGCGATTTCGGCGACGATTCTTGGCGACGTCATTGATGCGGCAAATACTGCCAACCCTGCGACCGTGTTTACGGATCAAATCTGGTTATTCGTTGGTTTCGTGGCGTTCTACCTGATCGCGCGCCCGCTGATCTTCGGGATGACCACCCATGCGGCGGCGATTATTGTTGAACCCAATCTGTTCCCGCTGATCCTGTCTCGGATGCACCGATGGACATTGGGCCAGGCTGTGACGTTTTTCGACAATGATTTCGCCGGGCGGATTGCGCAAAAGCAAATGCAGGTGGCACGGGCGGCGACAGATGTTGTCTCGGGCAGCATCGAAACCATGGCGTTTTCGCTGGCTTCGGTTGCAGGATCGGTGGCGCTGCTAAGCACGATCAATGGCTGGATTTCGCTGCTGTTGGTGGCATGGATCGCTGCTTATATCCTGTTTATCAAGGGCTTCTTGAAGAAAGTGCGCGGCGCTTCGGCCTCTCGGGCGGCGGCGCGCGCGATGGTTACAGGGCAAATTGTTGACACCGTCACCAATATGAAAACCGTGAAGCTGTTCGCCCATTCTCGGCATGAGGATGGCGTGGCGTTGGAAGCGATGAATGCTTTCCGTGATAAGGCGATCGAGTACGGTATTATCTCTAGTTGGTTCCGGTTGAGCCTGATGGCTTTGGCGGGCGTGCTTCCGGTGCTGTTGGTGGGCGCGACGGTTTACCTTTGGTCGCAAGGCGGTGCCACTGCGGGCGATATTGCGGCGGCGGGAGCGATTGCTTTCCGCCTGGCGCAGATGACTGGTTGGGTTTCGTTCAGTCTGATGGCGGTGTTCGGCAATCTGGGTGAGGTCGAGGATGGAGTCAAAACGCTAACCCCGCCTTACACTTTAAACGACTCGCCCAACGCGGTTGAGATGCCACGGGTGCGGGGCGAAGTGCGGATGGAGCATGTATCGTTTGCCTATGGTCGCAAGACCGAGGACGGGCGCGGCGGGGTGGATGATCTGAACCTTACGATCAACGCCGGCGAAAAGATTGGCATAGTCGGCGCTTCGGGTGCGGGGAAATCGACCCTCGTGGCGCTGCTTTTACGGCTCTATGATGCCGAAAAGGGCCGCGTTCTGATTGATGGCATTGACGTGCGGACGGTGACGCAGGAAAGTTTGCGCCGCCAGATCGGCATGGTCACGCAGGAAACCGCGATGTTCAACCGCACCGCGCGCGAGAACATCATGTATGGCAACCCAGAGGCCACCGAGGAGATGATGATTGCCGCGGCCAAGCAGGCTGAAGCGCATGAGTTTATCTTGAATCTGCGCGATTTTGCCGGGCGCAAAGGCTATGACGCCTATCTCGGTGAGCGTGGCGTGAAGCTGTCAGGTGGGCAGAGGCAGCGCATCGCACTGGCGCGGGCTTTCCTAAAAGATGCTCCGATTCTGGTGTTGGATGAGGCGACCAGTGCGCTCGACTCGGAAGTTGAGGCCAGCATTCAGACCGCTTTGACTTCGGTGATGCAGGGTAAAACTGTGCTGGCTATAGCGCACAGGCTTTCAACGATTGCCGAAATGGACCGAATTGTGGTGCTTGACGCGGGCCGCGTTGTGGAACAGGGCAGCCATGCAGAGTTGCTTGCGCAAGCGGGGCTATACGCGCGCTATTGGAATCGTCAATCAGGCGGCTTCATCGGCATCGAGGAAAAGGAAGCGGCAGAGTGAAAGTTACCATCGACCGGCTGGGTCACCTTGGCGACGGAATCGCACAGGGGCCTTTGGGGGCAATCTTTGTTCCCGGAATGCTGCCGGGAGAAGAAGTCGAGGGCGATCTGCAAGGCGATCAGCTCGCAGACTACCGCATTGTCACGCCCTCGGTTGATCGGGTGAAGCCGCCATGTCCGCATGCGAAAACCTGCGGTGGTTGCATGATGCAGCACGCTTCTGAGGCGTTTGTCGCCGACTGGAAGCTGGGCATCGTCAAGGGCGCGTTGGCTGGGCAGGGGTTGGAAGCCGAGTTCAGGCCGATTATCACGTCACCGCCGAAATCGCGCCGTCGTGCGACGATTGCGGCGCGGCGGACCAAGAACGGCGCGCTGATGGGGTTTCACGCGCGGGCATCCGACATGGTGGTTGAGGTTCCGAACTGCCAACTGCTGCATCCCGATCTGCTCGCGACGTTTCCGGGGCTGCAAGCCATGGTCAAGCTGGGTGGTAGTCGCACGGCTGAGGTTTCGCTGACGGTGACGCGCTCACTTTCAGGGGCCGATGTGATGGTTGTGGGCGGCAAGCCGCTTGACGGTCAGTTGCAACTGGAACTCGCCCGCGTGACCGAAACTTATGGTTTCGCGCGGCTCACGTGGAATGGCGATACGGTTGCTTTGCGCACCGCGCCGATGCAGCGGTTTGGCCGCGCCTTGGTGTCACCACCGCCGGGAGCGTTTTTGCAGGCAACGCATGAGGGCGAACAAGCTCTGCTGCGCACTGTGGCTTTGGCGATTGGTCCGGCCAAGAAGATCGTCGATCTGTTTGCAGGCATTGGCACCTTTGCTTTGCCGCTTGCCGAACGCGCCGAAGTGCTTGCGGTCGAGGGTGAGCCTGCGATGACTGCTGCTCTGGCGAAAGCCGCCAATAACACCGAGGGCTTAAAGCGCGTCACGGTGGAAACCCGCGACTTGTTTCGTCGACCGCTGGAAGACGATGAGTTCAAGGGCATTGATGCCGTGGTGATCGACCCGCCGCGTGCCGGGGCCGAGGCGCAGATGGCAGTGCTAGCGCGCAGCAAGGTTCCGGTGATTGCGTCGGTGTCGTGCAACCCGATCAGCTTTGCACGCGATGCTAAGATGTTGATTGCGGGCGGTTATAGCTTGGATTGGGTGCAGGTGGTCGATCAATTTCGCTGGTCGGCGCATGTCGAGCTGGTTGGCCGCTTTAGCCGCACTTAGACAAATCTCACGTCCGTTGAAAAAAGCGTGATCTACTGTGCCTATTCGTAGACTAGGCAAAACCGCAAAATTTCGCTATTGCCCAAGGAAAATATAATAACGGACGGGCAGTCGATGCAGTTTTTGCGAATTATTTTGGTAGTGTTGGCCGGGCTTGCTCTGACGGCGTGCTCGTCGAAATTCAAGACCTATCACGGGCCAGAGATTACTTCGATTCAGGTGCAAAAAGCCAATCGCAAGATGTATCTGCTCCACAACAGCAAAGTCATCAAACAGTATGACATCGGACTGGGCGGCATGCCGATCGGTGACAAAGAGTTTGAAGGCGACATGAAGACGCCCGAGGGCATCTATTTTATCAGCCACCGCAATCCAAACTCTGCCTATCACCTGTCACTTGGCATCAGCTATCCCAACGATGAAGATCGCGCCAATGCCGAGTTGCTCGGCAAGCCTCCGGGCGGCGATATCATGATCCATGGCGGGCCGCCGCGCAAAGCCAACGGCAAAAAGCGCAAAGTTTCCAGCGTTGATTGGACCGCGGGCTGTATCGCCGTCACCGATGACGAGGTTGAGAACATCTACGCGATGGTCAAGCCCGGGACGCCAATTCAGATCCTGCCCTGAGCCATGAAAAAGGGGGCCAACCGGCCCCCAATCTGGCAAGCTGTTGGCGCGATCAAGCGCCGGTGATCAAAGTCCACCAGATCTTGCCAGACTCTTCTTGGAACCACGCAAAACCGATTTCCCGCGCGGCCGCATTTAGGATAACATCGCGGGTGTCCGCCTCGGCCATCCAGGCTGAAAGCGTCTCCAGCTCGGTCTGATAGGTTTCCGAGATGGTTTCCCCCATAAACTGGCCGGTGTAGCCAACGCGCTGCACTCTCAGCAGTGGCGACGAGCCATCAGAGCCGAAATGCCAAGGCCGATTCTGCACCGACATATCCCGCGAATGGGTCAAAGCGGCTGCATTTAGCGCGGCATTGTAGGATAGCGCCGGCGCGTTCTTGGCGGCGCGCAAGGCATTCACCGAATCGAGCAGCCGGAACGGTATTTTTTCGGCTTCCGCCCGGGTGATGCGATACACCCTTGGCATGGAATTGCCCGAAGCATCCACTGGAGGTGCTGAACTCATACCACAAGAAGCTACCAATAACGCTGCACTGCCTGAGACAAGGGCTGTCCGTCTGTTCATTTGTCTTTTACCCTATGTGGGCCGAGGATGGCCCTTTGTTTGCTTGTGCTTAGCGAAGTCCGCGCCGGGTTTCAAATCCATCGCAGATAAATTGTGTAAAATATGGCGTCTGATCGCCTACTAACGTCTGTTTGATTTGCGGCGGGCGCGTTGAGGCAGTAAAAGCTGGCCAGAGCAGATGAATAATGGAGAAGAGCGCATGGTCGCCGAAGCCCACAAGACGCTGAACCGCCGCCTGTTTTTGGGAGGCGCTGCTACGGTTTTGACCGCCGCCGCCCTGCCAGCCGCCGCGCAGCAAGCCAATAGCACCGAAATGGACACGCCGCTTGCTGGTCCGGTGCGCAATAATATCTCGGGCTTTCGGATGCTGGATTGGCGCGATTATTTCGACAACACCCGCAATGGTGTTATCCTTGCCGATCTGAACTCGCGCGCGTTACATTACTGGTCAGAAGATCTGAGCACCTATAAGCTTTATCCGACATCGGTACCGTTGAACGATGAGTTGACACGGCGCGGTCGCACCGATGTCATTCAAAAGGTTGAGAATCCCCGCTGGATTCCCACCCAGTCGATGTTGGCAGCCCATCCCGATTGGCCCAAGGTGATCCCGGGCGGTTCGCCCGATAATCCATTGGGCGTGCGCGCTTTGTATCTTGGCTGGCCCGCGTATCGCATCCACGGCACCCACGACACTCGCAAGATTGGTCGCCGGTCTTCCAGCGGCTGCGTTGGGCTTTATAATGAGCATATTCTCGAGCTTTATGCCTTGGCCAAAGTCGGCACTCAGGTGATGCTAATTTAACGCGCGCCTGTCAGATTTCGGGTCTTTTCATGCCTGCATCGCTGCCGTTTCGGCCGCGGTGCGGGCTTTCGTTCTTATTGAAACCAAAGCCTTTTCGGTCAAGCCAAGCCACCGCAGAATATCGCTGTCTAAGTGTTGCTAAATTGACGACAACCCAACGTGCTGTGGTGCTGCATTTGGAGGACCGTTGCAATTTTGATGAGAGCCGGGTTACAGAGCAGTTACGAGGAATATTCTTGGGTGTGTACCGTCGCCTCTGCGAATTGGCGGTATGCAGAAAACTGGAGATAGACATGAAAAAAATCGCTCTTGCTGCCGCTTTGTCGGTTGCTGCTACCACCGCTTTTGCTGGCGGCGTTGTTGAACCCGTAATGGAACCGGAAATCGTCAAAGCGGCGACCACGTCGTCCTCGGGCGGCATCTTGATCCCGCTGCTGTTGCTGCTCGTTGTAGCTGCTGCTGTTTCGTCCAACTAATCCTTGGATCGAATTTGAAGGGGCGGCAGGTCAAACTGCCGTCCTTTTTCTATTTTGTGCTTTCGTCGTCGCGTTATGTCAGATTGCGTAGCCTCTAAATCCACCCACCGAGATTTGCTTCGATAACCTGCATCAACGCGCTGATATGCGCCGGTTCGTCGTTAAGACATGCAATATATGTGAACTCCTCGCCGCCCGCATGTTGAAAAGACTCGCGAATCTCGCCGTTGATTTCTTCCAGCGTTTCAATGCAGTCGGCAGAAAACGCCGGGGCCATCACCGCGATGCGCTTTTTGCCCTGTTTGGCAAGTTCAGCAACATGCTGCACGGTATAGGGTTTCAGCCATTCCTCACGGCCAAAAATAGACTGGAACGTTAGATCAATCGATCCTTTTTCCCAGCCAAGCCGTTCCCGCAGCAACCGCGTGGTTTTTGCGCATTGGCAATGATAGGGATCGCCCTCCATCAGGTAGCGCAGCGGCATACCGTGATACGAAGTGATCAGCACGTCTGGCCGATGGTCCAATTTAGCGTAAGCCCGTTCCACCGATTGCGCCAAAGCGTCGATGTAGGCGGGATGGTCGAAATACTCCGCAACCGTGCGTGCGGCAGGCTGGCGCTTTTCGTGTGCCAATGCCGCGAAGAAAGCATCGTTCGCGGTAGCCGTCGTCGCCCCCGCGTAGTGCGGATACAGCGGGAAGAATAATATCCTCTCACACCCAGCCGCCACCATCTCGCGCACTTTGGACCCGGTCGAAGGGTTGCCGTAGCGCATGGCAAAATCCACCATCACGCGGTCGCCGTGTTTGGCGGCAACCGCTTCGGCAATCGCCGCTGTCTGCGCTTTGGTGATCGACAACAACGGGCTTTCATTCGCCTCGTGGTTCCAGATCAACTTGTAATTCTTCCCGGAAGTGAACGGGCGCACCGACAGAATAAGCCCCTGTAACAGGGGTTGCCACTTCCAGTTCGGGATATCAACCACCCGCTTATCTGACAGGAATTCCGACAGATACCGCCGCATTGACCAGTAATCGTAACCATCAGGTGTGCCGAGGTTTGCCAGCAGAATGCCGATTTTGGCAGCCTTCACAGGCGGATGTTTGGCTGGAGCGTGCGCGAGGCGTGCGGTTCCGGGGGCTATGTCGGTCATGTTGGCTCCTAAAGCTGACACCGAGATAACGCGACTGTGCGCGCCGTCAACTGTCCTTGGCTGCGGCCTTTAGCGCATCTTCTAACCGCGCCGCAGCCGTGCCCGGACGCAGCGGCTTTTGCTGCCCCTCATGCGGAGCCCATCCGGTCAAACAAATGATCTCAAACGTCGCACGAATCAGTCCGTCGGGCGAGGCGTAGTTCTGCGCATAAATTTCTGCTGCACGAGCCAGAACAGCGCGGCGGGTCGGATGCCGCAGCCGTGCCGCCAAGGCATTACCCTCGCCCATCGCGCGCAGGTCTCGCATTAAATGGAACGCATCGCGATAGAGAACGGTTTTGGTAAAACTGTCCGCCACCGGCAACGCGAAACCCGAGCGTTGCAGCAACCCGCCCAGATCGCGAATCTCTGCCATCGGCAGCACGCGCGGCGAAAGCCCGCCCATCACCTCGGCCTCGGCCTGCGCCAGCGACACCCGCAACTCGGTCAAAGTCTGGCCGCCAAATAGCAACCCAATAAACAACCCATCCGGCTGCAAGCTGCGGCGGCACTGCACCAACTGGCCGACCGGATCATTCGCCCACTGCAGCGTCAGGGCGTTGATCACCAGATCATGCGTCTCGGGTTGCAGAGCCAGCACCTCATCATCGGCAATCGTCGGAAAATCCGGCCACAAATGCGGAAAACCCGTCACCACCACCGGTTTTGTAAACGTCCTGTTAACCTCACTCAGGCGATCCTGCACTTCAGCGACCGCCTCCTCTTGCATGAAAAATGCCGTCGCGCGGGCGCGGTGCAGGGCAAGGGCGTGGCGATCGGTCAGGGCTTGCGTCATGGGCCGGGAACATAAGGACAAGGCATGGGATTACAAGTCGCGCTGCATATGATTTACCCGCCGCAATGCCTGACCTGCGATACACGGGTGACCAGCGATTTCGGGCTATGCGGCACATGCTGGCGGGAAACGCCTTTTGTCACTGGGCTGGTTTGCGATCTCTGCGGCGTGCCGCTTCCCGGCGAAGATACAGGAAAGCCAGAGCATTGCGACGATTGCCTGACCATCGCACGGCCTTGGTCGCAGGGACGTGCTGCGATGTTGTACAAAGACAACGCGCGGCGGATCGTGCTGGCGCTGAAGCATGGTGATCGCTTGGACCTTGCGCGACCCGCCTCGAATTGGCTGCACCGAGCCGCAGCGCCGATGCTAAAACCTGGGATGATCGTGGCTCCTATCCCGCTGCATTGGCTTCGGCTGATCAAACGGCGCTATAATCAGGCGGCATTGCTTTCGGCGGCGGTGGCCAAGCTGGCCGACCTAGACCACTGCCCCGATCTGCTGATCCGGCGCAGGCATACCGGCAGCCAGGAAGGCCGCAGCCGCGACAGCCGATTCGCTAATATGAGCGGCGCCCTTACCCTGCATCCGCGCCGTGGCAATCGGGTTGAGGGCCGTCATGTGTTGTTGATCGACGATGTGATGACCTCGGGTGCTACTTTTGCCGCAGCGGCAGAGGCGTGTATTGCAGGCGGTGCAATAGGGATTTCCGTTCTGGCCCTAGCCCGCGTTGCGAAGGATACCTAAATCCTTATAGTCACATCTGACTCTAAGGATAAGCTGATGAAACCCGTTGAAATTTACACCACCCAAACCTGCCCCTACTGCATCGCCGCCAAAGGCTTGCTGAAGAAGAAAGGTGTCGCTTACAAAGAGATCGACGTCAGCGCGGACTCGTCATTGCGTCAAGCAATGACCGAACGTGCGGGCCGTCGCTCTGTGCCGCAGATTTTCATTGGCGGCACCCATATTGGCGGCTGTGATGATCTGCATGCGCTGGATCATGCGGGCAAACTTGATTCGATGTTGGCCTGATGCGCGCAGGCTTGGTGCAACTTACCGTTGGCGATGATCCGGTTGTCAATCTGGCGGTAACGCAAGCGCGCGTGGCCGAGGCCGTTGCTGGCGGCGCTGACTTTGTGTTGACGCCGGAATGCACCAACCTTTTGTCCTCCAGCCGAACCCACCAACGCAACTTGATGCGATATGAGGATGAAGACGAAACCCTAGCCGCCTTGCGTGACCAAGCGGCGCAGGCGGGGATTTGGCTGCTGATCGGCTCACTGGGCGTGTTGACTCATGATGCCGACGGCCGCTTTGCCAATCGCTCGTTCCTGATTTCGCCCACGGGTGACATCGTTGCGCGCTACGACAAAATCCACATGTTCGACGTGAACGTGTCGGAAACCGAGGTTTACCGCGAATCAGCAGGCTATCGGCCCGGCACCAAGGCGGTGGTCGCTGATACAACGTTTGCGAAAATCGGCATGACGGTCTGCTATGACGTGCGCTTCCCGCATCTTTATCGCCGTCTGGCGCAAGGCGGCGCACAAATCCTCACGGTTCCGGCGGCGTTTAACCATATCACTGGCGCTGCGCACTGGCACACGCTGCTGAAAGCCCGTGCGATTGAAACTGGTTGCTTCGTGCTGGCCCCGGCGCAAACCGGCTTCCATCCCGAAACCAACGGAACAGGCCGCAACACCTACGGCCATTCCTTGGCGATTGCACCTTGGGGCGAAATCTTGGCCGACGCCGGCACAGATCCCGGCGTCACCCTTATCGACCTCGACCTTGACGCAGTGACAAAAGCCCGCACCCGCGTGCCATCCCTGACCCATGACCGGGAGTTCACCGGCCCATGATCGACCCGCGCACGGATGAGATCGCGGTCGCATTGTTTGGAGAGCTGTTCATGGCTGACCAACTCGCGCGCAACCGCATCTCGAAGGCGCTGCCGAAAGGAATGGAGCTGTCGCATTTCTCGGTGCTAAACCATCTCGCACGGCTGAACGATGAACGCACACCAGCGCAACTCGCCCGCGCTTTCCACGTCACCCGAGGGGCGATGACCAATACGCTGGCCAAGCTGGAATGGGCTGGCCATATCCACATTCGCCCCGACTGGGACGACGCGCGCCAAAAGTTCGTCGCCATCAGCCCATCAGGACGATCTGCCCGTGATGCCGCCGTGGCGTCGGTTTCGCCACTGATCGCAGAGGTCGTCACCGCGTTGGGAGCCGATAAGGTGCGCGCGGTGTTACCCGTGTTGCGCGAACTGCGCGTGCGGCTAGAAGGTGAAGACTGATGCGGTTGCGGCTGCTGCCTCCCAATGTCAACGCGGCGCTGTTGCGCTATTATCGTCGCACCGAACAAGCCGAGCTTGATCTTATCGCGGCTGGCGTCGCTTTCTACGCCTTCCTTGCAATCTTTCCCGCCGCAGCTGCGATCATTGCGATCTGGGGTTTCATCTCTAATCCTTCGGTGATCCGCCAGGAAATTGAGCTGTTGCGGGGCTTTTTGCCTGCCGATGCCTATTCATTGATTCGCGATCAGGTGGAGGCGTTGTTGGCAGTGCCAACGGGCAGCTTGGGCTTGGCGACGGTGCTGTCTACCGCTCTCGCGCTTTGGTCGGCGCGGGCCGGGGTGGCGGCATTGATCCGAGGGCTGAATGCGATCCACCATCTTCCGAATCGCTCCGGCCATCGTCATCAGTTGCGCGCGATCGTGCTGACATTCGTTCTGGTCGGTCTGGTACTGGCCGCGCTTATTATGGCGGTCGTGATGCCTGTCGTGGTGGCATATCTGCCAAGCGTGCTGCCAAGCTCGACACTCGCGGACTCCAACCTGCTGTTGGGAATCGTGGCTGCCGTATTGGCAGTGGGTTTGGCCTATAGGTTGGGGCCAAATTACACCAAAAGCCGCCCGCCTTTGTTGTCATGGGGGCTGCTGGTGGCGGTGATTCTCTGGGTGCTGGCGACGCGCGCCTTCACGCTGTATCTGGCAAATTTCGCGTCTTACAACCGCGTCTACGGCTCTATTGGTGCGGTCGTCGTGCTGATGGTCTGGCTTTACGTCAGCGCCTATGCCGTGCTGCTCGGCGCCGCTGTCGATGCCGAGCAAAACCGCAACCGCAAGCCGTTTCAGTAGTCTTTCTCAAGCACGATTCCCAAGCCTGTGTCGCCATCCGAGCCTGATTGCGCCCGCAGCGTGATGGATTTGCTGATATCAAGGTTCAGGTTGATGTCAGTTTGTCCATCTTGCCCAACGGTCACTTCCGAATAAATATTCTTGGTCAGATACTTGCCGGCCGTAACCGAAGTCCCGCCCGACGCATCTGTTTTCAGGTCCAAATTGTCCAACCCAAAGCCTTGCCGCAGCTTTGAAACAATGCCTTCGCCACCGCGCCCGGCCAAAGTCGCCACCGCATTGGCGAGCTGCAACGCTTGCAACGCGGAAAGATTCTGCAAATCTTGGCCGAACAGCAGTCGCGCCAGCACTTCTTCCTGCGGCAGTTCCGGCGTCGAAAAGAAAGTGACCACAGGGTCATTCGCCGGACCGTCAATCGTCACACCACTGGTGATTCCACCGGTTTCTGGCGTGGTGGCAACGATGTGGATGGACGGTACCAAATCCCCCTCCATCTGCAGCACCGCCTCGGTCAGATCCAGCCTCTTGCCCAAAAGTTCCAGCCGTCCCCTGATCAGATCGAATGAGCCTGACGGCACCACTGCATCCGTCGCGCCCAGCAGCCGCAACTCGCCGCCCATCTCCACATCCAAACCACGTCCTCGAATGAACAGGCTCGGTGCCGACACCACAAGGTTCAGCCCGTAACTAGGTCCCCCACCACCGAGGCTGGCATTCTTGTCAGCGTTCAGTAGCCCCGCGCGTGCCCGCGTCGCATGGACGTCCTTCGGCTCGTTCGCATGTTGCAATCCCGGTAGACCCGCCGCACCGCCGAAACCGGTCGACGGAACCCTCAACTCAGTTTCCGACAACGCAATCCGACCGGCAATCGCAGCACCGCCCATCAGCGGGCCTTGTACGGTCACATTGCCGTTCAGCGTGGTTTCGTACAAATCCGGGTCGCGCAGCGTCACCTGCCGCACATCCACCGCAAGATCGCCAGCGTACGGCGCCACCAACCCGGCGCTGCCCGTCACCACAACGCTACCGCCAGTTGAGACATCCAGCGTCACATCCACAACCGTGCGACCGCGCGCTAAATTTGCCCGCGCCGCGATGTTTTGCAGGACAAACCCCAGACTCGGATCGACCAGACGACCGCCCGAAAGCGTCAGCGGCCCCGACAGCGATTCCAAAGCCAGCGGACCATTCAGCCGCAGATCAAATCCCATCTGTCCCGATATCACCCGTGGCAGCAGGAAAGCATTGGCCAAAGCCGCCTGCGCGGTACCTTTGATCGCAAGGTCTGCCGAACCAAACCCCGGCGCGAGTTTGCCCGTCACCGTCGCGTCAATCTGCCCCGGACCTTTGCCAGCCAGATTAAGTGTCACGCCGGAGCCATCCTGCACCGCCGTCCCGGAAACCGTCAACGCACCCGGAAATTCTGGCACGATCAGCGCCAGATTGTTTAAGCGCGCGGTAAGATCGACGGTTTGCTTATCTCCGGTAACAGCGCCCGACGCCTTAGCCTCTAGCTGCGGGTTACTCAGCGTCGCAGTGTCGACCTGTATCACGCCATCTTTCATCGACAGCGCCAGCGCGACGGTCGAGTTGCCCGCCAGCAGCTTGTCGGCTTGCGGATTGCCAATCGCGAGCCCGCGCGCCGTGGCGTCCAGCGTCGCTTGGCCCACCGCCAGCGTTCCGGTCAGATGCGAACGCCCAATCAGTGACCCGCGATATTGGCCGCCCAATACGCTAAGATCGGCAAAGTTCAGATCAGCCACAATATCGCTGCCCGCGGTCGCCAAAGTGCCCGTTGCCTGCGCTGTCAGCGTGGCGGCATTGATCGTCATGTCGCGCAGGGTGGTGCCCTCGGTGTCGCGCTTGATCGAAATCTTTGCCACTGCTTGCCCGCGCAACAGGTTGTCCAACTCTGGTTGGCCCGCCTGCATATCGGTGCCGATAGCACTGCCGATCAGGTCAAACGCGCCCGTGATCGGGCTACCATTGCCGCTAACTTCGACTTCCGCGGCACCGCCCAGATTTCGGCCAGCCAGCCCCGACAGCCGTGACAGATCGGCCAGTTTTGCGCTGGCCTTGCCGGTAATCGCAAAAGCGTCGCCCAAGCCTTCGATCATTCCGTTCAGTTGCGCTGAATAATCCTCACCCGATAGCGTCAACTTTTGCACGGTCACGCTACCATCGCCCTCGCGCCAATAGGCCGAGCCGTCACCCCAGATCACCGAGCCCAGCGCGCGGCCAAGGTTCCGGTCAGTTGGTTCCAGCCCTTCAGCGGTATAGCGGAAACTGCCGCCAACCTGCCGCGCGTCGGCGACCCGAGCGATCCGACCCGAGCCAGAAAGCGCCAGAGAACTTGCGCGGAAATCGGCTCTATCAAGGCCCAAAACCGCAATGTTGGCGCTCCAACCTTCATCCTGCGTCGCGTCATAACTCAGCGCAATATCCGCCGACCTCACCTTGACCGGCAGATCGGTCGTCAACGGCAAGACAACAGGGCCACCGTCCGGACCCGCGACCTTGCCTGTCAGGTTGAACTTCTGTGGCAGACCATCAGCGGCCAGTGCCAGTGAGCCTTGCAACTCAAGCGCTTTAGCTTTCACCGCAAGACTATCCAGCGCCAACCGACCATCCGGCCAACGCTGCCCGACAGTTGTCAGACTAACCGAGTTGCCAAAGAACTCTGCATAAGACGGCAAAAACAGCGGTGCCAGATCGCCCGCCAAATCTGCCGAGAATGCCGTGGCTCCATCATCCTTACCTGTCAGAGCGATCTTGCCCGCCAACCGATCCACCCCATCGGTGGTTAAAGCCACATCAGCGGCAAAATCCGAAACCGGCCCCGCCCCCTTCACCGTCAAGGCGACAGCTGGCGCACCTGGCAGCCCGAGTTTCACCGAAGCAATGCCGCCCGCGGCTTCCTCTGCCGCCAGATCAATCGACAACTGCTGCGTCGCATTGATGTAGGATGCGTTTAGGCTGACCTTACCCGCAGGCCCAGCATCGGTGCGTTCCAAAACCAACGTTGCTTTGCCCTCACCATCCGACAGCGAAAGCGAAGCTTGCAACGTCGCTTCCAGCCCGGTGCCCAGCACACTCGGCCCAAGCACGATATGCTTGGCGGCGATCTCGCCGATCTCCACCGAAACCGGCAACTCTGGCAGCGTAAACGTCCCCGCTTCGGGTGCGGGAGTATCCGAGCCTGTCTCTGGCAGACGATCCAGCACGATCTCACCGGCGGTCAACTCATTCACCACCACAGCACCGGACAACAAAGAGGATCGGCTCCAATCCAAAGTCACGTCGCGCAATGTCAGCCAGACGCCAATATCATCCGCAATCGTCAATTCGGTCAAACCGGCCTTCGACGACAATGCGCCCGCAAACCCCGTCACCACCACCTTACGCCCAGCGCCTGAAAGGCTATCCTCAAGAAACGCCGTAAGATAGTCGCGGTCATCAGTCTGCGCGTGCAGCGGAGCCGCCATCGACAACAGAGCAAGGCAACCGGCCAGAAAATATTTCCGCATCAGAACGCCTGCCCCAAGCCAACATAAACCTGTACGCCGTCGCCGGTGTCTCCACCAACTGGCCCCGCCACATCCAACCGAATCGGCCCAACCGGCGTCGCATAGCGCACGCCAATGCCGGCTCCTGCCTGCCAATCTCCGGCGTCACTAAAGAAATCATTAGCATCGACCCGGCCCATATCGACGAAGCCCACCACGCCAATCGACTCCGTCACCCTCACCCGCGCCTCGGCCGAAGCCCCCAGAAACGTCTTGCCACCGGTCTTAAATGTACCGCCCATGCCGTCATCCAGCACATTCACGCCCAACGACTGATAGGGCTGTCCGCGCACAGTGCCACCGCCGCCCGAGTAAAACAGATCATCACGCGGCGTGCCTTCAAGGCTCGCCCCAAACACCGCGCCCGCCTGCACCCGTCCCGCCACTACGAACCGCCGCGCATCGCCAAAGCCACGATAGCCGCGCAAATCCAACGTCCCGCGCAACCCGTTATCGGTGATGCCAAAGCCCAGGAACGGCTTCAGTTCCCCAGCGAGATAAAAGTTCCGCGTCGGCTCGGTCTTGCTGTCACGTCGATCCCAAACAACGTTAAGCGGCAGCGACAACGCGCGATAAGTTGAGGTGCCCATCGGGTCGGTAATCCGGGAATAGTCATACGAGACGCCGCCTTTGAAGCTCAGCTGCTCGGACACGATTTGTGTCAGCGTAACCGTCGCGTCGAACAAGTCGGCGTCGTAATCCTCCTCGTCCAGCCGCTCATACGTAAGCTCAACCCCAGCCGTGGTATCTGGGGTAAACGTCGCCGGGCGTTCCAGCGAAACCCCAAGCTTAAAGTCCGCGCCGCCTTCGACCGAACCGATATTGGTAACTTGGCCGCCCACTTTCAGCCGTTCGCCACCGCCAAACAGGTTGCGATGCAGCCATTCGGCATTCACCGACGCGCCATCATTACTGCTAAGCTCGGCCCCAAACGTATAGCGACGCTTCTTTTCTTCCACCAAAGTTGCGGTGATCCCAAGCAGATCAGGCGAAGTGATGAAATCATCCTCAGCCAGCGTCACCGATTTGAACACACCAGTGCGCCGCAGGCGGGAGGCAACCCGGTCCATATCCTCGGGCGAATAGGGCTCACCCTCAGGCAGCCCTGCAATCGCGCGTATCCGATTAAGTCGCATCCGCTCGGCACCCTTGATCACCAGCCGGCCAAACCGCAGCTTCGGCCCTGGATTCAGCGCAATATCTGCCGCCAGCCTGGCCTTATCGTGATCCGCAGTAATCTTTTGGCTAGCAACCTCGGCCTTCGCATAGCTACGATCGCGCCAGCCGTTCACTCCCGCCGTCACCGCTTCAAGGATCACACCGCTTTCCGCAGGCGCGCCAACGGCAAAACCCTCCGGCAGCTCGGTCCGCCGCGCCAAGGGTGAAATCCGAGCTTGACTAAAGGAGAACGCTGGCCCCGGATCAACCACAACTTTAATATTCGAGATCGAGGTCGGCGCATCCAGTGGCGCAATATTCGCCGCCTCGACCCCATCGACGTAAACGTGGATCACGCCGGAATAGTAGCCATTGGCATAGAGCGCGTTTAACAAGCTGGCATATTCCGCCCGCGCATTGGTAAAGGCGTCTTGCGCCAAAACTTTATCGGTTTTCTTGTTCGTCAGCAGAACAGAGGCCGCGCGCAGGTCGTTTTCCAACGCTTTCGGCGCGCCCGTCACTGTAAACTCTAGCCGATCAAAGGCTTGCCCAGCAGTGCCCGCGATCAGGCTCAGCGCCAATGCTCCCGCAAAGACACGGGCGGATTTCTTGATCTGAACACTACACATGGATACTCCGCCCCGACTTATCCACAGTATGCCGTGATCGCTAATAAAGGGCAACGTGCCGCTTGATCACATTTTTCGCTTGATGCGCGTTTTTCACACCCTTGACGCAAAGTCATTTTCGCACGAACTGTGAGCACAATCCAATCAAGGGACGTGCCATGTATATCGCCGCCGAAAATCGCTATGAACTGATGCCTTATCGCCGCTGCGGCAATTCCGGTCTGAAACTGCCCGCAATCTCGTTGGGCCTGTGGCACAACTTCGGCCATGACACCCCACATGCCACCAAACGCGCGATGTGCCAGACCGCGTTTGATCTTGGCATCACCCATTTCGACCTTGCCAATAACTACGGCCCGCCTCCGGGTTCTGCTGAAGAAGCTTTTGGCGAAATCCTCAAGACAGACTTCAAAGCCTATCGCGATGAACTGATTATCTCATCGAAAGCCGGCTATGAAATGTGGAGCGGCCCCTATGGTGAATGGGGTTCGCGTAAAAATCTGATCGCCTCCTGTGACCAATCGCTGAAACGGATGGGGCTGGAATATGTCGATATCTTCTACTCGCACCGCTTCGATCCCGAAACGCCGCTGGAAGAAACCATGCAGGCGCTGGATTATATCGTGCGCTCCGGCCGCGCGTTGTATGTCGGCTTGTCCAGCTACAACCAGCAGCGCACCCGCGAAGCCCATGCCATCCTGAAAGACCTCGGCACCCCCTGCCTGATCCATCAGCCGAGCTATAACATCCTCAACCGTTGGGTCGAAACGGACGGCTTGAAAATTGCTTTGCAAGAGCTTGGCATCGGCTCGATTGCTTTCATCCCGCTGGCGCAAGGGCTGTTGACCAATAAGTATCTCAACGGCATCCCAGAGGGCAGCCGCGCCACGCAACACAAATCCTTGGCTCCTGAAGTAATAGAAAAAGCCATCGAGTCGGTGAAGAAGCTGAACGATATGGCGCAAGCTCGCGGTCAGACCCTCGCGCAAATGTCGATTGCTTGGGTGCTACGCGGTGGCGGCATCACCTCGGCGCTGATCGGCGCGTCAAAACCATCGCAAATTGTCGATTGCGTAGGCGCGATCAACAACCTCGACTTCACCGCCGCAGAACTCTCCGCGATTGACGCCGTCGCCGAAGAAAAGTCAGTCAACCTCTGGGCGCAATCCGCCGAACTCGCCTGATAAGCCTGATTCGGTGAACTTGGTTAACGCCCCGCCAGCCTAAGCTGAGCGGGGCGATCATATGGCCGCTTTCTGGCCCAAAAATGGTCGCTTTATGGGTCATTAGTCTTTCGTTAAATCAGCCAATTAACCAGGCGACCTCAACACCTTAGCGTTTCACACTCGCCGTCACATAGTTGACCGAGAAATCCCGCGCCGAAATCGCCCATTTCCAACTGATCGGATTGAACACCATGCCCTTGCGATCCACCGGATCAAGTCCCGCTTTTTTGATCAGCGCGTAAAGCTCATCCGGCGTGATAAACTTCGCCCAGTCATGCGTGCCTTTTGGCAGCCACCGCATTACCCACTCCGCGCCAATAATCGCCATCAGGAAGCTTTTCGGATTGCGGTTCAAAGTTGAGCAAATCATCAAACCATTCGGCTTCAACAACTGCTGACAGGCGGTCAAATAGCCCTGCGGATCAGCCACATGCTCGATCACTTCCATGTTCAAAACCACATCAAACTGCTCACCTGACGCCGCCAAATCCTCGGCCGTCGTGTGACGATAATCGATCGTCAGCCCAGATTGCACGGCATGAAGCCGCGCCACCGGAATGTTACGTGGCGCCGCATCCGCGCCCACCACATCCGCCCCTAAGCGCGCCATAGGCTCAGACAACAGCCCGCCACCGCAGCCAATATCCAGTATTCTCAAGCCCTTGAACGGCTGCGTCCCCTGCAACTCCCGATCAAATTCGGCAGCGATCTGCGTGGTGATGTAATCCAGCCGCACCGGATTCATCAGATGTAACGGCTTGAACTTACCTTCAGTATCCCACCATTCTGCGGCCATCGCCTCAAACTTAGCGACTTCGGCGGGGTCTATCGTGTTGGTCTGGCTCATCGTAACTCCTTGCGCGCCGCGCAGTGTCGGGGCAGTCTAACGGCACTATATAGGATGATTATGGACCACAGATCAGGACAAAAGCGCGCGCAGGAATATCTTTACCCGCCAGTCGAACCTTTCGATCAGCGGACGTTGGACATGGGCGACGGCCACAGCATTTATGTCGAGCAGTGCGGCAGGCCGGATGGCATCCCGGTTTTGGTGCTGCACGGCGGTCCGGGCGGCGGCTGTAGCCCTGCGATGCGGCGCTATTTTGACCCGGCGGTGTATCGCGTAATCCTGTTCGATCAGCGCGGTTGCGGGCGCTCGCGCCCCCACGCTTCAGTAGATCTTAACACTACATGGCATCTAGTCAGTGACATAGAGGTGATCCGCGAGACGTTAGCAATTCAGCAATTCATCCTGTTCGGCGGCAGTTGGGGCGCAACTCTGGCGCTGATTTACGCGATCTCGCACCCGGACCGCGTCAAACACTTGGTGTTGCGCGGCGTGTTTTTGGCGACGCAAGCAGAGTTGACGTGGTTCTACGGCGGCGGTGCCGGGACGTTTTATCCCGACTTGTGGGCGCGGTTTGTTGGATTGGTTCCACCGGAAGAACGCGGCGATCTGATTGCGGCCTATCATCGGCGGTTGTTTGGCGGCGATCTGGTTGTCGAAACCCAAGCTGCACGGATGTGGGCCGGATGGGAGAATGCTTTGGCTTCGGTGTCTTCCGAGGGCTTTATGGGCGGCGACGGGCCTTCAGATTATGCTAGGGCGTTCGCGCGGCTAGAGAACCACTATTTCGTCAACGCCGCGTTTTTGGAGTCTGACGGTTGGATTCTGCAAAATCGGCACAAAATCGTCCATATCGGCGCGGATATCGTGCAGGGTCGGTTCGATATGATCTGCCCGCCGATTTCGTCGTCTAAGCTCGCTGATGGTTGGGATAAGGCACGGTTAAAGGTGGTACCCATGGCCGGACATGCGTTGTCAGAGCCGGGGATTTCCGAGGCTTTGGTGGCCGCGATGGATGCTTTGCGGGGCTAAAGCACTCAAGTGTTCACGCGTGGACACGGCCCGACCCTCATAAAATCAATGGCTTACACTAGCCACGTTAATACTTTCTTAACACTTAACCTGAGGCCCAAATGATCGACTTCTCCGCCTTCCTCGCCCTAGCCAACACCCCTTTAGAAGCCTTCACCTCAAAACCGACCAGCTTCGAAGGCGACCAACAAGAAGCCTCGACGGCACTTTTCACCTCGGCAGATGGCCGCGTAGAAATCGGCATCTGGGAATGCACCCCCGGCCGCTTCACCGCCGACCGCACCGCCTCCGCCGAGTTTTGCCATTTCATTTCCGGCCAAGTCGAGATGACCCACCCCGACGGCAGCACACAAAAATTCGGCCCAGGCGACGCGATTGCACTGCCCTTGGGCTGGAAGGGCGAATGGCGAGTAATCGAACAGGTGCGCAAGCTATATGTGATCATGCAGGGCTAGTTGCAGCTTGCAAACGGCAGGGGATCGGCATATATCCCCTGCAACAGCTGCTTCCGGGTCCAAACCTGAAGCTACCGATCGTCACACGCGGGCCTGTTGGCCCGTTTTTTGTTTTTGGAACATCATGTCTGATCTGATTGCCAAAACCGCTATGGATCGCCGCCTCGCCGATATCGTCACTCCGGTGATTGAGGGCCTTGGCTTTGAACTGGTGCGGATTCGTTTGATGGGCGGGGCGACTCGCACCTTGCAAATCATGGCCGACCGTCCTGATGGCGGCATTGAGGTCGATGATTGCGGTGAGATTTCGACCGCCGTTTCGGCTGTGCTGGACGTGGAAGACCCGATTGAAGAGAACTTCGTTCTTGAAGTGTCTTCGCCGGGGATCGACCGCCCGCTGACTCGTCTCAAGGATTTTGAGATGTGGAAGGGCTGGGAAACCCGCGTCGAAACCACCGAACTTATCGACGGACGCCGCCGCTTCAAAGGCACTTTGGCCGGGGTTGAGGGCGACGAAGTCCTGATTGAGATTGAAGAACCGACTGGCACTGTCACTATCGGCTTGCAGTTTGAATGGCTGGCGGATGCCAAGCTGATCCTGACCGATGAGCTAATTACCGAAATGCTGCGGCAACGCAAAGCCAGCGGCGTGATCGACGAATCAGCCTTTGACGAAATTGAAACATCTGAGGGCGACGAAGAAGACGCTCCAGAACCCACCAAACACTAAGCGGGAGACCTCCGATGGCTATTACCTCTGCCAACCAGCTTGAGCTTTTGCAAACCGCCGAAGCGGTGGCGCGCGAAAAGATGATCGAGCCCGAGCTGGTCATTCAGGCGATGGAAGACAGCCTCGCCCGTGCGGCGAAGTCGCGTTACGGCGCGGATATGGACATCCGGGTGAAGATTGACCGCAAAACCGGGCGCGCGACCTTTGCGCGTATTCGGACGGTGGTTGAAGATGACGGCGTTGAGAATCACCACGCTCAGTTGACGGTGAAACAGGCGAAAGATCACCTGAAAGACCCGGTTGTGGGTGATGAGATTGTCGACGAAGTGCCGCCGGTTGATTTGGGCCGGATCGCGGCGCAGTCGGCCAAGCAGGTGATCTTGCAAAAGGTCCGCGAAGCTGAGCGTGACCGTCAGTATGAAGAATTCAAAGACCGCAAAGGCACGATCATCAACGGTCAGGTCAAGCGCGAGGAATACGGCAATATCATCGTCGATATTGGCCGGGGCGAAGCTATCTTGCGCCGCAACGAGAAGATCGGGCGTGAGTCGTATCGCCCGAACGACCGGATCCGTTGCTACATCAAAGACGTGCGCCGCGAGGCTCGCGGTCCGCAGGTTTTCCTAAGCCGGACCGACCCGCAGTTCATGGCGGAATTGTTCAAGATGGAAGTGCCCGAGATTTACGACGGCATCATTGAGATCAAAGCTGTGGCGCGTGATCCGGGCTCGCGGGCTAAGATCGCTGTGATTTCCTATGACAACTCGATTGATCCGGTCGGCGCATGCGTTGGTATGCGCGGCAGCCGGGTTCAGGCTGTTGTGAACGAATTGCAGGGCGAGAAAATCGACATCATTCCGTGGAATGCCGATCAGGCGACGTTCTTGGTGAACGCATTGCAGCCAGCCGAAGTCTCAAAAGTTGTCATCGACGATGACGCGGGCAAGATCGAAGTCGTGGTGCCGGATGAGCAACTGTCATTGGCGATTGGTCGCCGTGGTCAAAACGTGCGTCTGGCGAGCCAGTTGACTGGTTTGGATATTGATATCGTTACCGAATCCGACGAATCCGCGCGCCGTCAGGCTGAGTTCGCTGAACGCACCAAGCTGTTCATGGAAAGCCTCGATATCGATGAGATGATGGCGCAGCTGCTGGTGTCCGAAGGCTTCGCGAATCTCGAAGAAGTCGCTTACGTTGAGGCTGACGAGCTGCTGTCGATTGACGGCTTTGATGAAGGCACGGCTGGCGAATTGCAGGCGCGTGCCCGCGATTATCTGGAAGCGGTCAACACCAAAGCGATGGATGCGGCCCGTGCATTGGGTGTCGAAGACTCGCTGGTTGAATTTGAGGGGCTCACTCCCCAAATGCTGGAAGCGCTGGCGCTTGATGGTATCAAAACGCTCGAAGATTTCGCGACCTGTGCGGATTGGGAATTGGCCGGTGGCTGGACCACAGAAAACGGTCAACGCAAAAAGGATGAAGGCGTTCTAGAGAAGTTTGACGTTTCGCTGGAAGAAGCGCAAACTTTGGTTATGACAGCGCGGGTTATGCTGGGCTGGGTCGATCCGACCGAACTCGCAGGTGCAACCACAGAGGTTGACACCCAAGACGAGGAGGCCGAGGCCTAATTTAGGCCTCGGGGGATTACCGTGACACGCGGTGGCCGGGAAAATCTGCAAGACGACCCGGAACGCAAGTGTATTGCGACCGGTGAAAGCCAGCCGAAAGCGGGGTTGATTCGCTTTTGTCTGGGGCCAGAAGATTTGATCGTGCCGGATATTCTGGCGCGATTGCCGGGCCGAGGATTCTATGTCTCGGCAGATCGGGCGGCGATTGAGAAAGCCGCGAAAAAAGGTCTGTTCTCTCGGGCTGCGCGTCAGCCGGTGAAAGTGCCGGATGATCTGGCCGATCTGGTGGAAACGCTGCTGTTGCGGCGGGTGGTTGACCTGATCAGTTTGGCTCGCAAGGCCAGTGGGGCCGTGATGGGCTATGAAAAGGTTAAAGAATGGCTGCAAAAGGACAAGGTTCGGGTGCTTTTGCAAGCTGCCGACGGGTCCGAACGCGGTAAGACGAAGCTGCGCGCACCGGATGGTGAGGGGTCGTATATCGGCTTTTTGTCAGCGGAGGAATTGGGTTTGGCTTTCGGGCGCGAACGTGCGATACACGCCGCGCTTGCGGCTGGTGGACTCACGACGCGTGTTGTAGAGGAAGCGGCAAGGCTGGCTGGTTTGCGTGGGCAAATCGTTCAGCAGGATGGCGACGAGATCGCCTTGAAGGATACGTAGGACGCATGAGCGATACAGACGGCAAGAAACCCCTCGGCTTGGGTGGCGGCGCACCTCGTCCCGGTCAGGTGAAGCAAAGCTTCTCGCACGGCCGCACGAAAAGCGTTGTGGTTGAGACGAAGCGCAAGCGCGTGGTCGTGCCAGTGGCAGCGGCCAAACCGGGTACGCCCGGAGCTGCGGCTGCGCCGGGGTCTGCATCACATCTGGGCGATCCTTCGAAGCGCCCCGCTGGCATTTCCGATGCCGAAATGGAACGCCGTCTGGCGGCATTGCGCGTAGCAAAAGCGCGCGAAGCCGAAGACAATGCGCGCCGGGCTGAAGATGACAAGGCCCGCGACGAAGAGCGTGCTCGCAAGCGCGAAGAAACCGAAACCAAAGACCGAGAAGAGCGTGAGCGTCTGGCTGCGGCGAAAGCCAAAGCTGACGAAGAAGAGCGCGTTCGGGTCGAAGCGGCCGCTGAGGCTGTTTCCAAAGCTGCGGCTCGCAAGGCCGATGTGCTTGGCACCTCGCGTCGTCAACCGGCTGCGCCTGAGAAACCCGCGGAAGCTGCTGCCCCTTCGGGTCGTGGTGATCGTGCGGATCGTAACGCTCCGGCGCAACCTGCTGTTAACGATGCGATTGCGCGTGCTCCAATGGGCGCTAAGCCTGCTTTGGCCGTCCGCAAAGTTGACCGTGACCGCGAAGAGCGTGAGCGTAACGCCAAGGCTAAAACCGATGACGGTCGCCGCACGGGCAAGTTGACGCTGAATGATGCGTTGGCTGGCGAAAGCGGTCGGACCCGCTCAATGGCTGCGATGAAGCGCAAACAAGAAAAAGCGCGTCAAAAGGCTTTGGGCATTGGTAAGCCTGAAAAGCAATTCCGCGATGTGCAGTTGCCGGAAACCATTACGGTTTCTGAGCTGGCAAACCGGATGACCGAACGTGCTGCGGATGTTGTCAAAAGCCTGATGAAAATGGGCATGATGGTGACGATGAACCAAGCCATCGACGCCGATACTGCCGAGTTGGTGATTGAAGAGTTCGGCCACCGCGTCGTGCGTGTGTCGGATGCTGACGTCGAGCAAGCGATCGAACTGGTGGCGGATGCCGATGGCACCCGGATCACCCGGCCGCCGATTGTCACCATCATGGGTCACGTTGACCACGGTAAGACCTCGCTTTTGGACGCTATCCGTAAAGCGAATGTGGTTTCCGGCGAAGCTGGTGGCATCACGCAGCATATCGGCGCCTATCAGGTGACGACCGAAAAAGGTCAGGTTCTGACTTTCCTCGACACGCCCGGCCACGCTGCCTTCACCTCCATGCGTTCGCGTGGGGCTCAGGTGACGGATATCGTCGTGCTGGTGGTTGCGGCGGATGACGCTGTGATGCCGCAAACGATTGAGGCGATTGCCCACGCGAAAGCGGCGAAAGTGCCGATGATCGTGGCGATCAACAAAGTCGATAAATACGGCGCAGACCCAACCAAGGTGCGCACCGATCTGCTGCAACACGAGATCGTTGTTGAGGCGATGTCGGGTGACGTGCAGGACGTCGAAGTTTCGGCCAAGACCGGCCAAGGCATCGAAGAACTGCTGGAAGCCATTGCTCTGCAAGCTGAAATTCTGGAACTGCGCGCCAACCCGAACCGGGCTGCTGCGGGTGCTGTGATTGAAGCTAAACTTGACGTTGGCCGTGGCCCGATTGCGACGGTTCTGGTGCAAAATGGCACCCTGCGCAAAGGCGACATCTTTGTTGTCGGCGAGCAGTGGGGCAAAGTGCGCGCCTTGATCAACGACAAGGGTGAGCGGATCGACGAAGCTGGTCCTTCGGTTCCGGTCGAAGTGCTGGGCCTGTCGGGGACACCCTCGGCTGGTGACACGCTGAACGTGGTCGAAACCGAAGCGCAAGCCCGGGAAATCGCGGATTATCGTCTGAAAACCGCGAAAGACAAACGTGCGGCGGCCGGTGCTGCGACTACGCTGGAACAGCTGATGGCGAAAGCCAAGGCGGATCAGTCGGTTGCGGAGCTCCCGGTGCTTGTGAAGGCTGACGTGCAGGGTTCTGCCGAAGCCATCGTGCAAGCGCTTGAAAAGGTTGGCAATGACGAGGTTCGTGTCCGCGTGCTGTCTTATGGCGTGGGTGCGATTACCGATACCGACGTGATGTTGGCGGAAGCCTCGAAATGTCCGATCATCGGGTTTAACGTCCGGGCGAACGCCTCGGCGCGGAACTCGGCGCATCAGAAGGGCGTGGAAATCCGCTATTACTCGATCATCTATGATCTGGTGGATGACATCAAAGCAGCAGCTTCGGGCCTGTTGAAAGCCGAGATCCGCGAAACTTTCATCGGTTATGCGACGATCAAAGAGGTCTTCAAAGTTACTGGCATCGGTCAAGTCGCGGGTTGTTTGGTCACCGAAGGCGTTGCACGTCGTTCGGCGGGCGTGCGCTTGCTGCGTGACAACGTGGTAATCCATGAAGGCACGCTGAAGACGCTGAAACGCTTCAAGGACGAGGTGAAGGAAGTCATCTCGGGTCAAGAATGCGGTATGGCGTTTGAGCGTTACGACGACATTCGCGCAGGCGATGTCATCGAAATCTTCGAGCGCGAAGAAATTCAGCGCACCTTGGCTTAATCACTGGCTCTCCGGCAACAGGGGGCCGCCAAATAGAAAAGGCCGGGGAAACCCGGCCTTTTTTTCATAGCGCTGATGTAAGACTCAAGACGATTTGATGCGTGCGACAGGAAAACCTACGAAAGTTTTTTCATCGACCTTTACCATGATTTTGCCGTCGGCCATCTGACCCACCAGCAAGCCTTGAATAGAAACGCAACTACCTACCGAAATCGTTCTGAGCATGTGCTAATCCCCCAATCAGCGATGATTTCTCAAGCCTAGAACTGATTCGTTAAAATTCCCACCACAATTTCATCGCCGTATGGAAAAACTTGCAGAAATATGATGCAGTTTCTAAAGAGCGTTGCTTCGATTTGATGCCGCTCGCCCCAGAACGCCTTTTTCAATGCGCTAAAGCCAGTCGCGCAGGATCGGGATCAGCGGGAGATCGGCGGGAGGCATGGGATAATCGCGCAGGTTTTGCGGACGCACCCAGGCCAGCTTTTGGCCTTCTTGCGGCGCAGCGATACCGGCCCAACGTCGACAAGCAAACAGCGGCATCAGCAGGTGGAAATCTTCATAAGTGTGGCTGGCGAAGGTCAGCGGCGCGAGGCAACTTTCCCAAGTATCGATGCCAAGCTCCTCCCTTAACTCGCGAATTAGCGCGGCTTCGGGCGTTTCACCCGGCTCAACCTTGCCGCCGGGAAACTCCCACAGACCAGCGAGCGATTTGCCTTCTG
The DNA here is from genome assembly GCF_028290025.1 of Cypionkella sp. Classification (GTDB taxonomy): domain Bacteria; phylum Pseudomonadota; class Alphaproteobacteria; order Rhodobacterales; family Rhodobacteraceae; genus Cypionkella. The sequence goes on along the minus strand of NZ_JAQGKQ010000052.1, from coordinate 18,078 downwards.
GGCGTTGGGCGAGCAGCACCCGGCCTTCGGAGTCGATCAAGGCCACGGCAGAGACGAGCAGGGTTTTCATATATCAAGAACGGTAGTCGGCGTTGATTTCGATGTAACGGTTGGTTAGATCGCAAGTCCAAACCGAACGCGCAGATTTGCCTAAGCCTATATCGACGGCAATCACCAGATCGGATTGCAGCATGTAAGCCGCGCCGTCTTCTTCTTTATACTCGGGGTTCCGCCAGCCATTTTCGGCCACCAAGACATCGCCAAACCGGATGCTCAGCTTGTCACGATCCGCCTCGGCACCCGATTTACCGATCGCCGCAACGATGCGCCCCCAGTTCGGATCTTGGCCAGCGATAGCGGTTTTCACCAGCGGCGAGTTGGCAATCGCCATCGCAACTTTGTGCGCATCAGAGTTGGAGGCAGCGCCGGTGACGCGAACTTCGACGAACTTGGTCGCCCCCTCGCCGTCACGGATCACTTGATGCGCAAGGTCCATCATCACGCCGCGCAGGGCGATCTCGAAGGCTTTCAGGTATGCGCCTTTCAGCTCGGCGGCCTCAGATTTGCCAGTGGCGGCCAGCAAAAGCGTGTCGGAGGTTGAAGTATCGCTGTCCACCGTAATTGAGTTGAACGTCGGCTCGGTGTTGCGCGACAGCAGTTTTTGCAGATTGGTCTGGCTGATTTTGGCATCGGTGAAAATATAAACCAACATCGTCGCCATGTCCGGTGCGATCATGCCCGAGCCTTTGGCGATGCCCGCGATCTTAATCTCACCGCCATCGCCCTGCACGGAAGCGGCTGCACCTTTCGGGAATGTGTCGGTGGTCATCATCGCATTGGCGGCCATTTCAATGGCATCCTCACGCAATCCGCTCGCCAGATCAGCGATCTTGTCGGTGATTTTGGCATAGGGCAGCGGCTCCCCGATCACCCCGGTCGAGGATGAAAACACCCGGGAGGCGGGGATGCCCAGCGCCTCCCCCACGCCATTGGTGACGGCAGCAACGGCCTCATCGCCAACGCGCCCGGTAAAGGCGTTAGAGTTGCCCGAGTTCACCACGATAGCGCCACCAGCACCAGCGGGCACCTTGGTCGCAAGCTTCACCTGACAATCGCGCACGCAAGCCGAGCGGGTGGTCGAACGGGTGAAAACCCCAGCCATCGCGGTGCCGGGGGCAAGCCGCACCAGCATCAGATCTTTGCGGTTTTGGTATTTGATGCCAGCTTCAACAGCGGCAAACTCAACGCCCGCAATCACCGGTAGGTTCGGGAAGGCGGCGGGAGCCAACGGCGAGACTGGCTTGGCTTTCTTTGCCTTAACCACAGGCGAAGGTGCCACGGCTTTCAGCTTGGCTTTCAACGACTTAACCTTCGCCTTCAACTCTTTTTTCGCCATTGCGTCCCCCGCTAAATGTCCGCGTCTATCTGAATTCGGCGCGCAAACCAGCAAGGTCTGCGCGCCGATGTTTAGCGTATTAGCAAGAATGCGTAACTGTTATTTATCAAGCAGCGTGGCGTCGCCGAGGAACTTTGGATCAATCGCCTCACCCGGCTTTTCGATCTTGGCAGCGTCGGTCAGCGTCTTGATGTGATCTTCGACGGCCTTCTGCTCAATCGCTTGCGCCAACTCATCGCGTGTTTCGTCCAGTGTAGGTTTCGCAGCGACTCGGGTTTCCTTCACCAAGATCAGGTGCCAGCCGAAATCCGATTTGATCGGGCCGGAAACTTCACCAACTTTGGCCGCCACAACCGCATCTTCAAACGGCTTGACCATCGCGCCCAAACCAAACCAGCCGAGATCACCGCCCTGCGCGCCCGAACCGGTGTCCGTGGAATTTGCCTTGGCAAGCTCGGCAAAATCGGCACCGCCCGCGAGCTGGGTTTTCAGCTCATTCGCCTTTTCTTCGCTATCCACCAAAATGTGCGAGGCGTTGTATTCAGTCGCCGGGGCCACATCTTTGAACTTTTCGTCATAAGCTTTTTGCAGCGCCGCATCGGTCACAGCGGCAGTCACAATCGGCTTCAACGCGGCGTTCGACAGATAACCGCGACGGTCGTTTTCCAGTTGCAGCGTGTCTTTTTTGGTCAGCTTGTCTTCCAGCGACGCCGCCAGGACTGTCTGCTGCACCAGTTGATCCAAGATGCCTTTGAACAGCACATCCGGCGGCAAAGTCTTATACTGCTCTGGCAGGCTTTCGCGCGCCACGATCATATTGCCCAAGGTGATATTGGTGCCGTTGACGGTGGCGATCACCGTATCGGCGGTTGGGTCTTGCGCCAGTGCTGGGGCTGCCAAGGCGAGGGACAGTGCCATTCCCGCCATAAACCGCATCGCTTTTGCCATCTCACACTCTCCTGATCGGTCCGCAACCCTGCGCGACGTTGACTATGCTGGGCCTTACCCTTACATCGCACGGGTCGCGTGTGATGCAAGTTTGCCCAAGCTTTGACGCCCTTCTAAGGAAGCCGCCGCAGTCGAGCAAGCCAGAGCCTCACACGATATTGTCAATACCGGTGGTATATACGACCGGGCGGAGAAAACATGCTGGGTCTTGGATCGCTTACGCGGAAGATGTTTGGAACACCGAACGACCGGATGGTCAAATCGGTGCGCCCTTTGGTTGCGAAGATTAGCGCGTTAGAGCCGGAGTTTGCGGCGCTCAGTGATGATGAAATCAAGGCGAAAACCGCCGATTTCCAGAGGCGGATTGCGGGTGGCGAAAGCCTTGATGCGCTGCTGCCTGAGGCGTTTGCGAATTGCCGTGAGGCCGCCAAGCGCGCCTTGGGTCTGCGCGCGTTTGATGTGCAGTTGATGGGCGGGATCTTCCTGCATCAGGGCAACATCGCTGAGATGCGCACTGGTGAGGGCAAGACCTTGGTCGCCACCTTCCCGGCTTACCTCAACGCGCTTTCGGGCAAAGGCGTGCATGTGGTTACGGTGAACGATTACCTCGCCAAGCGCGACGCCGAATGGATGAGCAAGGTCTACGGGGCTTTGGGCCTGACCACTGGCGTGGTCTATCCCTATCAGGGTGAGGCGGAAAAGCGTGAGGCTTACCGCGCCGACATCACCTATGCGACCAACAACGAGTTGGGCTTCGACTATCTGCGCGACAATATGAAAGCCTCGCTGGAGGAGATGAACCAGCGCGGCCACAACTATGCGATTGTCGATGAGGTGGACAGCATCTTGGTCGATGAGGCGCGCACGCCGTTGATCATCTCCGGCCCGTCACAAGACCGCAGTGAGCTTTATCAACTGGTCGATAAGCTAATCCCGCTGCTGAATGAGACGCATTTTAAGCTGGATGAAAAAACTCGCAACGTCACCTATTCGGAAGACGGCAACGATTTCATCGAACACGCGCTACACGAGGCCGGGATTCTGCCCGCCGAGCAAAGCCTGTATGAGCCCGAAAGCACCACCATCGTGCACCATGTCACGCAGGCTTTGCGGGCGCACAAGCTGTTCACCCGCGATCAGCAATATATCGTGCGCGACGGCGAAGTGATGCTGATCGACGAGTTCACCGGCCGGATGATGAAGGGCCGCCGCTTGTCGGATGGCCTGCATCAAGCGATTGAGGCGAAAGAAGGCGTGGCTATTCAGCCCGAAAACGTCACTTTGGCGAGCGTGACCTTCCAGAATTACTTCCGTCTCTATGACAAGTTGGCCGGGATGACCGGCACGGCCTCGACCGAGGCTGACGAGTTCATGGAAATCTACAAACTCGGCGTGGTCGAAGTGCCGACCAACCGCGAAGTGAAGCGCAAAGATGAGCATGATGCCGTCTACCGCACCGCGCGTGAGAAGTTTGAAGGCGTGGTGAAAACCATTCAGGAAGCCCATGCGACGGGCCAGCCGATCTTGGTCGGCACCACCTCGATTGATAAATCCGAGGCGCTTTCGGAAATGTTGAAAGCGGCCGGCATCCCGCACAACGTGTTGAACGCGCGTCAGCATGAGCAAGAGGCGCAGATCGTCGCCGATGCAGGCAAGCTGAACGCCGTGACGATTGCGACAAACATGGCGGGCCGTGGCACCGACATCAAACTTGGCGGCAACGTTGAGTTCAAGGTGATGGAAGCGATCACCGCCGATCCGCATTTGCACCCGGATGAGGTGCGCGCACGGGTTGAAGCTGAACATGCCGATGAAGAGGAAGCGGTTAAGAAGGCTGGCGGTCTGTTCGTTCTGGCAACAGAGCGTCACGAATCACGCCGCATCGACAACCAGTTGCGTGGCCGTTCGGGCCGTCAGGGCGATCCGGGCCGCTCCAGCTTCTTCCTGTCGCTAGAAGACGATCTGATGCGGATTTTCGGCTCCGAGCGTCTTGATGCCGTGCTGTCGAAGCTGGGCATGAAGGAAGGCGAAGCGATTGTTCACCCCTGGGTCAATAAATCGCTGGAACGCGCGCAGGCCAAGGTCGAAGGCCGCAACTTTGACATCCGCAAGCAGTTGCTGAAGTTCGACGATGTGATGAACGACCAGCGCAAAGCCATCTTCGGTCAGCGCATGGAAGTCATGCAGGCCGAGGATCTGGGCGAGATCGTGATGGACATGCGCCATCAGGTTGCCGAAGATTTGGTCGATCACTACATGCCCGCCAAAACCTACGCCGACCGTTGGGATACCGCCGGGCTGCAAGAGGCGCTGATCGAGAAGATGGGCCTCGATTTGCCGATAGCGACTTGGGCCGCCGAAGAAGGCACCGACCAGCAAACCATCCGCGAGCGTATCGTGGCGGCCTCTGACGCCTTGATGGCCGAAAAGCTGGAGGCTTTCGGGCCGGAAAGTATGCGGAACATCGAAAAACAGCTGCTTTTGCAAAGCATTGATGCGAAATGGCGTGACCACTTGCTTCGGTTGGAACACCTGCGCTCGGTCGTTGGCTTCCGGGGTTATGCACAGCGCGATCCGCTTAACGAGTATAAAACCGAAAGCTTCACGCTGTTCGAGTCCATGCTGAACTCTTTGCGCCAAGACGTGACGCAAAAACTGGCGCAAATTCGCCCGGTCAGCCAAGCGGAACAAGAAGCCATGATGGCGCAGTTTATCGCGCAACAGCAAGCTGCACAGGCCGCAGATCGTGAAGCAACTGCGATTGAAGCGCCTGCGGTTGGTTCTCCAACGGCGGCAGCACTCGCCGGATTTGACGAAGCCGATCCGACAACTTGGGGCAACCCGGCCCGCAACGATCCCTGTCCATGCGGTTCGGGCCAACGGTTCAAAGCGTGTCACGGCAAGCTGGTCTGATAACGACTTAATGTTACAGCACTATTGATCAGGGGCAGCTTCGGCTGCCCTTGCCTATTTGCTGCCGCGGAGTTCGGAAACATTCCTTGATTGCGCCGCATCAGCGCCGTGTTTGACGGGCACTACCCCTCAAACAGATTCGCTGGAGGAACCGATGGCAGCCGATATGAAGCGCAGACTGGCCCGTGGCGTCGCGGTGATCACGATTGCTTTGGGGGCAGGGCATCTGGTGCAAAGCATGTCGGAAAAGCCCATGGCCGCGCGCAATGCGAGCAATCAGCCCGCCAACACCCAGCTTCTCGAGCAGCCGAAACACATCGAGCGTCTCGCTGCTACAGATATGGCTGTGGCGCTTCCGGTTAAAAAGATCGCGGTGGCGATGTTGCCGAAAGCTACAGACGCCGCCAAGCTCCAACTTACCGTCATGGCGCCGAAGCCCGCCTCGCCCGTTACAATGGTGATGCCAGTCTCAGTGCAACCCTCTCACATTGACGCGACAGTGCCTGCTGTGCCCCTGAAGACAGGATCTGATCCTTGCCCGGTGGCGCTCAATCTTGCGAGCAGCGAAAACGCATTGATTGAGGTGAACTTGCTTTCGCCTTGCCACGCCTCTGAGCGGGTCGTGGTGAAACACGCTGGTCTGACGTTCACCGCTAAAACCTCGCCGAAGGGCGCGTTGTTGACGGATTTGCCAGCACTGGTACAAAATGCCGAAGTCGAAGTAATGTTTAAGGATAACACCTCTGTCAGCGCGAAAGTACTTGTGCCAGAACTGGCCAGCCTGCGGCGTTTTGCGGTACAGTGGCAACAAGACGATGCCTTTCAGCTCCATGCATTTGAGGATACCTCTGAGTTCGGCGGCGCCGGTGATGTCTCGGCTTCCATGCCGCACGCGCCAGCGACTGGAGTTCCGGCGAAGGGCGGCTTTATGACCGTGCTGGGTGATGCCTCAACAACCTTGCCGATGCTTGCGCAAGTATACACCTATCCCAAAAACACCACGACCAAGCCCGAAATCTTGATAGAGGCCGCCGTGACCAAAGCCACCTGCGGCCGTGAAATGCTGGGGCAAACTCTGCTCACCACCGCCGGAGCGGTGAAGATTAGTGATATGTCACTCGAAATGCCCGATTGTAACGCGGTGGGTGACTATCTTGTGTTGAAAAATCTTGTCCCGGACATGACTATCGCCTCTGCAAACTAACGGCCAACTCACGGTCAGGGCGGGATTAATGATAAGTTTCTGGCGCGCGGCGATTTTCGCCGCGCTTCTGCCATGTGTGGCGATGGCGCAAGACGTCACGCTGACCTCACGCGATGGGGCGCTGGCGATTGCGGGCACTCTGCAAGGTTATGATGGCGAGTTTTTCCGTATCGACAGCTCCTATGGCCTGCTGACCATTGACGCTTCCGGCGTGATTTGCGATGGCCCGGCCTGCCCCGATCTGACTGCCCCAAAAGCCGTGATCCGCTTGGTAGGTGAAGCTGATGCGGGGTTTGCGCTGTTGCCGCTACTGATCGCAGGGTTCGCAAAATCGCGCGGTTTGCTGTATGCGGTCGGCCCAGAAGGCGCAGTGCTGACAGACCCCGCAACCCATAAAGTATTGGCCGAAATGTCCTTTCGCCCGCTACTTCCCGATCAGGCCCGCGCAGAGTTGAAGGCTGGACGCGCCGAATTAATGGTCGCGTCGGCAATCGAACCAGACTTCGGCTCAAAAGCCGTTGCGCTCGATGCTTTGGTGCCAATTGTCGCGCCGGACAATCCGCTGCCGAAGATTTCGACGATTGATCTGGCGCGCGTGCTGGCTGGTGAGGTGAAAAACTGGTCCGAAGTCGGTGGGCTCGACATGCCGCTGGTATTGCACGGCCTTACGCCAGACAGCGATCTGCAACGCGCACTTTCTGCGCGGCTGGGGCGCGACCCGGCGGCAACGATCACCCATGCCGATCTGCGCGCGCTGGCGGATGCGGTGGCGAAAGACCCATGGAGCATTGCGCTGACCGGGCGCGCCTCGGAAGGTGCAGCGCGCGCCTTGCCCTTGTCGGACAGTTGCGGCTTTCCGCTGACACCCAGCGCTCTGGCGGTGAAGGCAGGCGACTATCCGCTTACGCTTCCGGTGTTTTTGCTGACCCCGCGTCGTCGTCTGCCGCTGATGGCGCGTGAGTTTCTCGAATTTCTGGCGTTACCCACCGCCCAAGCTGCCATCGCGCGCGGCGGCTATATTGATCGCGGCCTCGAAAGCCAACCGATGACAGCCGACGGCCTGCGCCTGATCAACGCCATTCAAGGCGCGGGCGAAGAGACGACTTTGTCCGATCTGAAGCGCCTCGTCGACCTGATGGACGGCGCGGATCGCCTGTCGCTGACGTTCCGCTTTGAAGATGGCACTTCGGCGCTGGATGCGGAAAGCCAAGACAGCTTAAATGATTTGGCGCAACAGATCGAAGTTGGATCATTCCGAAACAAGACTCTGATCTTAGCGGGTTTTTCGGACGGCTCCGGCGCGGCGGAGGCCAATCTTGCCCTGTCGCAAGACCGTGCCGATGGCATCCTTGCCGCGCTAAAGCAGGCAGCCACCGGAATGCCGGACAGCGCCTTTCCGCATGTCGAAGCCTTTGGTGAGGCGTTGCCGATGGCATGTGATGAAACCGCCGCAGGCCGCCGACTCAATCGCCGGGTGGAGGTTTGGCTAAAGCCTTCTTTCACGCCATCCCAGCCTTAAGGAATCCAGATGCAAAAAGACCAGCTGCGCGATATCGCAGAAAGCCAAATGCCTGAGGTTACGCCCGAAGTAGTGCCGGACACTTACCGCTGGAACGTGATTGACGACCTAACGCCTAGTGGCAATCTGGGGATAGAGCTGGGCGTCGCGGCGGGGTCATTCTCGGCCAAGATGGTGGCGTCAGGCAAGTTCGCGCGGTTCTGGGGCGTTGATATGTATGCCGATTCGCACAACACCGCCGAATATAAGGCTGCGCTGCGACTGGTGGGCTTGGATCAAAACTATCATCTGCTGCGGATGACCTTTGATCAGGCGATTGATCTGTTCCCCGACGGCTATTTCGATTTCATCTATGTGGACGGCTACGCCCACACCGGCGAGGAGGGAGGCCGCACCCTGTTGAACTGGTATGCCAAGCTGAAGCCCGGTGGCATTATGGCCGGGGATGATTACGATGTGAAAAGCTGGCCGCTGGTGGTTTGGGCAGTACATGATTTAGTGCAGCAGTTGGGCTTGCATCTGAAAATCACCGATAAGGCGGGCGACGTGACCTATAATCGTTACCGCTCTTGGTTCTTCATCAAGCCGCAGCGGGTTGACAATGTCGTCGCTCTGTCGGGCAACGCAACGCTGATGCAGCTGGGGGACGCCGAGAAGCAGCGCCGTGCCGAGGCGACCAAAGCTAAGATGCATGCCCGTAAGCACAACCGCAAAGCGGCGCAGTCTATAGATACCCCGCCGCCCGGAAACTAAGCTCGCGGCTTTTGCCAATGATCAAGTGATCGTGCAGAGTGATGCCCAAGACGAGCGCGGCCTCTTGCACTTGCAGGGTCATGGTGATGTCGGCTTGCGAGGGCGTCGGATCACCGGAGGGGTGGTTGTGAACCAAGATCAGCGCCGAGGCGTTCAGCTCTAGCCCGCGCTTGACCACCTCTCGGGGATAAACCGGCACATGATCGACTGTGCCCTTGGCCTGTTCCTCATCTGCGATCAGCACGTTTTTACGGTCGAGAAAATGCGAAATTGTTCGGTTTCGCGGTGCGCCATCGCGGTGTGACAATAATCGAGCAGTGCATCCCATGACGACAACAGCGGGCGGTTCATCACCCGCGCTCGCATCATCCGTTGGGCAGCCGCTTCAACAATTTTCAGCTCTTGCACCACCGCCTCTCCAATACCTTTCACCATCATCAACCGCGCCGGCACTGCAGTAACCACCCGGTTGAAATCGCCGAACGTGTCCAACAACTCACGCGCCAGCGGTTTTACATCTTGGCGAGGAATGGCGCGAAACAGCAGCAGTTCCAACAGTTCATAGTCGGGCATCGCAGTAGCACCGCCCTCCATGAAGCGGGTACGAAGCCGTTTACGATGATCGGCGATGTAGGACGGCAGCTTGCCCGGCAACGCATTCCCCACCGCCTCATCCACGTCGGGCGCGAACAGCGGCAGGGGGGCTTCGTTGAAGGCACGTGGTTTGTTCATGGCAAGCAAGCTGCCATGACAGTGGTGAAGAAATCGTTAACGCTTACAACATCCGCAGCAATTCGACGCTCGGCTGACCCGTCACCGGAAGCCCCCGCGCGCGTTGAAAATCGCTGATCGCGGCGATGGTTTTAGCGCCAATCACCCCATCCGAGCCCTGAGTATCAAACCCAGCCGCTGTCAACTTGCGTTGCAAATTCTGCCGATCGGCCAAAGTCATGCCTTGTGCATCCGGGCCAAAAGCCGCGCGCAGCGGGCCAGCACCGTTCAAGCGGTCCGATAAGTAGCCGACGCCCAGCGCATAATTCTCGGCGTTGTTGTAGCGCAGGATGACATTGAAGTTCTGATACAACAGGAAAGCGGGGCCGCGCGGACCGCCAGGCAGCAGCAGAGATGCGGCACCATGACCGCCCAAACTGCCATTTACCGCGCGCACGCCAAGTTCCGCCCAATCGCTGCGACCCTTGCCACGCCCCGCAAGGCCAACGTTGAAACCAGACGGCAGCGTAACCTCCTGCCCCCAAGGCTGCCCATGCGTCCAGCCGTTTTTCGACAGATAGGCGGCGGTCGAGGCCAGAGCATCGGTGGGATCGTCGCTCCAAATATCGCGGCGGCCATCGCCGTTGAAATCAACCGCGAAGGCTTGGTAGCTGGTCGGGATGAACTGCGTATGCCCCATCGCACCCGCCCAACTGCCGGTCATGTTCTGCGTGTTGGTATCGCCGTTTTGCAGGATTTTCAGCGCCGCAACCAGTTGTTGTTCAAAAAATGCCGCACGACGGCCTTCATAGGCCAGAGTCGCTAGCGCCGAAATCACCGGAACATTGCCGCGCCTTGTGCCGAAAAAGCTCTCGAGCCCCCAGAACGCCGCAACAACATGCGGCTCCACGCCATAACGCGCCTCAATCGCGCGCAAGGTGCCCATTTGCTGCGCCAGCATTTGGCGGCCCATGCTCAGGCGTTCATCGCTGGCGGCAATGGCGAGGTAATCTTCGGTGGTGCGGGTGAACTCGGTCTGGTTGCGGTCTTTCTCAATCACGCCAGGGATGAAACCCGAAGCACGAAAGGCAGTGTCAAACGTCGCCGCCGAGACGCCTTTTGCGACGGCACGCGGACGGAAATTTTGCACCCAAGCGTCAAAACCCGCGTCTGGCACCATCGGCATTGTGGTTTGCGCTGCGGGACGACTGGAACTGCGGCCACCTCCGACGCAGGCTGACAGGCCCAAAGCGGACAGGCCGATTGAAAAATTGCGCCGCGTGACCTGCATGAAGAACCTCTACCATTTGCTTGTTACGGCCAACTCTAATTGATTTGGCCGGAAGGGCAAACCAATGGAGGGCCTTTCCGCTTACCCGTGAAAGAGTTTGTGACGATGGTCGGCGTTACGACGAGCGAAGCTAAGCGAGAGTGTCGTATGTCGGGCAAACAGCCGCCACCACTCTCAAGCGCGATCCGAAGTGCAGGCCGCCTCGCAACAACTTATGGTATTAAGCACCGCAGTAAGCGGTGTTTAAACGCTCCAAGCTAACTGCAACACCATTGGCCAGATCGCAGTTAACCAAAGGATATGAATGCGAGCCGTAGCGAAGATTACAGCGCACAGAAACAATCCGTAGCACGCCGCAATAATTATAAATTACGCATCCTCATCTCGCATTGTTATTTCAGGATAAATTGAAATTGAGAAATTTAATTTCTTGATATGGCGATTTGCGGGGAACGAGGGATGTTCTTGATGGTTGGGAAAGAGAAAGAGCAACTGAAAAACCAACAGAAAGGATGCAACATGTTTCTTCGTGTCGACAAGCTACAAATTGAACTGCCTGCTCCGCTCAGGGCCGATCCCAACGCAGGTGCTGCGCTTCAAGAATTGCTGGGCGGAAAATACGGTGAAATGTCTACGCTTGGAAACTATATGTTTCAAAGCTTTAACTTTCGCAGCAAGAGCAAACTTCGGCCTTTTTACAGCTTGGTAGCCGCGATTACCGCTGAAGAATTGGGCCATGTTGAATTGGTCAGCAACGGTGTCGCCATGCTGAACAATGGCCCCGATACGAGTCTGGACGAGGAATATGGCGGAGACATCTCGGGCGCACCTTACGAAATGATGGCAGACGTTCGCCTCGCAGCCGCGTTTTTCTCCAATGGCGGCGGCGCAGTGCCGGTAAACAGCAACGGGCAATCGTGGAATAACGATTTTGTCACCACAACCGGCAACGTAATTTTTGATCTTCTGCACAACTTCCACCTCGAATGCGGCGCGCGCCTCCACAAACTGCGGGTTTATGAGTCGTTGACGGATCCTACTGGCCGGGAAGTCTGCGGGTACCTTCTGGTACGCGGTTCGGTCCATGCTCATGCCTATGCCTTGGCCCTGAAAAAAATAACCGGCGTTTCAATCGAGAAAATGTTGCCCGTGCCGAATATTCCCCTTGGTAACATCCCGGAATGTCAAAAGTATCTGGAAGAGGGCTCACACCGCCGACTGTATACTTTCAGCCCGGACGATTACCAAGAAATGTCGGGAATTTGGGGTAACGGTGAAGTTGCATTGCCGGATGATCCTCCGGGAGAGTTGACTGTCGTTGAGGGGATGCCCGACGGCGGTAAAATCCAGCAGTTGAATGGCGTGCCGTCGGCATTCACGCCGGATTATGCGCCGGAAGAGATGTATGAAATTGCTGCCAAGCTTTATCAAGCGTCGCGTTAATCTTCCTAGTAAAATACCGCCCTCGCCCAATGGGGTGAAGGCGGTAAATCGCTGCACATATTTTCATCCGGCTCCGACTAAAAAACGCCCGATGCGCTCGCATGACCTCAATGGAAAGATGCAAAATGAAGTCCCCGATGAATAACTCTGACTCGCCGCCCAATCGCCCTTTGGACAGCGCCGAAGCCCAGGCATCTTCGGGGCGCTCGCCAGAAGGCATTGTTACCAGCGATGCCCTGCGTCATCAGCTTGATCACGGTGCAGGCTCTGACAAAGTATCGGCCAGCGACCCTGCGGCCGCTCCCTTGGGCACGGATGATGAGGCAGGTGGACATCCCCCAACGAAAGAACAGCTGCGGATGGCGAGCGCGCAGGAAATCCGCTCTGCGCCGAAACCATCGGTCGATACCCGCGACGTTAAAGTTTCAAAGTGGATATGGGCCGCTGGGTTATTCATCGTGCTGGTGGTGTTGATCTATGCGTTGTCTCGCTGAAAATGAGGTGTGCCGGAGCCCGAGTTGCCGCTTGCACGCATTAAGTCGATCGACGACGACAAGCGCGAGAGTAGATTGATGGAGTTCTTCGTTCGAAGGTGGTGAACATGACATCGGAAGACATTTCCGCGGGAACGGCTTTCTATCGGGGGTTGCTCGGCAAATGTCCTAAATGTGGTAAAGGAAAGCTATTCGACGGTTATCTGTCGGTTCAGGGCAGTTGCAGTTTCTGCGGCGAGCCGCTCGCGATATACCGATCAGCAGATGGGCCGGCGTTTTTCACCACGTCGATAGTGGGGCTGCTACTGATTCCCGTTCTTGGGCTGAGTTATGTTGCGTGGAGACCAGAACCGCAAACGCTGCTAATATGGACGACAATTATCATTGCGATATTGACGCTGGTGGTTTTGCGGTTGGTCAAAGGAGCATTCGTTGGGTTGCTCTGGTTTAGGAAAGAAATAGACCGCGGATCGTGATCGCCATGGTCAAGCGAACGAGGGCCGTAAAAACACCCCTCCCTACGAAGCACCGGTGTCGCTGTTGGCGGCGATCAGAGGTTTTGATTCCGGAGAATTGCGAAACCGCAGGAAAATGGAGAGTACGACCAAGACCGCCGTCGATAGGAATTCGGACTGCCAATTCTGGAAAGACTCAAACCAGAACTGCGCATCTTCAAGGTACGCCCACGCCGATGTTGGCACCTCTCCGTGAACCAAGGCTTCGCTATTCGATGCGGCCCAACTTCCGAGCCAATGCACTACAAAACATGCGAAAAACATCGCTGCCAATGCGAGCCCCAGAGAATGCGCATAAAGCCAGCGCCAAAAGGAGCTTTGCGCGCGCCACGACAGCGGCACTGCGTTGCCGTCCCGCGCAGGTTCGTCGGGGTCTCGAGACTCGGCTGAGCCGCGCTGAAACAGATATGAAGTGAGCATAACGTATGCCGCCATCTGCAAAAACTCGCTTTCCCAATTCTCGAAAAGCGCTGACAAAAACGTGCCGGACTGGATGTAGAACAAAAGACTTATCGGGGTCTGACCATGCGCAGCAAGCATCTCATTCTCGACCTGCAGACCGGACGCCACCATCCCGCAGATGCAAAGCGCCGTTATGATCAGAAGCGTGAGCGTAAGCCCGTTGTCGTGTAGAAATTTCATCTTTTGTCCTGCGCCAGCTGTCAACGACGGATAACGCGCAGGACGCTTCTTGGTTCACCGCTGTCCATGTGGCCTTAAATTGTATGCCGTTTGATCTAAATCCCCGCCCTCATGCGCGGTAGGAACTAGTTCTGCCTCAAACCGTTATGTCTGAAGCACTTCATAATACCGGGAAGCCTCCCATGCGCGACACTGCCAGATTAGCCGATCGCGCATTTCCGACTTCGGCGGGCATCTTCTTCGGCTTGGGCCTCGGCGGGTTTTTCGATGGCATTGTGCTCCACCAAATCCTGCAATGGCATCACATGCTGAGTCAAACGCACCCACCGATTGACGTGGCGGCGCTTAAGCTGAACACCCTTTGGGACGGCCTCTTTCACGCCAGTACCTACGTCTTTGTCGTCATCGGTCTGCTCTTGCTGTGGCGCACTGCGCACCGCTCGCATCTCTGGTGGTCGGGCAAATTGCTGGCGGGAACCATGCTGATCGGCTTCGGCACGTTCAATTTGGTGGAGGGCGTTGTCGATCACCATCTCTTGCAGCTTCACCACGTGAACGAGACGGTGCCCGCTGACCAATGGGTCTACTGGGATATAGGTTTTTTGGTCTGGGGTGCGGCCATGCTGATCGGAGGATGGGCGCTTTATCGAGCTGGAAGGCAAGACTACCGTCGAGGCGTTCTTAGTTGAAGAAGCGGACGATTTATATTTTTGCCAAACGTTGATCCGGCGGAAGCTGCTTCAAAGAATTGCGGTGGGGCCGCCACAGTAGTTACGCTGTAAACGCACAATAGCGCTAATCCGCAGAATACGTTTTTTGAGTACTAGGTAACGTGATAGTCTATCTGTGAGTGTCAGATTTAATTCCTCATCCCGTTTATAACGGTGGACCAGATGATTTCAAATTACGCAAATCGACCAAGCAACACTCTCCTTCTGGCGATGCCGGGTACGCTTTGGCAGAGCATAGATACCCTACTGGAGCCAGTAGAATTGCCGGTTCGTTTTTTTGTAGAAAAGCCTATGGCACCGATTGATTATGTGTATTTCCCGGTAAGCGGTATCGCATCCACTGTTGTGTCGGCCGGACGTGACAAGCGCGCCGAAGTGGGCATATTCGGTCGGGAAGGGATGTCAGGTATTCCCGTCGTGATGGGTGGCGACCGTTCGCTGCAAGAATGCTTCTTCCAAGTGGCCGGCAAGGGCGTTCGCGTTGAAAGCGATGCACTGCGCAAGGCGATGGACGATGCCCCGGCGCTTCGGGTGTTTTTTCTTCGCTTCGTACAGGCGATGTTAATGCAGACCTCGCAAACCGCGGTTTCAAACGCACAGTCCGTGCTGGAAGAGCGCCTTTGCCGCTGGCTTTTGATGAGCCATGATCGCCTCGGTCAGGACGAGCTTGAGCTCACCCACGAGTTTCTTTCAATCATGCTTGGGGTTCGGCGGGCCGGCGTGACTTCGGCGCTGCATATATTAGAGGGCCGTCATCTTATCAAATCCACGCGCGGCTTGGTTGTTATCCTAGACCGTGAGGGGCTTGAGGCGGGGGCGGGCGGCTCTTATGGCCAGCCGGAATCAGAATATGAGCGGCTCATTGGGTATAGTCTGCGGGGAACCTGACAACAAATTCGGCACCCCGGCCCGTTTGGGCGCTCAGTGAGCCACCCAGATCCTGCACCGCTGAGGCTACGATTTTCAACCCTAGGCCGTTACCCTGATTGATGTCGAAGCCTTCTGGCAGCCCGGCGCCACCGTCCGCAAACCGAAGCCGTATAGTTCCGTCTTCACCTGCGTCCACATCAAGCGAGACGCATCCATCAGAACATGAGGTGTCGCGTGAATGCGACTTCAAACCGTGCTTAATTGCATTGGTCATTAGTTCGTTGACGATGATTGTCACTTGCATCGCAGCCCGGGCAGAAACCTTAAGCGGCTTGGTCGCGTTTATTGACAGGGAGCATCGGATACCTACAGCGGCGGCAAGGTCGGGCAGTGTTTCGGAAAAATACTCTGCCAGATCAATCTGTGCTGACGTTGCGTGGTGCTGCAAATAGGCATGTACCCTAGCGATGCTTGCCAAGCGCGACTGGGCGCAGAGCAAAGCAGAGCGCACTTCTTCACTGTCGGATTGGCGAACCTGCATCCGAAGGAACGCCGCCGCGAGACTAAGACTGTTTGCGATGCGGTGATTGCTTTCGGCCACCCAATCCGGGCTAACCGATTCTAGAGCCATGGGCCGTGCGTCGACCTGAAAAAAGTTCTGTCTGCCCATTCGCTTACCTCGCTCATTCCAGCCAGCTCGGCTGTGTACGATTCCAATGTAACGCAACCAGAAGCAGTGGTGCAGCCCAAGACTACGTACGTTTCCGTACCGAGCGAACAGGCCGGGAACTGCCCATCATACAAACTCGTTGACAGGCCATACGCTGGCGCTGCCACTCGAAAATCAGGTGCGCCATCGCGGAAGAACCTCGTCCGGGATTGGAAAAGACATGATCACGCCCGTTAGATCCGCAGCATTGCAAGACGCCAAACCGCAGCCAATGCAGCTTTTAGGCACCAGAGTGTTCCGCGGACCGCACCTTTATTCGCAAACGCCGATGATCCGATTTGAGATCGACCTTGGCGCGCTAGAAGAGCGGCCCACCACGACGCTCGATGGTTTTGTCGAGGCGCTGCTTATGCGACTTCCGGGGCTTGCAAACCACGGCTGTAGCTACGGCGAACCCGGCGGTTTCGTGCGTCGGATGCGCGAGGGAACATGGCTTGGACATGTCATCGAGCATGTCGCGCTTGAATTGCAGACTGGGGTGGGGATGCCAGTTAGCCGTGGAAAGACGCGAGGTGTTAAGGGGCGGCTGGGCGTTTATAATGTCATGTTCGCCTATGTCGATGAAGCCGTGGGGCTGGCTGCGGGACGGCTTGCCATGCGTTTGGTTGATGAGTTGCTGCCCGCCGAACTGCAGGGCGTGGTCGGCCTTGGCGACTTACCCGCGACGCTGGATGATGGCTTCGCAGACTTGCGCGAGGTTGCGGCAAGGCGTGCTTTAGGGCCGACGACGCGATCGCTGATGAAAGAGGCCGAACGGCGCAATATCCCCGCTCGGCGGCTGGATGACGACAGTCTCATCATGTTCGGTCAAGGCATCCATCGAAAACGCATCCGGGCCAGTTGCTCGGACCTGACCTCGCAAATCGGCACTGACATCGCGGCCGACAAGGATCTGACCAAGCAGCTTTTGGACGATGCCAATCTGCCTGTGCCAAAAGGTGAGCTTGTGACAACAGAAGCCGAGGCCGTCCGGGCGGCAGAGCGGCTGGGATTTCCGGTAGTGACGAAGCCCTTGGACGGAAATCACGGGCGCGGCGTGACCATCGGGATCGCTTCGACACAAGAGGTCGAGTGGGGGTTCAGAACTGCGAGAGAGTACGGACGTGTTGTCATCGTCGAGCAGCATTTCGTCGGCTCCGATCACCGCATTCTGGTAATAGGCGGTGAGGTGGTGGCTGTAGCCGAACGCGTTCCTGCCCACGTCACAGGCGACGGCCAACGTAGTATCGCCGAACTTGTGGCCGAGGTGAACCTTGACCCCAAACGCGGCCACGGCCACGCCTCGGTGCTGACGCGTATTGAGATTGATGACATCACTTTGCGCTACCTTGACCGCTGCAACATGAACGCAGGCAGCGTGCCAGAAGCGGGTCAGACGGTCTGGCTGCGGCCCACGGCGAACCTTTCGACCGGTGGCACCGCGATAGACCGAACTGACGAGATTCACCCGGAAAATGCTTTGGTCGCTCGACGGGCAGCCCGAATTGTCGGGCTCGACATCGCCGGGATAGATTTCGTTTGTCCTGACATTACCAAATCTGTGCGGCAGACAGGTGGCGGTATCATTGAGGTCAACGCCGGCCCCGGCTTTCGGATGCATCTGGAGCCGTTTCAGGGTCGGCCGCGCAACGTCGCCCGCCCGGTGCTGGAACTGTTGTTCCCCCAAGGCTCGCAAGGCCGCATCCCGATCTTTGCGGTAACTGGCACCAACGGCAAGACCACCACCGTGCGGATGCTGGCGCATATACTTGAAGCCACTGGTGCCACGGTCGGGCTGACCACCACCACCGGTATTTACCTTGGCGCAGATAAAATTGCTTCGGGTGATTGCTCGGGCCCAAAGAGCGCGGGTCTTGTACTGCGCGAGCCCAGCGTTGAAGTGGCGGTGTTTGAATGCGCGCGCGGCGGCATTCTGCGC
>NZ_JAQGKQ010000051.1 GCF_028290025.1 Cypionkella sp. | reverse complement strand
GTCGCCGTAACTTCGGCAGCCCCTCGAAACCCATGCCGCATCATACCAGTCGCCCAATCGGGGTTAGCCGCCCGAGCCCGCACAACGCGGCCGATTTCCTCGGCGACAAGCCGGGCTTTCGGCGCATCGGGCCGAGTGGCATCAATATGATACAGCGCGGGTTCAGCGGCTCCAATCGCAGCCATTGCCGCCGCAAACCCGCCTTCATGCGAGGCATAATCCGGCGCCAAAAGGATATCGGTTTCCACCAAATCCTGCACATGCGCATAGCCATCGGCGGCCCGCAAACGATCTTCCAGCGCCGCGCGGTTATGCTGGGTTTGACCCTTGGCATCGACCGTCCAATCGGAACCGGATAACCAAGCCTCACCCGCTGCGGCGCGACCTCGGGCGGAGTAATCCTCCAAAGCAGGCTCCATCCCCATGCCATAAAGCCCCGGTTTTGGGCCAAACACCCGAGGACCAGCGTTGATATACGGATTCATGTCTGCGGCTTCATCGCGCTGCGCCAAAGCAGCAGCCCCCGCATCGAACAGCTGACTAAGCCCGCCAAACACATCCCGAAACAGCCCGGACACCCGCAAAGTCACGTCGATGCGCGGGCGATCCAGCAGCGCCAGCGGCAGGATTTCAAACCCGGAAACCCGTTCCGACCCTTCATCCCACTTCGGCGCAAGCCCCGCCAGATGCAGCGCCATCGCCAGTTCTTCCCCCGCCGTCCGCATCGTGGCAGAGCCCCACAGGTCAATCACCAGACCCTTCGGCCAGTCGCCTTTATCCTGCAAATGCCTGCGCAAAAGCTCCTCTGCCAGCTTCACCCCTTGGGCATGAGCAGCACGAGAAGGCACCGCGCGCGGGTCAACGGAATAGAGGTTGCGCCCGGTTGGCAGCACATCGGTGCGACCTCGCCACGGGCTACCAGAGGGGCCAGCGTTCACCCTGCGACCCGAAAGCGCCGTCAGCAGACCCTCGGTCTCACCCCGCGCTTGGCCATAGATATGCAGGCCGTCACCGAATTGGCTTTCCTTGATATCACACACAAAACGGTCAATCCGAGTGATCGCCTCGGCAGGGCTGGCGGCGGCATCCAAGCCCAGATCAGCCTCAACCCCCGAGGCTTGCGCCTCATCCCGGATGGTGGCGATCAGACGGTTGCGCCGCTGCGGATCAAGCCCGTCAGCGGTGGAGTATTCATCCAGCAGCCGCTCCAGCCGCAGCAGGTTTTCCGGCGTAGCACTCTGCGCAAGCGGTGGCGGCACATGGCCCAAAGTCACCGCCCCGATGCGACGCTTGGCTTGCGCAGCCTCGCCCGGGTCGTTAACGATGAACGGATAAATCACCGGCAGCGCACCCGTCAGTGCCTCCGGCCAGCAATCGTTGGACAGCGCCACCGATTTCCCCGGCAGCCATTCCAGCGTGCCATGCGCGCCGATATGGATCAGCGCGTGCAGTTTTTGGGCGCGCAGCCAGAGGTAAAACGCAACATAAGCGTGGCGCGGGGTGCGGGCGAGGTCGTGGTAGTCGGTCTCGCGGTGCTGAACGGTGCCGCGCTCGGGTTGCAGGGCGATCAGGGCGTGGCCTGCACGCGTCGCTGCGAAATGAAACTGGCCGTCTTGCGCAGCGGGGTCGGTTTCGGGCTGACCCCATGCAGCTTGCAAAGCGGTTTGCAGGGCTTCTGGCAGAGTGGTGAGCGCGGTTTTATACGCCTCAAGCGGCCATGTCAGAGTTTCGGTGGTCAGGGCCTTGGCAAGGTCATTGGAAGGCTGAACGGCGTAGCCTGCGGCGGCCAAAGTCTCGGTAAGCGCCTCGGTTGAAGCCAGCGCATCAAGGCCAACCGCATGGGCAATCTGATCTGGCCTGCCGGGATAAGTTGACAGGATCACCGCCAGTTTGCGCTGGACGGCGGGCGTGGTGGCGAGGTTCTGCCAGCCAAGGATACGCTCCACCACCGCCTGCACCCGCACCGGATCGGCCCGGTGAGCGAAGCGCGAGAATTGCAGATCGGGGTCACGCTTGCCCGGCGATTTGAAGCTGACAACACCCGCAAAGATCCTACCGTCAACCTCGGGCAGCACCACATGCATGGCAAGATCGGCAGGCGATAAACCACGCTCGGACGCGTTCCAGTCGCGCTTGCGGGCAGTCGAAAGCGCAACCTGAAACACCGGGCAGCCAATATCATCTAGCGGTGTGCTCCCGTCGGTACCTCGGGCCGAAAAGGCAGTGGCGTTAACGATGGCGGCGGGGTTTAGGTGCGCAAGGGCCGAGCGCAGGAAATCATCGGCTCTGGAGGCTTTCAGCGAGGGCGCGAACAGCCCGTAGGCTGCAAGGCCACGCGCGCGAAAGGCGCGGATAAGGGCATCCACCGGGTCGGTGTCGGCGGCGGTAACATAGCTGCGGTAGAAGGTCACGGCGATGCTGGGGCCGCTGACTTCTGGCTGCGAAATGACGCCCATATCAGGATCATACCA
Source organism: Cypionkella sp. (assembly GCF_028290025.1). GTDB lineage: Bacteria > Pseudomonadota > Alphaproteobacteria > Rhodobacterales > Rhodobacteraceae > Cypionkella. The sequence goes on along the minus strand of NZ_JAQGKQ010000051.1, from coordinate 82,745 downwards.
GCCACAATCAGGGACGGTTTTGTCCCCCATCACTGGGCCAGCATACAGCCCCGCCGCCAGCGCCAACTGCGCCAATGCAGCTTGAGCCGCCACAGCGCCCCCCGCATCACACAAAGCCGACAACCGCCGCAGAGTGCTGATCGGCAGGGTGGAATGGGCGTCGAGTGCCTTATCTTCCCGGCCATCCGCGGGCAGAACCGCCAAGGCAATACCCTGACGGCGCGCGAGGTCTTGCAACTGCATCAAGCCGTAGGGCCAGTAATTCTCGCCACCTATCAGGCGCACAAGGATGCCTTTGACGCCCATCAAGGTCTGCTGAACGTAGGTATCGACCGACATCGGGTGTTGCAGCGCCACCAAATTGGCGAGGCGCAAGCTCGGCAGTTTTGCAGCACCTTGATTAGCCCGATGCCAGCCCGCCGCGAAAGCCCCCAAATCACTGTCGGAAAACGACAAAACTACCAGTTCGGCCGGGGTCTGACCCAGATCGAACGGAGTTTGCGTATCCTCCAGCCCATGGCTTTCGCGGAAGACGACATGCATGGTTCAGGCCCCCAGAACCGCATGGATGGCGGCCAGATCAACGTGGTGATGCTCAGCGATCACCACAAGCTGACCCTGACGCGGGCTTGCTCCCCACGGGCGGTCAAACTGATGCCGCACCCGCGACCCTACAGCCTGCACCAACAAGCGCATCGGCTTGCCCGCAACCGCAACATAGCCTTTGACGCGCAGGATGTGCTGTTCCTCGGCCAAACGCTGGATCGCAGTGACCAAAGCATCAACGTCGCTGATTTCCTGCAGATCAATCACCACGGTGTCGAAATCGTCATGCTCGTGGTCGTCATGGCCGTCATGGTGCGACGGACGCGCCGCCAGATCATCCTCGGCTTTCGCGTTCAGACCAAGGATCAAAGCCGGATCAATGATACCCTCACTCATCGACAGGATCGGAATCGGACGCGGGCTTTCCGCCATGATTACCGCCCGAGCCGCAGCCAAACCAGCCTCACCCGCGAGATCAGCTTTCGTCATCAGAATAATATCTGCGCAGGCGATTTGATCTTCAAACACCTCCGACAGCGGAGTCTCATGGTCCAACGACGGATCAGCCGCGCGCTGCGCATCCACCGCCTCAACATTCGGAGCAAACTGACCAGCGGCCACAGCCTCGGCATCGGCCAAAGCGATCACGCCATCAACGGTGATTTTTGAGCGGATCGCGGGCCAGTCGAACGCCTTCAACAAAGGCTTTGGCAAAGCCAGCCCCGAAGTCTCAATAATGATGTGATCGGGCCGGATGGGCAGCGCCATCAAAGCCTCAATCGTCGGAATGAAATCATCCGCCACGGTGCAGCAGATACAGCCATTGGCGAGTTCCACGATATTCTCGACCGGGCAATTCGCATCGGCACAGGATTTCAGAATGTCGCCATCGACGCCGACCGAGCCAAATTCGTTCACCAAGATCGCCAAACGCTTGCCCTGCGGGTTTTGCATCAGATGGCGGATCAGCGTGGTCTTCCCCGAGCCGAGAAAGCCGGTAATCACAGTGACGGGGATTTTTGCGAGGTCAGACATTGGTAATCTCCAAAGGGGGTATGCGGGCAAGGCTTTGCTTGCGGAAAATCGCCGGGCGCGCGCGCCACGGCACGATGCCATCGGGGGCATCCAGATAGGCGGCGGCACCGAGCAGAATGTCGGGTGCATCGGCCTCGGTCAGACGGCCGTAGACATAAGACCAGCGACCGGGGGCCGACAACGCCACGGCGGCACCCGAATTGCAGGCCGACAGACAAGCAACGCCGACAATGCGCAGACCTTCGGGCACCTCGCCCGCCAACAAAGCCGCATGCAGCCGCGCGCCAAGCAGAGGCTCACCATCAGCCACGGCCTCTGCGGCCTTACAAGTGGTGCAAACATGCAGCGTTACGGTCATCGGCCCATCCAAATTAAAGCGATGGGATGGCCAGAAAGGCACGGCCGAAGGGCCTTGCCTGCTGGTTGCGAAACACCCCGTTCGCCCGTTCAGTCTTGCACTGGCAGGTCTCCCGGCTTGCGGATACGAGGGCACTCCCCCACGGCTGCCCACCTTCCCGGATTGCTCCAGTGGCATCAGGCAACCTCTCCGGTCACGGTCGCGGGGGCGGCAGCTTTTGGGGTCGCCCCCTTTCGCATTCCCTCTTCGCCTGTCATAAACAGGAACCAGCGCATGCCCACCTCATGGCACAACCGCGTCCCTTGTCAAGCAACGGAAAACCCCCGATGGCCGACCCAGAGCTGCCCGTGATTGAAGCGATCGCCGATACCGACCCATTGGCCGACGAAAACGCCCGCCATGCGCGCAAGATGGCCAAGAAGAAGGCCGCCCGGGATAAGATCATGGCGGGCAAAGCGGGCGATAAGGGCCTGCTGATCGTTCATACCGGGGCAGGCAAAGGCAAATCCTCCAGCGGCTTTGGGATGATTCTGCGCTGCATCGCGCATGAGATGCCCTGCGCCGTGGTGCAGTTCATCAAAGGCGCATGGGACACCGGCGAGCGTCGGATTATCGAAACCCACTTCTCAGACCTCTGCGAGTTTCACGCCATGGGCGAAGGCTTCACCTGGGAAACCCAAGATCGCGTCCGCGATATAGCGATGGCCGCAAAGGGTTGGGAGAAGGCAAAAGAGCTGATCCGTGATCCCGGCAACCGACTGGTGCTGCTGGATGAGATCAACATCGCCCTGCGCTACGATTATCTCGACATCGCCGAGGTGCTGGCCTTTCTCGCCGCCGAAAAACCACCGCTGACCCATGTTGTGATGACCGGGCGCAACGCGAAGCCGGAGTTGATTGAGGCGGCTGATCTGGTCACTGAGATGACGCTGATCAAGCATCCGTTCCGATCAGGCATCAAGGCGCAGCCGGGGGTGGAGTTTTGAGGCGAAGTGCTTGTTGAGCGCGCGCGTTGGGGGCCAGCCCCCAAACCCCCGGGATATTTATGCCAAGATGAAAGCAACGAAGTGTTAACTATCCTGTGGCAGATTGATCGAGCGGCACAGGGGGGGACCCCGATGGCTGTCCAAGGTGAAAGCGCAGCGCCTCCCCCGAGAAATCGGCCCGAGGTGCTGCGCCCACATACGGCTTTCATCTTGGCAAAAAATATCCCCGCCGGAGGCTTCTGCAATCTCCGCCAAGACACCGTTGGAGGATCTCGGTGAAAGCCCTGATGATCCAAGGTGCAGGCTCTAACGTTGGCAAATCGCTGCTGGTCGCGGGGCTTTGTCGTGCGGCAAAGCTGCGCGGGTTGTCAGTCGCGCCGTTCAAGCCTCAGAACATGTCGAACAACGCGGCTGTTACCGCCGATGGCGGCGAGATTGGTCGCGCACAGGCGTTGCAGGCTTTGGCTTGTGGGCTGGAACCGCACACCGACATGAACCCAGTGCTGCTCAAGCCCGAGTCGGAGACCGGAAGCCAAGTTATCGTGCAGGGCAAGCGTATCGCGACGGTCAAGGCGCGCGATTATGCGGCGCTGAAGCCGTCGCTGATGGCTCCGGTGCTCGACAGCTTCAACCGTTTGAAATCGCGCTATGATCTGGTGATTGTCGAGGGTGCAGGTAGCCCGGCAGAGGTTAATCTGCGCTCGGGCGATATCGCCAACATGGGCTTTGCGCGCGCGGCAGATTGCCCGGTAATCCTGACCGGTGACATTGATCGCGGCGGGGTGATTGCGCAGATCGTCGGCACACAGGCGGTGCTGGACGCGGCCGACAATGCGATGATCGCGGGGTTTCTGATCAACAAGTTTCGCGGCGATCCGAGGTTGTTCGACGATGGCTATCGCTTGACTGAGACCCGCACCGGATGGCGCGGTTTTGGTGTGGTGCCGTTCTTCTCCGATGCCGCGAAGCTGCCAGCCGAGGATGCGCTCGACTTGCCGAAGGGCGGCGGCGTGGGCGGCTACAAAATCGCCGCGCTGACCCTGTCTCGCATCGCCAATTTCGACGATCTCGACCCACTCGCGCAGGAACCCGGCGTCAGCTTGCAGATGGTGAGGGCGGGTGAGGCGATTGCTGGCGACACCGATCTGGTGATCATTCCGGGCTCCAAATCGACGCGCGGCGATCTGGCCTATCTGCGCGCGCAGGGCTGGGACGTTGATCTGGCCGCGCATCTGCGGCGTGGCGGCAAGGTTTTGGGAATTTGTGGCGGTTATCAGATGCTTGGAGCGGTTGTGCGCGACCCAGAAGGCATCGAAGGCCCCGCGGGAGAGACGCTGGGGCTTGGCGCGTTAGCAGTAGAAACCGTTATGACTCCAGACAAACGCCTCACCCAGACCCAAGCCATTCACGCGGCAACCGGCCTTGCGATGCAGGGTTATGAGATTCACATTGGCCGCACCGATGGCCCCGACCGCAACCGTCCGTTTGCCTTTGTCGATGGCCAACCAGAGGGCGCGACTTCCGCCAATGGCCGCGTGATGGGCAGTTATCTGCACGGCATGTTTGCCGATGATGCCTTCCGCGCCGGTTTTTTGCGGCAGATCGGTGCGGCTCCGTCTGGCTTGGCCTATGCGGCGGGGCTGGATGCGGTGCTGGACGCGCTTGCAGCCCATCTGGAACGTCATGTCGATGTTGACGCCTTGCTTGCACTGTCGCGTTAACGCTGCTGCCACTCTGTTTCGCTGTTTTCCTGCCAGCCGGTGCGGTGCAACAATGGCGTGTCGTCCATGAATTCAGGGTGTCCGAGGCAGAGATACGCGGCGAATTCCCAGCCTGCCGGAACCCCCAACAGCGCCTCAATATCATGCGGCTCAAGGATAGACACCATGCCGAGGCCAAGGTTCTCAGCCCGCGCGGCAAGCCACAGCGTATGAATCGCCATCGCCGTCGATTGCCGCAAAGTCTCGGGCAAGGTTTGGCGGCCAAGCCCGTGCCCAGCATCAGGATTGCCGACATTGAACACGGCGAGTTGCACCGGGGCAACCTCTAGCCCCGCGAGTTTCAGCGCAAGATATTCCGCATGTTTCTCGCCAGTGTAAAGCTTCGCAGCCTCGGCATTGCAGCGCCTGAAATTCGCCCGCACCCGTTCGCGCAAGGTCAGATCATCGACACGGATCACCCGCCAAGGCCGTGCATTGCCAACCGACGGCGCGCAATCCATCGTTGCGCGCAGACGTTCTAACGTCGCCTCGTCCACCGGATCAGTGCGGAAATGCCGCACGTCACGACGCCAGCGCAGGATGCTCAGCAGGGTCGCGGATTCTTCGGGCGAGAATTGCATCAGCCCTCCAGTACGCTTGTAAGACGCGTCCATTCGTCGGAATTGCCGGGAAGACCCATTCGCAGCCAGCGGTTCGAATATGGAAAGATCCGGCTCCATATCTGTCGCTTCGCTAGCCGAATTTGCGCGGTTTCTGCATCGGGCGTCTCATAGGTGCGGAACAATTCGCAGCCGCCAACCAGTTGCCAACCCGCCTGAACCGCCAGAGCATCGGCTTGATCAACCTCCGCGCGCAGACGTCGAACGGTCGCCTTTGCCCAAGCCCCATCCGCCAGCGCCACAGTGCCGATCCGCAACGCAGCACCGCTGACCGGCCACGGACCCGACATCTCATCCAACGCCGCTATGTCTTCGGCAGAGCCGATCACAAAGCCCAGACGCACCCCGGCCAGCCCATAGAACTTGCCGAACGACCGCAGCACCAGCACATTGCGCGGGGTCACTTCGGGCAGCAACGAAAGCTCCGGCTGCGCGTCGGCAAAGCTTTCATCCACCACCAAGCGCCCAACTTGCCCCGCCAGCACCAGCAGATCAGCCGGCGCGAAACAGCGGCCATCCGGGTTGTTCGGGTTCACCACCACCGCGAGGTCCGCGCCGATAAGTTGACCAAACTGGCTGACCTGCTCGACCTTCCAGCCAGCGGCGCGCAGACTTGCGCCATGTTCGTTATAGGTCGGCCCCAGCACCCGAGCCCGCCCCGGCTTGCCCAAGCGCGGGATCATCTGAATGGCCGCTTGTGCGCCTGCCACCGCAAGCATCGGCGCGGTACAGCGATACGCCGCAGCCGCCACGTCCAGCAGGGCTTGCTTGGCGGTTTGGGTTGGCAGCATCGTCCAATCTTCAGGCCGTAAAGTCGGGATCGGATACGGCACACGGTTGATGCCGGTGGACAGATCAATCCAATTCTCGCCGCCAAAGCGGGCAATCGCACCGTCGATGTTCCCCCCATGGTCGCGGATATGATCGCGCATCTGCCCCCCTTAGATCAGCGCCAAAACCAGCAGCACCGCCGCCAGCACAAACATCGCCCGCACATAAAGCGCAAGTCCCCGTTGCAGATCAACCGGCGTCGGATCCGGTGCGCCTGCATTGACCCAAGGCTCGTCCGCCACGCGATCTGCATAAACCCGTGGGCCAGACAGCCGCACCCCAAGCCCTGCCGCCATCGCAGCCTCGGGCCAACCAGCGTTGGGTGAGCGGTGCAGCCCAGCATCGCGCCACATCACCGCCACGGCTTTGCGCGGGGCAGCCGACACCAGCGCAAACACCGCGCCAGTCAACCGCGCCGGGATCAGGTTAACCACATCATCAATCCGCGCCGAGGCCCATCCAAACGCCTCAAACCGAGGTGTGCGGTGGCCGATCATCGAATCCAGCGTGTTGATCGCCTTATACGCTGCAATCCCCGGCAGCCCCAGCAACGCCCCCCAGAACAACGGTGCGACGATGCCATCAGAGGTGTTCTCGGCCAAGCTTTCCATCGCCGCCCGTGCCACTCCAGCCTCATCCAGCACGGCGGCATTGCGCCCGACGATCATCGAAACCGCATGGCGCGCCTGCGCCAAATCATTGTTCTGCAACGGATAAACCACATCCGCGACATGGCTATACATAGAGCGTAACGCCAACAGCGGCCAAGCCAAAACCCCACCGATCACGATCTCCAGCCAACCCGCAGGCAGCAGCCATTGCAGCGCAAAAGCCACGCCCGCGACCAGACCAACCACCACGACAGCGGTGATAACTCCGGCAATCCGGCGCGGAAAATCGCCCGCATCGTCGTCGTTCAACGCCATGTCCAGCCAGCGGATCAGCGCCCCTATCCACGTCACCGGATGGCCGATCAGCGCATACAAACGCGCGGGCCAGCCGAGTGCGACGTCCAATGCCGCAGCCACCAGCATCATCGCAGCAAAGCTCATCGCCATCCTCCCGCCGATCCAACGCCACCTGCCCTAAACTGCACCACGCAGCGCAACCCGGCTTGTTGCAAGCAGCCCCGCGCCCCGGCTGGCACCTGTCCCGGCGCAAAGATCAGCCCGCGCGCCGCACCGGTATGGGCAATGACACAACCCAGCGCACCCAACTGCGGCGCAAGCGACCAGATCGGATCCTGTACCGCCGTTTGATCTCGCAGCTGCAAGCAGCGACGCGCCGACGTGCTGGCTATATCTGCCAATGCGGGCAAGTTGCGCGCTTGCGAGGCCGCACTCCAAGCGGGGATCAGGTCGGCAATATCCGCAAAATTATCGTCAGCCGGATCGGTGCGCTTCATCGGGCCATAAAACCCGCCGATCACCTCAAATGCAGGCAGCGCTGGCAGATGCGCCACAGTTTCGCCAAGACGCGACGCCCAAAGCCGCGTCTCTGCCGCTGCAAACATCAACGGATCAGAGGCACCCTCCACCGCAATGCAGGCTTGCGCCAAAAGATCTGGCGGCCCCTGCCATCCCGCAAGCTTTGCCACCGCGACCAAGGTTGCTGTCGAAGCCCCAGCCCCGCCACCCGCAGGCATCGTAGCCCGCAAAACCAGCCGCCCCTGCAAACGCAGCCCCAACAAATCCAACAACTTTTGCGCCCGCGCAGGCACCAGCAACCGCTGCCCCGCGCCATGCACCGATAACCCGACGCCAGCATAGCCCCGCGCCGTCACGGTCAGCGCCGCGCAGGGCAAAGTCACTAGTGCCACCGGACCATTCGCCCCCAAACGCCCTTGCAGCAACTCGCCAAAATGCCCCGCCACCCGGACGCCTTGCAGCATCATCGCCGCATCCGATTGACGCCCGCGATCGAGAATATTCCGCCTGGTAACGCAATAATCGTCGTCAACGAAAGCGGAGCCACCTGAAACACCAGCCCGAGTTCTGGCGCACCCAACGCCAGCCCCAAAGCTGCGCGTATCACCCCGGCGTGCGCAACGATCACCACCTTGCCACCCAAAGCTACGGCCTCATGCAAAGCCGGAGTCACCCGCGCGCAAAGCTCAAGAAAACTTTCCCCACCCGGCGGCTGATGCGCGGCCAACTCCGCGCCGGAAAGTGTGCCGAGGTCAGGCAGATCAGCGAAAGCGACGTCTTCCCATGCGCCAAAATTCTGCTCCCACAACCGGGAATCCTGCCGCCGTTCCCCTTCGGGCCAAAGCGTAGCCGCCGTCTGGACACAGCGCAGTGCCGGGCTGATCAGGCAATGATCCACCGCTCCAACCGCGCCGCGCAGGGCCGCAAACGCCAAAGCATCGCTGCAATCCGCCGCTACATCCCGCCGCCCGGCCATGCGCCCTTCAGTCAAAGCCGGGGCGTGACGGATCAGCAGCAACTCGGTCTGACCCTGCTGCAAGCCAGCGGGCGCGGCTGACGATGAAGCCATCGGGACGGTTGTCGGGGCATCTGCAGGCACGGTCGTATTTCTCCTTTCGCGCTCGGCTCGTTTCTGCTTTGACAACGGCCAGGGGGCAAGGGCCATCATGCACAAAACCATCCTGATCACCGGCGGCGCGCGCTCTGGCAAAAGCCGGATCGCCGAAGCTTTGGTTGTGCGGATGGGAAGCCCTGCGCATTACGTCGCCACTGCGCAGGCGTGGGACGACGAGATGCGCGCCCGCATTGCCGAACATCAGGCGCGCCGTGGGCCAGAATGGATCACCCATGCCGAGCCGCTGGATTTGGTCGCAGCCCTTCGCGAGACAAATGGCAAAGGCCCGCGTCTGGTCGATTGCCTGACGCTTTGGTTGACCAACCTGATGCTGGGCGATCACGATTGGCAGGCGGCAGCGCAAGAATTGTTAACCATCCTGCCGCAGCAAACCAGCCCGGTGGTGTTTGTGACAAATGAAGTCGGCATGGGCATCGTGCCGGATAACGCCCTTGCGCGCGCGTTTCGCGATGCAGCGGGCACGCTCAACCAGTGGATCGCAGCCGAGGCGGATGAGGTTATCCTCGCCGTATCTGGCCTGCCAATGAAGGTGAAATGATGAAACTGACCGCACTTTCCGCCATAGCTGGTTTGGCCGCAACCCTACCGCAAGCCGATGCGAAAGCCGCCGACGCAGCCCTTGCACGGCAAAACAGCCTGACCAAACCACCGGGATCATTGGGGCGGTTAGAGGAATTGGCCTGCTTCATGGCAGCGTGGCGCGGCACCGCCCGCCCGATCATAACCAAGGCACAAGCGATTATTTTCGCCGGAAACCACGGCATCTGCGCGCAAGGCGTAAATCCCTTTCCGCAAGCGGTCACCGCACAAATGGTTGGCAACTTTCACGCGGGCGGCGCCGCCATCAACCAGCTTTGCCGCGCCAACGGTGCCGACCTGTCGGTGATCGCCTTGGAACTGGATCGCCCGACCGCCGATTTCACCACCGGCCCCGCGATGACCGAGGCCGAGACTTTGGCCGCGATGCAAACCGGCGCGGATGCAGTCGATGTGACAGCAGATGTGCTGATCCTCGGCGAGATGGGCATCGGCAATTCAACCGTTGCCGCGGCGATGACCTCGGCCCTGTTTGGTGGCAAGGTTGCCGATTGGGTTGGCGCTGGCACAGGTTCCGACAGCGACGGCATCAAACGCAAGATCGCAGCGATCGAAAAAGGTTTGGCGCGGCACCACGGCCTGTCCGCGATGGGCGTTCTCGCGGCACTAGGTGGTCGTGAACAAGCCGCAATCTGCGGCGCAGTTCTAGCCGCTCGCGCCGCGCGTATTCCGGTTATCCTCGACGGCTTTATCTGCACGGCGGCAGCTTCCGCGCTCTATGCCGCCGACCCCGCCCTGCTCGATCATTGCCTCGTCGGCCATTGCAGCGCCGAGCCGGGGCATCGCAAGCTCCTCAACGCCCTCAACAAACGCGCCGTGCTGGATTTCGATATGCGCTTGGGCGAAGGATCAGGTGCCGCGCTCGCCCTAGGCATCGTGCGCGCGGCGTTGGAGTGTCACAACGGCATGGCAACCTTCGGCGAGGCCGGGGTTTCCAAGGCATGACCCCCCTGCGCACCCGTCTAACTGAGGTGCAACTGGCAGTGATGCTGCTCACGCGCCTGCCTGCGGGCCGGATGCTGGAAGCCCCCGCGATAGGCGCTGCGGTCTGGGCTTTTCCGATTGCGGGCGCGCTGGTTGGCAGCATTTCGGCTGCGATTTTATATGCAGCGTTGGCGGTTGGGATTGCCCCAACACTCGCCGCCGGATTGGCTCTCGCGACCACGGTTCTGGCAACAGGCGGCCTGCATGAAGACGGTCTAGCCGATGTCGCCGACGGTTTCGGCGGAGGCCACAACCGTGCCCGCAAGCTGGAAATCATGCGCGACAGCCGGATCGGCAGCTACGGCGGCTTGGCATTGATCCTGTCGCTCGGTCTGCGCTGGCAGGCAATAACCTTGCTCGCCGTGCAAAGCCCTAACCTAGCGATGATCGCGCTCATTGCGCTGGCAATCTCCAGCCGCGCCGGACTAGGTTTCGCCCTGCTCTGGATGCCAGCCGCCCGCGCCGATGGCATGGGGAAATCCGCCGCTGGCACCAGTCTGATCTGCGCGGTATCGGGCTTGCTTATCGCAGCCGTGGCCCTCGCGATCCTACTAGGCCCACAAACCGCGCTATACCTGCTGTTGGCGCAGATCGCCGTCCAACTCGCCTTCGCCCGCATTGCCCTACGCCAAATCGGCGGTCAGAGCGGTGATGTGCTAGGCGCGATGCAGCAACTGGCTGAGATCGCAGGATGGCTGGTTTTGGCGCGTTAACCTACCAAGGCCGGGGGCTAGCCCCCGCGCCCCAAGGTATTTAGGCCAATGTGAAACGCTTATAGTGTCGGCCGCTTCTGCAGCAAAGGCATCACATCCGCCATTTCCGGCCCCGAATCCAAACCCGTCACCGCGCGACGCAATGGCCGGAACAATGCCTTGCCCTTACGCCCCGTCGCTTCCTTCACCGCGTTGGTCCACTCACCCCAAGTCGCGGTTGTCCAAGGACCTTCCGGCAGCATCTCAAACGCCTGCGCCACAAATTCGCGATCTTCGTCATCAACCAGCGGCGTTGCACCATCGCGGAACAGCGTCCACCAGCCCTCAAGATCGGCGAGGATGGTAATATTGGCCTTGGCGACGTTCCAGAACAACTCCGCCTTATCCGCAGGCACGCCAAGCGCGGCGATCTTGTCGGCGACATTGACCAACGGCAGGCTTTGCACATAGGCGCGGGTCAGCGGGAACAAATCTTCGGCGTCAAACTTGGTCGGCGAGGCACCAAAGCTTTCAATGTCAAAGCCGTCGATCAAATCTTGCATCGATGATGCCAGCTCAACCGGCTTCGACGACCCGAGCCGCGCCATCAGCGACAGCAGTGCCATAGGCTCCACCCCACGCGCCCGCAAATCGCGCAACGAAAGCGTGCCGAGCCGTTTCGACAATTCCTCACCAGCCGCACCCGTCAGCAGCGAGTGGTGCGCGAAATTCGGTGGCGTGCCACCCATGGCTTGCATGATCTGGATTTGTGTCGCCGTGTTGGTGACATGATCGGCACCGCGCACGATAAAGCTGACGCCCATGTCAATGTCATCGACCGACGAGGCGAAGGTATACAAGATCTGCCCATCCGCCCGGATCAGCACCGGATCAGACACCGACGCCGCATCAATCGAAATCGGCCCCAGAATACCGTCAGCCCATTCAATGCGCTGCTGATCCAGCATGAAACGCCAATAGCCATCGCGCCCCTCGGCCCGCGCCTTGGCCTTTTCATCATCCGTCAAATGCAACGAAGCCCGGTCATAAACCGGCGGCTTGTGCATGTTCAGCTGCTTCTTGCGCTTCAAATCGAGCTCGACCGGCGACTCGAAACACTCATAGAACCGACCGACGCTGCGCAACTGATCTGCCGCCTCACGGTAGCGATCAAACCGCGAAGATTGCTTCTCAACCCGGTCCCAATGCAGGCACAACCACTCCAGATCGGTTTTGATGCCATCGGCATATTCCTGCTTGGAGCGTTCCTGATCGGTATCGTCCAACCGCAGAATGAACGTACCGCCAGCTTTGGCAGCAATCAGATAGTTCATTAGCGCCGTGCGCAAATTGCCGACATGGATATAGCCGGTGGGCGACGGCGCAAAGCGGGTGATGGTAGGGCGATCGGTCATTTGGGCTCTCCTGCGACAGTTATTCCCTGTCATATGACATGCGCCTTGTCCAGTTATCGCCGAAAAGGTTTCGCCTCAGCAGCGCGCAACGACAAGGCCCGGCAAATATTGTAAGCATAAGTCTGGCCGCGACGGTCGTCCCGCTTGGACAGTGCGCAGAAAACTTTCTATCATGCACCGCAGCCCTGTTGTGATCTAAAGTTTAGGAACCGTTCATGTTCAAGAAAGCCAGCGTCGTCGCAGCCGCAATTTTGGCAACAAGCCTCGCATGGCCGGCTTTTCCGGGGCCGATTGTAGATAAAGCTACTGAGATCGAAGAGTTGCTGGCTGCAAGCAATCCAAAGGGCGCGCTTGAGGTTGCATCAACTTTGTCGGCGGACGTCTGGGAAAGCGGCCCTGACATCACCATCCGCGAGGCGGCACTGGTGGATGCGCCCGTCACCATGCTGGGCATCTACAATCCCCGGCAAGATGACAAATATCAGATCGGCGCGCCAATACTGATTTATGCCGAACCCTCGGGCTATGGCTATAGAGCAGGCGGCGATGGCCTGTATTCCTTTGGCTTTCTAGTGGATCTCAGAGTGATGACCGAAGCGGGTGAAGTTCTGGGAGAACTGCCCTCGGTGGCGAAACTTGATGTGACATCGCGCGCGCAGAACCGCGAATTTCCCGCCAATCTAAGCTACACGCTGACAGGTCTGGCCCCCGGTCGCTATGTGCTTGAAACCACCCTGCGCGACAAAAATTCGCAGAAGGCGGGCACCTTCCAAATCAGTATCGAAATCGTCGCGCCTCCGGCAGCGGCGCCTGCTCCAGCCAAAGCCGTGCCAAAAGTCGAGCCACCAGAAGCCGCGCAACCAGAAGGCGGTGAAGAAAAAATCGAATAGCGAGGCTCTGACGCGCACTGCGCTTATCGGCGCAGGCTGCAGCCTCACTGGGGGTTTGGTCTAAGCCTGTGACCAGCGAAAGTTAACTGCGGCTTTAGCCGCGCGGTGCCCACAAGATCAGCGCGGCACCAGCCAAAGCTAGCCCCGCCCCAGCAAGGTCGGCCCAATCAGGCCGGGTGCGTTCAATCAGCGCCAGCCATGCCACCGATGCCGCGATATAGACCCCACCGTAAGCCGCATAGCTGCGGCCCGCATGGGTTGGTGGAGCCAACGCCAACAGGTAAGCAAATCCCGCCAAAGCGATGGCCGCTGGGATCAGCCAAACGATAGACGCGCCACGCCACCAACTCCAAACGGCGAAGCATCCGGCGATTTCCAGCACGGCGGCGAGGACATACAGCGGCATTTCGCGTCCTTCAGCCGTTATCGCGCCAACGGTTAGCAATAGGATAACGCCGATCACCCCAAAACGCCCGCCTGGTCAACCTGGTGCCGGGGGCGGCTTGGAAGCGTTTGTATTCGCTGATGTAAAGCAGATGCTCGACCTTCTTCACCGTCACGCGATCAAAACCCTTGGCGACCAAATCCGCCACCGAAAGTTCCTGTTCCACCAACCCATCCAAGATCGCATCCAACACCGGATAAGGCGGCAAGCTGTCCTCATCTTTCTGATCCGGCCGCAACTCCGCACTCGGCGGCTTGTCGATCACCCGAGGTGGAATAACCTGCCCCGCCGGAGCCAGCATCCAAGCCCGGTGATTTTCGTTCCGCCAACGGCACGTCTCAAACACCCGGGTTTTATACAAATCTTTCAACGGGTTATACCCGCCGTTCATGTCGCCATAGATCGTGCAATACCCCACCGCCATCTCAGACTTATTGCCCGTGGTCAGCAACATCTCACCAAACTTGTTCGACATCGCCATCAGCAACAGCCCGCGCAGCCGCGATTGCACGTTCTCCTCGGTCAGGCCCGGATCAGTGCCCGCAAACAGATCGCCCAGCGCCTCCCCCACCGCATCTTGCGGCGCGGAGATCGACACCGTGTCCAGCCGACACCCCAAGGCATGCGCCACCTGCGCCGCGTCATCCAGCGAGTGTTGTGAGGTATAGCGCGACGGCAGCATCACGCAGCGCACGTTCTCTGGCCCAATCGCATCCGCCGCAATCGCCGCAACAATCGCGCTATCAATCCCACCCGATAGCCCCAGCAGCACCTGCTTGAACCCGGTTTTCCGCAGATAATCCTGCAAAGACATCACCATAGCCCGGTAATCCGCCTCATAGGAAATCGGCATCTTCTCCATCATACCGGGCAGAGCCCGCCAGCCATCCGCAGTTTCCTCAAAATCCACATGCGTCACGCAAGCATCAAACTGCGGCAGCTGCGCCACCAAAGCCCCACCCGGGTTCAGCACGAACGACGCGCCATCGAACACCTGGTCATCCTGCCCGCCGATCATGTTCAGATACACCAGCGGCAACCCTGTCTCGATCACCCGCGCCACCATCAGATTGGTCCGCACGCTCGGCTTACCCCGATGATACGGCGAGCCATTCGGCACCAGCAAAATCTGCGCCCCGGTCTCAGCCAGCGTTTCACACACATCCGAATGCCAAGCGTCTTCACAAATTGGCGAGCCGATCCGCAGCGGACCTACCCGATACGGCCCCTGCGGCGCAGCCGAGGCGAACACCCGCTTTTCATCGAAAACGTCGCTGTTCGGCAGCTCATGCTTCAACACCGTGGCGGCAATTTTGCCGTCTTCCAGCACATAATAAGCGTTGTAAAGCAGCCCATCCTTCACGCAAGGCCCACCGATTCCCAGCGCCGGGCCATCGACAATCCGCAACGCCAACGCCTCAACGGCGTGTATCGCATCCCGGTGAAACGCCGGTTTCATCACCATATCTTGTGTCTGATAGCCGGTGATGAACATCTCGGTCAGTGCCACCATCTGCGCCCCGGCATCGCGGCCCTGCACCCACGCCTCATAGGCCATGGCGGCATTGGCATCTATCGCACCCAAAGTCGGGTTCAACTGGGCAAGGGTCAGGCGGAAAGTCGCGGCCATCATACGCTCCGGCATAAGGTTTTCCCGGTTCTAGCAGGTTCGCGCCCGAGTGAAAGGCCAAGCGGGGCTTTACGCCAACCTGCCGGGCCGCGTGGCAGGCGCTTGTCATAAGCCCAATCGCAGGGCTAGGGTGCGGCGCGGCAGTGGGGATAGTGACGATGCGAAACTTGGGCTTAGCGGCGGCGATAGTGGTGGCGATGGCAGGGGCTGCGCAGGCGCAAGACGCAGGTGAGGTGATCAGCAAGCAATATGACGACGGCTCGGTCTATGAGGGCACCTTCGTCAATGGCTTACAAGATGGCATTGGCACCTACCGCCTGCCGAACGGCTATGAATACACCGGCGAGTGGATCGGCGGCGAAATTCGCGGCAAGGGCGTGGCGCATTATCCGAATGGTTCGGTTTATGCCGGGCAGTTTCAGGCTGGCAAACCCGAAGGCAAAGGCAAAATAACCTTCGCCGATGGCGGCACCTATGAAGGCGATTGGCAAGACGGCCAGATGACGGGCAAGGGTCGCGCGGATTATGCCAATGGCTCGATCTATGTCGGCGATTTTGTCGATGGCAAGCATCAGGGCAAAGGCAAGATCACCGATGCCAACGGCTACAGCTATGATGGCGATTGGCAGGCAGGCGAAAAGCAGGGCAATGGCACCATCCGCTATCCAGATGGCACCACCTATATCGGCGCGCTGGTCAACGGCGCGCGCCAAGGCACTGGCACGCTGACCATGCCGAACAAACTGGTTTATATCGGCGCATGGAGAGGTGGTCAGATCAACGGTCTGGGCAAACTCACCCAGCCGAACGGCGATGTTTATGAAGGCGATTTCGTTGACGGCTTGCGGTTTGGCAAGGGCACCGAGACCTATGCCAACGGCGACGTCTACAAAGGCAGCTTCAAGGCGGACAAGCGCGATGGCGCAGGCACATTTACCGCCAAAGATGGCAGCAGCTACACCGGAGATTGGGCGGCTGGGCAAATGCAGGGCCAAGGCCGCATGACCTATGCCGACGGTTCGGTTTACGAAGGCAGCTTCAAAGCCGATCAACCCGATGGCACCGGAAAAATCACCTATGCCGATGGCTCCAGCTACAATGGCCAATGGCTGAACGGTGCTATCACCGGCCAAGGCAGCGCCGTCTATGCCAATGGCGCGACCTATACCGGCGCTTTGCTGGCGGAAAAGCCCGAGGGCATTGGCACCATGACCTACCCCGATGGCTTCCGCTATGAAGGCGCATGGAAAGCAGGCGTGCGTGAAGGCGCAGGCACCGCGACTTGGGCGGATGGCACGGTTTACAAAGGCGATTTCAAAGCGGGCCTGCGCGACGGTAAGGGCGCTTTGACCCAGCCAGACGGCTTTAGCTACACTGGCGATTGGGTCGCCGGAGCCATGCAAGGCACCGGCGTTGCGACCTATCCTTCAGGCGATATCTATGAAGGCGGCTTTGTCGCAGGCAAACGCGAAGGCGCAGGCAAGCTGACCTACAAGGGCCGTGAGATTTCCGAAGGCATGTGGAAGGCGGGCGTCATGGTCGGCCCACTGGCAGGCGCACCTGCGGCAGCTGACCCCGGTGATGTTACACCGGCTGATGGAGCGGCTCCCGCCGAAGGCGCAGCCGCTCCGGTCAATCCTTAAGCGGCAAACCAATCACCACGCTACGATCTTGCCCGCATAATCATAAAACCTGCCCGACTCGGCAGGCGATAATCCGTCCAGCACCGCAAGCAATCGCGCCGCAGACAGCCCGGGCGCGTCTTTTTCGCCGGGATATCCCGCCGTAAACGATGTCGCCACTTTGCCCGGATGCAGACAAGCCAGCACCGCCAACGGATGGCTGCGCGCAACCTCGATCGCTGCCGTATGCACCACTTGGTTAAGCGCCGCCTTCGCCGCCCGATACGAATACCAACCGCCCAAAGCATTGTCGCCAATAGACCCCACCCGCGCCGATAACACCCCAACGCGGGTTTCGCGATCTTTCGGCAACAACGGCAGCAGATGCTTGATAATTAACGCTGGCCCCACCGCGTTCACCGCAAACTGCGCCAACATCGCCTGCCCACTCAGCGCCCGCAAAGACTTCTCCGGCACGCCCAAGGCTCCGGTTGCAATCATCACAAGATCAAACGGCCCAGAAACTCCGCCCAGCACCCGCGCCACCGAAGCCTCATCCGTCACATCCAAGCCATCGCCCGACCGCGACAAACCCACCACTTCACCCCTCGCGGCCAAAGTATCGCCAAAGCCGCACCGATCCCGCCCGAGACCCCAATAACCAATGCCCGCATTGTATCCCCCAAAGCTGCACAGGCGGAGATAGATCAAACTCAGCCCCTCGCCAGTGAGTCCCGCAGTTTTGTCGGCGTCAGGGAGTGAGCGCTCCTCTGCCATCAGCTCCTGACATCTCCCGCCGCACCGCAAAAGTTAAATTAACATGAACTACCCCCTCATAACCCATTGAAATTATTGAAACGAAACCCTTGTCCACGCGGGGACATTTCCAAGCCGCACCCTTACCTTTCCCAACCATGTCGCGCGATTTTTCGCCCCGACCCCCTTCCCTTCCAACAAATCCCCCGTATAGTCGCTGCCATGACACGGGAAACCATCATCGCCTCGACCCCCATCGCGCCAATTTCCGGCGCGCTGCTTTCCCGTGGGCTGCTGCTTCTTACCCGCTTCTGAGCGTGCCCTTGGGTGCGACCGCTCGGAAGTGATCAGCGCCCAACCAGCAGCAACCCCCTCCAAGGATCAAACCCATGACCGACACCCCCGCGCAAACCCGCGCCGATGCCGCTAAATCCCATCCGTCCCGCGCCGAACAGGCGCAAGCTCAACCTAAAGTCATCATCTTCGACACCACCCTGCGCGACGGCGAGCAATCCCCCGGTGCCACCATGACCCACGACGAAAAGCTCGAGATCGCAGGCTTGCTCGATGAAATGGGCGTCGATGTGATCGAAGCCGGTTTTCCCATCGCGTCTGAAGGCGATTTCGCTGCCGTATCTGAAATCTCCAAACGCGCGAAAAACTCCACCATCTGCGGCCTGGCCCGCGCCAATTACAAAGATATTGACCGCTGCTGGGAGGCGGTGAAGTTTGCGCCCTCCCCCCGCATCCACACCTTCATCGGCACCTCCCCGCTGCACCGCGCCATCCCGAACCTCGACATGGATCAGATGGCCACCCGCATCCACGACACCGTAACCCACGCCCGCAATCTGTGCGACAACGTGCAGTGGTCCGCGATGGACGCGACCCGGACGGAACATGATTACCTGTGCCGCGTGGTGGAAATCGCCATAAAAGCCGGTGCCAGCACGATCAACATCCCCGACACCGTCGGCTACACCGCCCCCCGCGAATCCGCCGACCTGATCCGCATGTTGCTGGAACGTGTGCCCGGCGCCGACGAAGTAATTTTCGCCACCCATTGCCACAACGACCTCGGCATGGCGACCGCGAACTCCTTGGCCGCAGTTGAGGCTGGTGCCCGCCAGATCGAATGCACCATCAATGGCTTGGGCGAGCGCGCGGGCAACACCGCGCTGGAAGAAGTCGTGATGGCGATGAAAGTCCGCAACGACATCATGCCGTATCGCACCGGGATCGACACCACCAAGATTATGAACCTTTCCCGCCGTGTTTCCAGCGTCTCGGGATTCGCGGTGCAGTTCAACAAAGCCATCGTCGGGAAAAACGCCTTCCTGCACGAAAGCGGTATCCACCAAGATGGCGTGCTGAAAAACATCGAAACCTTCGAGATCATGCGCCCCGCCGACATCGGCCTGACTGCGCATAATATTTCTATGGGCAAACATTCGGGCCGCGCTGCCTTGCGCTCCAAACTGAAAGAACTCGGCTATGAATTGGCCGACAACCAGTTGAACGACGTCTTCGTGCGCTTCAAAGCGTTGGCCGACAGCAAGAAAGAGGTCTACGACGAAGACCTGCTCGCCTTGGTCGCCGATGAAGCCACCAATGATGCGCATGACACCATCCAAGTCAAACGCCTGCGCGTGGTCTGCGGCACTGAAGGCCCGCGTGAGGCTGAACTGACCCTGACCATCGACGGTGTGGATCACTCTATTGATGCCACAGGTGATGGCCCGGTCGATGCGGCGTTCAACGCGGTGAAAATGCTGTTCCCTCACTCTGCCAGCTTGCAACTTTATCAGGTGCAAGCCGTGACCGAAGGCACCGACGCTCAAGCCACGGTTTCAGTGCGGATGGAGGAAGCTGGTCGCATCGTCACCGGGGCCTCGGCAGATACCGATACGGTCGTGGCGAGCGTGAAGGCTTATGTGAATGCGCTGAATAAACTGGTGGTGCGGCGGCAGAAATCGGCACCAGATACCGATAAAAAGTCGGTCAACTACAAGGATCAGTGATTGACGCGTGCGCGGCCCTGCGCAGGGCCGCGCTAGAATGCGCCCTTCATCTCGATCAGCGTGTTGCCGCCGTCAACCACCAGCATCGCTCCGTTGACGTAAGATGCAGCCTCTGACCCAAGAAACACCGCGCAAGCGGCCACTTCGGCGGGACTGCCCGGTCGTCCGACTGGCGTGGCATGACCCGCGCGCAGTTCCGCTTCATTGGATGACGCAGTCGCTATCCAACCCGGCAGCACCGCGTTGCAAGTGATGCCATCGCGGCCATATTCCAGCGCGACCGAACGGGTCATCCCGGTAATCGCAGCTTTCGCCGTGGCATAAGCGGACGCACCTTCGATTGCCACCAAAGGCCCGGTCACCGATCCGATATTAACGATGCGGCCATAACCAGACGCTTGCATCGCAGGCAGGGCGGCGCGGATGCAGTGAAACGTGGTGCCAATGTTCAGAGCAAGATGTGCAGCCCAGTCGGCATCTGTCATCTCGGCAAGTTTGACCGCATGGAAATGTTTGCCAGTTTGCACCATGCCCGCATTGTTGATCAACACCTCGACTGACCCCAACTGTGCTGACACGGCCCCGAACAGTCCCGCAACTTGCGCAGGATCGGTCAGGTCGGCGATATGGGCCATGCAACCCAAAGCCGCCGCGCGCTCAAAGATACGATCACTGGTGGCTGTGACGCACACCCGCGCGCCAGCGGACACAAGGGCCGTTGCGATGGCAAACCCAATGCCCTCATCACTGCCTGCACCTGAAACAAGCGCGACCCGATTGTTGAATCCGAACATATTCCTCACTTCGATCCGCAGTTACGCATAGGTAAATGATAGCTGGCTTGTCTGCATCGGTGCACATCTAAAGGCGACATTGGATAGAATAGTCCGATTAGTGCGGTGTTCTTGGCTTGCGGCGCGTAAAAGGGCAACCAAATTGTCTGAAAATTGACAAATGGCGATCCGAGGCGGAAAGGCGCGTCCTCAAATGCTCGGGCCTTTCCCTACCTTCGGCATGGTCTTATATGAAAGCGCCCGCCTCGGTGATCGCTGAGTCGCGGGCGTTTCTTTTTCGCGGACCAAGGATCACCTCAGGATGTCTATCCTCTCCAGCATTTTCTCGTCTGACATGGCGATCGATCTCGGCACTGCCAACACGCTGGTATACATCCGAGGCAAGGGCATTGTGCTGAACGAGCCTTCGGTCGTGGCCTACCACACCAAAGATGGCAAGAAACAGGTTCTGGCGGTGGGCGAGGATGCCAAGCTGATGCTAGGCCGTACTCCAGGGTCCATCGAGGCGATCCGCCCGATGCGGGATGGCGTGATTGCCGACTTTGAAGCCGCCGAAGAAATGATCAAACATTTCATCCGCAAGGTGCACAAGCGCACGACGTTTTCGAAACCGAAGATTATCGTTTGCGTGCCGCATGGCGCAACCCCAGTGGAAAAGCGCGCGATCCGGCAGTCGGTTCTGTCGGCAGGTGCGCGTCGGGCTGGTCTGATTGCCGAGCCGATTGCGGCGGCGATTGGCGCGGGGATGCCGATCACCGATCCGACCGGCAACATGGTTGTTGATATCGGCGGCGGCACCACCGAAGTCGCGGTTCTGTCGTTGGGCGATATTGTTTACGCGCGCTCGGTGCGCGTCGGTGGAGACCGGATGGATGAAGCGATCATCTCTTATCTGCGCCGCCATCAGAACCTGCTGATCGGTGAATCCACGGCCGAACGCATCAAAACCTCCATCGGCACCGCGCGGATGCCAGACGATGGCCGTGGGGCCAG
The DNA here is from genome assembly GCF_028290025.1 of Cypionkella sp. Classification (GTDB taxonomy): domain Bacteria; phylum Pseudomonadota; class Alphaproteobacteria; order Rhodobacterales; family Rhodobacteraceae; genus Cypionkella. The sequence continues at coordinate 61,208 of NZ_JAQGKQ010000051.1, read as the reverse complement.
CATGACCATTCGCGGCCGGGATTTGCTCAACGGCGTCCCGAAGGAAACTGAAATCAATCAGGCGCAGGTGGCCGAAGCTTTGTCTGAACCCGTGCAGCAAATCTGTGATGCGGTGATGCAGGCTCTGGAGACCACGCCACCCGATTTGGCCGCCGATATCGTTGACCGTGGTGTGATGCTGACCGGAGGTGGAGCGCTTTTGGGCGATCTGGACCTAAGCTTGCGCGAGCAAACCGGGCTTTCGATTTCCGTCGCCAATGAACCGCTGAACTGCGTCGCATTGGGCACCGGCAAGGCGCTGGAATACGAGAAACAACTGCGCCACGTTATCGACTACGATAGCTAAGCCGGTGGCCTTCCGGTCTTTCAAGTGAAACGGGCCAGTTATGGCAAGAAACCGCATTGATCCGGAAGAATTCCACCGCCCGCTACGCCGGGTGTTGGTGGGGTTATTGATTATGCTGATGCTAGGGCTTTTTTTCCTGTGGCGCATCGACAGCCCAAGGGTTGAACGCTTTCGCGCGGTTTTGGTAGACCGCTTTGTGCCGAGTTTCCAGTGGGCGGCGGCTCCGGTAACTTGGACGGCGGGGGTGCTCGACAATTACCAATCCTACTCACGGCTCTATGAGCAAAACCAGCAGCTGCGCGAGGAGTTGCGCCAGATGAAGGCGTGGAAAGAGGCCGCGTTGCAGTTGGAGCAGAAGAATGCTCGGCTGCTTGACCTCAACCATGTTCGTCTGGACCCGATGTTAACGCATGTGACGGGGGTGGTATTGGCCGACAGCGGGTCACCCTTCCGCCAATCGGTGCTGCTGAACGTCGGCGCACGCGATGGCATCAAAGATGGCTGGGCGACGATGGATGGCATCGGGCTGGTCGGTCGCATTTCCGGCGTGGGCCAGCAGATCAGCCGCGTGATTTTGCTCACCGACAGCAACAGCCGGGTGCCGGTCACGGTGCAGCCCTCGGGGCAAAAGGCGCTGCTTTCGGGCGATAATTCTGACCTGCCGCCGCTCGATTTTCTCGAAGACCCCGATGAGGTGCGTCCCGGCGATCGGGTTATAACCTCCGGCGATGGTGGGATGTTTCCGTCGGGGCTGCTGGTCGGATCGGTGGTTTTAGGCACCGACAAGCGGCTGCGGGTGGCGCTATCCGCCGACTATCAGCGCCTCGAGTTCCTGCGCGTGTTGCGCAGCCATGAATTGACGCCGATCACAGATCCGGGTGCTTTGGTAACCTCGCCCCCGGTGCAAGGCCCGCCAAAACCGCCAACAACGCCGGAACCTGACGCCGAAACCGCAGGGGGCAGCAATGGTTGATCCCGCCGCGCGTGAGGTCTGGCTGCACCGCGCCTTGTTCGTCGGCATCGCGCTGCTGCTGTTGTTCTGGCGGTTGCTGCCGCTGCCGATGGCGATGATGTCCGATTGCGCCGAGGCCGAAAATTGGTGCCGCTTTACCGTCTGGCTAAACCGCACTCCGGGGCCGGATTTGCTTTTGTGCGTGATCTTTGCTTGGACAATGCGCCGCCCCGATTACCTGCCTGCCCTGCTGATCGCCGCTGTGGTCTTGCTGGAAGACATGCTGCTCGACCGACCGCCGGGGCTGTGGACTGCACTTGTGTTGCTGGCGTCGGAGTTTGTGCGAGGTCGGGTTGCACTGACTCGTGAGTTGAACTTCGGGGTGGAATGGCTATTGGTCGCAGGTCTGATGGTCGCCATGTTGGTGATCTATCGGCTGACCTTCGCGATGGTGATGGTGCCCCAAACTGGCTTTGGCTTTGCAATGATCCAAGTGGTTTGGTCGGTGCTGTGTTATCCTGTGGTGGTGTTCCTGTCGCGCTATGTGCTCGATCTGCACAAGCCGGCGATGGGTGAAGTTGATGCTTACGGGAGAAGAATGTGAGGGTTAGTTTATGAGACGCGCCCCCCGAGATACTGAGGCCACCTCCCGCTCGGTCACCCGGCGGGCTTTGTTCATGGGTGGCTGTATGGCCGCGATGGTCGGCGCATTGGGCGCGCGGATGCGGTTTATTGGCGTCGAACAAGCCGATGAGTTTCGCCTGCTCGCCGAAGAAAACCGCGTCAGCATCCGGCTGATCCCTCCGGCGCGTGGCCTGATCCAAGATCGCAACGGCAAGCTGATCGCGGGCAACGAACAGAATTACCGCGTGGTTATCACCCGCGAAAATGCTGGCAAGACCGATGATGAGGTGAAAGAGGTGCTCAACCGTCTCAGCCACATCATCCCGATGACGGCTGAAGACATCGCCGACGCGATGAAAGAGCTGAACCCGAAGGTGAACTCCGCCTTCGTGCCGATCACCGTGGCAGAGCGGTTGGATTGGGATGATTTCAGCAAAGTCGCCATTAATGCCCCCGCCCTGCCCGGTGTGACGCCGGAAGCTGGCTTAAGCCGCCTCTACCCGCGCGATTTTGATTTCGCACATATCGTCGGCTATGTCGGACCGGTTTCGGAAAAAGACCTGCAAGACCTGCGCGATAAGCAACAAGAGACTGGCGAAAACATCGACCCCCTGCTGATGATCCCGAAGTTTCAGATCGGTAAGATCGGCGTTGAGAAATGGATGGAAGACACTCTGCGCGGCACAGCGGGCACCAAGCGGATTGAGGTCAACCACGTTGGCCGCGTCATGCGCGAATTGGACCGCCAAGAGGGTTTGAAAGGCAAAGACCTCCGCCTGACCATCGACGCCGACGTGCAAAACTTTGTTCAGGCGCGTCTGGGCGAAGAAAGTGCCGCCTGCGTGGTGATGGATGTGAACAACGGCGACATCATTGCCGCGGTATCGTCGCCGTCGTTTGACCCGAACCTGTTCGTGCGGGGGATTTCGAGCGCCGACTACTCTGCCCTGACCGAACATGACCATCGCCCCTTAGCCAATAAAGTGGTGCAAGGCGCTTATCCACCGGGCTCTACCTTCAAAATGGTAACAGCTCTGGCCGCCTTGGAGGCAGGAGTCATCGACGAGAACACTGTGGTACGCTGCCCCGGCCATATCGAGATGGGCGGCATCCGCTTTAACTGCTGGAAACGCGGCGGACATGGCCCGGTCAATCTCAAACGCGGCTTGTCCGAAAGCTGCGATGTGTTCTTTTATGATATTGGTCAGCGCGTTGGCATCGACAAGATGGCCGAAACCGGGAAAAAACTGGGCATCGGTGTGCGTCACGATCTGCCAATGTCGGCGATCTCGGAAGGCAAAATGCCAAACAAGGCGTGGAAGCTTGAACGGTACAAGCAGGAATGGGTAATCGGAGATACGATCAACGCCTCTATCGGTCAGGGCTATGTTCTCGCAACGCCGCTGCAACTGGCGGTTATGGCCTCGCGCATTGCATCGGGCAAGCAGATCGCGCCACGCATCATCCATTCGGTCAATGATATCGCAGTGCCGATACCCGCGGTTGAGGGACTTGGCCTTGACGGCTCAAAACTGCGCGCGGTTCAGATGGGCATGTTTGAAGTGATGAACGGCCCGCACGGCACCGGGCGCGGCTCTCGTATCGCTGATGACAGTATGCGGATGTGCGGCAAATCCGGCACGGCACAGGTGCGCAACTTTTCCGATGCCGAAAAGCGCAGCGGTGCCACCAAGAATGAGAACCTACCGTGGAAGCTTCGCGACCACGCGCTGTTTGTTGGCTTTGCCCCCGCCGAGGCTCCACGCTATGCGGTTTCGGTTGTGGTTGAACACGGCGGCGGCGGCTCGCTTGTGGCTGGCCCGATTGCCCGCGATGCTCTGCTGCGGGCGCTGACGGGCGGTATGCCGCCGCTGACCGCTTACCCTGCGGACCAGCGTCCGCGCGTGGAAAATTTGCTCAACACTCTGCAACTGCGCCTGCCAGACGGCACCCAACCCGCGCCGTCGAAGGTGTAAGACATGAGCTTTCTGGAATACCGCCTTAAGCTCGCCCCCAGCGGCATCGCAAAAGTGTTTTACATCAACTGGGCACTGATCTTGGTGCTAACCGCCATCGCGGCGATTGGCTGGTTGATGCTGTATTCCATCGCGGGCGGCGATATCAACGAATGGGCACTGCCGCAGATGAAGCGATTTGGCGCGGGGTTGTGCTTGTTGATGTTCGTCGCCTTTGTCCCGATCTGGTTCTGGCGCAGCACCTCTGGCGCGGCTTATCTGCTGGCAATGGTGCTGCTGTTGGTGGTGCATTTCTTCGGCGCTGTCGGCATGGGAGCGCAGCGCTGGATTGATCTCGGCTTCATGCGCTTGCAGCCGTCCGAGTTGATGAAAGTCACTCTGGTGATGATGCTGGCCGCCTATTATGACTGGCTGGACGACAAGAAAATCTCAAGCCCGCTGTGGGTCTTGATCCCGGTTGTGCTTATTCTGCTGCCGACCTATCTGGTGTTGAAGCAACCCAATCTTGGCACCGCGGTGATGCTGATTTTGGCCGGAGCGGGCGTGATGTTCGCTGCCGGCGTCAGCTTATGGTATTTCGGCGCGGTCACCGCCCTCGGCGGCGGCGGTATCACTGCAGTGATCATGTCGGAAGGCACGCCGTGGCAGTTGCTGCACGATTACCAATACAAGCGCATCCATACCTTTCTTGATCCATCCGCTGATCCGCTTGGCACTGGCTATAACATCATCCAAGCCAAGATCGCTTTGGGATCAGGTGGCTGGGCAGGCAAAGGCTTTATGCAGGGCACCCAAAGCCGGCTAAACTTTCTCCCAGAAAAGCACACCGACTTTATCTTCACCACCTTGGGCGAAGAGTTCGGCTTCATCGGCGCGATTTCGTTGCTGGCACTTTACACCCTCGTCTTGGTGTTCTGCATCATCGCCGCGATCCAGAATAAGGACCGCTTCAGCCAGCTGTTGATCGTCGGCGTGGCGATGAACTTCTTCCTGTATCTCGCGGTGAACCTTGCGATGGTGATGGGCATGGCTCCGGTGGTGGGCGTGCCGCTGCCGCTGCTGTCCTACGGCGGCTCGGCGACCCTGGTGATTTTGCTGGCCTTCGGCTTGGTGCAAAGCGCTATTGTGCATAGACCGAGGTAGCCCGATGAAACGCCACGTCCGCTTTGTAATAGCCTTTGTCATCGGTGCCGTCGTGGCGTTGCTGGTGCAACTCACGCCACTCTCGTTTGAATTGCGTGTGCTGGCAGCGGCGAACGCGTTTTTTGTCAGTTACTTGGTGATGATGCTCCACTTCGCTGTCACCACTACCCCGGATGAACTGCGCAATCATGCCGAACAAACCGATGCCGGAGCGGCGGCGATTTTGTTATTCGCCGTCGTTGCTGGCGCGATCAGCCTAACCTCTATCATTCTGGTGCTGAGTGCGCCCAATGATAGCAGCTCGGCGCGGTTTCTGGCGTTGGGCTCGGTGCCGCTGGGTTGGGCTGCGGTGCATGTGCTAGCAGCGTTCCACTACGCCTATCTGTTTTACCAGCCCCGCGACAAAGACGCCCCAGCTGGTTTGGATTTCCCCGGTTGCAAAGAGCCCGGCTCTTGGGATTTTTTGTATTTCTCCTTCGTCATCGGCATGACGGCACAGGTCAGCGACGTCACCACAACTTCGCCGGAGATGCGCAAAGTCGTGCTGTTGCATTCCGTAGGCTCATTCTTCTACAACACAATCATTCTGGCGCTGGCGGTGAATGCTGCGGTAACCGGTGCAAGCTGACGCAATTTTCTCAGGAGCCTGCGATGACCCTCACCGTGTTTTTTTCTGCCCCCGCCGTGTGGGAGGAATATCGCACCCTGCTGCCGCAACTGCTTGCCGATGCGGGCATTGACGCAGATGTTGTCATCGACGCCCCCGACCCTGCGATCGTAGACTACATCATCTACGCGCCCTCTGCCCCATTGCAGGATTTCACCCCGTTCACCAATTGCAAAGCCGTTCTAAGCCTGTGGGCCGGGGTCGAACGCATCGTCGGCAACCAAACCCTGACTCAACCTTTGTGCCGCATGGTCGATAACAGTCTGACCGAGGGCATGGTGGAATGGGTGGTAGGTCACGCCCTGCGGCATCATCTTGGCATGGACCGTCACATCATCAATCCCGACCATGTTTGGGACGCGACCTGCCCACCGCTGGCCCGCGAACGTAAGGTAGCGATGTTGGGTATGGGCGCGTTGGGCTCGGCCTGCGCCCAAGCCCTCGCCGCGTTGAACTTCCGCGTCGTGGGATGGAGCAGGACTGACAAAAAGGTGACCCCGGGCATCCCGGGTTATCATGGCGCTGAAGGACTAGAGAGCGCCTTGCGCAACGCCGATATCGTGGTGACTTTGCTGCCGAAAACCCCCGAAACCGAAAACCTGTTAAACGCCGAGCGGCTGGCGATGCTGAAGCCCGGCGCGTTCATCCTGAACCCCGGACGTGGGCCGCTGATTGACGACGAAGCCCTGATCGCGGCACTGGACTCGGGCCAAGTCGGCCACGCCACGCTTGACGTGTTCCGCATTGAGCCATTGCCGCAAGATCACCCGTTCTGGAGCCATCCCGGCGTCACCGTCACCCCGCATATCGCAGCCGATACCCGCGCAACCGGGGCTGCGAAAGTGTTGGTCGAAAACATCAAACGCGGCGAGGCTGGCCTGCCGCTTTTGCATGTGGTGGACCGCGTTTTCGGTTACTAACCAAACGGAAATCGCACCCTTGCGACGTTTCTGGTGGATCAGCACGGCAAGCGTCGGGAACAGGCAAGACCTATCCACGACACGCCGCCAGCCTAAAGTCAAAACAGGGGCCAGCATGACATATCTCTCCGGCGCATTTTTGATCATTATGGCCGGTGTGCTGTGGTCAACCCAAGGCTTGATCATCCGGCTGATCCCCGAGGCCGGACCTTGGGCGATCATGTTCTGGCGCTCTGCCGGGATGCTGCCTGTGCTCGGCATGTGGATAGCTTTCACCGCGCGCGGCAGTTTCTGGGGCGAAATACGCTCGGTAGGCTGGTCAGGAGTGCTCGGCGGCTGCGGCTTGGTCGCGGCGTTTGGTGGTGCGATCTATGCGTTTCAGACCACCAGCGTCGCCAATGCCGTGCTGCTGTTCGCGGCCTCACCGTTCTTTGCCGCAATTTTGGGCCGTGTTTTGCTGGGCGAATGGGTAAGCCCGCTGACATGGTTTGCGATTGTTCTGGCGGCTTTGGGCATTCTTGTAATGGTCGGCGGCGGACTGGCAGGCGGTGCGATGGACGGCAATATCGCGGCACTCGGATCAGCTTTGGGCTTTGCGATTTTCACAGTGGCTTTGCGCTGGGGCAAGCTCGCCAACATGATGCCTGCGGTGGCACTAGGCGGCCTGTTTTCGATGATCGCAGCTGCCGCAGCCCTTATTCTACTCGGCCAACCCGTGCTTGTCCCACTACCCGAAATCGCAATCTCCGCCCTGATGGGAGCCATAACGCTAACCGGCGGCATGTTGCTTTACACCCTCGGCAGCCGAGTCGTCCCCGCCGCACAATCAACCCTTTTGTCACTGGTTGAGGTTCTGCTGGCCCCAGTCTGGGTGTGGTTACTGCTGGATGAGACAGTATCGCGCGGCACCCTGATCGGCGGAGCCGTCCTGATGGCAGCGGTATTGCTGAACGCCTACGGCGGACGGTTTCAACGAGCACCCGCCACCGCGCCGCCCTCAGCGTTCAGCTAGGCGAAACGGACGCCCAAACATTGCAAAACACCGCTAAACCGTCTCACCGATGCCTGCGAAAAAACCTCGTCCGCGCGTACAACTCCTCCAGCCGTTTCATCCGGCCCTCGGTGACATCCCACGTCAAATCTTGCACCGCTGCCAGCAAAGTCTCAACCAACACCATCAGCGACACGTTGCTATCCCAAGCCGAGGGTGCCTCAATATGGCAGGCCAAGGTGTGCCGCGCATGGGTTGAGGCCGGGGAAATCCAGCGATCAGTGATCAGCACGATCTCCGCCCCGCGTTCCTTCGCCATTTCCGCCACTTGCAGCACGGCGTTTTCATAGCGGCGAATGTCGAACACCAACAGCACATCCCCCGCCTGCATATCCAATAACGCCGGTTGCCAAGTCGAAGAACTATCCGACAGCAGCGTCACCTGCGGCCGCACAATCGTCATCAGCGAGGTAAAGTAATCCGCCATCGAATGCGTAATTCGCCCGCCCATCGCAAACACATGCCGCGCAGGGTCGGCGAGCAACACCGCTGCGGCATCAAACCCCGCATGGTCGATCTGCCCCAAAGTGGCTTGCAAGTTCGCCATCACCGCATCGGCAAATCGGTTGAGGATATGACTATCCGGCACCCCGCCCGCCCAGCGATCATGCTTTGCCAAAGGCGAAATCAACATCGCCTCGACCTCGCCACGCAAAGCCGCCTGAAAATCGGGATAGCCCTTGTAGCCCAGCTTTTGCGCCAACCGCACCACCGTAGGTGTCGAGACCAAAGCAGCTTTCGCCAGAATAGTAATCGAGCCCAGCGCCGCCACCGGGTAATGCGACAGGATATGCGTTGCCAACTGCCGTTCGGCCCGCGTCAAATCCGGCATAGCGCCGCGCAGTTGCTCGTCCAGCGGCAGTGTCGCATCCATCGCAATCTCCCCCCGTGTCCTTCCAATGCTATCGCAGATTGTGCGATTTGGAAAAGATTGTATCAGCGCCGCCCCACAAGAAACATTCTTGACAGGAATGCCGCAAAGGGTGAGCCTGAACTCAATTAAGCGTCGTATCCGAGGCTGACTCGCGGGATACAACCCACAACGAAAGTCAAACCAACCGTGACACAACCCGAGCAGTTTTTGCCGGTCATTGAGAATGAAACGGCGACAAGCCGGATCATTTTGGTTTGCGAACACGCCTCAAACTTGATTCCCCCTGCCTACAACGATCTCGGCCTGACCCTCGCCCAGCGCCAAGCGCATATTGCTTGGGATCCCGGTGCTTTAGCCCTGTCGCGCAGGCTGGCACAGCGACTTGATGCGACCTTGATCCATGCCCCGGTCAGCCGTCTGGTCTACGATTGCAACCGCGCGCCAGATATGCCCGGTGCGATGCCAGCACGCTCAGAGGTTTACGACATTCCCGGCAATGCCACGATCTCGGCGTCCGAGCGGTTGGCCCGCACCGAAGCCGTCTATCTGCCGTGGGCTGCTGGCCTGCACGCCCTGATCGCCAAGCGCATCGCTTTGGGGCGTCACCCGGTGCTGATCACCATCCACTCTTTCACCCCGATCTTTCACGGCAAACCTCGCCACCTCGAATTTGGCGTGATCCATGATGCCGATCCGCATCTTGCCGTGGCCATCCTTGATGCCGCGCATAAACTCACCAGACTGCACGCCGATCTGAACGCGCCTTATTCGGCGGCGGATAATGTGACGCATACCTTGCGCCTGCAGGCGACACCTTACGGTTTGCCCAACGCGATGCTGGAAATTCGCAACGATCTGATCGCAGCACCCGCGTCGGTTAATGCGATGGCGGATCAACTCGCCCCAGTGCTGAACATGGGTCTGGTCGAGATACAGCGGCAGGCCAAGGCAAGCTGACGCCACAAGTGTACCGAAAGAATATCTCGCTGGGGCCTTAGCCCCAAAATGAAAAGACCCCGCAACAGACGGGGAAACCATCAGTGGAGATCCCGGATATGCCCGGCAATTTAACGCTCGAAGACTTGAAAACCGCAGTCAAGGCGGGTGAGATTGATACCGTTCTGGTGGCTGGCATCGACATGCAAGGCCGCCTGATGGGCAAGCGTTTTCACGCCGCGTTCTTTGTTGAAAGTGGCTGGCAGGAAACCCATTGCTGCAACTACCTGTTGACCGTCGATATGGAAATGAACACGGTGCAGGGCTATAAATCGTCAAGCTGGCAGACCGGATATGGCGACTATGTGTTGAAACCGGATATGTCAACGCTGCGCCATATTCCGTGGCTGCCGGGCACGGCTTTGGTGTTGGGCGACACGCTGGACCACCACGGCGTTGAAATCCCGCACTCCCCCCGCGCGATCCTGAAAAAGCAAGTCGCTCGCGCCCGCGCCTTGGGGTTCGAGCCGATGATGGCGACCGAACTGGAGTTTTACCTGTTCGAAAACTCCTACGAAAATCTGCGCGACGGCGGCTTGCGTGATCTGAAACCGGTCAGCAATTACAACGAAGATTACCACATCTTCCAGACCACCAAAGAAGAAGACGTGATGCGGGCGATCCGCAACGGGCTTTATGGTGCAGGCATCCCGATTGAGAACTCCAAAGGTGAAGCCGATGCGGGGCAAGAGGAAGTCAACTACCGCTACTCTGACGCTTTGGACACCGCCGACAACCATGTCATCGTCAAAAACGGCATCAAGGAAATCGCCTTCACCAAGGGCAAATCCGTGACCTTCATGGCGAAATACGATCACCGCAAGGCCGGGTCGTCCAGCCATATCCACCAAAGCCTGTGGACCAGCTACGGCGAGGCCAGCTTCTTTGACCACGACGACAAGCACGGCATGTCGGCGACGATGAAGCATTTTCTTGCCGGTCAACTCGCCCATGCGCAAGAAATCACCGCCTTCCTCGCGCCCTACGTCAACAGCTACAAACGCTTCACCGTCGGCATGTTTGCGCCCACCAAAGCCGTTTGGTCCGCTGATAACCGCACCGCAGGCTTCCGCGTCTGCGGCGTGCACACCAAGGCCGTGCGGGTCGAATGTCGCATCCCGGGCTCTGACGTGAACCCGTACCTCGCCTGCGCCGCCTTGCTAGCCGCAGGTCTGGCGGGCATTGAAGCCAAGATGGAGCTGGAGCCGGAAATGTCCGGCGATATGTATAACACCGCCGGCATCCGCGAAATCCCTCACAACTTGCGCGAAGCGGCAGCTTTGCTAAACACCTCCAAAATGCTGCGTGAAGCGTTTGGCGACGATGTGGTGGAGCACTACCACCACGCCGCTCAGTGGGAGATTTCGGAAACCGACCGCGTTGTGACCGATTTTGAAGTGCAACGCCTGCTCGAACGCGCGTAAAGCTGGGGCGGGCATCCCCCGCCCTCGCCGTGCTAGCCGAATATTTGGCAGAGTGAAACCTGCCCCTCAAGGAACGACAAGATGAAACCGATACAACTGATTTCGCCGGTCGACGGCTCGGTCTATGCCGAACGCATGCCGCTGTCGCTGGATGCAGCCAAAGCCGCCGCCGCCCGCGCGAAAGCTGCGCAAAAGGCGTGGGCCGCGCGTCCGCTTGCTGAACGCATCGCGCTGGTCAGAGCCGGTGTCGAAAAGCTGAACGCAATGAAAGACGTGGTGGTTGAGGAAATCGCTTGGCAAATGGGTCGCCCCACGCGCTTCGGCGGTGAGTTTGGCGGCGTCAACGCCCGCACCGAATATATGTCCGAAATCGCCGCCGAAACTCTCGCCCCGCAAATGGTTGAAGACAGCGATAAATTTCGCCGTTACATCGCCCGCGATGCCTTGGGTGTGGTCTTCATCGTCGCCCCGTGGAACTACCCCTACCTGACCTCGATCAACACCCTCGTCCCGGCCCTGATCGCAGGCAACACTGTCATTTTGAAACACGCGAGCCAAACCATGCTGGTCGGCGAGCGGATCGCCGAAGCCTTCCACGCAGGCGGCATCCCGGCAGATGTTTTCCAGAACGTCGTGCTAGATCATGCCACCACCGAGCATCTGATCGCCAACCGTGCCTTCAACTTCGTCAACTTCACTGGCTCTGTCGGCGGCGGTCAGGCGATGGAGCGTGCGGCGGCTGGCACCTTCACGCCTTTGGGCCTCGAACTCGGCGGCAAAGACCCCGGCTATGTTCGTGCCGATGCCAATCTAGACGCCGCTGTCGATACGCTGATGGACGGCGCGATGTATAACGCGGGCCAATGTTGCTGCGGTATTGAGCGGATCTATGTCCACGAATCCCTTTACGATGCCTTTGTCGAAAAAGCCGTTGCTTGGGTGAAAACTCTCAAACTTGGTAACCCCTTCGACGCCGATAGCACCCTCGGCCCGATGGCCAACAAACGTTTCGCCGCCGTGGTGCGCAGCCAAATCGCCGAAGCTATCGCTCAAGGTGCCAAGGCCCTGATCGACCCCGCCCTGTTCCCCGCCGATGATGGCGGCGCCTATCTTGCCCCGCAAATCCTCGTCAACGTCGATCACTCAATGCGGGTGATGATGGAGGAATCTTTCGGCCCGGTCGTTGGCATCATGAAGGTGAAAGACGACTCCGAAGCCCTCAAACTGATGAACGACAGCCCCTACGGCCTAACCGCCTCGGTCTGGACCGAAGATTATGAAACCGCCGAAGCCTTGGGCCAACAAATCGAAACTGGCACCGTATTCATGAACCGCGCCGATTATCTTGACCCGGCCCTGTGCTGGACTGGCTGCAAAGACACCGGGCGCGGCGGCTCGCTGTCTTATCTCGGCTTTCACTCGGTCACGCGGCCGAAATCCTACCATTTGAAGAAGGTGTGACCGATGACTTCTGTGCAATCCCATAGCGTTCCCAACCGGAACTGGTCCTACCCCACGGCAATCAAATTCGGCGTCGGCCGGATTTCCGAACTGGCCGAGCATTGCGCGGCCGCTGGCGTGAAAAAGCCGCTGTTCGTGACCGACAAGGCGCTCGCCTCGCTGCCGATCACCGCCGAGGCACTGGCGATCCTGAAGGCACATGGCCTTGGCACAGCGGTATTTTCGGAAGTTGACCCGAACCCGAATGAAACCAACATGGCCGATGGCATCGCCGTCTATCTCGCAGGTGGACATGACGGCGTGATCTGCTTTGGCGGCGGCTCTGCCCTCGACCTCGGCAAAATAATCGCCCTGATGGCACATCAGCGCAAAGATCTCAGCGTTTGGGATTTGGAAGACATCGACGATTGGTACACCCGCGCCGATGCGGGCAAAATCGCGCCAATCATCGCCGTGCCAACCACCGCTGGCACCGGTTCCGAGGTCGGTCGCGCGGGCGTTTTAACCAACTCGGTGACGCATAAGAAGAAGATCATCTTCCACCCGAAACTGCTGCCAGTCGTCACCATATGCGATCCGGCCCTGACCGTCGGGATGCCGAAATTCATCACCGCAGGCACCGGTATGGACGCCCTTGCGCACTGTCTGGAGGCGTATTCGTCCCCGTTCTACCACCCGATGAGCCAAGGCATCGCCTTGGAAGGTATGCGGCTGGTGTTTGAAAATCTGCCGAAAGTCTACGCCAACCCGAACGATCTCGACGCCCGCGCCCATATGATGTCGGCGGCGGCCATGGGGGCTACCGCGTTCCAAAAGGGTCTCGGCGCGATCCACTCGCTATCCCACCCGATCGGCGCGCTTTACGGCACGCACCACGGCACCACCAACGCCGTGGTCATGCCGATGGTGCTGGATATGAACCGCGCCGCGATTGAAGATCGCATCAACGCCGCTGCGGCTTATCTCGGCATCAAGGGCGGTTTCGACGGCTTCCGCGCCGCCGTGATGGATCTGCGCAAAACGCTGAACATCCCGGAAAACCTCACCGCGCTTGGCGTCACCAACCCCGATCTCGACCTGCTGACCGAGATGGCGTTGGAAGACCCGTCCTGTGGCGGTAACCCGGTGGTGATGACGGCCGAGAACACCCGTGCGCTGTTTGAAGCCTGCATGTAACTTGAAAAGCGGCGGTTTATGGCGATAACCGCATCAACCGCCGCTTCACTACGGACGCAAATATGACCCAGCACCTCTCCACCGAAATCGCCATCCTTGGGGCTGGAGTTGTCGGTCTGGCCATTGCAGAGGCTCTGACGGCGGAGGGTCGTGAGGTGATGCTGGTCGATCCAGGTCAGCCCGGCATGGGCGCAAGCTATGGCAACGCTGGAACCATCGCTGATTACGCGATGATGCCGGTCGGCAGCCCGGACGTTCTGCGCAACCTGCCGTCGTTGTTGCTGGATAAAAACTCCCCACTCGCCATTCGCCGCGCAGCCCTGCCCTCACTCATGCCGTGGCTCGCGCGGTTCGCGCTGCAATCCTTGCCCACAGCGACCCGTCGAAATGCGGCGGCGATTGCGGCGTTGGTGGCGGATGCTTGCCCCAGTTGGCTCGCGCTGGCCGACCGGATCGGTGGGGCTGCGATCATGCAGCATAAGGGGTGTTTGTATCTTTATGAGACCGCCGCTGCGTTCAAAGCCGCCGAGGCTGACATGGCGTTTCGGCGCACGCATGGCATCACGGTGGAACTGATCTCACCGCAGGCCCTTGCGCTGATGGAGCCGGGTTTGCCTGCGGTCGAAGGTGGCGCTGCGTTCTTTCCGAGGGCGGTGTTTCTGTCTGATCCGGGGTTGATGATGCAGACTCTCGCGGCGCATGTTGGCAAGCGGGCCGAGTTTGTGCGGGGTGAGGCGCGCAGTTTGATGCGGCAGTTTGATGGCATCGTGGTGGAGGGGCCGAACCTGCGGCTGCGGGCGCGAAAGGTGATCATCGCGGCGGGGGCGCATTCAAAAGCACTGGCGTTGCAGGCCGGGGATAAGGTGCCGCTGGATACGGAGCGGGGCTATCATGTCGAGTGGGACATGGCGGCACCCCGGCTGACCCGGCCTGCGTGTCCGACCTCACGCGGGTTCTATCTGTGCCCGATGAGTGGCCGTCTTCGGGTCGCGGGAACAGTGGAACTGGGCGGGCTGACGGCTTTGGCCTCGCCGCATCGGATCAAAAAACTAGTTGAGGGCGCGCGGGCGATCTTTCCTGATCTGGGCGAGCCTGATCGGGAGTGGATGGGGTTCCGCCCATCCATGCCGGAGTCGGTTCCGGTGATCGGGCCAAGCGGTTCGGGGGCGGATATTATCCATGCTTACGGGCATGGGCATATCGGCCTCACTCTGGCCCCGATCACGGCGAGATTGGTGGCGGATTTGGTGGCGGGTAGGCCAGCGGAGTTGGATTTGACGCCCTATCTGCCGGGACGGTTTTGAGGGGCGCCACGCGTGGGCAGTCTTCCAGTTGAACAATATCAATGGGTTACAAGCTCCACTTAAGGAAGCGTTAACACTTCAGCGTATTCGCCTCGCAAAAAGCCGCCCCGGTAAGGAGGCGGCTTTGCAGAAAAGCTGTTGGCTTAGTTGAAGTAGGTCGAAACGAACGGCTGCACTTCGTGCCAGCCTTCCCACATCATTTTCAGCGCCACATAGACGATGATCGCGAGGCCGACATAGGCAATCCAGCGATGCTTGTTCAACAGACGCGCGATGAACGTCGCGGCAAGACCCATCAGCGCGATCGACATCACAAGGCCGATGATCAATACGGTAGGATGATCCTTGGCGGCCCCGGCAACGGCGAGCACGTTATCAAGGCTCATCGAAATATCGGCGATAACGATCTGCCAAGCGGCCTGCGCGAAGGTTTTCGGCGGAGCACCGGAGGCAACGTTGCCATCCGCGTTCAAATCGCTGTCGGTCAGTGATTCCTCGGCCATGTTGTCATTGCCGTGGCCTTGGCGCAGCTCACGCCACATTTTCCAGCACACCCAGAGGAGCAAAATACCGCCCGCCAGCAGCAAACCAACAATCGCCAGCAAATGCGTGGTAATCAGAGCGAAGCCGATCCGCATCACGGTGGCGGCAATAATACCAACCAAAATCGCCTTGTTACGTTGATCTTTTGGCAAGCCCGCAGCGGCGAGACCGATCACGATGGCATTGTCGCCAGCCAAAACAAGGTCAATCCCCATGACCTGTAGCAGGGCGATAAAGCCCGGATAAGTGAAAATTTCCATGACCGTCCCGGTTGGTGTTGTTGTTGCGGGCTAAGTAAGGGCTTGGGGCAACGCTTTCAATGCGGTGATAGCATTTTTTGCTCTATCCGACACGTTCGCCGCGTTCATTCAAAATCATTTCGCCATCTTCTTTGTAAAGCGGGCCGGGCGGAAGCCGTTCCAGCAGGTCCAGAACCAGCTCTGACGGGCGACACAGCCGCGTGCCTTTCGGTGAACAGACCAAGGGGCGATTGACCAAAACCGGGTGCAGCAGCATGGCCGCCAAGATAGCCTCCTCACTGACACTTTCATCCATCAGGCCAAGTTCGGCGGCCGGGGATTTGCTGGTGCGCAAAGCTTGGCGCGGCGTCAGATCGGCTGCGGCAAACAGCGCCAAAAGCTGCTGGCGGGTCCAGCCGGTTTGCATATACTCGATCACCACCGGCTCCGTGCCGGATTTGCGGATGATGTCCAGCACATTGCGCGATGTGCCGCAGTCAGGATTGTGATGGATGACAATGCTCATGCGGTTTCCTTTGCTGAAAATAGCCAACCCGCCAGCAAGACTGCAAGGCCCGCACCGATAAGTTCTGCCACAATAAAGATCGGCACATCCTGGGGCCGAATACCAGCAAACGTATTGGTGAAAGCGCGGGCGATGGTGACTGCGGGGTTGGCGAACGAGGTCGATGCGGTGAACCAATAGGCCGAGGTGATGTAAAGCGCCACCAAGGCAGGAACGGCCTGCGGGCGGGCGCTTAAGCCTCCGAGTATGGTGACGATCAAACCGAAGGTTGCCACCAGTTCTGAAAAGGATTGCCCAGTGCCTTGTCTGATCTTGGTTGAGACTTCAAAAATCGGCAGATCGAACATCGCATGGGCGGCGAAGGCTCCGACAAGGCCACCCGCAATTTGAGCCATCATGTATCCGAGCGCAGTGGTCGGTGAGATTTGTCGCAACAGCGCGAAGACCATACTGACGGCAGGGTTGAAATGCGCGCCTGAAATCGGGCCAAGCAGCGAAATCAGCACGAACAACATCGCGCCAGTGGCCAAAGTATTACCCACAAGCGAAACCGCGTCGTCCGCAGAGAGCGTATCGGCCATGATGCCCGATCCGATAACGGTGCAGACAAGGGTAGCTGTGCCGAGAAACTCTGCAGCAAGGCGGCGCGGTAAATCTGGCGAAAGCATCAACGGCACCTCGGACAATTGGCTCAAGAGCCGACAAGTGTGACGATGCAATGGCCGAAGTTTGTAACGGAATTGTAAAGCCGCGCGTCGGCTTTCTACAACATCCCCGGCACGACCAAATCCGGTGGCCTATGTCCATCTGCAAACGTCTTAATGTTGATGATGACCTTTTCGCCCATCTCTATCCGGCCCTCAATGGTGGCGGAACCCATATGCGGCAGCAGCACGACGCTGGGATGGTCGCGTAAGGTTGGGTTGATCTCGGTGCCGTGTTCATAGACGTCGAGGCCCGCGCCGCCGATCTCGCCTGCCTTTAGCCCCCGCGCGAGGGCGTTTTCGTCGATCACCTCGCCGCGGGAGGTGTTGATGATCACCGCCGTTGGCTTCACCAGTTTCAGCCGACGCGCGTTCAGCAGGTGGAAGGTTGACGGCGTATGCGGGCAGTTCACCGAGATGATATCCATCCGGGCGATCATTTGATCGAGGCTTTCCCAATAGGTCGCCTCTAGTTCGGCCTCCACCTCTGGCCGCACACGTTTGCGGTTGTGGTAATGCACTTGCAGCCCAAAGGCGCGGGCGCGGCCGGCGACGGCTTGTCCGATGCGGCCCATACCGAGGATGCCCAAGCGGCGACCGCCCAAACGTCCGCCTAGATTGGCCATCGGCGACCAACCTTGCCAGCCGCCCGCCTGCATCGTCGCCAGCCCCTGCGGGATGCGGCGGGTGACAGACAGCATCAGCGCAAGCGTCATGTCGGCGGTATCTTCGGTCACTGTACCGGGGGTGTTTGAGACCAAAATCCCGCGTTGCCGGGCGGTGGCGACGTCGATATGATCAACGCCCGAGCCATAATTGGCGATCAGTTTCAGCTTGTCGCCTGCCTGCCCGATCAGCGCCGCATCAATCTGATCGGTGATCGTCGGCACCAGCACATCGCAACGGCGCAGCGCGCTCGCAAGCTCATCCCGGCTCATCGGAGTGTCAGGGTCGCGCAGATCTACGTCGAACAATTCCTTCATACGAGTCTCAACAGACTCCGGCAAACGTCGCGTCACGACAACGTTTAGGCGTGTTGCGGGCATGGAGGCCTCCCTGCACTTCCAAATCAGCGTATTGAGTGGCAAGGTGGCCTCAAGCGGGGCGACGCACAAGCCCCCGTATGTCATGGGGCGCGGTGGGATGAACAGGAAGCAGTTTTTGGCGGGGATGGCGGCGGCTTTGCTGGCCGGTTCGGCACAGGCGCAAGAAGAATTGCCGATAGCGCCTGCGGTCGATAGCAAAACCCCGCGCGATCCGAATAAGGGGCCGGTGACCAACCTGCCGCTGCCGCGTTACGTCAGCCTGAAGGGGCGAGAGGGTAATGTGCGGCGCGGTCCGGGGATGACGCACCGGATCGACTGGGTGTTCACCACCGCAGGGATGCCGTTGCGGATTACGGCGGAATATGATCGCTGGCGGCGGGTTGAAGATTATCAGGGCATGGGCGGCTGGATGCAGTTTAACCTGCTGTCAGGCTCGCGTTCGGTGCTGATCACGCAGGATATGGCGGAGTTTCGCGACAACCCGGATGGAGCCTCGCGGGTGTCGTTTCAGGCCGAGGTCGGGGTGATCGGCAAGCTGTTGGAGTGTAGTGCAGACTGGTGCCGGGTGAATGCGGGCGGTGAAAAGGGCTGGATTCTGAAATCGGCTTTATGGGGCGTCGATCCGGGCGAAATTATCGACTAGCGCTTGCGGGGGCGTTGCAGCGGCGTTAAGGCGCGGGCCAACATCAGCGAGGATCAGATGAGCGCACCCGATAATATGAGGCTGAACATCTCGGCGAGCCTCGCGTCGGTGGCGATTGCCGGGGTGATGGTGGCGCTGAAGCTTTGGGCGTTTGGCGCGACAGGGTCGCTGGCGGTTGCGGCATCGCTGGCCGATAGCGCGATTGATCTGATGGTGTCGCTGGGCGCGATGGCGGCGCTGATTTATGCAGCCAAACCCGCCGATGAGGATCACGCCTTTGGCCATAGCTCGGCTGAAGATCTGGCGGCGTTGGGGCAGGCGTTTTTCGTGCTGGTCTCGGCGGGGGTGATCACTTGGGCGGCGGTGACGCGACTGCTGACGCCGGGCGATGGGCATTTGGAGCGTGAGGGGCCGGGAATGGCCGTGATGGGCGTGTCCGTGGTGCTGACGCTGGGGCTGGTGTGGTGGCAGGGCCGCGTCGCCAAGCGCACTGGCAGTCGCGTGGTGGCGGCGGATCGGCTGCATTACATGGGGGATTTGCTGCCCAACATCGGCGCCTTTGTCTCATTATGGGCATCGCATAGTTTCGGTCTGGGCAGCATCGACTCGGTGGTGGCTCTGGGCGCTGCGGGCGTGTTGGTGATCGGGGCTGCGCGCATCGGCAAGGGCGCGTTTGACGCGCTGATGGACCGGACGGCGGATCCTACGATTGTGGACGGCATCGCAAAGATCGCGGCGGAATGGCCGGGCGTGCATGGCTACCACGACCTGAAAACCCGCACCGCTGGCAGCAGGGTCTTCGTCAACCTGCACATAGAGCTTGATGGCAGCCAGTCGCTGCATGAGGCTCATGCGATTGGTGCAAGCCTGCGGCGGGCGATTTTAGAGGCTTATCCGCAGACCGATGTGATCATCCACAAGGACGTCACGAAAGACGAACGCTGAGTTTGGCGCAGCTTGCAGACCGTTGTCTAACCTGCCCCAGTATCAACCTTCGCGGCACGCATTGGCCGCAAGCAACCGGCTTGGCCAACGTGCAGCCCAATTTATAACCGCAGGCGACGCAAAGATTTTATCTCGGTTTGCGCCAAAAGCGACGCCGTTGTGGCTATTGACGGCTTTGTGACCCGGCCTACTTCCACTAGGCTTACCTTAAGGTCACCCTAGGCGTTTGCGGCAGCTTTGTGGGCTCCACCGTTTCAGCTGGCCCGCACGGCTTGCAACCTCCGATACTCCGCTTCATATTAAAACGAATTACACAGCCGTATAACAAGAAAGCCGACATGCCGGATCACCGCCGCCCTTATCGTCGGGAAACTGAGGAACGCCGCCGCGAGGATCTGATCGCAGCGGCGCTTGATCTGGTTGCCGAAGGCGGACTGCACGCGGCGACCGTGCGTGCTATCGCCGACCGCGCCGGGGTGACCCCGGGCTTGATCCGGCATTATTTCACCTCGAAGGAAGAACTGACTCGCGTGGCTTATCGCCGCCTGATGCAACGGATGACGTCGGACAGTGCGGCGGTGCTGCTGGATGCGCCGGATGATCCGGTAGCGCGGCTGGCGAGCTTTGTGGCGGCCTCGGTCAGTGCTCCGGTCGCAGACCCGGTGGCGCTTGGCTTATGGGCGGCTTTTCTGCATGATGTGCGCCGCGATGCCTCGATGCGCGCGGTGCATACCGCGATGTATTTGGATTTTCGCGACATGCTACAAGGGCTGATTGCCGCCCTGCCCCGCGTCGCTTCGGATGCGCAGTTGCGCACAGAGGCTATTGCTTGCAACGGCGTAATTGACGGGCTTTGGATGGAAGGTTCCATCTTGGCCGAAGCCTTCGCCGTCGGCGAAATCATTGCCATCGCACTTTCCGCGACAGGCTCTATCCTGAATGTTGACCTAACTTCCGCCTACAAGCCAGATCGGAATATCCCATGAGATACGCAGCCATCACAGAACGTCTTGCCCATTTGGGTGGGGCGAAATGGGAGGTGCATGCGCGCGCCAAAGCCATGCAAGCCGCAGGCATCCCGGTTATTCAGCTAACGATTGGCGAGCCTGATGTAGCCACTCCAGCAGCATTGATTGCCGAAGCGCAGCGGTCAATGCGGGCCGGGCGTTTGGGCTATTCCAACGGGCGTGGCGAACTCGCGTTGCTCGAAGCCTTGGCGGCGCGCTATACGGTCCGCACCGGGCGGCCGATCTCTACCGAGCAGATCGCTTGCCTGCCCGGCACGCAAACGGCACTTTACACCGTGCTGCTCACCCTGACCGGCCCCGGCGATGAAGTGCTGGTCGGCGATCCGCTTTATGCGACCTACGAAGGGCTGATCGCCTCAACCGGGGCTACTGTTGTGCGGGTGCCGCTGCGGGCCGAAAACGGCTTTCGGATGCAGGCCGAAGATGTCGCCGCCCTGATCACGCCGCAAAGCCGGGTGCTGTTTTTGAACACGCCGCACAATCCGACCGGGGCAATCCTGACCACCGAAGATATCGCCGCACTTGGCGATTTGGCGAAACAGCATGATCTGTGGATCGTCAGCGACGAAGTTTATGAAGAACTGGTGTTCCAGGGCGGTCAATTCGCCTCACCCTTCGACAATGCAGATCTGGCGGATCGGGTGGTGGTCGCAGCCTCAATCTCAAAATCTCACGCAGCGCCGGGGTTTAGGTCAGGTTGGTGCGTTGGGCCAGAGGAGTTTTCGGCCCGCCTGTTGCCCGTCTCGGAAACCATGCTGTTCGGCAACCAACCGTTCATCGCCGATATGACCGCGATGGCGGTGTCGCAAACTTCAGAAGTGGCGCGCGGCATGGCGGAGCGCTTTGCCCGTCGCGCGGGGATGATTTATCAACGGTTGAACGGCGTGCATGGCCTGCGGGTGCATCGCCCGGACGCGGGCATGTTCACCGTGATCGACGTGAACGTGACGCAGTTAAGTGGTGAGGCTTTTGCAGGCGCGCTGCTGGCCGAGGAAAAGGTCGCGGTGATGCCGGGCGAAAGTTTCGGCGCGGCACTGGCGGGTTGGATCAGGGTCAGCCTGACGCAAGATGACAGCCAGATCGCCGAGGCTTGCGATCGCATCATCCGCTTTACCGCGCGCAAACAGGGAATAACGGCATGAAAACGGTTGGCGAACGTCTGGTTGAAGGTCTGGCGGCGCGCGGAGTTGAGGTGATTTTCGGCATCCCCGGCGTGCACACGGTTGAGATGTATCGCGGGCTGTCGGGCTCGCCGATACGCCATGTCACGGCGCGGCACGAGCAGGGCTGCGCCTTCATGGCCGACGGCTATGCGCGGGTGTCGGGCAAGCCGGGGGTGGCTTTGGTGATCACCGGGCCGGGGATTTTGAACGCGTTGACCGCGATGGGGCAAGCTGCAGCGGATTCGGTGCCGATGCTGGTGATCTCGGGTGTCAACCGGCGGGATTCACTGGGCTTGGGTCTGGGGATGCTGCACGAACTGCCCGATCAGGCGGCGATGGTGCGGCCTTTGTGCCCGACACGGCAAATCAAGGATGCGTCCGAGGTGGGTGAGGTTTTGGATTGGGCGTTTGCGACGATGGCAACCGGGCGTCCCGGCCCGGTGCATATCGAAGTGCCAACCGACGTGATGCCGCTGGAATGTGATGCTTTGGCTGCCCCCGCTCCGTTGCCCGTCGCGTCGCTGCCCGATCTGACGGCGGCGGTGGCAAAGCTGAATGCGGCGAAATCGGTGGTGATCTTGGCGGGTGGCGGTGCGCGCGGGCAAGAGGCCGCGTTACAGGCGTTGGCCGAAAAGCTCGATGCTCCAGTGATCCAGACGGTGAACGCGCGCGGCATGATGTATGCGCATCCGCTGGTGGTGCCCGCCTCGCCTTCGCTGGATGCACCCCGCGCGTTGATTGCGCAGGCGGATCAGGTGCTGGCGATTGGCACCGAGTTTGGCCCGACCGATTACGACATGTATGTGCGCGGCAATTTCCCGGATGTGTCGGGGATGATCCGGGTGGATATCTGCTCAAAGCAACTGGCGCGGCACAAGGCTGGGGTTGCGCTGCATGGCGATGCGGGGGCGGTGATGGCCGCGTTGCTTCCGCTGGTTGCGGTGAAGCAGGCGGACGGTGCGGCGCTGGCATCGAACGCTCGGAAAGCTGCGCGGGCGGAACTGGGCGAGTTGGATGTGCTGATGCCGGGGCGGTTGGAGATGGTGGAAACCATCCGCTCTGCCATGCCCGGCGCGCTGATCGTCGGTGACAGCACGCAGGCGGTCTATGCGGCGAACCTTTATTACGACCACGACCGCGCCGGCGGCTTTTTCAACGCGGCCACGGGATTTGGCGCTTTGGGCTTCGGTCCCGGTGCGGCGGTAGGTGCGGCTTTGGCGGCCCCCGGGGAGCAGGTGATCTGCCTGATCGGTGATGGCGGCTTGCAGTTCAGCCCCGGTGAGTTGCGCACGGCGGTCGATGAACGCCTACCGATCACCTATGTCGTCTGGAACAACGCAGCATTTGGCGAGATCGCCGATGCGATGCGCGGTGCCAACACCGAAGTGATCGGCTGCACGCCAAGCCCGCTGAATATGGAGCCGTTCGCCGCCGCCTGCGATCTGCCCTTCGCCAGCGTGGCACTAGATCCCGAAGAACTGCACGCCGCATTGATCCAACCGCACAACGGCCCAAGGATGATCGAAGTCCGCGTGGCACTGTAATTTCAGCATCAATTCCAAATGGGGCGCGCGACGGTCGCGCCCCTTTCTTTTGATCAAATTTCTTGGCATAAGGTCGCAAGCCACAAAAGGTGCCGCCCATGTCCGAAACTCTTATCGCGGGTATCCGCCCCGAACGCCTCGAAAAGCTGCGCGCGCGAGAGGCGAAACGCTTTGCACAAGGCCGCCCGAAAGCCCGCGCGGCGCTGGATGCGGGATCAGATGTGTTCCTTGACGGCGTGCCGCTGCATTGGATGAAAGACTGGCCGATGCCGCATCTGCCGTTGATCGCATCCGCCAAAGGCGCACGGATCACCGATATTGACGGTTACGAGATCGACGATTTCTGTCTCGGCGATACCGGCAGCATGTTCGGCCACTCGCCTGCGCCCGTCGCCAAAGCCATCCGCCGCCAAGCCTCGCGCGGGCTGACCTATATGCTGCCCTCGGAAGATGCATTAGAGGCGGGCCGCCTGCTGACCAAACGCTTCGGCGATTTCCGCTGGCAGATCGCCACCACCGCCACCGATGCCAACCGTTTCGCCATCCGCGTCGCCCGCGCGATTACTGGCCGCGCGAAGATATTGGTGTTCAACGGCTGTTATCACGGCACCGTTGATGATGTGATGGTGGAGCTTTCGGGTGGCATTACGCAAAACCGCGAAGGCTTGCTGGGGCAAATAGCCGACCTGACCCTCGGTGCTATAGCCTGCGAGTTCAATGACTTGAGCGCCGTTGAGGCCGCACTCGCCAAAGGTGACGTGGCCGCCATCCTGACCGAGCCTGTGATGACCAACTCCTGCATGGTCCTCCCCGACCCCGGCTTTCACGACGGGCTGCGGACGCTGTCGCTGAAATACGGCGCGCTGTTGATCATGGATGAGACGCATACGATCTCCACCGGGCTTGGCGGCTATACCGGCGTGCACGGCCTTGCGCCTGATATGTTTGTCGTCGGCAAATGCGTGGCAGGCGGGATGCCCACCGCCGTCTGGGGTCTGACCCCGGAAACCGCTGCGCGCTATGATGCTGCGAATTCGGCCCGCGCGCCGGGTCATTCCGGCATGGGCACCACGCTTTCGGCCAATCCGATGCAATTCGCCTGCCTGAAAGCCACCCTCGCCGACGTGATGACCGCGAAAAACTACGCTCATATGGAGACGCTCGCGCAACGCTTGGCGCAGGGTCTTGGCAAATCCATCGCCCGCCATAACGCGCCATGGCATGTCGTCCGCGTTGGTGCGCGGGTGGAGTTTATCTGCGCCCCCGGCCCGCTGCACAATGGCTCCGAAGCCGCCCTCGCCCACCAACCAAGCGTCGAATCCGCGCTGCATGTCGCTCTGCTCAACCGCGGCTGCCTGATCGCGCCGTTCCACAATATGATGCTGATCAGCCCCGCCACCAAGAAGCGCCAAGTCGATCGCCTGATCGCCGCCTTTGACGAAACCCTGTCCGAATTGTTTTGAGAGAGCCATGCCTGATTCCGTGACCAACACCACCAGCCCCTCTGGCTCTACCGTAACTGAGGCCGAAGCCTTCCTCGGCGCCCACCCCGAAATCGAAGCCTTTGATATCGTGCTGCATGATGCCAACGGTATCGGTCGTGGCAAGATTATTCGGCGGCATGAGCTGCTGAGCATGTTCAAATCCGGTCGGCATCTGCCGATCTCAATCTTAGGTTTGGATATCTGCGGCGAGGATGTGCATGAGACCGGGCTGATTTGGGATCAAGGCGACGGCGACCGTCGCGCTTGGCCGTTGCCCGGCACGCTACGCCCGATCCACGCCAGCAAACCGCCGCGCGGCGAAGTGCTGATGTGCGTCTATAACCTCGACGGCTCGCCGATGAGCTCTGACCCCCGCCACGCTCTGCAACGCCAAGTCGATGCCTTGGCCGCCGAGGGTCTGCACCCCGCAGGCGCGTTCGAGTTGGAGTTCTTTCTGCTGGCCAATGAGCGTGGCCCCGATGGCAAAATGGTCCCCGCCCGTGATGTGCTCGACGGTCGCCGCAACTCCAAAACTGACGTCTATTCGGTCGATCAGTTGCACGGCATGTTACCGCTGTTTAACGATGTCTACGCCGACGCCGCCAAAGCTGGCATCAAAGCCGAAACCCTGATTTCCGAATTTGCCCCCGGCCAATATGAGCTGACGCTGCACTACCGCGAAGATGTGATGCAGGCGGCGGATGATCTGGTGCGGCTGAAACGCATGGTGCGCTACCACGCCCGCCAACACGGTGTGACCGCTTGTTTCATGGCGAAACCGAACGAAGATTACGCCGGTTCGGGGATGCATTTCCACGTCTCAATGCTGAATGATGCGGGCAAAAACATCTTCATTGAGGCGGTGGAGGGCCAATACAACGACGCCATCCTGCACGCCATCGGCGGCCTGCGCGCCACAATGGCCGAGTCGATGTTGATCTTCGCACCGCACGCAAATTCATGGCGGCGCTTTGCCTCCAACTCCTACGCGCCCGTCAGCCCGACGTGGGGCGTCAACAACCGCTCCGTCGCCCTGCGCATCCCTGCAGGCGATATCCGCGCCCGCCGCGTTGAGCATCGCCCCGCAGGCGTCGATGCCAACGCCTACTTAGTTGCCGCAACCGTGCTGGCCGGAGTGCGCCACGGCATGAGCAACAAGATGGACCCGGGGCCGGAAACCACTGGCAACGGTTATACGGATACTTCCGATGCGCCACCGATCCCGGTCGATTGGAGATCAGCGATTGAGGCCGCGAAGGCGTCGGACTTCCTGAAAGCCGCCCTAGGTGAAGACATGCACCGCACCTTCACCGCGATCAAAGCCGCAGAATACGCGCGGGTGATGCGGACGGTGTCAGAGGTGGATTTCGACCTGTATCTGCATACGGTATAGCGTCCCGCTTAAGGTCATCCTCTCTGCTCAAATATCCCCGCCGGAGGCATCCTCCGCTTTGCGTCCGCGCGGCCCTAGCTTTGCCGGAACCGACATTCCCGCACGCAAACCGGATGCGCCGCGCGGATAGCTTGGGCGATCAGCGCCGGGATCTCTGGGCGCAGGCCGAGCGCGGGCAGCAAGGTTCCGCTGAAACCTGATCGCGCCAAGGCGGCGGGGATATCGGTGGTGACGTGGCCTCCGGCTGCGGCGAAGAACGGCAGGCAAATTGCGTCGGGGCCGAGGTTTGTGATCTCTGCCAGTTGAGGCGATTGGTCGATGAAGCCGACCCTGACGTCGCAGCCCAGCTCGTCGCGGATTTTGGCGGCGACGTGGCGGGCTATGTCAGACGGAACCGGGCTTTTGAACGAGCCATGCGCGGCCAGCAGGATCGGGCCTTTCCGTGTTTCTAGCGCCTCGGCGGCAACTTTGACGGCCAATTCATGCAAGGCGGGATCGCAGCCCAACGGCTCCAACACCTGCCAGCCGACCGCCCCCACAGTTTGCAGGCGGGCGGGGAGATGGGTGCGGGTGAACCAGCCACCCGCCATGAACAGCGGATACAGCAGGCCGCCCTGCCCCAGCTTCGTCACCACCCGCCCTAGCGCCTCGGGTTCGGCGAGGGTGGCGGAGGCTACGATTTGTCCAGGTAAATGCGCTTCGACTTTGGCGGCCAAGCCAGCCAGTTCCGCCGCTGCCGGAGCGGGGTCTGAGGGTTGGCCATGGGCTACTATAATGACGGGGGGCAAGGCGGCGGACATCGGGCTTCCTTTGTTGCGGATAGACTAGAGCAAGGTCAGCGCAGGGCAAGGGCTTTGGCCGGACATAGGGCCGCGTCCATGCGTGGACAAGGTCGGGCTTCATATGATTTCAATGGCTTATCTATGCCTCATTTAGACTTTGTTAATCTTCCGCCACCTGCTTGCCCCATCAAAACCCCACCGCCGCACTTGACACTCCGCCACCTTGAATGCCTGATACGACCGATCAAAACCGGGATTTCGATGACTGATATGCGGACAGATACGCGCTTGGGCGAGGTGCTGTCCTCTGCCCCTCCTGTGCTTACCGATGCCGAGGCGTTGAGCCTTGCGCGCCAGCATTTCGGCATCACGGGCGCGCTCAAACGGCTGACGTCCGAGCGCGATCTGAACATCCGCATCTCAACTGCGCAGCAAAGCTATGTCTTGAAACTCGCCAACCCCGCCGAGCCTGCCCAAGTCACCGATCTGCAAACCAAGGCGCTGCTGCGCCTCGAAACCTCCGGCCTCCCCGTGCCAAAAGTGATCCGCACCACCACCGGCGCGACCGAGGTTTTCACACTGCACGGCACCCTGCGGCTGCTGACCTACCTCGAAGGCACCCCGCAGCACTTGACGCCACGGACCCCGACGCAAGCCCGCGCAATGGCCACGATGGCGGCACGATTAACGCTGTCTTTACAAGGCTTTACGCATCCGGCAGCGGGCTATGTGCTGCAATGGGATATCAAGCAGGCCAGTGCTTTGCGGCCAATGCTTGCGACGGTTCCCGATGATTTGCAGGCGCTGGCGAGGGCAACTTTAGACCGTTTTGACGCGATTGCGCCCGAACTGCAAAGCCTGCGCTGGCAAGTCGTCCATAATGACCTGAACCCGCATAACGTGCTGGTATCGCCTGATAATTCTGATGTTATCGCGGGCGTTCTCGATTTTGGCGATATGGTGCATACGCCGTTGATTTGCGACGCGGCGATTGCGGCGTCTTATTGCATCGACCCCGCCCGCCCGCTGGAAAGCCTGCTCCATTTCGCCCGCGCTTATCATGCGATCTTGCCGCTTACCAAGCCAGAGGCGTTGCTGTTCCCTGACTTGGTGGCGACGCGGATGCTGACGACGATCACCATCGCCTCGGCCCGCGCCGCCCGCTACCCGGAGAACGCGCCCTATATCCTACGCAATGTCGCGACCGCGCGGCAAGGCTTAACCGCGCTGGCAACCATCCCGAGCCCTACCCTGCTTAACACCTTGGAGACATTATGAAAAACGACGGAACCATGGTGAACGCCTACGTGCCGGGCAAGGGCGATTTGTCGGATGCCGATCAGGCTTTGGTGGCGCGCAGGGCAAAAGCCTTGGGGCCAGCCTACCGCTTATTTTATGAAACTCCGGTGCATTTGGTGCGTGGTGAGGGCGTTTGGCTGTATGATGGCGACGGCAACGCTTATTTAGATACATATAATAATGTGGCTTCGGTGGGCCATTGTCACCCGGCAGTCGTCGCCGCGACCGCAAAGCAAGCGGCGATTTTATCGAGCCATACCCGCTATTTACACGAAGTGGTATTGGATTATGCCGAGCGGTTGCTCGCGACTTTTCCCACCGAATTAAGCCATGTGATGTTCACCTGCACCGGGTCTGAGGCGAACGATCTGGCGTTTCGGATTGCCCGCGCGCATACTGGCGGCACCGGGTTTATCGTGACGGAAAATGCTTATCACGGCGTGACTTACGCGATGGCGGGCATGTCGCCGAGCTTGGGTGACGGCGTGGCTTTGGGCGAGCATGTGCGCACCGTCCGCGCCCCCGATCCGCTGAGAATGGCGGGCGATTTGGGTGCTGCTTTTGCGGCGGAAGTGCAAGCCGCGATTGACGATATGCTGCGGCATGGCATCAAACCTGCCGGGCTGATTGTCGATACAATTTTCTCGTCGGATGGAGTTTTTGAGGGTCCAGCGGGGTTTTTGGCGCCTGCCGTGGCGGCAATTCGCGCCGCTGGTGGGGTGTTTATCGCCGACGAAGTGCAGCCGGGTTTTGGCCGTTGCGGCGATACGATGTGGGGGTTCCAGCGGCACGGGGTCGTACCGGATTTGGTGAGCCTCGGCAAGCCGATGGGCAACGGCTATCCTGTGGCAGGGCTGGTGATGCGGCCCGAAGTGATCGCAGCGTTTGGCGCAAAAGCCCGCTATTTCAATACCTTCGGCGGCAATGCTGTGGCTGCGGCAACCGCGATGGCGGTGCTGGAGGTGATTGAGGCCGAGGGTTTGCAAGAAAATGCGCGAGTGGTTGGCGGTTATTTCGCGGATGGATTGCGAGGGTTGGCTGGGCAATTTGATTGCCTCGGGCCATTGCGGGCAGCGGGGTTATTTCTCGGGCAAGAAATCATTTCGGGTGGGCCTTTGGACGCCGATGCTGCGAAAACCGCGAAGATCGTGAACGGGCTGCGCGAGGCGCGGGTGCTGATCTCGGCCACCGGGCCACGCTCAAATGTTCTGAAAATCAGGCCGCCCTTGGTGTTTTCAAAGGCCAATGTCGATACGTTTTTAGCGGCGTTCGAGGGGGTTTTGGCGCGAGTCTAGGCTGCTTTTGCTGTCTTGGTGCGATGAAACCTGGGCCTACAACTCGACCCAAAGCGGGTGATGATCTGAGGCGATCTCGGCGTTATCGGTCCACGCGCGGTGCAGATGCGGGGCTAAATCGCCCGTCACAAAGCAATGGTCCAACTGCCGCAAGCGCGTCTCTCCAGCGATAATTTTCTCATGCGTGTGAAGGGTTTGGCCCAAATGCGCGACGGCATTGGTCAGCCCGCCCGCATACAGAGCGCCCGGGTGATAGGGGGTTTGGCCGCTGATCCGGGCATGTTCGACGCTGCCGGGTTCGCAGTTGAAATCGCCCATCCAGATCGCGGTTTGCGGGCACGGCGGCTCGGGTTGGTTCTCGGTCCAGTTGCGGGAAGGCTCATCATCGCTGCCGCTCCACGGGCCACCGCTGCGGGCGGTATCGTGGTGAAGGTGCAAAAGATGGTCTATTTGGGCGAGGCGTTCGTCAACACCGACATGCGCGAGGTGGATGGACAGCACGCGGATCGGGCCGAGCGGGGTGACGATCAGCGCCTCCAACGCCGGGTTTTGGGTGTTGAGCGGGGTCAGCATCCGGCGCATCGGCAGCAGGTGCAAACGGCTCCACAAGATCGGCCAGCGCGAAAGGATCATGGTGCCGAACTGCCGGCGGCGATTGATCACTTGGGTGCCATCGGTAGTGGAGGCGTCCATGTCAAAGGCGGGGCCGTAGGCGGTATAGTAGTGCGGCAGAAGCTGTTCGAGGATGGCAGGCTGGTCGTCGTGATTGCTGCGCGACCAATGGCGTTCAACCTCTTGCAGAGCGATAATGTCGGCGCCGTCGATCACGCGGGCGGCGCGGGCGAGGTCATATTGGCCATCGCTGCCAAAGCCGTATTGGATGTTATAGCTGAGTAATTTCATCGGGCGAGACTAGCGGCGGTTCGTCGGGTTGGCTAGGCTCGGCGGCGTTAGGTGAAGGAGAATGGCATGGATATTCGCGCAGTGGCCGAGGCGGATCGCGCGGTTTGGGCGCAGCTTTACGCAGGTTATGCGGCGTTTTACGGCGTGGCGCAGACCGATGCGATGCGGCAAACGGTGTGGGGCTGGCTGATGGATGCGGACCATGGCGCCGAGGGGCTGGTGGCGGAAGTCGGCGGCGTGGTGGTGGGGATCGCGCATTTTCGCAGCTTCGCGCGGCCGTTGTCGGCGAGTGTCGGCGGGTTCCTCGATGATCTGTTTGTTGGGCCAGAAGCGCGCGGGACCGGGGCAGCGGAGGCTTTGGTGCAGGGCGTCGCGGATGTGGGGCGCAAGCGCGGTTGGACGTTGATCCGCTGGATTACGGCCGAAGATAACTACCGGGCGCGCGGGCTGTATGATCGGGTGGCCGAGAAGGCGAAATGGGTGACTTATGATATTAAGCTGTAAGGCTTTATTGAGGACTGTGACGGTTTGTTAAACACTGTGACAGGAAATTAACTCTGATTTGCTCAGATTGTGACAGGGCGTTAACCTTGTTGCACCACCCATGGCTGCGGGTAGCGGTATTCTTCTAGGTTGGCCGAGGTGCCTATGCGGTCGATTACGGCGAACAGGCCGGGGGCTTGCAGCGGGGTAAGCACGCCGTGCCAGGTGCCGCGGTGCAGGTTGATGGCTTGCGCGCCGTTGGTAAGGAAGGCGCGGGGTTTCTCGCTGGGGCTGGAAGCTACGATCACGAGGAACGGGTTTTGCGTCATCGGGATGAAGGCTTGGGAGCCTTCGGGGTGACGCTCGATCAGGTCGAACGTGTAGGGCAAGGCGCGCGGTGTGGCGTTGAAGATCGAGAGGCCGGGGCGGTTTTGCGGGTCGGTTTCGGGCGCGAAATCTAGGTGGGCGCGGTCGTGGTGGCGCTGGCATTGGCCGTCGTTGATCAGGCGGAAATCTCCGGTTGCCTCTACGACGTCGCCGAAGGGGGCGAAGGCTTCGGAAGTTAGGGGTTCGGGATGGATTTGACGCATGGTGGTCCTTTGGGCTGATGTTGAGCCGGGGGTTTCACACCCCCGGACCCCCGTGGGATAGTTGGGCAGAGAGGATGACAATTTTAGATAAGTTTTAGCAACTTACGGGGTGCTGAGCTTTGGTCGATGGCGAACTGGGGGTCTCACACCCCCAGACCCGGGTGGAGTATTTTCGCCAAGAAGAAGCAAGTTCTAGATAAGTTTTAAGTAGGTTTAGCGGGTTGGGCGATAGCCGCCGGGGCCGCGCAGGTTGGCGTGGCGGTTTACGTCTTTATAAAGCAGATAGCGGAATGGGCCGGGGCCGGCTGCGTAACAGGCTTGTGGGCAGTAGGCGCGCAGCCACATGAAATCGCCGGCTTCAACCTCGACCCAATCTTGGTTCAGTTTGTAAACGGCTTTGCCTTCAAGCACATAGAGGCCGTGCTCCATCACATGAGTTTCCTCAAACGGGATCACGCCGCCGGGTTGGAAGGTGACGATGTTGACATGGGCGTCGTAGCGCACGTCGGTTGGATCGACGAAACGCGTGGTGCCCCAGACGCCATTGGTGTCGGGCATCAGGCTGAGGGCGACGTCTTTTTCGTTGATCACGAAGGCCGGGGGAATTTCCACGCCGGGGGCGGGTTCATAGAGTTTGCGTATCCAGTGGAAGCGGGCTGGGGCGTTGCCTTCGGCGAGCAACCGCCATTTCGCACCCGGCGGGATGAACGCGTAGCCGCCTGCGTCTAGCTCGTATCCCATGCCGTCGATGGTCAGAGTGATCAGGCCGCCGGTGACGAACAGGAAGTGTTCTGCGCCGGTTTCAGGGTCAGGCGCATCGGAGCCGCCGCCGGGGGCCACTTCCATCACATATTGGCTGAAGGTTTCGGAAAAGCCCGACATTGGCCGCGCGATCAGCCAGAGTTTGGTGTGCCGCCAACCCGGCAGGCAACTGGTTAGAATGTCGGAAAAACAGCCCTTTGGGATGAAGGCATAGGCGTTGGTGAAGACCGCGCGCCCGGTCATCAATGTGGTTTGCGCGGGCAGGCCGCCGGGCGGGGCGTAATAGCTGGTCATGGCAGGATATCCTTTAGCCGCAGTTCGGCGATACGCTCAACTTGTTGGCAGGCGGTGATAAATTCGGTGGCGGTATCTTCGGCAGTGCGTACTGCAAAGGCTGCGAGGATGCTCGCTTTGGTGTTGTCGCGCACGGCGATGATGAAGGGGAAGCCGTGTTTGGCGACATAGGCGGTGTTCAGGCTTTCAAACTGGCTGCGCTCGTCGTCGGTAAGGGCGTCTAGTGCCGCCGCAGATTGCTCGAATGTGGACTCCGGCGTCAGGGCTTTGGCTGCAGCGAGTTTGCCTGCAAGGTCGGGGTGGGCTTTCAAAACATCCATGCGCTCGGAGGGAGTGGCCGAGCGAAACATCCGCGCCAAGGCGTTATGTATGCCTGCGGCGCTGTCATGCGCAGGCCCGAGTTCCAGATCGAAGGCGCGGTCGGCAATCCAAGGTGAATGTTCGAAAATGCTGCCAAAGCGGGTGACGAAGCGTTCGCGCGCCATTTGTGAAGGCCGCTCAAACCGCTTGTGCGGATGCGTTTTTGCCCAATGCTCGGCGATTTCGATGCGCTTGGGAAACCACACGTCTTTGTGCGATTTTGCATATTCTAGGAACCGCTTTAGCCCGGCGATTTTGCCGGGGCGACCGATCAGGCGACAGTGCAGGCCAATGGAAAACATCTTGGCGTGGCCCGCCTGACCCTCGGCATAAAGCACGTCGAAGCTGTCTTTGAGGTATTGGAAAAACTGCTGGCCTTCGATGTATCCCGGCGCTGTGGCGAAGCGCATATCGTTGGCTTCGAGCGTGTAGGGGATCACCAGTTGGTCGCGCTCGCCTACCTCGCGCCAATGAGGCAGATCGTCGTCGTAGGTGTCGGAAATCCAGTCGAACTGGCCGGTTTCAGCGGTGAGATCAATCGTGTTGACCGAACAGCGACCAGTATACCAACCACGCGGCGGCGCACCTACGACTTCGGTGTGCAGGCGGATGGCCTCGGCGATCTGGGCGCGTTCTTCCTCGATGGGCATGTCACGGTGATCGACCCATTTCAGGCCGTGGCTGGCGATTTCCCAGCCTGCGGATTTCATTGCGGCGACTTGCTCGGGGTTACGCGCCAAAGCGGTGGCGACGCCGAAAATTGTCACTGGCAGGCCCATGCCGGTGAACAACCGGTGCAGCCGCCAGAAGCCCGCGCGCGCGCCATAATCGTAGATCGACTCCATGTTCCAATGGCGCTGACCCGGCCAAGGTGCGGCACCAGCGATGTCAGAAAGAAACGCCTCACACTGGGCATCGCCGTGCAGGATGTTATTTTCGCCGCCCTCCTCGTAGTTCAGCACCAGCGATACGGCGATTTTCGCGCCTTGCGGCCAGGCGGCATCGGGCGCGTCTGGGCCGTGGCCTCGAAAATCGCGGGGGTAGCGGGACATGGGGTTCTCCTCGTTTGTTCGCAGACTATATCGAATAACGACGCTGGGTTTATCAAATAATCACGAAAGGAGTTTTGCGGCTTGGCACGGGCTACGCGGGCGGGCAAGCTGGCTAGAGTGGCGATTGGGCGCGGATATAGGGCGGCAGATATGGGCAAATTAACCACGCATGTTCTGGATACCGCAAAGGGCAAACCTGCGGCTGGGGTGAAGGTTACGCTCTATCGGATCAGTGGGATGAGCCATCTTAAGATCGCCGAGACCGTGACCAATGCCGATGGCCGCACCGATGCGCCTATGCTGGAGGGGGCGGCGCTGACGGCGGGGGTGTATGAGCTGGTGTTTTGCGCTGGCGAGTATCTGATGGCCACGGGTCAGGCGGCGGGCGATTTGTTGTTTCTGGATGAAATCCCGATCCGGTTTGGCGTGGCGGATGCCGAGGGGCATTACCATGTGCCGTTGCTGATCTCACCCTTCGCCTATTCGACCTATCGCGGCAGTTAAGCGGGCGGCCTTGCGGGGTGGGCATAGCGTCACCCCCTCAGCGGTGAGGCGACGGAATGCGCGCGGGATGGCGTATAAGCTTCAGGCGATTGAATAAGGGTTAGTTGGCGGCAGATGGCGCAAAGCAGCGAAGATATTGCCAGAATGTTGGGTGCAGCGCGGCCAAAACGGCGGCGTTGGCTTTGGCTGGTTCTATTGTTGGTGGCGTTGGGCGGCGCGGTTGGCTGGTATTATAACGCAGCTTCCGCCACGCCTGCGGTGCTGCGCTATACCACCGAGCCGGTTGCCAAGGGTGATCTGGTGGTGACGGTGACGGCGACGGGCACGGTGCAGCCGACCACGGAAGTGTTGGTGTCGTCGGAACTGTCGGGCACTTTGGCGACGGTGATGGTCGATTACAACGATGTGGTTAGCGTCGGCCAAGTGCTCGCGACGCTGGATGCCACTAAACTTTCAGCGCAGGTCGATAACGCACGCGCGCAACTTGCTTCAGCAAAAGCTCGGGTGACGCAGGCCGAGGCCAGCGCGCGTGAGGCTGCGGCGAATTTGGCGACGCAGCAAGAATTGGCCTCGCGCGGGGTCGCGACGCGCAAGGATATGGTTGGTTTTGAGGCGACGGATCAGCGCGCGCAGGCACAGGTCGAAATCGCCCGCGCCGATCTTACTTTGGCGCAAGCAAATCTGGCGCTGGCGAGTGCGGACCTTGCCAAAGCGGTGATCCGCAGCCCGATCAACGGCGTGGTTTTGGATCGCACTGCCGAGGCTGGGCAGATCGTCGCGGCTAATTTTGAGGCCCCAACCCTGTTCAAGCTCGCCGAAGATCTGGAGCGGATGGAGCTGTTGGTTGACGTTGATGAGGCTGACATTGGCAAGGTCTCAATCAACGATCCGGGCGAATTTACCGTCGATGCTTATCCGGGCCGCAGCTTTCCGGCGGTGATTACGCAAGTGCGTTTCGCGCCCGAAGCGACGAATGAAGTGGTGACCTATAAGGCGGTGCTTTCCGTCGCCAACCCGGATGGGCTGCTGCGTCCCGGCATGACGGCGACGGCGGCGATCACCGTTGATCAGGTTGCGGGCGCGTTGATGGTGCCGAATGCGGCTTTGCGTTATGCCCCGCCACGCGCGGCAGAGGAGCGAGGTGCCTCGGGTGGTTTGGTCGGGCTGATCATGCCACGCGGCGGTAATCGCGGCACGCCAGCTTTGGGCAGCGGCAAGTCGATCTGGCTGCTGCGCGGGCAGGTTCCGGTTGAAATCGCTGTGGAAATCGGCGCGAGCGATGGCCGCTATACCGTGGTGAGCGGCGATCTGGCTGAGGGCGACGCGGTGATCATTGATCAATCCGCCGGAAACAGCTGATGCAAAGCTCCGGTCTGGCCCCCGTTCAGCCGCTTATCCAGTTCTCCAATATCCATCGCAGTTATGGTGCGGGCGAGGCGGAAGTGCGCGCACTCGACGGTGTTGATATGACCATCCAGCGCGGTGAGTTCGTCGCCATCATGGGGCCGTCTGGGTCTGGAAAATCTACCGCGATGAACATTATCGGCTGTCTGGATCGGCCTTCGGCGGGGAAATATCTGTTTCAGGGCGTTGAGGTGCAGGATTTAGACCAAGACCGCCGCGCGTTGCTGCGCAGGCATTGCTTGGGCTTTGTGTTTCAGGGTTTCAACCTGCTCGCCCGACAATCGGCGCTGGAAAATGTCGAATTGCCATTGATCTACAAAGGCATGGCGAAATCGGAACGTGTTGCCCGTGCGCGGCTGGCGTTGCAAAAGGTCGGGCTAGAGGGCCGCGAGAACCACGACCCCTCGCAGCTTTCCGGTGGCCAGCAACAGCGGGTGGCGATTGCCCGGGCGCTTGCCAGTGATCCGATGGTGATCCTCGCCGACGAGCCGACGGGCAACCTCGACAGCCACCGCAGCCATGAGATTATGCAGCTTTTGCAGGCGCTTAACCGCGACGGCATCACCATTGTGATGGTGACGCATGAGGAAGACATCGCGGCCTATGCGCAACGCCTGCTGGTGTTCACCGATGGCAAACTCAGCCGCGATGAGGCCACGCCTGCGCCAATCTCACGGAGCGCGTAGGATGTTTTGGGAAAGCATAACCCTCGCATTCACCACCATCATCCGCAACAAATTGCGCACGTTTCTGACCGTGCTTGGCGTGGTGATTGGCGTCGCTGCTGTGATCGCGATGGTGACGATTGGGCAGGGGTCATCGGCGCAAGTCAACGCCAGCGTCTCGGCTTTGGGCACCAATGTGCTGACGGTGCGCCCCGGCACGCGCGGCTTTGGCCCGCCTGTCGGTGGCGGCGCGGCGGCCCCGCGCTTTAGCTTGAAGGATGCCGAAGTTTTGGCGACATTGCCCGAAGTGGGCTATGCCGCCCCGGTGGTCAGCTCCGGTCAGACCGTGGTGTTCGGCAATGCCAACGCGGCGACCCAAGTTTACGGCACCAATAATGACTACACGCGGGTGCAGAACTGGCCGCTGTCAGCGGGTCGCAGTTTTGAGCCGCACGAGGAAACCGCAGGTTCGGCGGTCTGCGTCATCGGGCAAACTGTGGCGAGCAAGCTGTTTGATCGTTCTGACCCCATCGGGCAGATCATTCGGGTGAAAAACGTCGCCTGCCCGGTGATCGGCGTGTTACAGGCGCGCGGCGCGGGCAGTTTCGGGCAGGATCAGGATGATCTGGTGCTGATGCCCGCCAAAACCGTGCAGCGGCGGCTGGAGGGCAATAACAACGTCGATTCCATCGCGGTGGCGCTGCGCAAATCGGTGTCGTCCGAGGACGGTATCAAGGCGGTGAGCCAAGTTCTGCGCGAGCGGCGGCGGATCGGGCTAACCCAAACCGACAATTTCAGCGTCAGCGATATGAAGGAACTGGC
Organism: Cypionkella sp.; assembly: GCF_028290025.1. Classification (GTDB taxonomy): domain Bacteria; phylum Pseudomonadota; class Alphaproteobacteria; order Rhodobacterales; family Rhodobacteraceae; genus Cypionkella. Next base: position 23,821 of record NZ_JAQGKQ010000051.1, on the reverse strand, counting down.
GAATATGCTCGGCGGCGTCAACGCGGTGCTGACCGGGCTTTTGTCGTCGGTGGCGGCGGTCAGCCTGTTGGTCGGCGGCATCGGCATTATGAACATCATGCTGGTGTCGGTCACCGAACGCACCCGCGAAATCGGTATACGACTGGCGGTGGGGGCGAGTGCGGGCCAAGTGCTGATGCAGTTTTTGGTCGAAGCCGTGGTGCTGTCGCTGTTAGGTGGTGCGGTTGGCATCGGCGTCGGGCTGGCGCTTGCCTATGGCGGCTCGGTTTTCATGGCGATCCCGTTCGCGCCATCGGGGGCGGTGGTGGCGCTGGCGTTCGGGTTTTCGGCGCTGGTCGGCGTGGTGTTCGGCTATTTCCCGGCACGCAGGGCGGCACGGCTAGACCCGATTGAGGCTTTGCGGCACCAGTGAGTGTTGCGGGTTGGCCCTAACAGCAGTTGATTTTGGTGCCCCACGCATCGCATCGCTGCGCCAAATCCTCCGGGAAAAGCTGATCGGTAAACACTTCGCTGATCTCACTCAACGACGCCAAGCGCGCCGGAGCAGAGCGCCCGAGTTTGGAATGATCGCAAACCAGAAACACCCGCCGCGCTTGCCGAATGATGGTTTTAGACACCCGCACCTCGGCCAGATCGAAGTCGAGCAAATCGCCGTCGCCGTCTAAAGCCGAGCTGCCGATGATCGCGTAATCGACCTTGAACTGCTCAAAGAATTGCGTGGTCAATTCGCCCACCAAACCGCCGTCTGATCGCCGGAACGCACCGCCCGCCACCATGATATCGCAACTGGGATTGGCCACTAAGATATTGGCGACGTTCATGTTATTGGTGATCACCGTGATGTTGCGATGTTGCAGCAACTCACGCGCGACAGCCTCGGTCGTGGTGCCCAGATTGATGATGATCGAGCAATTATCCGGGATCGCCGCCGCACAGGCTTTGGCAATCGCAGCCTTCGCGGCCTCGTTCATCACCCGGCGCTCGTCATAGCCCAGATTGGTCACGCCCGTGCGCGGCACCGCCCCGCCATGCACCCGGTCGAGCAGGCCAGAATCGGCGAGTTCGGTCAAATCGCGCCGGATGGTCTGCAAGGTCACATCGAAGCGTTGCGCCAAATCTTCAACCACCACGCGGCCATCGGCGCGGGCAATTTCGACAATCTCAGTCTGCCGAAAGCTTAAGGCCAAGGCGGCTTCCTTTCGCATGTAACGCCGGGATAAGCCGCATCTTTCGGCTAGTTTGTAACACGGTTCAAGGCCGAAACTTCGCCGCATCGCGGTAAAACTTGACGCCGCAGCGCAGCGCGAATTTGCGCGGTTTGGGGGATATCGCAGGTAAATCAACAGGGTTAGCGCAATCAATCCGCGAGAAATGTTCGCTTTATTTCAATTCGCACAAAAGCGAAAATAATAGTTGACCGGCCCCGGCGATTGCTTCAGCCTTTGCCTCGCTAGGGGAGGAGACCTAAGCTTGACCATGCAGCAGCGGCCGGAAACGGTCGATCTTTTCATCATCGGCGGCGGCATCAATGGCTGCGGCATTGCCCGCGATGCGGTCGGTCGCGGCTTGTCGGTGACGCTGGCTGAACAGGGTGATCTGGCGCAGGCAACCTCCTCGGCGAGCACGAAACTGTTCCACGGTGGCCTGCGCTATCTGGAGTATTTTGAGTTCCGTCTGGTGCGTGAAGCCCTTGACGAGCGCGAAACCCTGCTGGTCGCCATGCCGCACATTTCGTGGCCGATGCGCTTCGTTTTGCCCTACCACCCCGACATGCGGTTTGAGGGCGAAACCCCCACCGGCAAGCTGATGGCGCGGCTGATGCCGTGGATGAAGGGCCGCAGACCGGCTTGGCTGATCCGGCTTGGTTTGTTCATGTACGACACCCTCGGGGGCCGCAAAATCCTGCCCGCCACCCGCACGCTCGATCTGAAAACCGACCCCGCCGGAGCGCCTTTGCAAAAGCGGTTTGCCCATGCCTATGAATACTCCGATTGCTGGATTGAGGACGCCAAACTGGTGTCGCTGAACGCCCGCGATGCCGCCCAGCGCGGGGCTAATATCCACACCCGCACCCGTGTGATCAGTGCCGCGCGGGCTGGCGATCTGTGGCAGATCACCACGCAAGACGCGCAGGGCCAAACCAGCCACACCGCCCGCGCTTTGGTCAATGCCGGTGGCCCATGGGTCGAGGATATCATCCGCAACGTCGCCCGGATTAACTCGAGCGAAGGCGTGCGTCTGGTGCGCGGCTCTCACATTGTCACCCGCAAGCTTTACGATCACGACCGCTGCTATTTCTTCCAAGGCAGCGATGGCCGGATCATCTTCGCCATCCCCTATGAGCAAGATTTCACCCTGATCGGCACGACTGACAAAGATCACCAATCCGCCCCCGGTGACGCGCATTGCACCGATGAGGAACGTGACTATCTGCTTGATTTCGCAAGCCAATACTTCGCCAAACCCGTCACCCGCGATGATGTGGTCTGGACCTATTCCGGCGTCCGCCCGCTCTATAATGACGGCGCAAGTTCGGCCACTGCTGCGACCCGCGATTATGTGCTGTCGCTGGACCAGAACGGCGCGCCTTTGCTGAATGTGTTTGGCGGTAAAATTACCACCCACCGCCGTCTTGCTGAATCTGCGCTGGCGAAACTGGCACCGTTCTTCCCCAATGCCAAACCCGCTTGGACCGCTCGCGTCGCCCTGCCCGGTGGTGATTTTCCGCATACGGATGTGGCGAAACTGACCGCCAATCTTGCACAAAACTACCCTTTCCTGACCCCGGCTTGGGCCGCCAGATTGATCCGCGCTTACGGCTCCGAAGCTGCAATCCTGCTCGGCCAAGCCAGCCAAACCTCCGACCTCGGCCAAGACTTTGGTGCCACACTGACCGAGGCCGAAGTGCGCTGGCTGATCACCCATGAATTTGCCGTCGAGCCTGCCGATATCATCTGGCGGCGCACCAAACTTGGCCTGCGTTTGAACGATTCACAAATTGCACAACTTTCGGGCTTTATGTCGGCTATGCTAAGCCAAAGGGCGATCAGCCCTGCGGCGGAATGAGGGACTGGTATGTCGATTGAACTGCAATCCGTTTCGCGTGTGGTGAAGGGCCAAAGCTATATTCAGCCCACCAATCTGACGTTGGAGAATGGCACGATGAACGTGCTGCTCGGGCCGACTTTGTCGGGCAAAACCAGTTTGATGCGGCTGATGGCGGGGCTTGATCAGCCGACTGCGGGCAAGATTTTTTGGCAGGGCAAAGACGTTACCGGAATGCGCGTGCAGGATCGCAAGGTCGCGATGGTTTACCAGCAATTCATCAATTATCCGGGGATGAGCGTCTATGACAACATCGCCTCGCCGCTGCGGCTGATTGGTAAATCGACTGCGGAAATTGACCGTGCCGTGCGCGAAACTGCTGAAATGCTGAAAATCACCCCGATGCTACAACGCAAACCTTTGGAGCTTTCGGGTGGCCAACAGCAACGCTGCGCCTTGGCCCGCGCCTTGGTGAAAGAGGCGGGGCTGGTGCTGCTGGATGAGCCGCTTGCCAACCTCGACTACAAGCTGCGCGAGGAACTCCGCGCCGAGATCCCGCGTATATTTGAGAAATCCGGGGCCATCTTTGTCTATGCCACGACCGAGCCGGAGGAGGCTTTGCTGCTCGGCGGCAATACCGCGACTTTGTGGCAAGGCCATGTGACGCAATTCGGCCCGACGCCGCAAGTTTATCGCCACCCGGTCGATGCCACCACCGCCCGCGTGTTCAGCGATCCGCCGATGAATTTCCTCAGTTTCACCAAGCAGGGCAACAGCTTGCGCTTTGGTGGTCGCCACGCTGATGCGTTCAACACGCTTCCCGATGGTGCTTATACCGCTGGCTTCCGCGCCAATCATTTGAGCCTTCACAAACCCAGCGCCGATGCGATTGAACTGCCCTGCACCACGACCGCGTCTGAGATTACCGGCTCGGAAACCTTCCTGCATCTGCAACACGGGCCAGATCGTTGGGTGGCTTTGGTGCATGGCGTGCAGAGTTTGAACGCGGGTGATGAGGTCAGCCTTTGGCTCGACCCGGCGCATATTTATGTCTTTGACGGCGACGGGCGGCTGGCCTCGGCAGCCTCTTACGCGGTGGCTGCATAATGGCGCAAATCACCCTGAAAAACCTCGCACACAGCTACTCGGCCACGCCTACCAGCGACGCCGATTATGCGTTGAAGCAGATGGATCACGTTTGGCAGGATGGCGGGGCCTATGCGCTGCTCGGCTCGTCGGGTTGCGGTAAAACCACATTGCTCAACATCATTTCCGGGCTGCTGCGCCCGAGCCAAGGCCGGGTTTTGTTTGGCGACCGCGATGTGACAGACTCGGAAACCGCCGAGCGCAACATAGCGCAGGTGTTCCAGTTTCCGGTGGTTTACGACACCATGACCGTGCGCGAAAACCTTGCATTTCCTTTGCGAAATCGCGGCATGGACCCCGCTTATATCAAGGCGCGTGTGGCGGCGATTGCGCAGACCATTGGCATGGAGGCGACGTTAGATCGCAAGGCGCGCGGGCTGACTGCCGATGCCAAGCAGAAGATCAGTCTCGGTCGTGGCATGGTGCGCGAGGATGTGAATGCCATCCTGTTTGATGAGCCGCTGACGGTGATCGACCCGCATATGAAGTGGGAGTTGCGCACGCAGTTGAAGCAGTTGCACCGCGAGTTTGGCCATACGATGATTTATGTGACGCATGACCAGACCGAGGCTTTGACCTTCGCTGACAAAGTTGTGGTGATGTATGATGGCCGCGTCGTGCAAATGGGCACGCCGGAGGAGTTGTTTGAAACTCCCGCGCATACCTTTGTGGGCTATTTCATCGGCTCGCCGGGGATGAACCTGCTGAATGCGGCGGTGGTGGGCAATGTGGCCCACCTGCAGGGTGTTGATGTGGCGTTGGGCGCGGCTTATGCGCCGCAAACTGGCCGCACTCAGATCGGCATCCGCCCGGAATACTGCGCTTTGAGCGCAACCGAGGGCCTGCCGATCACCATCCGCCGCGTCGAAGACGTCGGCCGCCACCGCATCATTCGAGGCGAAGTCGCGGGCCAAGTGGTGAACGTAATCGCGGCTGAGGGGGCTGCGATTGGGGCCGACCAAACCCGCGTACGCTTCGAGCCCGCCCGGATAAACGTCTACGCCGACGACTGGCGCGTCCAAGGGGGGGCTGTGTGATGGAGAAGACCCAGAACAACAAAGCGTGGTTCCTTGTGCTGCCAGTGCTGATCGTGGTGGCGTTCTCTGCCGTGATCCCGCTGATGACGGTGGTGAATTATTCGGTGAACGACACCTTTGGTCAGAACGATTTCTTCTGGAACGGCCTTGGCTGGTTTGAGGAAATGATCTCCTCCGACAGGATGCACGCCGCTTTGGGTCGCCAAGTGCTGTTCTCGGCAATCATCCTTGCCATTGAGGTGCCGCTGGGGATTTTCGTGGCGCTCAACATGCCGAAAAAGGGCTTCTGGGCCAGCTTCTGCCTTGTCCTAATGGCCCTGCCGCTGCTGATCCCGTTCAACGTCGTCGGCACCATCTGGCAAATCTTCTGCCGCCCCGACATTGGTCTTCTCGGTCGCGGCCTGACCAACATCGGCATCGACTACAACTACACCAACGACGCGCTCGACGCTTGGATCACCATCATCGTGATGGACGTCTGGCACTGGACCTCGCTGGTCGCACTGCTGTGCTACGCGGGCCTTCAGTCGATCCCACAAGCCTATTACCAAGCCGCCAAGATCGACCAAGCGAGCCGCTGGTCTGTCTTCCGCTATATCGAGCTGCCGAAAATGTCCGGCGTGCTGCTGATCGCCGTGCTGTTGCGCTTCATGGACAGCTTCATGATCTACACCGAGCCGTTCGTGCTGACCGGCGGCGGCCCCGGCAATTCGACCACGTTCTTGTCGATCGACCTTGTGAAAATGGCCGTCGGACAGTTCGACCTCGGCCCCGCGGCCGCGTTCTCGATCATGTATTTCCTCGTGATCCTGCTGGTGAGCTGGGTGTTCTACACCGTGATGACCACCCTTGATGCGCAGGAGACGAAATGATGAAAAACCGCGCATCCCTGATCACCATGACGATCTACCTGCTGTTCCTGCTGATCCCGATTTACTGGCTGATCAATATGAGCCTAAAGACCAACACCGAGATCACCTCAACCTTCTCGCTGGTCCCGAACAAGCTGACCTTCGCCAATTACGTCACCATCCTGACCGATCCGTCGTGGTATATGGGCTACGTTAATTCGATGATCTATGTGGTGCTGAACACCCTCATCTCAATCACCGTGGCATTGCCCGCCGCCTACGCTTTCAGCCGCTACAACTTCATGGGCGATAAACATCTGTTCTTCTGGCTGCTGACCAACCGGATGTCACCGCCCGCCGTGTTCGCGCTGCCATTCTTCCAGCTTTACAGCTCCATCGGCCTGTTCGACACCCATATCGCCGTCGCCCTCGCGCATTGTCTGTTCAACGTCCCCCTCGCGGTGTGGATATTGGAGGGCTTCATGCGCGGCGTCCCGAAAGAGATCGACGAAACCGCCTATATCGACGGCTATTCGTTCCCGCGCTTCTTCATCCGCATCTTCATGCCGCTGGTGGCATCGGGCATCGGCGTGGCGGCGTTCTTCTGCTTCATGTTCTCATGGGTGGAGTTGCTGTTGTCGCGCACCCTCACTGCCGTGAACGCCAAATCCATCGCCGCCACCATGACCCGCACCGTGTCTGCATCAGGCATGGATTGGGGCGTCCTCGCGGCAGCCGGGGTGCTCACCATCATCCCCGGCGCCTTGGTGATCTACTTCGTGCGCAACTACATCGCCAAGGGCTTTGCCCTCGGGAGGGTTTGATATGAACGCCTCACGCTGGAACTCAATCTTCATCAGCCTGTTCGCCGCGATGGTCGCGCTGCTTGCGTTTCTCGTTTGGGCCACTCCGCGCAATGATGAAGGTTTCCAATGGTTTGATCCAATGATCCAAGGCGGCTGGATGGCTTGGACCTTCCCGGTCGCCTTGTTCTTCTACATCATCGCCGCATTGCTGATCACCTTCACACTGCTGGCGATCCGTTATCCTGAAACACCCCGTCGCGGCATACTGCGCATTGAAACCACGCGCGGCGACCGGCTGTTCATCACCCTACTCGGCTCGGCCTTCATCAACTTGGCTTGGCTGTTCTTCTTCGGCGCACCGCTGACTTGGGCGCTGATCCTCTGCCTGCTTTACGCTTTCGCGGTTTTTCGCTGGGTATAAGGCAGCAAACCACCCCGGTGAGCCATCGCCGGGCCATAACGACACGTCCAACAATTCTGGGAGGAATCGAATGAGACTGCGTACAACATCAACCGCCATGGCGCTTGCGCTGATGGCCTACGGTATGCCGGCGATGGCCGACATGGAGGCGGGCAAAGCTTTCCTTGATAAAGAAATCGGCGATATGTCCGTGCTGTCGCGCGCCGATCAAGAAGCCGAACTGCAATGGTTTGAAACCGCCGCAAAGCCTTATGCTGGCATGGAAATCAAGGTCGCCTCGGAAACCCTGACCACGCATGAATATGAGGCCAAAGTGCTGGCCCCGGCGTTCACCGCGCTGACTGGCATCAAAGTCACCCACGATCTGATCGGCGAAGGCGATGTCGTTGAAAAGCTGCAAACCCAAATGCAGTCGGGCGAAAATATTTATGACGCCTATATCAACGACTCGGACCTGATCGGCACCCACTGGCGCTATCAGCAGGCCCGCGATCTGACCGACTGGATGGCGAATGAAGGCAAAGCCGTCACCAACCCCGGCCTTGATCTGGCTGACTTTATCGGCACCAGCTTTACCACCGCACCGGATGGCAAACTGTATCAACTGCCCGACCAGCAGTTCGCCAACCTCTATTGGTTCCGCTACGATTGGTTCAACGATCAGAAAACCAAAGACGATTTCAAAGCCAAATACGGCTATGAATTGGGCGTTCCGATCAACTGGTCGGCTTACGAAGATATCGCGGAGTTCTTCACTGGACGCGATATGACCTATGCGGGCGGTCCAGCCAAAGTCTATGGCAACATGGATTACGGCAAGAAAGACCCAAGCTTGGGCTGGCGTTACACCGACGCGTGGATGTCGATGGCCGGTATGGGCGACAAGGGTGAGCCGAACGGTTTGCCAGTTGACGAATGGGGCGTCCGGGTTGACGAAAACTCACGGCCTGTAGGCTCTTGCGTTGCGCGTGGCGGTGCTACGAATGACGCAGCGGCGGTTTACGCGATCACCAAATCCATCGAATGGCTGCAAAAATACGCACCACCTTCGGCGGCTGGTATGGTGTTCGGTGAAGCTGGCCCCGTGCCTGCGCAGGGTGAAATCGCCCAGCAAGCGTTCTGGTATACCGCGTTCACTGCAGACATGGTGAAACCCGGCCTGCCAGTGATGAACGACGATGGCACGCCGAAATGGCGCATGGCACCGTCCCCGCACGGCGCTTACTGGTCAGAGGGCACCAAGGTTGGCTATCAAGATGTGGGTTCGTGGACATTGATGAAGTCCACCCCGGTCGATCACGCTCAGGCGGCTTGGCTTTACGCCCAGTTCGTCACCTCGAAAACTGTCGATATGAAGAAGTCTGATGTCGGTCTTACCTTCATCCGTCAATCGACCATTGACAGCCAGCACTTCACCGATCGCGCCCCGAAACTCGGTGGCCTGATCGAATTCTACCGCTCGCCAGCACGGATTGCATGGTCGCCTACCGGCACCAACATCCCAGATTATCCGAAAATGGCGCAGCTGTGGTGGCAGAACATCGGCGACGCTATGTCGGGTGAGAAAACCCCACAAGAGGCGCTGGATGCTTTGTGTGCCGAGCAAGAGAAAGTCTTGGGACGGCTTGAGAAGGCTGGAGTCCAAGGTGATATCGGCCCGAAACTGAACGAAGAAAAAGACCCGCAGGTCTGGCTGGACGAGCCGGGATCTCCGGTCGCCAAGCTGGAAAACGAGAAGCCGCAGGGTGAGACGATTGCCTATGACGAGCTGATCAAGTCTTGGCAGAAGTAACCTGATAGAGTGACGGAAGGGGGCGAGGTGCAAACCTCGCCCTTTTTCTTTAAGCCTCTGAACCTTTGAACTCTGAACCTTCGAAGGCCCAATTCGAGGGGCCACGAGCCGAAAGAAAACGCTCCGGGGGAGCGTTTTACGGTTCGTTGCGCATAAAGCCAAAGGCTGTTGAGCAAGGGGTGTTGGCCCAATCCGGAACTCAATAATCTGGCCGCGCCTGTCTGGGCTGGCGCATTTCACGCCTGCCAAGGGGCAGGCAGGCGCGGCCAGATTTGTCTTCGGCCAAATCTATCAAAACAAAAATAGTCGAAATTGCGGAAACACAATCCTTAACAATCCCCTAACGTCCCCAAAACCCTCTTGATATATAACAATAAAATCCCCGCCCACACGCGGCACCCAATCCCACTCTTGCACCCACCCGCAAGCTGGGCTCAACTGGTCCTCCAATCGGAAGGCCCGCCGCATGATCCCGCACCACCTCGCCCCACCCTACCGTTTCATCGCCTTCGATGTTGAGACCGCCAATCGCAATGCCCACAGCATCTGCCAGGTCGGCCTCGCCTGCGTCGATGATTGGGGCCAGATCGACACCTTCAGCCTGCTGGTCGACCCGGGCGAGCCGTTCTCGCATTTCAACACCCAACTGCACGGCATTGATGCCCGAAAGGTGCGCGGTGCCGCACGTTTCCCCGAGATCATCGCGGCCATTGCCCCGCTGATGCTGCACCAACCGATCGTGCAACACTCCTGCTTCGATCAACGCGCCGTAGCCGCCGCCTGCGACTGGCACGGGCTGGAAACCCCCAGCCTGCACTGGGTGAACAGCGTCACCATAGCGCGGCGCGCATGGCCGGAGTTTCGCGGCAACGGCGGGCATGGCTTGGGCCATCTGAAGAAAGTGCTGTCGCTGCAGTTCCAACACCACGACGCCGGCGAAGACGCCCGCGCCGCAGCGCAAGTCGTGCTTCACGCCGAGCAGAAAACCCAACGCGGCTTTGTCGAGATCATGGCAAAGCGCAGCGCGCCCATTGTGATTTTAAAGCCGTTGGTGGTCGAAGCCTAACCCAAGCGCCGCAACCATGTGCCGCCATCAGGGGCATCGAGCCCCCTCCTGCGGCGGCTACCGCGGCATTTCTGCACCCGGTCGAAAAGCCTCCCCGGCAGCGCCGTTCGAGGGGGCTCAATGCCGCTGCGGACGGCTCGTGGTGAGATCAACCGAGCTTACTCCGCCGCCAACCGCAACGCGTGAGGCTGACCACCGAACCGGCGCGCGGCTTCTCCTGCCAGATAGCTTACACGCCCCGCCACAATCGTCGCCTCGATCATCCGCGTCTCGGCTTGGATAATCACCATATCGGCGCGCAAGCCCGGCTCCAACATGCCACGATCCGCCAGCCGTAGTATCTCGGCGGGACGGCTCGACACCAGCGCCCAAGCCTGCGCCAAGCCCATCACGCCGCGATCCACCAGCGCCCATACCGCCAACGCCAAGGCAGGCATATTATCGCGCGAGGCGAGCACGTCACACAACCCGTCCGCCACCAAGGCCAAGGCCGAGACATTGCCCGACTGCCCGCGCCCCCGCAGCACATCCGGCGCGGCCATCACCACCGGGCTCATCATCGTATGCGCGGCAAGTGCGGCCCGGCGCGTCAGCGGAAACGCCGCGACACTGGCTCCGATCATGGCATAAAACGCCCGCGTCTCTCCATCAGGATCGTTCTGGCTGCCATAGAGCGCGCGCTCTGCATCAAAAGCCTCGGCCAAAGTGCAAAGACTGCGCGGCACCTCTTTGCTGCGGCTGGCGGCGGCTTCGATCGCACGGGTCAACTCATCGGTTGTTTTACCCAACGCCCGTGCCCAAACCGCAAAATCGGCGGGCGCGATGCGGGCCATGTGCAGGCCCTCTGACACATGATCCTCAAACACCACATAGCCGATCTGATGCCGCCGAACCGCCGCAATCAACCGAGCGGTTTCATCGACCAGATGGGTTTGGGCGCAGATTTGCAGCCGCAGATCGGTGAGAGCCTGCGGGCGATAGCTGTCGAGCGCTTGCATAAGTGCTTCGGCTTGATCTGGACCGCGCGGCCCATCCTCCCAGCTCCAGCCCTGCGCCAGATAGGCGGTGGTGATACCCTGCGCCGCTGCGGTGCGGTCAACTGCGGCGAGCGATGCGTCCAACGAGTCACCCGGCGCAACGCTGGCGGCGTGCATATCAATCATGCCGGGCAAAATCAGATAGCCCGAAAGGTCGACCTCGGCCAACGCGGACGGATCTATGCGACCTTCGGCCAAACCGATGCAACCTTCCTGCAGCGCGCCGTCGCGCAAGACATGCGCGCCCGTCAGGAGCAGCGGGGGCAGACGAAGCAGAGGCAAGGGCAGCGTCATCGCAGGCTCCGGCACGGGGGGAATGGCGGAGGTGATAACCCAGCTGCGCAACGGACATATGACAGATTCTGCCAGCGGTTGCAGCGTTGCACTTCGGCGACATCTCAGCCGAAAGCGTCACTAGAATTTTACATTGCCCGGTCTAGATGACCTGTCTGGTCGCCGCGCCGGACAGACCAGATAAAGTATGCCGGGACTTGAATGACGCGCCAAAGTTGCCCTCTCCGCCGCACCGCAGTGTGTGTCTTGCAGCATAAGCCGCGCCAGCTTTTTATGATTGGTGCGTTCTGAAATGTTGTTTGCCTATGCACCAGCGGCCGGTGGCTTGGCGCGGATCGAGCAACCGCTTGATCTTTCGGCAGCACTTTGGATTGATCTGTATCGACCGTTGTCGAACCAATCCGCCGATGTGACGCGGTTGGGCCTGGCGGTGCCGACGCTGGCGGATATGGAAGAAATCGAAATCTCAAACCGGCTGTATCGTGAGGCTGGCGCGGATTACATGACCGTGGTGCTGCCCGGTCTGTCGGAATCGCACAAGCCAATCTCGGGCCCGATTTGTTTCATTCTGTCGGCTGACCGTCTGATCACCGTGCGTTACCACGCGCCGCGTCCGTTTGAGACCTACCCCGAGCGCGCCGACAAAGTCGGCCCCGGATGTGATCGTCCCGAAAAACTATTTCTCGGCTTGATCGAAGAAATTATTGGGCGGATGGCGGATATTCTTGAGGGTATCGGACATGCGCTGGATGAGGTCGCTTCGGGGATTTACCAAGGCGGATCGAACGGTCTTCAGACCGACGCATTGCAGAGCGCTTTGGTGAAAGTCGGGCGTGAGGGTGATCTGCTCGGGCGCGTCCGGCTGGGTCTGCTGACGGTTGAGCGTGCACTCAGTTTCTTCGGTCAAACCCTGAGCGATCGGGCGGGCGGCGACGTGTTGCGGCCTTGGGTGAAGGGTCTGATGCGCGATCTGCAGGCGCTTGAGGTGCATACAGACTTTCTTGGTTCGCGTCTGGCGCTGACCTCGGATGCCACCTTGGGCATGATCAATTTATCGCAGAACGTCACCGTGCGGATCGTGTCGGTGGTGGCGGCTTTGTTCATGCCACCGACGTTGATCGCGAGTTTATATGGGATGAACTTTGCCCATATGCCGGAATTGGCGTGGCGGTTTGGCTATCCACTGGCCCTGCTTCTGATGCTGGCTTCGGCGAGCGGGACGTATTTGTTTTTCAAATGGAAGCGCTGGTTGTGATGCAGTGGGGGGTTTGTGGTGGAGGGACTTTGGGACGTCGCGCGTCACATGCGCCGGTACAGCAAATCAGACATGCAGCGCGCTGACACTGAGAGCGTTTCAGCGATGAGCTTCCCTTAAGACGATGCCGCAGGGTTTGCGCCGACAAATTGCCACGCCGCCAACTCTTCAGACCGCTCAAAAGTACGGGCATCTGTCGGGATCACTTTGTCCATCACGTTGATCATAGTCGAAGCAATGGAAGGCGCGCCAACTACAGCGTACTTATCGACCTTGGCCAAAGAGCGGAACTGCGATTTGAACGTTTCCATGTCAAAACCTGCGCCGGTTTCAACGCCTTCATATTGCTCAAAAATCAGCAGCATCGACACGGATGAATGCACGTCGAATGCATTGTTCATGGTCTCCGCCATTGCTTTTAAGTCTTCCGCTTGAACTTCATTACTGATGCGAAATGCATAGACGGAGGGATTGTCGACGGGGATTTGATTTATAGAGCCAGTGCGCAGCATCAGTTAAATCTCCTATCGCTGGACATTGATGAGTACTCTGCCGAGTGCGCGCGCCTGATTTTCACCGTCGAACTTTCGAGCCTAGGTGCATGGGCATTCGACCTGAACAGCCCCACCAAGGATACGGCGACGAGGATGCCGAAGGGGAGAAGCGCGGGTAGCAATGAGTCCAACATTCTCTGTCCTTTGCGGTTGGGGGGTGACCGTGGCTTGAAGCCGGGTTGTCGGTGACTGTGGCGCGATGTCTGTCGATTGAAGGCGTTCCGGATATTATCTTTGCCTTCAAAAGCACAAACTTCAGCGCACCGAAAAGGTTCCCTTTGGCAGTGTGGACTGGACATGCTAAGTGAGAATGCTCCGAGTGCGAAGCAGAGTACGCAAGTCGCCGCGCAGAAGCACCACCGCATTTTCGATGCCTACAAGCTCTCGCCATCCAGCGGGGATGCCCAAAAAACCTCTCTAGCGCGAACTGACGGCGCTGTAGGGATGCATTTTAGCTAATTTTTCGGAAAACAAATGTAACCGCCGCCGCTACGCGCATTAAGAGGTGCAATAAGCTGATTTTGGATGCCCCAAATCGCTTATTCCCTAACCAATAACTTAGGTTATTGGTGGCGAGAGAGAGACTTGAACTCTCGACCCCACGATTATGAGTCGTGTGCTCTAACCAACTGAGCTACCTCGCCACTGGCGCGGTGAGTAGTGGGGGCGGTGGGGGGCGTCAAGGGGTATTCTGGCCGAGTAGTTGGTTTTAGACGGAGGGTTTTGCTCGGCCGTCAGCACGGTGCCGTCCGCGAATGTGTTTCCTCGGTGGGAGGGATTAGTGTGCCTGTCGGTTAGGACTACCACATTTGGTAGCGACACAGCCAAATGGACTTCATTCGCGCTGCGGAGCGACCAAACCGCTATACAATCTCCCCGTTTAAAGCGGGGGTGGAGTGGGAGGTTACAGCATCGCCCCTTCCGGCACCGTATGCGCCACCCGGGGCCGACCTGAGGCTGTCACCGAGATTGTCGCCTCGACGAACATCGGCTGGCCTTCCACCGAGGCCGAGCGCAGATCGCGGGCTGAGGTGATGCGCAAGTCTTCGGCTCCGGCATGTTTGGCGCGGCGAACAGCCTCGATGGTTAGTGCCGCTTCGGTGGCAACCATCGCGGTTTCTGGATCGCTAAAGGTCTGCAAGCCGTCCGGCAGGTGAGCGGTAAAGCGACCCACGCCGGGGCTGGTGACAATCGCCGTGGCGCGCTGGCTGACCTGGCCGACCACAGCGCCGATGGCGTTGGCGACGCCAGCATGTTCGGGCAGTATCATCTCACAGCCCAGCCGCTTGCCGACAGCACCGTAGTAATAGGGGGCCGATGCGCCAAGTCCGATCACCGGGACGCCAAGCCGCGCGGTGAACTCGATCACGCCGCGGTGGCGGTTTAGCGCGGCTTTGGTCAAAGCGTGCCGCGCCAGCACTTCCGGGCTTTCGCCCCTGAACCCTGCGTCCTCGTCAAAGGCGGCTTCCAGCAGACACTCAACCGTCTGCGTGGTCAGTTGATCGACGATGGACTGTGCCAAGACTTTGGCATCATTAGAGAACCGCTCGCCCGAGCCATTGCGCCTGCGGCCCAAAAGCTCGACCGCCTTCGCCGCAGCGGGGCCATCCCATGCGTCAAGTCCACCGAGAACGTGGCTGGCATCCGACGGCGTCACCCCGGCGATCATCACCAAACCGCGCGCCACCAACCGCTCTAACGCTGCAACCTCTAGGCGGGTGGTTAGCACCTGCGACATCGGCATCGGTGCGGTGATGCGTTCCAGCACCGTCAACTCGCGCGGGCTGAGACCGCCGGTTTGCCCAGCCATCGGCACCACAAAGCGGCCGTCCATATCGCCAGCCCTGTCCGACGACAGCGCCCGATCCAAAGCCGCGTGGACCATCGCGTCATGCTCTGACGCCAGCAGCGACACCGGGATCAAGCGGCGCGGGCCTAGCCGCATACCGCCTGCGAGGCCCTCGGTGATCAGATGCACCTCTGAGTCGCCGCCCAAGCCGGTGGTGCGCATCGCGACCGCTTCAACCATGGTGCGAAAGCCACCAACCCGCGCGCCTTGCGGGTCAATCTCGGGCAGGCCATCGCGCAACAGCGCCACATCGGTGGTGGTGCCGCCGATATCAGACACCAGCGCATCTTTCGCACCGGTCAGCCAACGCGCGCCAACGATGCTGGCAGCGGGGCCGGAGAGGATGGTTTCAATCGGTCGCTCGCGCACCATCGCCGCCGAAATCAGCGCACCATCGCCACGCACCACCATCAGCGGCGCCGTGATGCCGATGGCCTCAAGATGCCGCTCACACGCCGCAACCAGCCGATCAATCATCCCGATCAGCCGCGCATTCAGTACAGCGGTAAGCGCCCTTTTCGGCCCGTTCAACTGCGCCGACAACTCGTGCGAGCAGGTGACTGGGCGGCCCGTCACGGCCCTGACCATATCGCGGATGGTGATTTCATGCACGGGGTTGCGAGTGGCAAAGCGCGCGGCGACGGCAAAGCCCATCACCTGTGGGCCGAGTTCTCGCAGGTGAGCCTCCAACGCGGCGAGGTCCAACGGGGCGACTTCGGTGCCTGCATGACTATGGCCGCCTGCGATCTTCACGACCGGATCGCCCTTCAGCGCCTCTATCAGCCCGCCACGTTCGAGGTCCCCGTCATCGAAGCCGACGAAAATCAAGGCGATGCGACCGCCCTGCCCTTCGACCAAAGCATTGGTCGCCAGAGTGGTGGACAGCGACACCAGCGCCACATCCTTGGCTGCCACCCCAGATTGAGCCAAAGCCGCATCAACAGCGCGACCAATGCCCAGCGCCAGATCGGCGCGGGTGGTCAGCGATTTCGCCTTACCGATCACCAGATCGGCAGCCTCATCCACGATCACCGCATCGGTATAAGTGCCACCGGTATCCACGCCCAGAAAATGCGCCATCTGACTTCCCGCTTGATTTCGCCTTAGCGATAGCGGTGCTGCGGGGTGAAGTCAGCCCTCTGCGCGACCTTTTCGGCCCATTCGCGGCAGAACTGGCTTGCGCTTGCGCCGACCTGCAATCGGAATACCCTCGGCCTCACGGTATTTCGCCACCGTGCGCCGGGCGATGGTCACGCCGGTGTCAATCGCCAAAGCCATCGCCAACGCCTCATCCGACAACGGCCGCGCTGGGTTTTCCGCAGCCACCAGCCGTGCCAGCCGCCCGCGCATAGCAGCCCCCGAGATCAGCGGCTGCCCATTGCCGCCCAACGCCGGGCTGAACATCTGCCGCAGCCACCACGTGCCGCGCGGGCTGTCGAGGCTTGCGCCTGCCACCACCCGGCTGATGGTGCTTTCGTGAAAGCCCAAAGCCTCTGCCAGTTCGGCCATGGTCATCGGTTGCAGCGCAATCGGGCCTTGGCGGATGGCCTCTTGCTGGCGCAGCAAAATCTCGCGCCCGACCAGCAGCAAGGTGGCGTTGCGAGCGTCCACCATGCGCTCCAACGCCTTGGCCGCCGTGAAGCCTGCGACCGAGCCTGCGTCTGATTTCTCGACCCGCAGCGTTGGCAAGGCGGAACGGTTCAGTGCAATGCTCCACCCGGTCGCCGTGGCTTTGACCACCAAATCGGGCTCGCGCGATTGTGCCGCAGAGATGCTGGCGAACTCTGCCCCCGGCTTGGGATTCATCGCCCGGATGATGCGAAACCGCTGTAACACCGCGGCCTCGCTGATGCCGCACACCTTGGCCAACTTTGCCAGATCCCCAGCGGCAAGCAGATCGAGATGCGACAAAACGGCGGCCATTTCGCTGTCCATCGCTTCGGCCTCGATCGCCTGCAAGCGCAGACAATCCGCGAGATTGCGCGCGAAAACCCCGGTGGGTTCAAACTGTTGCAGACGGCGCAACACGGCTTCGACCTCGGCCAAGCTGCTGCCGGTTTCGGCGACGATGATGCTTAACTCGGCCCCGAGCCAGCCCGAAGGCTCCAGCACTTCGGCCAAGGCGACGGCAATTTTGTTGTCGCGTGGGTTCAGCCTTAGCTTTTCGATCTCATCCATCACATGAGCGATCAGGCTGGGGCTGGTGTCTGCCGTCTCAGCCGCCAAGCCCAGACCGCCACCCGAGGATAAAACCCCCGCCCAGCGCGGCAGCCAATCTTGCAAGCTGGGTTGTGGCGGCGGTTCCAGCCGCAGATGCGGATTATCGGCCGCCTGCTCCTCCAGATAGCGCGTCAGCCCCGCCGCATCGGTGCGCAAAATAGCGATCGAGGCTTGCAGGCTGATGTTCAGCTCAAGCCGCTGGGTCTGGGTCAGGCCGATCCGCTGCTGGGGTGATCTCATATAGCAAGGTTAGCCGCAGTGATGGTATCGCACAACTGGCAGCAGTGTGGAGTTTGGGGGGTGGGCAAGCGCGGTTAGGTCGATATTCTCGCATAAACAACGCTATCGGAAAAAGTCTTTCAACTTTGCCAGCGGGCTGAGTTCGGCGGCGGGCTCGGCTTTGAGGGCTGCGGTGGGCGCGGGTTTGGTGGGCTTCTCGACACCGCTGGAAGATCGCGGCGGCACAACCCTTAGGGCCACTGCATTCATAAATTTCGCGGCGTCGCCTTCGGCTAAATATGGTGCGCCGTCAGAGATGCCGCGCAGAACGTCGTCAAGCCAGTCTTGATCAGACTTCGCAAAGTCGTGCAGCACATAGGCGGCCACGGCGTCTTTGTGGCCGGGGTGGCCGATGCCAAGCCGGACGCGGCCGTAGGCTTCACCCAAATGCGCATGGATCGAGCGCAGGCCGTTGTGGCCGGCATGGCCGCCGCCTTGCTTGACTCGGCATTTGCCGGGGGCCAAGTCCAGCTCGTCATGGAATACGGTGATGTCGGCGAGGTCGATCTTGTAAAAATCGACCGCCGCGCGGACAGATTGGCCAGACAGGTTCATAAAGGTTTCAGGTTTCAGCAGCACGATCTTTTCCGACCCCAAGCGCCCCTCAGACACCTGCCCCTGATAGCCGCGCCGCCACGGGGAAAATCCGTGATCGGCGGCGATCCGGTCCACCGCCATGAAGCCGATGTTATGACGATTGCCCGCATATTTCGCGCCGGGATTGCCGAGGCCCACAAAAAGTTTCATCGCGCCCCACCGATCTGCCGCTTGCTGGCTATAAATGCCCTCTGACGTCGAGGGATGCAAGACGTGCGGGCGGCCCCGGCTCCGGGCTATACATATCAACGATATAGCCCGGCGAGTTGACGGAAATCTTCATCTCGGCTCAAATTCCCCCTATCACCACGCGCTTGACTTGCCGTAGCACGGACTTCAGCTTAGCAACCAAGCCAGCCGAAACGGCCCCGATACGAAAGACCAGATAGGCGTGCGCATTACGGTTTTAGCTTCGATGCGAAATGAGGGGCCATTCATCGTCGAATGGCTTTGCTGGTATCGTATGCTAGGCTTCACCGATGCGGTGGTGGTGACGAACAACTGCACCGATCATTCGCCGCAACTGCTGGATGCGCTGCAAAAGGCCCGGTTGGTGCACCATATTCGCCACGACGTGGAGCCCGGAAAACGCATCACACGCGCCAAGTTGCAAGCCGCTGCCAACCACAAATCGCTTCGGCGGGCGGATTGGTTGATGATCTGCGATGTCGATGAGTTTCTGGTGATCCATCGTGGCGAGGGCCTGATTGGCGATCTGATTGACGTGACCTCAAGCGCGCCTGCATATCTCGGCATGTCGTTGAATTGGCGGGTGTTCGGCACCTCGGGGCGCAAGACATTTGAGGATCGCCCAGTGCATCGCCAGTTTACGACTGCACATGCAGTCACCGATCGTTCGTCCCGATTTGTGAAGTCGATCTTCCGGATGCCGCGCTATTTCAGCCATCTGGCCGAACATACGCCGCGCGGTTTTGATTTTCATCGCGCCGAGCAGAAGCGCGGCAAAAGCGGCGGGATATGGGTGAATGCCAATGGCGAGAAACTGCCGAGTTGGGCGCCGCTGAAGACCCATCTGACATTGATGCCGCAAGCGTTGGTCAGCCACGAGGTCGCGCAGATCAACCATTACATGCTGCGCTCTGTCGAAACTTACCGGCTGAAGCGCGGCACCAAATCTCCGGTGGCGCTGGGCGATCGCTACCGCCCGCGCTATTTCCGCAATGCTGATGCTGGGCGCGAGATGGACATTTCGGCGTTCCGTTATTCAGCACGGTTCGATGCATTGCATGAGCAGGTTATGGCGATGCCTGATGTGGCGCGACTACATGCTTTGAGTTGCGCCGACCATGTGCGTGCGATTGCCGAGAAGGCGGGCAAGCGGGCTGAAGATGACCCGAGGTATGTAAGGTTCATGCAGCGAGCAGAGGCATTGGCGGATGAGGCTTTGACGACTGCGGCTGAACGACTGCCGCCAGAAACTTGAGGCCGACGCTCTGCGGGGCAAGAGCAGCCGGCCGCACATCATAGGGCAGCGGCTGGTCGCCGGGTGGGCGCGACAACCGATGTTCTGCGCGGTTTATGCATCAGCGTCCTCCCCAGCCATTCAACTGGCCCGGTCGCAAAAAGCCCACCCGAGCGGGCGGACCCCTCTCGGCGATTGCCAAGACAATCACCTGCCGGGCAATGAGGCGCTGCCCTACGGCGCAAGCGCCTTGATTTCGGGCTGTGCGTGCGCTCGTTGATGCTGAAAAGCGACAAGCGGCAGGTATTTGAAGCCAGTTTTGTTTGCGATCAATCTGGCACCGTAAGCGCCGCGCGCAACGCAAAAGGCGCAGAGGTTTCCCCCTGCGCCTTCTGTTTCAATCTCGCAAATGCTTACGCAGCGGCTTCTTCTTCGCCCGCTTCAACATACCCAGCCGGAGCCGAGACGTTGGCGATGACGAAGTTACGGTCGATGCTGGCTTTGGTGCCTTCTGGCAGAACCACATCGTTGATGTGGATCACATCGCCCATGTTTTTGCCGGTGAGGTCCACAGTGATGTGGTCCGGGATATCGCCAGCAAGAACGTTCAACTCGACGTCATTGCGCACAATGGTCAAGGTGCCGCCCTTTTTCAGACCCGGAGACGCTTCATGGTTGATGAAGGTCACGTGAATGAACAGGTTGATGCGGTTTTCGTCGTGCAGGCGCATCAGGTCGATATGCGTCGGCTGGTCTTTGACCACGTCACGCTGCACAGCGCGGCAGATCACATGCACGTCCGGCTGACCTTCAACTTTGAGGTTGAACAGCGACGACAGGAAGCGACCGGCTTTCAAGCGCTTCAGCAGGGCGTTGTAAGGGATCTTGATCGCAAGGGGTGCAACGTTATCGCCATAGACGATACCGGGAACGAAGCCATCACGACGTGATTGACGAGCGGCCCCCTTGCCTGTCCCCGTACGTGCTTCGGCGTGAAGATCTAGGATCTCGCGTGCCATATTGTTTCTCCATATATATATCCGCCAACGTTCAAGGGTGCATGGCGCGATTGCGGGCCTATAGCGGGGAATCACCGTCAAGGAAAGCTGGAATATCGGCAACCACGCCGGCCGAAATATTCGCTCTGGCGGCTGTGACGCGTTCGGTGTCGGAGGTGGGATAGTCTTTGCGGGCGGGGCGGGCTATCTCGCCAGAGCTTGCAGGAGAATTTTATGACCGCCCTCACCACCCTCCGCATCGCCCGCCCTGCCGTGGCGGCGTTCGCCGCGATGGGCGTGCTGTGGGGGTCGTTCGCGGCTGACCTGCCCGATATCAAGACCATGTTGGACATCGACGAGTCTCATCTTGGGGCCTTGATGTTTATGACGCCGATTGCCGCTGTCTGCGCGATGCTGGTGGCTCCGCGCTTGGGCGTGGCGTTTGGGCGCCGCGCGATGTTGATCTCGTGCCTGTTGATGTGTTTGGCGTTTACGCTGCCGGGGCAGACCTCGGCATTGTGGCTGTTCCCGTTTGCGATGATGGCTTGTGGCGCGGGCACGGGCCTTACCGATGTTTTGATGAACGCACGGGTGGCGACGATTGAGACGCAAAGCGGGCGACCTCTGATGAACCTGTGCCATGCGGCCTATAGTTTTGGCTATGCGGGTGGCGCGATTGCGACCGGGGCTTTGCGCAGCGCGGGTTGGTCGCCAGCTTGGGTGTTGTGCAGCATGGCTTTACTGGCGGGGACGCTGGCGCTCGCGGCCTATGAACGGGACGGCCGGATTGAGGGGCTGGCGCGGCCCAAGGGCAAGGGCGCTGCGCATCTCGGTTGGGTGCCAGTGATCGGTGGCGCGATGGTGCTGATCGCGTTCCTGACCGAAAACGCCGCCGAGAATTGGTCAGCGTTGCATATTGAGAAAAACTTGGGCGGAAGTCCTGCCGATGGTGCGATGGGGCCTGCGGTGATGGCGATCACCATGGGCGTGGCGCGGTTGTTTGGGCAAGGGTTGGCGAGCCGTATCCCTGCGGTATGGCTGCTGACCGGGGGTGCAGCGATCTCGGCGGCCGGTGCGTTGGGGGCGGCGCTGGCCGTGACGCCCGCGATGGCTTATGCCGGGTTCATCGTGATGGGGATCGGGTCGAGCGTGATTGCGCCGACGGTGTTCTCATTGGTCGGGCAGCGGGCCAACCCTGCGGCGCGGGCGCGGGCAGTGGCACGGGCCACGCTGCTTGGTTATTTCGGCTATTTCTTCGGCCCGCCCGCGATTGGATTCATTGCAGGACATTTCGGGCTGCGCTTCGCCTTTGTCTGCGCGGCGGTGTTGCTGGCGGGCATCCCAGTGCTGGCGCGGGTGTTGTTGCGGCGGTAGCGGGCGGTGGGGTTACACCCACTCGCCCTCAAAATCCTTCGGCACCAGAACGTGTTCGCGGCTGATTTGGGCCGCTTTTTGCACACCACAAAGCGCCATCGAGATATCGAGTTCCCTCTGGATCACCTCTAGCGCCTTCGTCACACCCGCCTGCCCCATCGCACCCAAGCCATAGATGAAACTGCGGCCGATGAAGGTGGATTTCGCACCCATCGCGAGGGCTTTCAGCACGTCTTGGCCCGAGCGGATACCGCCATCCATATAAACCTCGGTCTGATCGCCGACGGCTCTTACGATCGATGGCAGCACACGGATCGACGACAAAGCGCCGTCCAACTGCCGCCCACCGTGGTTCGAGACGATCATCGCATCGGCGCCAACATCGGCGGCCATGCGGGCATCGTCGGCGTCGAGGATGCCTTTCAGGATCAACTTGCCGCCCCATTGGTCGCGGATGCGCTTGACCTTGCCCCAGTCGAGCATCGGGTCAAACTGCTCATTCGCCCATTTGGTGAGGTCCGCCAGATCGGTAACGCCCTTCACATGGCCGACAATGTTGCGGAAGGTGCGGCGGGGCGTGCGGGCCATCGCCAGCGACCAAGCCGGTTTGGTGGCCATATTGATCATATTTGGAATGGTCAGACGCGGCGGGCTGGTTAGGCCGTTTTTCATATCTTTGTGACGCTGGCCAAGGATTTGCAGATCAAGCGTCAGCACAAGCGCCGAGCATTTCGCAGCGCGGGCGCGTTCGATGATCGCATCAACGAAATCCTCGTCTTTCATCACGTAAAGCTGGAACCAGAACGGCGTCGGGCTGTGCTCGGCGATGTCTTCGATGGAACAGATCGACATGGTGGACAGCGTGAACGGCACGCCAAAAGCGGCAGCAGCGCGGGCGGCTTTGATCTCACCATCCGGCCATTGCATACCTGTGGAGCCCACCGGTGACAGCGCCACCGGCATCGCGACCGGGCTGCCGAGCATTGTCACTTCGGTGCTGCGGCCAGTCAGATCGCGCGCAACCCTTTGGCGCAGGCGGATTTTCGCGAAATCGGTGGTGTTTTCGGTGAAGGTCTGCTCGGTATACGAACCACTTTCGCAGTAATCATAAAACATCTTCGGGGTGCGCTTTTTGTAAAGCTGCTTCAGATCGTCGATGCATGTGATCACGGGGGGCATGGGCAAGCCTTTTCACTGAAATTGGTCATGGATGATTACCAATTTCGGGGAAATCTCGCAATGGCTATTGCGCCGCGTGTAGGTCGCAGGCGAAGCGGCGATCCAGCGCGACGCGAACATTGGTCAGCGAATAGGTCTGTGGACGCCTGCATCTGCGGCCGGGGGTTTCACACCCCCGGACCCCCGTGGGATATTTATGAGCAGACGAAACAATTTTAGATAAGTTTTTTGCGAATGTTGCGGGTTATGCGGCGTGCGCTCCTGCGGCAAGTTTGGCGACGAAGGCGAGCACTTCTGCGACAGGTTTGCCGGTGCTGATTTCCTTCACGATGGCAGAGCCCACCACGCAGCCATCAGCGACGGATGCGATGGCTTTTGCGGCCTCGGGGGTGTTGATGCCGAAGCCGACTATTACCGGCAAAGTGGTGGAGCGTTTGATGCGGGCAACTTCGGGGCCGACCTCGGTGGCTTCGGCGGCGGCAGCACCCGTGATACCGGTGACCGAAACGTAATAGACAAAGCCGGAGGTGTTTTGCAGGACTTTCGGCAGGCGTTTGGCATCGGTCGTGGGGGTGGCGAGGCGGATGAAGTTCAGGCC
>NZ_JAQGKQ010000001.1 GCF_028290025.1 Cypionkella sp. | reverse complement strand
GACCACCGAGGGGCGCATGAGCACGGCATCGGGCAAGCCCAAAGGATCAGGGTTGACGTTGGGCAAGTGTTCGACAAGGCGGATCATGTCGTAGCCGAGATAGCCGAATAGACCGCTCGCAATCGCGGGCAGGCCATCGGGCAGATCAACGCGGGATTCCGCGATCAGCGCGCGCATGGAGTCCAGCGGAGGGCCGGTCAGGGTGGTGAAGGACTGCGGATCAAACCGGGCTTCACGGTTGATTGAGGCGGTGGTGCCGTGGCATTTCCAGATCAGATCGGGCTTCATGCCAACCACGGAATAGCGGCCACGCACCTCACCGCCTGTGACAGACTCCAGCATGAAGGTGTCGGTGCGAGCTTCGGCCAGTTTCAGCATCAGCGACACCGGAGTATCGAGATCGGCGGCAAGGCGGACGTAAACCAGTTGGTTCGCGCCTTTTGCCCAAGCCGCCTCAAACTGTTCAAAAGACGGCAGAAGGTTCATCGGGCGGCCTTGGGTTCGAGATTGGTCTTATGGCTGATCGGAGTGGGCGATCAGTTGTTCATCTGGGTATGCACCGCGCTGATCGCGGCTTGATCCAGCGTGATCCCGGCGGAAGTGGTCAGCGCCGTGGTGTAAAGTTTCATCACGTCATCCGAAATCGCGCGGCCTGCATTGACCGAGATTGCATCACGCAACGCGGTCACATCGTCGCCCGTGGTGGGGGCCGGGCTGATGCTGTTCAGCTGCACGACGGCAGTATATCCCGGCGCTTCAATGACTTGCAGATCATCGGGGGCCATCTTGAACACTGCTTCTAGCAGTGCAGGAGGGGCATCTTTCACCACGCCTTGACGGTCGATTTTTGCAATACGGGTGACGATACCAAAGCTGCCCAAGCTGGCACCGGCTTCGACGCCTGCCTTGATGCGGGTGGCCTCATCCGACAGCGCCTTGGTCAAAGCGGCGTCATGCGCGGCGGTGGTGACTTTCTCTTTCACCTTGTCAAACGGGATAGCCGTCGGTGGCACGGTGCTGGTCAACTCCATCGCCACAAGGCCGCCATCGTCGAGCAGGATGGCTTCGGGGAAATCGCCTTCAGCCAGTTTCGCAGCGGTGTCGCGGAAGCCTTGGTAGTTGGTGATCGGGTCGTTATCGTCGGCTCCGGGTGCGAAATCGGTGGTAGCCAGCGTCAAGCCTTGCTCTTTGGCAACATCTTCGAGGGTGGCACCGCCGGCGAGCGCGTCGTCCACCACTTCGACTTTGTCGGCGATGACTTTGCGGGCGGCTTCGAGTTGCTGCTCTAAGGCCAGGTCGGGTTTGGCTTGCTCATAGGTGGTTTCTTGCGCGGTGAGGATGGCGTTCATGCGGAACAAGGCGGGGCCGATCGGAGACGGGAACGGGCCTACCACGCCGGGATCTTTCAGCGCGAATACGGCGGCACCAGCCTCGGCCAGTTCTTTTTGTGAGACATCGCCCATGTCAACGTCTTCGAGGCTTAGGTTACGCTCTTTCACCAGATCATCGAACGAGGTGCCTGCGTCGATGCGGGCCTTTGCGGCTGCGGCTTCGGCATCGGTGCCAAAGGCGAGGCGTTCGACGAGGCGTTTTTCCGGGATGATGTAGGTGGAAAGTCGCGAGACGTAGGTGGCTTTTAGGGCAGCTTCATCTAGCGGCATGTCTTTGGCGATGGTTTCCGGCAGCAGCGCGACATAGGAAATCCGCTTGGCCTCGGGGCGGGTGAAGGCGTCGATATGGGCGGTATAATAGGCCTGCAAGTCGGCATCGGTCAGCGGCGGCATCGGGGTAGTCAGGGATTTCTCTGTCAGCCGCAGCAGGGTAAAGCCGCGCTGCTCACCTGCCCAAGCCGCAATGGTATCCGTCAGGGTTTGCGGCGTCGAAAGGCCGCTGGTGATGGCGGTTTGCAGCAGTTGGCGGGCGGTATCGGCGCGCAGACCGGACTCGAAGCTGGATTCGGTGAGGTTATTCTGGCGCAAAACCTCACGGTAGGCGGCGCGGTCAAAGCCATCGACGCCCTGAAAGCTGGGGATCGCTGAGACTTTGCTGGCGACGGTGGCATCGCCGACCGAGAGGCCGATGCGGTCAGCCTCGTTGTCCAAAGCGGCTCGGTCCATGACTTGTTGCAGCACTTGGCGGTCAAGGCCGATGGCTTGGGCTTGCTGCATGGTGACGGGCTGGCCGATTTGTTTGGAGAACGCATCCATCGCTTGCCGCAGCGCACGGGCGTAGTCGTTGACGTCGATTTTGCGATCGCCAACCGTGCCGATCGAGGCGGTGCCGCTCCCGAAGTTGGTGACGCCAAAGCCGCCCAAACCGCCAATCAGCATGGCCATCAGCACCCAAACCATAACGGACGCGCCCCGGCGCTTGCGTTTCGGGGCGTCGTCGGAGGAAACTGGTGCCTTGGCCATGGGTCTGCCTGTCTTGAGAAAGGTTTGGCCGCTTGTCTAAGCGGTTGAGTGGATGGGGGCAAGGGTGGGGGGTTTATCCTTCAAACGCCGCCAGCCTGCGGAAGGTCTCGGCGATGCCTGTCTGATCTACATTGGCGAAGGCTATGCGGATTTGGCGTTTGCCTGCCTCGGAGCCGTCGGGTTGGAACATGGTGCCGGGGAGCATCAGCAGGCCGGCCTCAGATACGAGGCGTTTGCACAGGGTGTCGGAGGCTGTGGGGTAGGGGTGTTCGACATAGGAGAAATAGGCGCCGCAGCCTAGGAGCGTCCAATCGGGCAAGGCTTTGAAGCCTGCGACCATGGCTTCGCGGCGGGACAGGATTTCGGCGCGTTCGCCTGCGAGCCATTGGCTTAGGTTTTGCATTCCCCAGAGTGCGCCGATCTGGCCGAGTTGGCTGGGGCAGATCGCAACGGTGTCGAGGAATTTCTCGATTTGGAACAGGCGGGCGGCGGAGGCGGTGACGCAGCCTACCCGGTGGCCGGTGAGGCGGTAGGCTTTGGAGAAGCTGTAGAGTTGGATCAGGGTGTCGTGCCAGTCGGGGTCGGTAAATAGGTCATGGGCGCGGCCTGATCGGCTGTCAAAGTCACGATAGGTCTCATCTACGATCAGGGCGAGGCCACGGGAGCGGCAGAGGTCGCGGAAGGCAGTGAGGGTTTCGGCGGGATATTCGACACCGCCGGGGTTGTTCGGGCTGACCAGCACAATGGCGCGGGTGCGGTCGGTGATGAGGGCTGCTGCCGCTTCAGCTTCGGGGATCAGGCCGGGGCCAGCGGAGAGGGGGACGGTCTTAACTCCTTGCATATCCAGCCACATTTTGTGGTTGAAATACCACGGGGTCGGCAGGATCACTTCGTCGCCCGCGCCTGCGAGGGTGGACATCACGGCGCAGAAGGCTTGGTTGCAGCCTTGGGTGATCGCGGTTTGGCTTTCCAGCACCGTGCCGCCGTAAGCTTGCGACCATTGTTTTGCGACCTCGGCGCGCAAGGCGGGCAGGCCGAGCACCGGGCCGTAGAGGTGGGCTTCGGGGTTGTTCAGCGCGGCATCGGCGAGGGCTTGGCGCAGGCCGAGCGGCGGGCTTTCGACCGGGGCGGCTTGGCTTATGTTGATCAGCGGGCGCTCGGGCGGGAAGGCAACGCCGTTAAGCCACCGACGGGCTTCCATCACCGGAGGCGGATCGGTGGCTGCCATGGCTGGGTTGAGGGGATGGATCATAGGGGCCTCCTTGGCAGCCGCTTGGCCGGGCGTCATTGCATTGCGCGGCAGTCTCGACTGATGCAGGCGCGAGTTCAAGCGGGAAGCGTTTGGGTGGGGTATGGGTTTGGGAAAACTGGTCAAATAGTTCGCTGGCCCTGAGCCGGGTCTCATCCGTTGCCCAAGAGCAGGAGGCCCCGGCTCAGGGCCGGGGCCGCGTGGTTACATGCGACGGCAGAGCAAGGTTAGTGGTGGGCGGCTTGCCCGGAGGTCATGCTATGCGCGTCAGTCTGACGGATGCAGTGCGGGTCGAAGCGGCAAGCGTTGCGGGCAGGTGTGACGTTGGCTTATACGAGGCCGCCTTGAAGCAATGCGCAGGCTTTGAGCCTTTCGCCACTCCGCCCCGGCCCTTGCGCCGGGGCCGGCGTTCTCTGAGCCCACCCGCGAGGCCCTGCTCAGGGCGGGACGGCGTGGTTATTGTAGGTGCGGTGGGAATGAGACAGGTTCTAGAGCGCGGCGGCTTTGGTGCTGCGTTTGACTTTCAGTGCTTTGTATTCTTGCCAGACCAGCGCGATCATCAGCAGGTCGAAGAACGCGAGCATCAGCAAGAAGGGTGAGCCGTTGTGCAGGAATTCAAACAGTTGGTAGATCACGAAGCCCGATAGCACCACCATTGCGGCGGGGTAGGCCCACAGAATGCGCGCCCAAAGCATCACCACCATCGCCAGTTTCAAGCCGCCGTGCAGCAGCAGATACCAGCCGTAGAAGTCTTGGGTTGCGACAGGAAACCCCTCCATCGCGCGCTGGGTCCAGGCGGCTAAAGTATCGGTCGGGGTTTCGGCAATCTGGAAATGCGTCAGCCAATAGAGCAGGCGGGCGACCAGCGGGTTGGGGGCGAGCAGCAGGCCGACGCCCGCCAGAAACTCGGCAGAACACAGCAAGCCCTTGATAGCCAAGCTGGTCTCAAAAAGCCAGTGCAGCACGCGGGCTTTGCTGGGGCGGGTGGGACGTTTCAAAGCGCCTGCCAGCCGTGCAGAACCGCGTTTGGCGTGGGGTAGAAGGGGCGGGACATGGGCGGGCGGCCTTTCAGATTGTCCGCTGGATATGGCGCAAGTCAGCCAGACGTTGCAAGAGGATTAGACGCGGCGCGCGTGTTGTGATGAGCGCGTGTACTTGCATCGCTGCCATCAGTCGGATGCGCCGAACACCGGAGCAGCTTGGGTTAGGGTATGGGCTTGCCACCTGAAAGCCCATGCCTCGGCCAGCAAGATCATCTTCAGACTTTGGCATGGTGATGTTTTGACGCGGCGGGGCCACGGTTGTGCTTGACGCATTCGGGGCTGCGCAGCCTGTTGTCAACAATGGCGCAAGCAGCAGAACAAGTGCGAGTCGCATGGCCACCTCAACAGACATGACGGTTTTGCCAGCCTAGCACGGGGGCGAGGTGCGTCAAGAAACTTGGTATGTGTCGGCGTCTTGGCAGAGGTGGGCCGGGGATCAATCCGCGCCGCGATAGGGTTGGACGTATTGCAGCGCCATATCCCACGGGAAGAAGATCCAAGTATCCTGGCTGACCTCGGTAATGTAGCTATCGACCTGCGGTTTGCCGCTCGGTTTGGCATAGACGGTGGCGAAATGCGCTTTCGGGTAGAGTTTGCGCACGACCTCAAGGGTTTTGCCGCTATCCACCAGATCATCGACGATCAGGATGCCGGTGCCGTCGCCCATCAGATCGGCTTGCGGGGCTTTGATGACATGCGGCTCGCCTTGGGTTTGGTGGTTGTAGCTTTTGATCGAGATCGTATCGACGCGGCGGATGTCGAGTTCTCGGGCCACAATCATCGCGGGCACGAGGCCACCCCGGGTGATGCCCACAACGGCTTTCCACAGCCCATTGTCCGGACCTTTGCCGTCGAGCCGCCACGCGAGGGCGCGGCTGTCGCGGTGCATTTGATCCCAAGAGACGTGGAAGCCTTTTTCGTGGGGGAGGCGGTCGTTCATGGTGGCTCCTATGTGTGGCGTAGAGCGGGGGCCAGCCCCCGCGCCGCCGGGATATTAATGAGCAGCTGAATGGTTAGGTGGCGGCGATTTTGAGGCCAAGTAAAGCGAGCATACCGCCAAAGCAGCGGTCGATGATAGATTTCAGGCTGATATAGGCGGCTTTGGAGCGGTGGAACGAGAATACGCGGGCGACGAGGGTGTTCCAGATCGTCTCATTCAGGAACACAACCGTGAGCAGGGCGGCGTAGACCCAAGCGGGGGTGTGGGGTGGCACAGTGCCGACGAAGATCGCCGAGAACAGCACGGCGGGCTTGGGGTTGGCGAGTTGGGTGATCAGGCCAAGGCGGAACGCTGACAGGGCGTTGCGCGGCGGGCGGGTGGTTTCCGCCATGTCGAGCGGCTGATCGGCAGCCTGCCACATGCCCCATGCCATGTAGATCAGGTAGAGGCCGCCGATGATCTTGAGGGCGTAAAGCAGGGCGGGGGCGGCTTGGAAGATCAGATTGAGGCCGAAAAGCGCCGCCATCGCCCAGATCACGCC
This sequence comes from Cypionkella sp., assembly GCF_028290025.1. GTDB lineage: Bacteria > Pseudomonadota > Alphaproteobacteria > Rhodobacterales > Rhodobacteraceae > Cypionkella. The sequence goes on along the minus strand of NZ_JAQGKQ010000001.1, from coordinate 16,215 downwards.
GCCGATGCCGATGCCCATCGCCAAGAAAAACCCGGTGCGCAAGCCTTCGGTGACGCCGGTGCGGGCTGACATCAGCACGGCGGGGCCGGGGCTGATCGCGGCCATCAGATGCAGCAGGGCAACGGCGATGAAAGCGCTTAGGGTCATTGCCCGCTGGTCTTAGCAGGCGTCACGGCGGCGATATCGGGGGCATCGACGGCTTTCATGCCGACCACATGATAACCTGCGTCAACATGCAGGTTCTCACCGGTGGTGCCAGAGCCGAGATCGGACAGCAGATACAAGGATGCCTTGCCGACTTCTTCTTGTGTGACATTGCGGCGCAGCGGCGAGTTCAGCTCGTTCCACTTCATAATATAGCGGAAGTCGCTGATGCCGGAGGCCGCCAGCGATTTGATCGGGCCTGCCGAGATGGCGTTGACCCGGATGCCGTCTTTGCCAAGGTCTTCGGCGAGATATTTGACGGAGGCTTCAAGCCCAGCCTTGGCGATACCCATGACGTTGTAATTCGGCATGACTTTCTCGGCACCGTAATAGGTGAGGGTCAGCAAGCTGCCGCCGTGGTTCATCATCGCCGCGGCTCGCTTGCAAACTGCGGTGAAGGAATAGACCGAGATATCCATCGTCATCAGGAAGTTGGCGCGGCTGGTATCGACATAACGACCGCGCAGCTCGTTCTTGTCCGAAAAGCCGATGGCGTGGACGACAAAATCAATCTTGCCCCACATTTCTGCCAGATGGGCGAACAAGGCGTCGATGGAGGCTTCGTCTGCCACGTCGCATTCGACAAAAGTGTTCATGCCGATTGAGGCTGCGAGGGGTTCGACGCGCTTCTTCAGCGCCTCACCCTGATACGAGAATGCAATCTCGGCACCTTGGGCGGCGATGGCTTGGGCGATGCCCCAAGCGATGGATTTGTCATTGGCCAGCCCCATGATCAGCCCACGTTTGCCCGCCATAAGCGGGCCCGTCACGAGTCCAGTTGACATTCGGTCTTCCCCGTCCACCCTATTTCCTGAACAAGCTGTGTAGGCGAAAGGCTGGACTGCATCAAGGGTGCGGCATATCGCCAGATAGGAAGATCATGGACAGAAGCGGTATTTTCGCGGGTGATGACCCGTTTGCAATTGCGAAACTTTGGTTAACGGCGGCTGAGGCTACCGAGCCGAACGATCCGAACGCAATTGCGTTGGCGACGGTGGACCCGGAAGGACTGCCGAATGTGCGCATGGTTTTGCTTAAGGATATAGAGCCTGCGGCGTTTGTCTTTTACACCAATTATGGCTCGGCCAAGGGGCGGGAATTGGATGCTTCGGGCAAAGCCGCGTTCGTGCTGCATTGGAAATCTTTGCGGCGGCAGATCCGGGTGCGCGGGTTGGTCAGCCGTGAGGAAGGCGCGCCAGCGGACGCATATTATGCCAGCCGCAGCTTGAAGTCGCGGCTGGGGGCTTGGGCGTCTGATCAGTCACAACCGTTGTCTTCGCGGCTGCATTTGATGGCTGAAGTCGCGAAAATTACGGCAGCAAAAGGGCCGAATCCCACGCGACCGCCGTTTTGGGGCGGTTTTCGCATTGCGCCCCTAGAGATTGAGTTTTGGGCTGATGGCGCATTTAGGTTGCATGATCGCTTTCGCTGGTCGCGGCAAACCGTTGATAATTCTTGGGAAATTTCACGGCTTAACCCGTAAATTTCACGTTGCGTGAAATGGTCTGTGCAAAATTGCATAACAAATAGGCTTGCAACCTGTGATAAGATTCCTGCATGACTAAGCCTTAGGGGCTCTATCTGGGGAAACGGTCCTTCGATGAATGATGAAGAAATGGACGTGCAAGTTCTGCATGGCCTCGTAAAGTGGTTCGATCCGGCCAAAGGTTTTGGCTTTATTGTCGCAGAGGGCCACTCTGGGGACATATTGTTACATGCAAACGTGCTGCGTAATTATGGTCAAAGCTCGGTCGCCGATGGGGCCGGAATCACTGTGAAGGTGCAGCATACTCAAAGGGGTGTGCAAGCGATGGAGGTTCTGAAAATTGAACCTCCGGCGGGATTGGTATTCCCCTTGGGCGAAGACACCGAGCAAACCACTCCGGAGGAAATCGCAGTCTTGCCGATGGAACCGGCACGGGTGAAGTGGTTCGACAAGGGCAAAGGTTTTGGTTTCGCCAACGTGTTTGGCCGTAACGAAGACGTTTTCGTGCATGTCGAAGTGCTGCGCCACTCTGGTTTTGCGGACCTCTCGGCGGGCGAGGCGATTTGCCTGCGCATCGTTGAGGGCAAGCGCGGGCGTATGGCAGTGCAGGTGTTGTCTTGGGAAGCTTCCGTTCACAACTGATCGGTCTGGCTGTGGTTTTCGCCTGCGTTGCAGCTTTTGGCGCAGCGCGGGCGGATTGTATGCCCAATACGGTAGAACTGCGCGGGCCGGCTGGAGTGCAGCGGTTTTCGGTGGAAATCGCCGATAACGAAGCCGAGCGCAGCCAAGGTCTGATGTTTCGTGAAAAGATGCCGGCATCCTCTGGGATGCTGTTTGTCTATGACGAGCCGAAACACGCCTATTTCTGGATGAAAAACACGCTGTTGCCATTGGATATGGTGTTTGCCGATCGGACTGGTTTGGTGACCGCGGTGCATAGCAATGCTGCGCCGCAGGATGAAACCCCGATTGATGGCGGGCCGGGCGTGGCGATTGTGCTGGAGATCAACGGCGGCCTGGCCAAGCGCATGGGAATTGCGCCCGGGTCGGTGATGCGAAGTGCGGCGTTGGATCAATCGCTCGCCGCATGGGGATGTGACGAATAACGTAGGGCGCGGCTAAGCGCGGCGGCATCGGGTGTGAAGCTGGCAGGTCAAAGTTTTTTTCTATTGTTGAAGATTGATTGCGACGAGATGCTTTAGCGACTTTTCAATCCCGATAAAGCCGGGTATGAGGCTATCAGTCGGGGCGTAGCGCAGTCTGGTAGCGCATCTGGTTTGGGACCAGAGGGCCGGGGGTTCAAATCCTCTCGCCCCGACCAATTTCCCAAAAGCTCAACCTATCGCAAGTTTGATGCGCGTGGCGCGCGGCAGTTGATGCGTCGGCTTGTCCGACCGCTGGGGTTGAACCATATCTATGCCAAAGGAGTCCTCTTATGATCCACTTTGACAATACCTATCTGCGCGATCTGCCCGGCACCTATTTGCGGCAAGCGCCGGATGTCGCGCCTGCGCCCGCTTTGGTGGTGCTGAACGAGTCGCTCGCGGCGGAGTTGGGTTTACAGATTGACGATCCGGTGGGCTGGTTTTCCGGGGCCGTGGTGCCGCAAGGTGCCGAGCCTGCGGCTTTGGCCTATGCGGGGCATCAGTTTGGCGGCTATTCCCCGACTTTGGGCGACGGGCGGGCGCATTTGCTGGGCGAGTTTCTTGGACCGGACGGTCGGCGCTGGGATTTGCAGCTGAAAGGTTCTGGCCGCACGCCATTTTCGCGTGGCGGCGATGGCAAGGCGGCTTTGGGGCCGATGCTGCGGGAATACCTGATTTCTGAGGCGATGGCGGCGTTGGGTATCCCTACGACTCGGTCTTTGGCTGTCGTGACGACGGGTGAGACTGTGCTGCGCGAGGCGGGGCAACTGCCGGGTGCGGTGGTGGCTCGGGTGGCTGCCAGTCATATCAGGGTCGGCACGTTTCAGTATTTTGCCAAACGTGGCGAGATGGATAAGCTGCGGACATTGTTGGACTATACCATCGCGCGGCATTATCCGGCGGTTTCGGGGGCGCTGGGGTTGTTCGATGCGGTGGCGGCGGCGCAGGCGCGGTTGATCGCGCAATGGATGGGCGTTGGCTTCATTCATGGCGTGATGAACACCGACAATATGGCGCTGTCAGGTGAGACGATTGATTACGGGCCGTGCGCGTTTATGGAAGGCTACGCGCCGGGAACGGTGTTCAGCTCGATTGATCGGCAGGGCCGCTATGCCTACGCCAATCAGCCGCTGATTCTGGGGTGGAACTTGGCGCGACTGGCCGAGGCGTTGTTGCCGTTTTTCGACGCGGACGCAGAGAAGGCGGTTGATTTGGCGAACGCGCGGCTGGATGGGATCGCGGCACTCTATCGCACGGAATGGGTCGCGGTGATGCGCGGCAAGCTGGGGCTGCTTGGCGAAGACGCGGGTGATGGCGCGCTGGCGGATGATTTTCTTGAGGCTATTCAGGGCGTTGACTGGACCTTGGCGTTTCGGAGATTGTCGGGGGCGGTATCGGAGGAGACGGCGTATTTGGCGCTGTTCGAGGATGCGGGCTTGGTGACGGCGTGGCTGCCGCGCTGGCGGGCTCGGTTGCGTGGTGACGCGGCGGCGGCGATGCGGGCGGTTAATCCGGCGGTTGTGCCGCGTAATCATCTGGTCGAGGCGGCGCTGGATGCAGCAACGGCGGGCAACCTTCAGCCGTTTCATGCATTGCTGGCGCAGATCCAGAACCCGTTTGGCGCAGAGGCGGGGCGCGAGGCGTTCACTTTGCCTGCGCCGACGGGTTTCGGGCGTTATGTGACCTATTGCGGCACCTGAATAGCGCGGAATCCTCGCCAATTGCGTGTGCGATTTCCGCGCGGAAATCATCGTTGTGTCGGGGTGGGCGTTGACGGATCGCTTCCGTCTAGGCAGGGTGTCGCGATGAACCCGAGGTCGGACATCCATGACAGATTGGCAGCCTCGCTGCGTGAGGCGCGTAAAGCGCGGGGCTTAAGCCTTGATGCGGTGGCAAAGCTATCGGGGGTTAGCCGCTCGATGGTCAGCCAAATTGAGCGTGGCGAATCCTCGCCCACGGTGGCGACTTTGTGGAATTTGACGCAAGCGTTGCAGGTGGATTTCGCAGGGCTGCTGGAGGGGCGGCCAGAACCAGGGATCGAAGTTATTCGCGCCGGGGCTGCGCCGGTGATCGGCGGGCGCGGCCGTGGTGTGTCGATCCGCATCCTGTCGCCCGCCGATGCTGTGGGCGAGCATGAGGTTTATGATTTGCGCTTGGCGATCAATGGCTTACTGGAGTCAGAGCCGCACAGCCCGGGTTGCCGGGAACATCTGACGGTGATTGAGGGGCAAATCCGGGTGCGCTCGGGCGAGGATGAACAAGTGTTGGGGCCGGGCGATACGGCGCGCTATCCGGCGGACCGCGACCACGCGATTGCGGCGGAAAGCGGTGCTGCGCGGGCGTTGCTGATCGTTCAGGACAGTTGAAATTGGCTGGGCGGGACCGGGGGCTAGCCCCCAGACCCCCAGGATATTTGGGCCAATGTGAAATGCAATCCGTTTTAGCGGATGTATTTCCGTTATATTGACTTTCGCTTTGATCCAGCGTTATATCCGTTAAGTTGGAGGAAATTCTGCCATGACAGATACACGATTTCTTAATCATTTGCGCGATACACTTGCTGGGATTGAGGCCGAGGGGCTGATGAAACGCGAGAGGTTGATTGAGGCCGGGCAGGGCGCTCGGGTGCGGGTGGCGGGGCGTGAGATGCTCAATCTTTGCGCCAATAATTATCTGGGGCTGGCGGATGATCCTCGGCTGGTTGCGGCTGCGAAGGCCGCGATGGATACCCACGGCTTTGGCATGGCCTCGGTGCGGTTCATTTGTGGGACGCAGGATTTGCATCGCCAGTTAGAGACGCGGATCGCGGCTTATCTTGGGGTGGACGATTCCATCCTGTTCGCCGCATGTTTTGATGCCAATGGTGGGTTGTTTGAGCCTTTGTTGGGCGAAGCGGACGCGGTTATCTCGGACAGTCTGAACCACGCCTCGATCATTGACGGGGTGAGGCTGTGCAAGGCCAAGCGTTATCGGTTTGCGAACAATGACATGGTTGATCTTGAGGTGCAGTTGCTGAAGGCGGTCGCGGATGGTGCGCGCTTTATTATGATCGCCACGGATGGGGTGTTTTCGATGGATGGCACCCTCGCCAACTTGGGCGCGATTGCTGCTCTGGCCGAGAAATACGGTGCGCTGACTATGGTGGATGACTGTCACGCGACCGGATTTATGGGGCCGCAGGGGCGCGGAACGGCGGCTCATGCGGGCGTGAAGGTTGATGTTTTGACCGGAACTTTGGGCAAGGCTTTGGGCGGCGCTTTGGGCGGTTATATCGCCGGACCGCAGCCGATGATTGACCTTCTGCGGCAACGGGCGCGGCCGTATTTGTTCTCGAATGCGCTGCCGCCTGCGGTGGTTGGGGCGGCTTTGGTGGCGCTGGATATCGTTGAGGCGGCGGACGATCTGCGGGCGCAACTGTTCCACAACGCGGCCTATTGGCGGGCGGGGTTGGAGGCGATTGGCTTTAGGCTGCTGCCCGGTGAGCATCCGATTGTGCCAGTAATGCTCGGCGATGCGCCGCTGGCGCAGGCGTTTGCGCGGGCGTTGGATGCGCGCGGGGTGATGGTTTCGGCGTTTTTCTATCCGGTGGTGCCGCACGGTGGGGCGCGAATTCGCACGCAGATGAATGCGGCGCTGACCACGGATGATTTGGATTTTGCGCTGGCGGCGTTCGAGGCTGCGGGCAAAGAAGTGAGGGCGATCCGATGAAATCTTTGGTCAAGGCCAAGCCCGAAGTTGGTTTGTGGATGCAAGAGCGTGCCGTGCCGGAGATCGGGCCGGAAGATGTGCTGATCAAGGTCAAGAAAACCGGCATTTGCGGCACCGATATTCACATCTGGAATTGGGATGAATGGGCGGCGCGGACGGTGCCTGTGGGCCTCGTGACCGGGCACGAATTTGCGGGCGAGATCGTCGCGAAGGGCGCTTTGGTTGAGGGGCTGTCGATCGGGCAGCGCTGCTCGGGTGAGGGGCATTTGATTGGTAAACTTTCGCGGCAATCTCGGGCGGGGAAGTTCCATCTTGATCCGGCCACGCGCGGCATTGGGGTGAATGAGCCCGGGGCTTTTGCGGAATATCTGCGGTTGCCTGCGTTCAATGTGGTGCCGTTGCCGGACAGCATTGATGACGAGATCGGCGCGATTTTGGACCCGCTGGGCAATGCGGTGCATACGGCGCTGTCGTTTGATCTGGTGGGCGAGGATGTGTTGATCACCGGGGCGGGGCCGATTGGCATCATGGCGGCGGCGGTGGCGCGGCATGTCGGGGCGCGGCATGTGGTGATTACGGATATTAATCCGGCGCGGTTGAAGTTGGCGGCGGAGGTGGCAGATGTAACGCCGGTGAATGTGGCTTCCGAAGATTTGCGGGAGGTGATGGCGCGGCTGAAGATCGTGCAGGGCTTTGATGTTGGCATGGAAATGTCGGGCAATCAGCGTGGGCTTGATCAGATGATTGATGCGCTGGTGATGGGCGGCAAGATCGCGATGCTGGGGATTCCGCCGGGGAAATCCCCCGTGGATTGGAGCCGGATTGTGTTCAAGGCGATCACGATCAAGGGTGTTTACGGGCGTGAGATTTTTGAGACTTGGTACAAGATGATCGCGATGCTGGAAAATGGGCTGGACGTGCGAAAAGTCATCACGCACCGCTTTGGAGTGGATGAGTTTCAGACCGGGTTTGAGGTGATGCGGTCGGGGCAGTCGGGCAAGGTGGTGCTGGACTGGGCTTGAGGTGTCCACGTGCGGACAACGGTGACGTTTAAGTGAAATCAAGGGGTTAAGTGGGGGTCGTTTACGGTTTGTTAACCTTGCAGAATTAGCGGGCAGGCGAAAATGCCTGCCCTTTCTTGGTTAACTCGGTAGCTGTCTTGGCCAATGTTGGTCGCGCCAAATCGCTTGGCTGCGCAGAATCTATTCCGCCTGATCGGCAGGTTTCGCGTTGAGCATGGCGTATTTTTCGTCGCCCAAACGACCGAGCAAGCTGAGTTGCGTCTCCAGAAAGTCGATGTGGCCTTCCTCGTCTGCGGTCAACTCGTCAAACAGCGAACGGGTGACGAAGTCGCCGACTTGGTCGCAGTAGCGGCGCGCTTCGATATAAAGGGTGCGGGCCTCATGCTCGGCGGCGAGGTCAGCTTCCAGGGTTTCGCGGGGGGTCTGGCCGATGCGCAGCGAGTCCAGCTTTTGCAGGTTGGGATGGCCTTCCAGAAAGATGATCCGCGTGATCAAACGGTCAGCATGGTGCATTTCCTCGATGCTTTCGGCGCGACTTTTTGCTGCCAGATGGCCCAAGCCCCAATCGTCTTGCAGCCGGTAATGCAACCAGTATTGGCTAACGGCGGTCAGTTCAGACCGCAGAGCCGCGTTGAGATACTCGATTACTTTTGGGTCGCCCTGCATAGGACATTCCTTTCACGCTGCGAAGATTCGGGATCTTATGGCCCGGCTGATCAGCCGATCCCACCCCAAAATTCGCAGATTGTCGCATCGTGTCAAGGAACAAGGGCATACAGCCGCCGCAATCGGCGCGCTTGCCGAGCGCATGATAGATTTTTCCCGGCGTAATGATGGTGTCGGGGTCGGCGGCGCGCATCCAATCGACGGCGGCGCGGATGTCATGATCCGAGATGGCTTGGCATTGGCAGACGATCATTCAGGCACCGTGGCTGTCGAAAGGCGGCGTGTGCGGATAACCTAGCAAAAGCGTAAAGATTGTAAACCTGATTCTTTTAGTTGGGATGCGCAAACCCATCGCCTAGCTGCTAACTGCCTCTGGCCTGCGCTTTGGGTTTGCGGCGATTACTCGACGCACAGGCCAGCGGCGGCGAGATCGCGGAACGCGGCGCTTGCAGCATCGAGAGCTTGTTCAATGTCGCTGGGTTGATGGGCGGCGCAGAGGAACAAGTTGTGGCGCGGATGCATGTAAAGCCCGTGGCGCAGGGCAGCCGTGCAAAACGCGTTGCCAAGCCGCAGATCTTGGTCGCCGTCAAACAACACCATCGGCATTTGTACCGGGCCGGTCTGGCGCAGCTTGTAGCCATGCGCGCGGGCGGCGCTGTAGAGGCCATCACGGAACAACGTGCCCATGGCTTCGGTATGCGCCAGCGCGTTGGTGTCGCGGAGCAATTTGATCGTGGTCACGGCCGCCGCCATCGCAGCCGAACCATACCAGAACGAGCCAGTGGTGAATATCTTTTCGGCGCCGCCTCGGAAGGCTTCGGCGCCGGCAACTGCCGCCAAGGGCCAGCCGTTGGCGATTGATTTGGAATAGGCGGCGAGGTCGGGCTTGATGCCGTAAGCGGTCCAACTGCCACGCACGTTCAGACGGAAGCCCGCCCGCACATCATCGCAGATCAGCGCGGCACCCGTGGTGTCGCAAAGCGCGCGGGCGCGGGCTAAAAAGTCGGCTTCGGGCAGCGCCTGATCAATCTGCACGTCATGCTTGAACGCGGTGATCAGGACGGCGGCCAGATCATCCCCGGCAGCGGCGGCGGCGGCTTCGAGACTGGCGATGTCATTGTAGGTGTATTGCACGATATGCGCGCGATCTTCAGCCGTCACGCCGACCATCGAGGGCGAGCACCACGGCACAGCGCCATGATACGACCCCTTGGCCACGAGGATTTTGCGGCGTCCGGTGGTAGCGCGGGCGATGGTCACGCAAACCGTGGTCGCATCGCTGCCGTTTTTCTGGAACAACGTCCAGTCAGCGTGATCAATGGTGTCAACCAGCAGCTCGGCCAGTTCAACCATCACCTCGGTTGGGCCGTTGCCGATGTCGCCTTTGGCGATCTGAGCCTGCGCGGCGGCGTTCACCTCGGGGTGGCCATAGCCCAGCACATTCGGCCCCCACGCACACATGAAATCGACATATTCATTGCCATCGGCATCCCAAACTCGGCAGCCCTCGGCGCGCGAGAAGAATTGCGGATAGCCCGGCCCGATCGAGCGGGTGGCCATGTGCCCCCATATGCCATTGGGCACCACGCGGCGCGCCCGCGATAGAAGTTCGGTATCACGGCTGTTTGGCAGATCGAGGCTCACGGAGGTTCTCCAGCGTAAATGACGGGACGTCTTCCGGGGGCCGCGATGGCCCCCGGTGATTTATAAGATCAGTTGGTGATCTCTGCCAGCGGCAGATTGCAGCAGGCGCTGTAACGCACGCCTTTGATCGTCGGACCGTATGCGAGGATCAGATCGGGGCTGACCATTGGCACGATGATGCGGGCCTCGGCCATCATTGTGCCTGCCTCAAACCACAGCTTGTCGGCTTCTTCCGGCGTCGGCGCGGCCAAGGCTTTGGCCATCAGCTCGGCGGTTTTTGGGTTGACGATGGAGGGATCGGTGGCAGATCCGGCGCGTTTCGCCCAGACAGAGCCTTCGGCCAGACCGAAGACGTCAACATATTGAGACGAACCGAAGAAGTCGGGGGCGAAGAACACCGCCGTCAGCGGAATATGATCGCCGTTGGCGACTTCGCGCCAGTTGGCAAAAGGCACGGGCGAAAGCTCGACCTTGATGCCGACCTTGGCCAGATCCTGTTGGATTTTCTGCATCATCAACGAGAAATCAACGCCGTAAACGTTCAAGTCAGGATAGGTGGATTGGATGGTGAAACCGTCTGGCACACCGGCTTTGGCCAGCAGTTCCTTGGCACGTTCGGGGTTATATTCCGGGATTGGATGACCATCCCCACCGGGAAAGCCCAGTGGGATAGGGGCAGCCATTGGACGCCCTGCACCGCCCAGCGTGAAGTCAATCAGCGAGGTCCGGTCGATGGCAATCGAGATCGCCTCGCGCACGTCGGCAGTCAGTGGCACGGTGTTAGCCTTCGCCCCGGGCGACATCGCAATATAGACGAAGTTGAATGAGGGCACCCGTTCGACCACAATCTCGGTGCCTTCTAGCGTCTTGGCGGTCTCCGGGTCGATCTGCATCGCAATATCAACCGTGCCTGATTGCAGCATCTGCGCCTGCGCCACCGCATCTTTGACCTGACGGAACACCACTTCGGGAACGCCCGCAGGTTTGCCCCAGTAAGCATCGTTGCGTTTAAGGCGCAGTTCGGCGTTTGGTTCATAGGATGCCAGAACGAACGGGCCGCTGCCTGCCGAAGCGGTCAGGAACCAGTTTTCGGAGGTGTCCTTATCAACCGCAGTGGCATCTGACAGCGCGCCGTTGGCGCTGGCAACATCGCTGTTTATCACGCCCAGAAAGCCCGCAGCGACTTGGTTGAGGAACTCAGAGTTCGGCTTGTTCAGGGTCACGACCACGGTTTGCGCGTCTGGCGTTTCGATGCCAGTGATGGGCTCGGCGAGGAAAGAGCCGCTGCCCTTGATGTTTTTCACCCGCTCGAACGACCATTTCACGTCTTTGGCTTCGACAGCAGAGCCGTCAGAGAATTTCGCGGCTGGGTTCAGTTTGAAGGTAAACTGGGTTTGATCGGCATTGGCTTCCCAGCTGGTGGCCAGCAGCGCTTGCAGCTTGTTGTCTTTGTCGAGTGTGACGAGCTGTTCATAAACGGCGGTGTCATAGATTTGGCAGGTATCGCACCAAGCGCGGGCTGGATCGAGCGAGTTGACGTCCATGTCGCGGGCAATCACAAGGGCGCGTTCTTGAGCGTTTGCGGTGACTGGCTTTATGCCAAGGATGGCGGTGGCCAAGGCGAGCGACATCAGCGCGGCTTTCGCCATGCGTCGCGGGGTGAGGGGTAGAGGCAAAAACTTCATTCTTCTCTCCTGTTGAAGTGAATGCGGCCGCTGTTGCTCAGCTTGTTTCCGCAAGGGTGATGAGGGCTTTTTTGACATCGTTGCTGGTGGCTAATGCGGCGCGGTTGAGGGCCGACGAAACCGTTGGTGAGGCGAGGCTTCCGGTTACGCGGATGATCTCGTGATCAAGGCTGTCAAAAAAGCGCTCTTGAATCTCGGCGACCCAAGTGGCGCCCATCGACAGGCTGCGGGCGGTTTGTTCGGCGATCACCACGCGCCCGGTCTTGGCAATCGAAGCGCCGATCGTTGCCCAATCCATGCCGAAATGATCCAGGTTGCGCAGGTCAATGATCTCGGCATCAACGCCGCATTCCTCGGCCGCGCGCAGGCTGTTTTGCACCATCACTGAGGTTGCGAGCACAGTGCAGGTTCGACCTGTCCGAACCACGCGCGCGCTGCCGAAGGGAATGCAGAAATCACGGTCACCCTTGGGCACCTCAAACTCGCGCTGATATAGCTCGGTATGCTCGATGATGAGGACGGGGTCGTTGCAGTGCAGGGCAGAATTCATCAGGCCGATGTAGTCGAAGGCATTGGAGGGCGAGACGATGCGCCAACCGGGAAACATGCTAAACAGCGCCGATGGATCGCCCGAGTGCTGAGAGCCATAGCCGGTGTGTGGAGAAACCCGCACCCGCATTACCAATGGCACTGGGAAATCGCCGCCAAACATATGGCGGACTTTGCCAACACCATTGGCAATCTGATCGGCGGCAACAAGGCAGAAATCGCCGAACATGATCTCTACCACTGGCCGCAATCCGTTCAGGGCCGCGCCCAGCGCCACCCCGGTAAAGCCGTTTTCAGCAATCGGCATCGCCAGCACACGCTCGGGCCAGCGTTCCAGCGCGGCCTTGGTAAAGCCGCTGACACCGCCCTTCATCTGGTGCGCGTCTTCGCCCAACACGACGATCCGAGGATCGCGGTCCATCGCCGCAGCCAAGGTTTCTGACGCAGCGGTGACGAATTTGACCTTTTCGGTTTGCCCCGAGGTCATATCTGCATGTGTCAGCTGACGCAGGCCACGAAGTTCGGACAAATCTCCCAGAATGCCGTGATCCACCGTGGCAGGGTCGGGCCAGAGATCGGCCGGAATGCGTAGGGCGTTGCCGCCCGGAACCGTCTCGGTCAGTTTGGCTGCTGCGGCGGCCACACTGGCGGTAACGATCTGGTCAATGCGGGCCAATGCCTCCGCTGAAAGCACGCCAAGGGCGGTCAGCCGCGCTTCGGCCAGCACAATCGGGTCGCGAGCCTTCCATTCGGCTTCTTCATCGGCGCTGCGGTAGCCAAAGTCGCTGCCGGTCCGGCTGCCGCTTTGGTGCAAATGCCGGTAGCACAGCGCCTCGACCACAACCGGGCCGCCGGTCTTATCAATGATGCGAAGCGCCTCTTGCATGGCGCGGTGCACCGCCACCACATCCATGCCATCACATTCAATCGAGGCAATCCCCAGCATAGCACCCCGCGAGGAAATGCGGGTTTCGCGGGTGACTTCATTGATCCGGGTTGCCACGGCGTAAAGGTTGTTTTCGATAAAGAAGATGACCGGCACGCTTTGGGCGGCGGCAATATTCATCGCCTCATAGGTGGCACCGGCTTGGGCAGCACCATCGCCAAAGAACGTCACCGAGATGTGTTTGCGCCCCAAAATCTTATCGGCGAGCGCGTAGCCTACGGCATGGGGCGGGTTGCCACCAACGATGGCTGAAGTGCCAACCACCCCGGCGCTGGCATCGCGCATGTGCATCGAGCCGCCCCGACCACCGCAATATCCCGGCGTTAGCCCCATGATTTCCGCCATAAAACGGTAGACGGCGGCATCCATTTGCGGGGTGAAGCTGTCGTTACGGATGTCGAAATCCGCCGGAACCACGCTGCCGACCAGCTTGGTCAGCACTTGGTGATGGGCGCGGTGGGTTCCGTTGATCTTGTCTGCGGCGCCAAGCACCGACATTGCTCCTACAGCGCCAGCCTCTTGGCCAATGCTCGCATGAGCGGGGCCGTGGATCAGGCCGGCCTTTTCAAGCTCTAGCAAACGCTCTTCAAAGCGGCGGATCAGCAGCATTTGCGCGTACCAATTCGCGAGGTCTTCGTCTGCCTCATTGGCCCAATCGCTTTGCTCAAGCTCCAGACGGAACCAAGGCGCGGACGCAGCGAGGGGTATGTGTCGGACCATCTAGACCTCTGGTTCGGAGCCGCATTCCGGGTAGTCGAGCATCAAGTTCAAGGTGCGAGTCAAATTGGCCGACAGGAAGGAAAATGTCACTGCGTCAGACCGATTCATGTTTGTGGAATTAAATTCCGTTTTCGGTTGAAAGGCACCATAAGCTGTGTCAGCGTCAGCTTGCAACAAAAATCTTAGCGCTGCGGCCAGGACAACTGAGGTGGAGAAATGATACGCGACGCTGAGGTTTTGCATAGCTTGGTTGTGACGATCCGCCGCTTTGTGCGCGAGCGGCTGATGCCTGCGGAAGCGCAGGTCGAGAACGACGATCTGATCCCAGCCGCGCTGATCGCAGAAATGCGCCAGTTGGGGCTGTTCGGTCTGTCGATTCCGGAAGAATTCGGCGGTCTGGGCCTGACGATGGAAGAAGAAGTCACCATCGCGCTAGAGCTTGGCTATACCTCGCCCGCGTTTCGCTCGGTGATTGGCACCAATAACGGCATCGGCTCGCAGGGGATCATCGTGGATGGCACGCCGCAGCAAAAGGCTTATTGGCTGCCGAAGATGGCGACCGGATCGGTGATCGGATCATTCGCTCTGACAGAGCCTGATGCAGGCTCGGATGCGGCCTCGGTGCGCACGCGGGCGGTGCGTGACGGCGATGACTATATCCTGAACGGCACTAAGCGTTACATCACCAATGCGCCGGTGGCTGATGTGTTCACTTTGATGGCGCGGACCGGGGGTCAAGATGCGGAGGGCGTGACGGCTTTTCTGGTGCCAGCCGACAGCCGCGGCCTTAGCCTTGGGCCGGTTGACAGAAAGATGGGGCAACGCGGCACCCGCACCTGCGACGTTATCCTTGAAGACTGCCGCGTATCTGCGGATGCGGTGATTGGCGGCGTCGAGGGGCGTGGCTTTAAGACCGCGATGAAGGTGCTGAACCGGGGGCGACTGCATATTGCGGCGGTCTGCGTCGGGGCGGCGCAACGGCTGTGCGATGAATCGGTGGCCTTCGCCAAGGCTCGGGTGCAATTTGGCAAACCGATTGCGCAGCATCAGCTTATACAGGCAATGCTGGCCGACAGCGGCACCGAGACTTTCGCGGGCCGCGCTATGGTGCTCGAAGCCGCCCGGATGTTCGACAGCGGCCAGCGCATTGTTCAAGAGGCGGCCTCGGCCAAGCTGTTTTGTTCAGAGATGGTGGGTCGGGTTGCAGATCGCGCCGTGCAGATTCACGGCGGCGCGGGCTATATGCAAGCCTCTGCGGTCGAGCATTTCTACCGCGATGTGCGGCTTTTCAGGCTATACGAGGGCACCTCGCAGATCCAGCAGATCATCATTGCGCGCGAGATGACAGCCGAGCGGCGTTCAGGTGCCGCGACGTTTGAGGGTTGAGGGTCGGGGATAAGATATGACAGCGGTCTTGGGCATCATTGCCGACGATTATACCGGTGCGTTGATGGTGGCGGGCTATCTCGAGTCCGCAGGCGTTCGAACGGCGGTGATCTTTGATCGCAAGGCTGCACTGGCGGTGCCGGATGCAGCGGTGCTGATCCTTGCCACCCGCACCCGGGTGAAACCGTTGGCCGAGGCGATGGCGGAAGTGCAAGCCGGGGCCGAGGCGCTGGAGGCCGCAGGCTGCACCCGGATTGCCTATAAAGCCTGCGCGTCGTTCGATTCTACCGAAGACGGTAATATTGGTCCGGCCGCAGATCTGCTTTCGGATCGGCGCGGCGGTGCGGCGGTGCTGATGAGCGCGGGTTATCCTGCCTTCAATGCAACGGTGCATCAGGGCTATCTGTTCTATCGCGGCAGGCTGGTGTCCGACTCGATCAAGCGCCACGATCCGCATACGCCGATGAGCGATCCTGATCTGGTGCGCTTTTTGTCGCGCCAAACCCGCAGTCCCGTCGCCTTGCTGCCGCACCGGATATTGCTTGAGGGCGAAGCTGCGGCGCGCGCGGCGTTTGCCGGATTGGTGGCAGGCGGGTCGCGGTATGTGTTGGCCGATACCAGCGATGACGGCGATGTCGCGGTGAGCACGGCGGTGGCGCTGGCCGAAGATGCCGTTGTGGTGGCCAGCGATCCGCTGATTTTGGGCTATGCCAAGGCGCTCGCCGCGCGCAGCCCTGCGATGGCGGCCGCCAACTTACGCCACGTCGATGGCCCGGCAGCGGTGATTGCAGGCAGTGTCGGCCCGGTGGTTCTGGCCCAGCTTGCCGCGTTCGCGGTGCAGCATCCGATGCTGACGGTTGACCTGCTGCACCCGTGCGCGGTCGCTGACCAGATTGAGGCGGCGCTGGCATGGGCTGAACCTTTTATCGGGGCAGAGCCGTTTGCGATTTCGACCGCGACCGATCCTGCCGGGGTGGCGCGCACACAAGCGGTGCTGGGGGCCGCAGGTGCTGCGCAGCGATCCGAGTGCCTGTTGGGCGGCATTGCCAAAGGG
>NZ_JAQGKQ010000102.1 GCF_028290025.1 Cypionkella sp. | reverse complement strand
TTCCTTCGGCGGGCAGGGGCAGAACATGGGCCTGTTGTTCACCAAACTTAAAGATTGGGAACAACGCACTTCGGTCGCGTCATCGGTGCAAGCCATTGCCGGACGTGCGTTTGGCCCGCTGTTCTTCGGCATCAATGAGGCCATGGTCGTGCCCTTCGCACCTCCAGCGGTTCCAGAACTCGGAACCTCGAATGGCTTCAGCGCTTACCTGCAAGCAACCAGCGGCAAGACCCATGAAGAACTGCTTGCAGCCCGCAATATGCTGCTTGGTATGGCCGCTCAAAGCCCGGTTTTGACAGGAGTGCGTCCCGGAGGTGTAGAAGATGCTCCGCAGTTTCGCATAAACATCGATTGGGCCAAAGCGGGCGCTGTCGGGGTGACGGCTGCGGACGTGGGTACGTTTCTGAACACCATCTGGTCAAGCAGCTACGTCAATGACTTTTTGTATCAGGGCCGAGTCAAGCGCGTCTTCGTGCAAGGCGAGCCTGCGGCCCGCTCGACGCCAGAAGATCTCGCCTTGTGGCGGATACAGAACGTGAATGGTGGTTTCGTCGACTTCTCAACTTTTGCAACGCAAGAGTGGGTTTACGGCCCGCAGCAGGTGACCCGTTACAACGCGCTGCCGTCAATGGGCATCGATGGCACGGCCGCTCCTGGCTATACTTCGGGTGCTGCTATCGCTGCGATGGAAGACATTGCGACCAAACTGCCCCCGGGGTTCAATCTGCAGTGGACTGGCATGTCGCTTGAAGAAAAAGAAGCGGGCGCCGGGGCAATGGCGCTTTATGGCTTGGCCCTCGCGGCAGTTTTTCTGTGCCTAGCGGCGCTTTATGAAAGCTGGACTATTCCCATCGTGGTGCTTCTGGCGATGCCAGTCGGTGTGCTTGGCGCGTTAATTGGCGCATGGATTGGCGGTCAGTCGAATGGCGTCTACTTTCAGGTCGGCCTGCTGGCTGTTGTCGGTTTGACCGGCAAGAACGGGATCATGATCGTAGAGTTTGCCCGTGAGCGCATGGCCAGCCTTGGAGAGTCAGCAGTGGAAGCTGTGACCCAAGCAGCCAAACTGCGCTTCCGTCCGATCCTGATGACCTCTCTCGCGTTTGGTCTTGGCGTGGTGCCCTTGGTGCTGTCTTCCGGGGCGGGTGCCGGAGCACGGCAAGCCATCGGCTATGCCACTTTGTTTGGCACAATCACCGGTACCGCGCTGGCGATCATCTTCGTACCGGTGTTTTTTGTGCTGATCAGCCGGCTGTTCCGGCGCAGCGAAACCAAACCGGCGAGCGCAACTGCGAACGCCTGAGGCGACCCAAGCGTCTAAGGCAATGCCCCGGCTGGAAACGGTAGGGGCATTTTTTTAACGACCGAACAAAGGCAGACGTATCCGCAGCAACAGGCTGCTAATGGCAAAGAAAAAATGACTGGCAATCCCTGAAATGGTTTTGCATTTCGCGACATGAATGCTGCGCTTGACAGATTTAACGCTATTGGTATCACCTTGCCAGATGTCGCAATGATCATTTGATGCGAACGCAGATTGGACCACGTCATGGACGCGCCCCGATTTTTTTTTAGCGGCAGCGATATGGCGGATCGCATCAACCGATTCGATTGGTCTACAACCAGCCTCGGCCCCATTGCATCTTGGGCGGATGGCATCCGCGCTATCGTTGAGATGATCCTTCAATCGCCTTTGCCCATAGTGACGCTGTGGGGCGAGCCTGGGGTGATGATCTACAACGACGCCTATTCCGTTTTTGCCGGCGGACGGCATCCAAGATTGCTGGGCTCGGACGTGCGAGATGGCTGGCCAGAGGTCGCGGACTTCAATGATTACGTCATCAAAACCGTGTTTCGAAAAGGCGAGACGCTATCATTCAAAGATCAGGAGCTGGTGCTTGATCGAGGGCAGGGCGGTCAAAAAGTCTGGCTTGACCTCGACTATTCGCCCATCTTTGGCGAAAATCGGAAGCCGCTGGGCGTGATCGCTTTTGTGATTGAAACAACGGGTCGCGTCATTGCACAAGAGACAATCAAAGCCAGCGAAGCGCAATTCCGCAGCTTTGCACAATCCGTTCCGAACCACGTCTGGACGGCGCCGCCAAACGGATTGCTCGATTGGTTCAACGAACGCGTCACCGAGTATTCGGGCTGGCGACACGAAGAACTTGTCGGAGATCGTTGGGCAGAGATTGTCCACCCCGACGACCGGGATGGTGCTGCCCTAAGCTGGCAACAGGCGGTCACCCTATCGGAGCCTTATGAGACCGAGTTTCGCGTGCGCAGACATGACGGCGAATATCGCTGGCACTTGGTCAGGGCGTTGCCGATCTGCGATACAGACGGAACCTTGATGCGTTGGATTGGCACCAACACGGACATTCACGACCAAAAACTCGCCAAAGCTGAGGCCGCCAAGGATCGCAACCGGCTTTGGAGCCTGTCACAAGAACTTATGCTCGTCTGTGACTATCAGGGTGTTATCACGGCCATAAATCCTTCCGCCGAGCGCCTGCTTGGTTGGACAGAGGCGGAAATGATCGGCCACACGCTTACCGAATTTCTCCATCAGGACGATCGTACGCAAACAACTGCCGCACTGCAAAAGTTGGCATCAGGTGCCGCTACGCTGGCCTTTGAAAATCGCTATCGCACAAAAGCCGGCGCATTCCGTTTGTTCGCTTGGACGGTCGTGGCAGATTCCGACCGTATTCATGGCGTCGGCCGGGACGTTACCGAAGAGCGCGCGATCAGTCGGGACAACGAACGCATATGGAATCTGTCACCTGTGCTCAAGGTCGTCGCGTCGGTCACAGGGGTGGTCTCCGCGGTTAATCCTTCTTGGAATAAGGTTCTGGGATGGAGCGTTGACGAAACCATCGGCCGGCTTATCCTAGACTTTGTTGCCGTCGAAGACCGGGATGCTGTCCAAAGTCGCATCGGGATGCTTGCCTCAGGTGAGCCGATCAAGTCGTCCTTCAGTACCTTGCTGACCAAGGATGGCTTTATGCGTCGCATCGCTTGGACAGCGGTGCCTGAGGGCGACAAGATCTATGCCTTTGGTCGCGACATTACCGCGGAAATCGAAGCGTCAGAGGCACTTGCGGTCAGCGAGGCGGCACTTCGACAGGCGCAAAAAATGGAAGCCGTGGGCCAACTGACTGGCGGCATCGCACATGATTTCAACAACCTCTTGCAGGTTGTCAGCGGAAATCTGCAACTTCTGGCCAAAGATACCGAAGGAAATGAGCGTGCGGCGCGCCGACTGCAGGCGGCACAAGAAGGCGTCGCACGCGGCTCGCGACTGGCCGCGCAACTGCTTGCGTTTGGCCGCCGTCAACCGCTTGCTCCGAGGGTTGTCAACCTTGGTCGGCTCGTTCGCAGCATGGATGATATGCTACGGCGGGCGCTTGGCGAAACGATTGAAATAGAGACGATAGTGGCGGGTGGGCTTTGGAATACTCTTGTCGATCAAGGTAACGTTGAAAATGTGCTGCTCAATTTAGCAATCAACGCGCGCGATGCGATGGAGTCTGGCGGCAAACTTACCATTGAAACCGGCAACGCGTTTCTTGACCAAACCTATGCCCGCATGCATCCCGATATCACTCCGGGTCAATATGTATTGCTGGCTGTCACGGATACCGGCTGCGGCATTCCGCAGGAACTTGTGGAGAAGGTGTTTGATCCGTTCTTTTCGACAAAGCCCGAGGGTAAAGGCACCGGGCTTGGGTTGTCGATGGTTTATGGCTTCGTGAAGCAATCGGGGGGGCATGTTAAAATCTATAGTGAACTCGGTGAAGGCACTACGATAAAAATATACCTCCCGCGCTCCACTCAGGCCGAAGAAGATATGGTTGTCCGCTACTCCGGCCTGATTGAAGGCGGTTCTGAGACCATTCTTGTGGTCGAAGATGACAAGGGTGTGCGCGACACGGTGATCGAAATTCTGTCCGATCTGGGCTATAAGGTGCTTCAGGCCAGCGATGCCCAAAGCGCACTTGCGATTATCGAAAGCGGTGTGCCAATTGATCTGCTTTTCACTGACGTTGTTATGCCGGGGCCGTTAAAATCTACGCAGCTCGCCAGAATGGCTGTTGAGAGATTGCCAAATCTCGCGGTCCTGTTCACCTCGGGTTACACCGAAAACTCGATTGTACATGCAGGACGGCTGGATGAGGGAGTGGAACTGCTCAGCAAACCGTACACCACCGAGGCATTGGCGCTAAGATTGCGTCACCAGCTTGACGCTCGGGCAATTCGACAAAAAGCTCATATGCCTCCTTTAACGGTCGCAAAAGCCAGCCGAACCCTGAAAGTTTTGCTGTGCGAGGATGACTTCCTGATCCGTATGGCGACGAATGATATGTTGGCAGACCTCGGTCACACCGTGCTTGAGGCCGACACTGCGCAAAGTGCGTTGCAAATATTGTCGCAAAACACGATCGATCTCTTATTAACGGATATCGGTCTGCCCGACATGCTTGGCACATCACTCGTCAAAAAAGCCCGCGAAATCCAACCGTGCTTGCCCGTTATCTATGCGACTGGCCATATCGCGACACAAGGCATGGACTTGGACGAAAATACCCACGCCGTAACGAAACCGTATGCCAGTGGGGATCTCGAACATACTATCAAGAAGCTTTTTCGCGAGAAGCAATAGGCTCTCGCAAACCAAAAAGGCCGGGATTTCTCCCGGCCTTTGTTGCCTAGATTAAAGCTCGTTAGCGCGCACGGCCATGATGTGCAAAGCCGCCAAACAGACGGCCTTCGTCACGATGCTTGCCGCCTTTGACCGCACCGCTATGGGCTGCGACTGCCGAGATCAATGCCGTGGCGGCTGCTAGGAAAGCTGTCAGGATAGCGCTGATACGCGCAACTTCCGCTGCCTCAACCGCTTGGTTCTTCGCCTCAGTCGCAAGATTTTCAGCGTCCGTCCGGATTTTTTGCGCAGCGGCCACCGCAGTATCAACACGTGTTGCAGCTTCGGCTGCGGGAATACCAGCTTGAGCAGAAACTGCGCTGGCAAGATAAGCGCGCTCAGCATCGCTGATTTCGCCCGTCATCGCAACGTTTGACAAAATTGCCCCAGCATCTGCACTGTAATCCGCAGCAGGAGCCGCTCCTCCACCCGCCGTCGGAGCCGCGACTTGGTTAGGGCGGAGCAAGGTGGACGTCAGAAAGTCCGTCGGATTTGCGGTCGCGCCAGCATCTTGGTCCGCGCTTTGAACCGCGCCTTGCGCGGCGCCACCTGCGACGTCACCGGCGACCGTAGCGACGGTTTCAGCCGCCGATCCCGCTGCAGACGCTACGGATCCAGCCGCCGACAATGAGGTTGAAATCGCACCGTGCACTAAGACTACGGAGACAATGACACCAAGACCCCAGACCACCAAGCCATTCATGCCGTCGCGCGCCGTAACCTCGTCCGGCGTAGCGGTGCCGACGGGTCGACGCATCCGGCCGGCGATATAGCCACCCGCCATATAGCTGGCGACCATCGAGATCACGATCCAAATTCCGGTTACGATCAGCCATACGTTGAAGCTTCCTTCGCCGGGCTCGGCGGAGATAACCGAAAGTCCCAAAGCCGCGCCGAAGGCTGTAAACACCGAGCCAACCGCCACGGCGACTACTGCACCTCCTACGATCGCTGCCCAGTCCAGATAGGAGCCTTCCAGCGGTTTATCAGGTGTCGAACTGCGGGCGGTATCAACCGTGCGTTCCATTTTACTTCCCCACTTTTTGATCAGCGCAAGCCAATGAGCGACAGCACGGCCAAGACCACAACGACAAGCCCGACCAGATAGATGATCCCGTTCATGTGATGTCCTTTACAAAACGCACCTCCGCTGGTGCCCTTTGCACAACAAACAACGGGGCAAGTTGTTCCCGGCAATGCAAAACTTTTTGTGAGATCGCGTGATGAACGACGTCAGATAATCGCCGACCTCGGCAAATTACGGGCGAGTAAAGCTCCGTTGATGACGCTCAAGCGGTACTCCCGAGACTCAAAGCGGACGGTCTAAGAGCTGGGATCCGAAGTCGATTTGTTCCTATACACCTGATACGCTCTGCTGAAGTCTGCTCGCTTAGCACGCGCAACAGAAAACCGACGTTGATCTTCCATGACAACCAGGTGCGATCATCTTCTTTTATAACGCTCGAAATTGAAGACCATGCAACCCAGTGAGACCTATGGATCGAGTATCCCAGCGACATAGGGAGCTGTGTCACAAGATCTTTAAGCCGCGAACGCACGAAAATATCTGGCTGCCCCTCAATCGAAATTGAAATATAATGCTCATTCGCTGTGATGTATTTGATATCTTTAGACTTTATCGTAAATCCAGCAACATGCGCCTCGCTGCCTGGGCCTTCAACCTCCACAAAAGCTTCGGGTAACAATCGTAACTCTGGTTCAATCAGGCTTACGGCGTTCTCCAGCGTACCTGAATTGTCCGGGAAGATTTCGCCACTCTTTGCATCGCCACGATTACCAAAAGGGTGAATATACCTAATGCGGGGAAGAAAAATCGCGGCGAATACGATTTCCAATGCGCAGAACAGGATAAAATGAAACACGCATAAAAGCTGAACCTGCTCCATGCTCTGGCGCGGACCGCCAAACTTCCAAGTAAGCCAATTTCCCAGACATGCTGACATTATGGCCACTGGGATTGTCATCATCCAACACGAAAGCGATCTTAGTTTAGCTAAAAATGCCACGAAAATAATCAAAAAGTACGCCGCAAACACTGCGCACACCATCAAAGCGACGATAATGACGGATTTTGTCGGCTCGATCTGGCCATGCCCTTCATAGGGGTTAAGCCAAATCAACGAAAAGAAGCACAGGATGGCAAAAATCTTTAGCTCTGAACTCAGAAAGAACCTCTTAAGATCATTCGAGTTCATGGCGAAGGAAATTCCGGTAAGGAATTTTAAGTTCACGCCTCTCACCCCCTTGCTAAAGCTTTAGTGAACAATTGGAGGTCTTTCTGTTTGCATGTCGAATTTCCGTCATTATTAGTTTAAGGATCGCTTACTCGCGCTGCGCAGTAACTCGGTTGATATTGCGGTATCGCTTGGGCCAGACGCGGGATGTATTTGATTTTTCAGCAGGCGCGCGCCCCACCTCGCATGACCCAAAAAGTTGCTCAAAGCCGTCGCGCTTCTTCATGCAATAAAAAGAGCGGGCCTGAACAGGCTACGCCTTGGAACGCACGAAATTTTCACGAAATGGCAGTTAAAGACGGCATCAAGACGGTTGAAGCCTCACGAGATGTCGCCCTGTAGGGTGACGTGAAGCCACGAACTGATCTGATTTTGACCCAAAAGACGCCATTCACCGGCGCTCTGTGTTGCATGGGGTGCGAAGACAGGACCGCTAGCCTATTAACATTGCGTCAAAAGCTTGTGTCGGCCACGATAATTTGGAATGCCTTTTGATTGCGGAGCCAAGCCGCACCTTTAAAGGCAAGGGGGGACATACCGGCGACACTTTTTACGCCCGACTCAGTACTATTCACTTAATTGCGCGTCAACCCCAAGCAGCTTCGGTTCCCAATGATCACGGAATTGTGCAGTGCCCAAACGTTTTTTTATGACCGATTTAAAAGGGCCAATTCTGTTCTGTCAGCAAACGTCCGGAAAATCTTCGCGATCGCCGTACAATGCCGCTCTCGCAATCAATCTGATCGAAACCGTCTCTCTGTTGGATCTAGCTGGGATCGCAGCGGTGGGAGGATCTGCAGCCTAAGTCGCTAAATATCCGGGCTGGTGAGATCGCACGGCACTCGTTTTTTTGAAAGATGCGGGCTTCGCAGCCGTGTTGTTATTGCCTTCTCAAACCTGTTTTCCTTTGGCGCTCCGTGCTTCATAAGCCAAATAAGGAGGAACGAGATGTTCAGTACATGGAAGCAGGAAAAAGCTGTAGCGACTCTTGTTGATGAAGCGCAGTCTTTGGCGGACAAGCTCGCAAGCGCGAAGCCGCATATCGTTGACAGTCATGCCGCTGCCGCGCAGTTCTGGGCCGCCTCATATCTTGCGCTTGGTCAGAACCTTTATGACCTGATCGCGTGGAAGCCGGCAACCGTCACACGTTTTGCCAGCACGGCGCAGACCAAAATCGCGGCGCTGCGCAAAAAGCGTGAATATGACAGCAGTGATGGTCTTGCCATCTGGCTTCATACGGCACGGGCGGTCACAGAGCCTCGGATTGCGCCGGCCGTTCGCCAGATTTGGCAACATATCTTAGCTGCGGGGCCGAACGTCGAGGCGATGGCCCATGATCTGATGCAGGATGCTGGCCTGCCCTTGGACGAAGGCCGACGGTTTCCTCTCGGCTTTAGAATCGAGGATGGCAGTCTGAATTCTGACTGATCCGAGGCAGCTGCGGCCCCATCATAATCAAAGCAAAACCCACAAAAGCCGTTTCTGGCTTCCGTGGGTTAAGGCGATGTTTTCAAGATTCAAACTGGAATCACGGCAGCGCGTACGCCATGATGTAATCGCCCGGCTTGGTACCAACCGAGCCATGACCGCCAGCCACAATGACCACGTATTGCTTGTCATCGACCGTATAGGTCATCGGGGTCGACTGACCGCCAGCTGGCAGCCTGGTTTCCCACAACTGCGCGCCAGTCGTTAAGTCATAGGCGCGGAAATAATCATCCACCGCAGCGCCCAAAAATGCCACTCCCGACCGCGTTATCACTGGCCCGCCAATGCCCGGCACGCCGACTTTGATCTTCAATGGCAGCGGAGTCATGTCGCGTACGGTGCCGTTCTTGTGTTTCCAAACTACGTGCTCGCCGCGCAGATCGGCACCGGCAACGAAGCCCCACGGCGGTGCAGTGCATGGCACGCCAAATGCCGACAGAAGCGGACCCATCACCACACCAAAGTCTGCACCCTCATTGCGGTTCAAGCCCTGCTCACTAGCCGTTTCCTGGCCTTTCGGAGGAATGTCGGCTGCGGGAACCAACCGCGAAGTGAACGGCAGATAGGTTGGCATCCCAAACATAACCTGACGTTCTGGATCAATAGCAACCGAACCCCAGTTAAACGTGCCGAAATTGCCCGGATATACGATCGAGCCTTTCAGAGTCGGCGGGGTATACTGGCCCTCGTAGTCCAAGCTGCGAAACTTAATCCGACAAGACAATTGGTCGAACATGGTAATCCCCCACATATTCGGCTCAACCAGCGTTTCCGGGCGAAAGGTCAGCTTGGTGATCGGTTGAGTTGGTGAGGTCCAATCCTGTGGAATAGCTCCCCCGGGCGCAGGCACTTCTTCGCGCGGCGAAAGCGGCTCGCCGGTGCGACGGTCCAGCACCCAAATGTCGCCTTGCTTGGTCGGTCCAACGAGTGCCGGGATAACTTCGCCATCGCGGGTCAAGTCGATCAGCACCGGTTGGGATGGCACGTCCATATCCCACAGATCATGGTGAACGGTCTGACGCACCCAGCGTAACTGGCCAGTCGCAATGTCCAAGGCCACGATAGAGGATGAAAACCTTTCGACCTCTGGCGTGCGATCATAGCCAAGCTGATCGGGCACACGGTTGCCCATCGGCAGGTAGACCAGCCCCAAAGTTTCGTCATAGCTGAAAACCGACCAGCTGTTCGGCGAGTTGGTCGTGTAGCGCTCGCCTGCCGCTGCATCAATCGGAGTGGTCACATCGGGGTTGCCGCTGTCCCAGTTCCACAAAAGTGCGCCAGAATCGATATCAAAGGCACGGATCACCCCCGAGGGCGACTTGGTCGAGAAGTTGTCATTGACCGCACCGCCAACGATGATCTTGCCTTCGGTGACAACGGGAGGGGAGGTCGAATAATAGTATCCGGCGGGATTATATTCCATGCCGACTTCCAGACGCAGCGTACCTTGATCGCCGAAAAAGCTACAAGGCTTGCCCGTATCAGCATTCAACGCAATCAAACGCGCGTCCGCAGTCGGCAGATAGACCCGGCGCGGACATTCCGCCAAGGCAACGGTGTGCAGGGCGGTTTGCTCTGGCGTTGCATTCGCTACGGGCGCAATCGGCGTTTCCCACCAGGTTACGCCACGACAAGTCTGATGCTGACGATCCGGATTCATCCCCGAATTGGCATCAAACCGCCAATTTTCCTGACCAGTTTTAGCATTTAACGAGATCGCAATGTTATGCGGCGTGCAGACGTAAAGGTTTTCGCCAATTTTGATCGGAGTCACTTGATAAGTCGTCTCACCAACATCATCCGGTCGCTTCACGTCGCCGGTCTGATATTGCCAAGCGAGCACGAGATCCTTCACATTCGCTGGAGTGATCTGTTCCAGTGGCGACCAGCGTTGGCCAAACCCGGTGCGACCGTATTGATGCCATTCACCGTCTCCGGACTCATTTCCGGTGTTCAATGCAGTGCGCAGCCGTGGCACCACGTCCTTGGTCAACTCGCCTTTGATCGCGGACGGGTCTTGGAACATCGCATAGCCCGCCACCGCAATCGAGGCCGCAATAACGCCGCCCAACGCCATCGGAAAGCGTGCGGTCCCTTCCAACGCGTTGCCACTTTTCAAATTTCTGTACGAGACCGGAAGCAAAAGCAGCAGGCCGAGCAACACCGGAATGCCACCACGCGGCGCAAGTTGCCACCAGTCAAATCCGATTTCCCAAATCGCCCAAATCAGCGTGCCAGCCAGTGTCAGCGCGTAAACTGCCAGCGCAGCACGTCGCTTACGGATGAGCAAGACCCCGGTAGCGACGAATCCGATCCCCGCCAGAATGTAATAAGGGCTGCCGCCCAGCGCCAAAAGCCACCCGCCGCCGAGCATCAAAATGGCTCCGAATACAGCAAAGACGACACCCAAAACCGCGTTGTACATACTATCTCCTTACCTCGAACGTCGCCCTAGCTGCGCAGTCGGTAACAGACTTAACAGCGGCGAACGGTCTGACTGTTACGCATCACCTGACGGGTGATACGGGGGGAAAGCTGGCCTTCTAGCAAATGCCGCCCAACCCTTGAACGGTCGCACATCAAAGTAGCGGCTAAATGCAGAATTAATCGGCGCGTTAGGAATCATCTGGTCCGATCCACCGCTGGGGCAAGGCCGCACGCGCAAAGACGCCGGAAAAAAACAACGTTGGATGGAAATCTGTTCGGAAGGCTTTGTTGTTATCCGCTTATCTGCCCGCCAAAAGCAGAGAAACTATCGCGCATTGCACCAGGACAAACTTTTTATGGCGCTTCTAGTTCGCACTTGATCTCGCGCCGACTACGACAACCCGGCGGGTTACTTAACCACAAACCCATGCGCGAAGGGGTCCCGGTCATCGATAAAGATGGTGTTGTATCCTGTCATCCGTGCCCAGCCCGCAACAGACGGAATAATGGCAGCGCGATCTGCGACTGTGGTTGCCGCCTCTACCCGCCCATTGAACAGACTGCCGATGATCGATTCATGCACAAACTCATCTCCCACCGCCAGTTGACCCTTAGCCGCCAGTTGCGCCATCCGGGCCGAGGTGCCGGTGCCGCACGGGCTGCGGTCAATCGCCTTGTCACCGTAGAACACTGCATTGCGCGCATTTGCCCCGGCCACCGTCGCAGCGCCCGTCCATAAGATATGACTTAGACCGTTGATCGCCGGATGCTCGGGATGGATGAACTCATATTTCGCATTCAATGCGGCGCGCAGCTTTGGCGACCAGCCAATCAATTCGCCCGCTGTATGGTCAGCAATGTCGCGGAAATTCTTTTGCGGATCGACGATGGCATAAAAGTTGCCGCCATAGGCCACATCCACCACGATCTCACCTAAGCCCTCAACCTCGGCAGTCAGCCCTTCTGCATATAGAAAGCCCGGCACGTTGGTCAGCCGCACTTCTTCGACAAACCGACCGTCT
The DNA here is from genome assembly GCF_028290025.1 of Cypionkella sp. Classification (GTDB taxonomy): domain Bacteria; phylum Pseudomonadota; class Alphaproteobacteria; order Rhodobacterales; family Rhodobacteraceae; genus Cypionkella. Next base: position 29,686 of record NZ_JAQGKQ010000102.1, on the reverse strand, counting down.
TGCCGATAGCTGATATCGACCTTGCCCGCAGGCGCATCAATCGACAGTCGCCCCGGCGCGCGCGGTGTGATCAAGCCGTTCTCTACGCCCATCGTGATGGTGCCAATCGTCCCATGCCCGCACATCGGCAGACAACCCGAAGTCTCAATAAACAGCACCGCCACATCGCAATCATCCCGCGTCGGCGGATACAGGATACTGCCCGACATCATATCATGCCCCCGCGGCTCAAACATCAGTCCGGTGCGAATCCAGTCAAACTCACGCAGGAAATGCGCGCGTTTTTCCAGCATCGTCGCGCCTTTCAACAACGGAGCACCCCCGGTAACCAAGCGCACCGGATTGCCGCAGGTGTGTCCGTCGATGCAAGAGAAAGTATGGCTGGCCATGATCGGAACCTTGTTAAAATCGTTGCGGTGAGAAAGATGTAAGGTTGAGGGCAGGGGTCTGCCCGGTCAAAAGATCAGCCACCAGCCGCGCAGTCCCAGTGCTCTGCGTCAAGCCCAAATGACCGTGTCCAAACGCATAAATCACGCGCGGCGTAGCGCGGGCATGACCAATCGCGGGCAGGCTGTCGGGCAATGACGGGCGAAACCCCATCCACTGCACGCCGCCCTCTGGCTTTAATCCCGGCAAGAACGCTTTCGCCTTCTTCAGCATCGCCTCAGAGCGTTTGAAATTTGGCGGCAATTTCAGCCCGCCAAGTTCCACCGCACCACCCACCCTGATGCCCGTCGATAACCGGCTGACCACGAAACCATGCCCGCCAAAGGTGATCTGGCAGCGCAGATCAAACGCACCCACTGGCAGCGTGGTATTATAACCGCGCTCCGTTTCCAGCGGTATCTTCTCGCCCAAACTCCGCGCGATCAGATGCGAGAACGCCCCCGCAGCCAGCACGACCTGATCGGCACGAAGCGGGTCCGCACCAGCGCAAAGGACCGTCACGCCACTCGCATCATGCTGCAACCCTGTGGCCTCAGCCCGCAGGATGTCCCCACCATTGGCGCGAAAACGCTCAGCCAAGGCGAGCGTGTAAAGCTTCGGGTCAGCAATCGAATACCAACCCGGTGTAAAAGTGCCATGCGTAAACCGCGCCGCCAGACCGGGCTGCAACGCGGCCATTTCCGCCGAGTTCATATGCTGAAATGCGATGCCATGATCAGCCCGCGCCTCCCAACCGCGAAGTGAAGCTTTGAACTCCGCCTCGCCCTCATAAACCTGTAGATTGCCGCGCTTTTCCAGCATCGGCAGAGTGCCTGTGGCTGCCAAAAACGGCTCTAACTCGGCCTTAGACAGATCCATCAGAGCCGTTTGCGCCGCAGTTGATGCAGCCACTGCACCCGGCGCACACGCCCGCCAAAACCGATACAGCCACGGCGCTATTTGCAACGCATAGGCGGGCGGCACCGACAATGGCCCCAGCGGATCGAGCAGCCATTTCGGTGCTTTTCGCAGAATACCCGGCGAGGCGAGCGGCAGAATGTCGGTGAACGCAAACGCCCCCGCATTGCCTGCCGAAGCGCCTGAAGCCGGACCTTCGCGGTCGATCACCGTCACCGACAATCCCCGCGCCTGCGCCATCAGCGCCGCAGACAGACCGATAACTCCGGCCCCGATGACGATGACTTCCATCGACTCAAGCCGCGTATTTCAGCGCCTGCGGTTGTTTCGACCAATCGGCATACCAAGCGTCAAACAGCGCCAGTTGTGCCTCAACAAAGCCAGCTTGGCTTGGCGACAAAGCATCACTTTCATTGAATTGCAGCTTGTAGGCGGCATCACCCTTGATCACCAGCATATGCTTGAAAAACAACACCAAATCCGGCCCCGCATCGACCTTCGACAGCACCTGCATCGCGGTATCCAGCTCATACGCCAACCGACGCGCCTCGGCATCGCCCTTCATTGCAGCTTGGCAAAGCGCCGTCAGATGCAGCACTTCACGCGGCAACACATTGCCAATCCCAGTGATCGCGCCATCGGCACCGCAGTTCACATAGCCGTGGAACACGGCCGTATCGACGCCGATCATCAGCTTGATATCAGGGTTGCCACTGGTGATCGCTTCACCTGCATAAGACAGATCGTCAACGCCGCCGAACTCCTTGAAGCCCACCAGATTCGGATGCTCGGCCCGGATTTGAAAGAACAGATCGGCCTTCGTCGAATAACCATAATACGGGCTGTTATAGATCACCGCAGGCAGCTTCGGCGCTGCGGTCAAGATCGCCTTGAAATGCGCCTTCTGTGCCGCAACCACAGTGCCGCGCGACAGTAGCCGAGGAATAACCATCAACCCATGCGCGCCAACCTTCTGCGCGTGCGCAGCAATCGCGGCTGCAGTCGCGGTATTCACCGCACCCGTGCCAACAACAACCTTAATCCCAGCCTGCACCAGACGTTCTACGCCTTCCATCCGCTCCTCGGTGGTCAGCAGCGGCCAATCGCCCATTGAGCCGCAATAGACCACCGCCGACATACCAAGCCCCACCAACTCGCGGGCCTTCTCAACGAGCTTGTCGAAATCAGGAGTGCGGTCAGCTTTGCACGGCGTCATCAACGCCGGGATCGTGCCTGAGAAAATGCTGGAATTCATGTGAGCCTCCATTGGCAGGGAATCGGAGAGAGTGTGGATCGGATATTAACAGGATACGCGCTGTATTTTATTTGTCGACAAGAATGTTAACCGCCGTTTGCTCTTGGTAGATGTCGCCTACAAAGGCAAATCTTGCCGCAGATCGCGCGCGATCATATCTTGAATAAGCCGCACGATCTGATCGGCATGATCCTTGGCAAGCCTGTCGCAAAGTGTAACGTCCCGCGCTGCAACTGCCGCAATGATCGCCTCGTGCTCAAGCACAAACGGATGCGGTTGGCGACGCTGAAAGTTCGGATAATAGTAAAGCCGCAGGATACGCCGTCCTTCATCCAGCAGCCGCCCGAATAGCTGCACATAATACGGGTTACGCCCTGCCTCTGCGATGGTCAGGTGAAAATCGCGGTTGCGGGCGATCATCGCCAACTCATCCCCGGCATCAACCGCCTCGGCAAACACCGCCTGCCGCCGCAAAATCTGCGCCATATCCTCGGCCGAATGAAATTCCGCGGCCAAACGCGTTGTCACCCGATACATCAGCGTCAACGCATCAAAAAACGCGTTCAGATTGAGAAAATCAATATTGGACACCACGCTCGAACGGTTCGGCAGCGTCGCAACCAACCCTTCACCCTCCAGCTTCACCAACGCCTCGCGGATCGGCGTCCGCGACATCGCAAAACGCTCGGCCAGCGCAACTTCATCCACCGGGCTACCGGGCTGCAACGTCAGATCAAGGATTTCATCGCGCAGCACTTCATAGACAAGCCGCACGCCAGAGCCGCGTTTGCGTTCGGGCAGAGTGGGAGACGGAATATCGGCCATGGCTTTCCCCTATCACAGACCACCCTTAGGCGTTGCGGGAAATCCGATCAACCGCCGATCATTCGATGACGAGAGTGGAGGCCTACCGCAAAAGCCGATGCATCCAAACCTAGACGGATGCTTCAAACGGCCTAATTGCTGGCAAGCCTGCGCCAAAATTCAGAGAGACGCCATGACAGCCCACGCTGAAATTACCCCGCCGCTCTTTGAGATCGCCATACTGGCCGTAATCCGCAGGCTGGCGTGAACATGCGGGCGGACGAAATTGTCTATCCAACCGACAAGGGGCTATACTGTGCTCTTGGTGATTTCTACATCGACCCGCTGACGCCAGTTCCACGGGCTTTGGTCACCCATGGCCACTCCGATCACGCCCGTCCCGGCCATGGCGCGGTAATGGCGACGCGCCAAACGCTGGAGATTATGGCGATAAGATACGGCGACGATTTCACCGCCAACCCCCAGATCGCGGACAATTCAACCCGAATCGGCACAGTGACGGTCAGCTTCCACCCCGCCGGCCATGTCTTAGGTTCGGCGCAAATCCTGATCGCCCCCGACAACGGCCCGCGTATCCTCGTCTCAGGCGATTACTGCCGTACCCCCAATCCAGTCTGCCTGCCTTTCGAGCCAATCCCCTGTGATATCTTCATCACCGAAGCCACCTTTGGCCTGCCAGTTTTCCGCCACCCAGACCCACTGACCGAAATCAGCAGACTGCTCGCCAGCATGGCCGAATTTCCCGAACGCCCGCATCTCGTCGGTGCCTACGCGCTGGGCAAAGCGCAGCGCGTGATTGCCTTGGCGCGAGCCGCAGGCCACCACGCCCCTATCGCCATTCACGGCGCATTGAAGCGCCTTTGCGATTACCACGCGGAACAAGGCATCGACCTTGGCACGCTGGTTTCGGCAACCGACCCCGGTGATGCAAAGCTGATCCTCGCGCCGCCCTCAGCCTTCGCAAGCCCTTGGGTGCAGCGCTTCCGCGACCCGGTGATTTCCTACGCCTCGGGCTGGATGACAGTGCGCGCCCGTGCCCGTCAACGCGGTGTCGAATTGCCGTTGGTAATCAGCGATCATGTCGATTGGCCGCAACTGACCGCCACCATCCGCGAACTTGCCCCGCAGGAGGTCTGGATCACCCACGGCACCGAAGACGGTCTGATGCGCTGGTGCGAAATCGAAGGCATACCCTCCCGCCCGCTGCGGTTGATAGGCTACGAGGATGAACCCGAATGAAAGCTTTCGCGCGCCTTTTAGAGCGGCTGGCTTTCACAGCAGGCCGCAATGCCAAACTGACCATCCTGTCGCATTATTTTGCTGCCACCCCTGACCCAGATCGCGGTTGGGCATTGGCCGCGCTCACCAGCACGTTGGAGTTGCGCCAAGTTTCACCCTCGCTGCTCCGTCGCTTGGCAGGCGAGCGGGTAGACGAGCAGCTTTTCGCTTTGTCCTACGATTTCGTTGGCGATCTGGCCGAAACCATCGCCTTGATCTGGCCTGAAGGTTCAAACCCCGGCCCCGAGGTAACTCTATCCGATGCCGTGACGCTGTTGCGCGAAACGGGCAAAGTGGCGCTGCCCGCAGCTATCGCCGGGATACTCGACAGGCTCACCGCACCCGAACGACTCGCTTTCCTGAAGCTCGCCACCGGGAACATGCGCGTCGGCGTTTCCGCCCGACTTGCCCGCATCGCTTTGGCACAAACCAGCGCCCGCAGCGTCGAGGAAGTTGAGGAAATCTGGCACGGATTGCAGCAGCCCTACACCGCACTTTTCGCATGGCTGGCAGGCGGAGATCGCCCGGAACCCGCATCCTCCGCACCTTTCCGCCCCGTGATGCTATCCACTCCAATCACCCCACAAGACCTTATCCCACTTAACCCAGACGAGTATTTTGCCGAATGGAAATGGGACGGCATCCGGGTGCAAGCGGTGTCGGAAGGCGGCCTGCGCAGGCTATATTCCCGCACTGGTGAAGACATTGGCGCTGCCTTCCCTGATCTGATCGAAGCGCTCGACTTTGAAGGCGCCGTCGATGGTGAGCTTCTGGTGCGCCGCGATACCGAGGTCGCCCCCTTTGCGGATCTGCAAAAGCGCCTTGGTCGCAAACTGGTCAGCGGCGCGATGCTGAAAAGCCATCCTGCCAGTCTGCGGCTCTATGATATCCTGACATGGCAAGGCGAAGATTTGCGCCCGCTTCCGCTAGCCTCCCGTCGCGCGCGGCTTGAATCCGTCAATTTCATCAGCGACCGCATCGACTTGTCGCCTCTGCTGCCCTTCAACGCTTGGGAAGATTTGACTGACTTACGCGCCACTCCGCCCGCCTCGGTCATCGAAGGCGTGATGATCAAACGCCGCGATGCGCCCTATATTGCGGGGCGTCCGCGCGGCCCTTGGTTCAAGTGGAAACGTGATCCGATGGTGATTGATGCCGTGCTGATCTACGCGCAGAGCGGTCACGGCAAACGCTCGGGCTTTTACAGCGATTTCACCTTCGGCCTGTGGGACGGCACCGATTTGGTCCCGGTCGGCAAAGCCTATTTCGGTTTCACCGATGAGGAGCTTAAAGAACTCGACCGCTTCGTGCGTAAAAACACCACGCAACGTTTTGGCCCGGTGCGGCAGCTTGCGCCGCTGCTGGTGGTCGAAGTTGCGTTTGAGGGCCTCAACCTATCGCCCCGTCACCGCTCTGGCCTCGCCATGCGCTTTCCGCGCATTTCGCGCATCCGCTGGGATAAGCCCGCAGCCGAGGCCGATCAGTTGCAGACCTTACGCGCGATGTTGTGACCCGAAGCAACCGGAGGCCAGGCTGGTGTGTCCACACGTGGCAAAGGCTCTGCTTATGTGATATCAATAGGTTACGTAGGGGTCATTTACCGAAAGTTAACTTTTGCACGGGAATGCCTACGCCATCACATCGCTACCCGACTCGGAGGAATGGTCGGTGCTTTGATTGGGCCAAGCGCTGCCAAGTGGTCGCGCATTGTATCGGCAGCCTGACGGTTTTTGCCTTGCAAGGTCAATTCCAATATCTGCACATGCTCGGCGCAGCGCAACCGGGCCAATTCTCGGTCAATGCTTTGGCCGTATTCGATGAGCCGCCGTAATCGGTTCACCCGCCGCAGGCTTTCGATGAAAAACGCATTGCCGCTGCACTCGGTGATTGCCTCGTGCAGAGCACTGTTCACCTCGAACAAACGCACCGTAGAGATTTCCAGCACTTCGCCCGCGACAAGCCGATGCTGCTGCTCCAGATGCCGCCCTAACTCCGGCACATTGGCCGCGTAGCCGGGTTCCAATAGGGCGGCGGGTTCAATCGCCTGCCGAAACGAATAGCTTTGCCGATAGGTCTGCATCGAGGTCAAAACTGGAAGAAACCGCCACCCATTGCCCGGCAAACGCTCAACCCAGCCTTCTTCAGACATCCGCCGCAGCAACGCCTGAATCCGGGGCCGGGTAATACCATAGCGGCGCAGCAATTCGTTTTCGCTGATCCGTTCCGGCATCTGCCCGCTAAGGCGATCCCGCGCGATGGCTAAGTAAACGTCCTCATCATCCTCAGTCGGCGCAGGTTCCGCCGCCAAATCCGCGGCCAACTTCGTATCGGCAACGCAATAACCCCCACGCGAACCGGGCCTCAGCACTCCCGCCACTTCCAGTTCCTGCAAGGCCGCTCGGATCGGAGAACGTGAGACATGAAACCGCGCCGCAAGACTGCGTTCGGTCAACGGCTCGGCCTCGGCCATACCGCTGGCATGAACGAACCGAGCAATCTGAAGCGCAAGCGAACTGATGATCTGCGACACGTCAAAAGCTTTCCAATAACGGTTAGGCACCTTGTCGCACATCCGCCCGCCCACGCCAAGCATGTGGTTTTTTGCACTTGCAAAATTCCGACGTGAGTCGTATTGGCATTTCATAGGCACAAAATGCCACCTTACTGAGGCCACCCCATGCGCATCCTCGTTCTGCCCGGCGACGGCATCGGCCCCGAAATTACCGCAGCCACACTGCGCGTGCTGGACGCCGCCAACGCCAAGCTGAACCTCAACCTGCAGATCGAAAGCGCCGACATTGGCCTGAAGGCGCTTGCCGAGCAAGGCTCCACCCTGCCTGACACCGTGATGCAGCGCATCCCGCAGGTTGATGGCGTCATCCTCGGCCCGGTGTCGCACTATGATTACCCAAGCCGCGACAAAGGCGGCATCAATCCCTCGGGCGAGTTGCGCGTAAAGTTTGAACTGTTCGCCAACATCCGCCCCTGCCGCTCACGTCCCGATCTCAGCATCCTGCGTAAGCCGATGGATCTGGTGATCGTGCGCGAAAATACCGAGGGCTTCTACTCTGACCGCAATATGTTCGCAGGCTCGGGTGAGTTTATGCCCGACCCCGACATGGCGCTTTCCATCCGCAAAATCACCGCGCGGGCTTCCAATCGCGTGGCACGCGCCGCGTTTGAACTGGCCCGCAGCCGCCGCCGCAAGGTCACTGCGGTGCATAAGGCCAATGTGGTCAAACTGTCCGACGGCCTGTTTCTGCGTGAGGTGCGCAAAGTCGCCGCCGAATACCCCGATGTGCAGCTTGACGAGTTGATCGTTGATGCCACCGCCGCGCTGCTGATCCGCCAACCTGACCGTTTTGATGTGATCGTCACCACCAACATGTTCGGCGATATCCTGTCGGATGAGGCTTCGGAGCTTTGCGGCAGCCTTGGCCTTGGCGGCTCGATCAACCAAGGTGAGAATATCTGCGTCGCCCAAGCGCAACACGGCTCTGCGCCGGATATCGCTGGTCAAGGCAAGGCCAATCCCACCTCGCTGATCCTATCCAGCGCCATGCTGCTGCATTGGCTGTCGATCCGTCACGCGGCCCCCGCCTTGGCCGAAGCCGCTCGGCAGATCGAAGCTGCGGTCGAAGCCACCTTGGACAATCCCACGACCCGCACCGCCGATCTCGGCGGCACTTTGGGCACCGCCGCCTTTACCGACCACGTTCTGCAAGCACTTGGTCAGCAAGATTGATCCAGCTTCGATTGGCGTATATGTTTACATAATGCCATTTCAGGTTGGAACATGAACGAATTACATCGCACCTTGGCAGACAGGATCGTCCGCCATATCAGGACATCGGCCATGACACAGGGGCAACATCTGACCGAAACCAGTCTCCAGGAAATTCTGGGCACTTCGCGTCAGCCGATCCGGTCGGCCCTCGGCTATCTCGCCGATCAGGGTCTGCTGGAGCGTGTGCCGAACAAAGGCTTTTTCTTGCGCAATCCGGCGCTTGTGTCAGAAGCTGCGTCGACTGACGATACGTCCGAGGTCGCAATCTACCTGCGCATCGCCGATGATCGCCTCGCCAAACGCCTGCCCGACCGGATCAGCGAGAATGATCTGATGCGCCGCTACGGCATCTCACGGCTTGGCCTGCGCCGCGTGCTGACCCGGATCTCGGGTGAGGGTTGGATTGAGCGTAACGAGGGCCGAGGTTGGACCTTTGCCGCGCTGATCGACTCGGTCGAAGCTTATCGCGAGTGCTACGAGTTGCGCCAAGTGATCGAGACCCACGGTCTACGCTCGCCGCAATTCCGCTTGGACCGCAATGTGTTGGCCGATCTGCGACGGCGGCAGCAGATCGTCGCCGATGGCGGCTGGCAGCGCCTCAGCCAGATGGAGTTGTTCGAGGCCAATTCCGAGTTTCACGAAGGCTTGGCCGAACTCTCAGGCAACCGCTTTCTGCTCTCTACGGTGCAAAAACTGAACCAACTGCGCCGCTTGGTGGAATACCGTCAGACCCTGAACACCGATCAGGTGATCGACCAAAACGCCGAGCATCTTGCTATCCTTGATGCCCTGGACGCCAGCGATACCGCGCAAGCCGCCGACTTGATGTTCGCGCATTTGGGCAAAGCCAAGCAGCGCAAAGCCCGTGAAGAAATGTTCCTACCGCAGCCCGAAACCGCTGCGGCTTTGTAAGCCTATTATAACGGAGGAAAAACGATGACACGCGTATTGATCCCAACAGGGGCGCTGGGCCTTGGCTATGATCGCGCCGCATTGGCGCTGGGCATCGCAGGCCGCCCCGACATTATCGCCGTCGATGGCGGCTCAACCGACAGCGGCCCGTCCTATCTCGGGCGCGGCGTCTCAAAATACTCCCGCGCGTCCATCAAAGCCGAATGGCGCGAGCTGATGCAGGCCCGCGCGACAGCCGGAGTGCCATTGGTCATCGGCACCGCAGGCACTTGCGGCGCGGATTCGGCGGTCGAGTGGCTGCTCGATATCACCCGCGAAATCGCGATTGAAGAAGGGATGCAGGCCAAGGTCGCCACCCTGCGTTCGGGCCAGCCGAAAGCTCGCATCAAGGCCGCAATGGCAAACGGTCGCCTGCGCGCGCTGTCTGCCGCGCCTGAGATTTCCGATCAGATCATCGACGATTGCACCAATATCGTGGCCCTCGCTGGCACCGAGCAAATCGCCGCCGCCTTGGCTACGGGCGCTGATATCATCATCGCTGGCCGCACCACCGATACCGCCATCATCGCAGCTCTGCCGATCACACGGGGCGATCATGCGGGCGCTGCTTGGCATGGTGCGAAGGTTGGCGAATGTGGCGCGCTCGCGACCACGCATCCAAACTCTGGCGTGATCCAGATTGATTTCGATGCCACAGGTTTTACCGTCGAACCGATGGCACCTGAGGCTTCTGCTACCCCCTACACCGTCTCGGCACATATGCTTTACGAGAACGCCGATCCGTTCATCCTCTATGAACCAGGCGGCCATCTTGATGTGACCCACGCGGGCTACAGCGCGCTTGATACACGCCGCGTCCGGGTTGAAGGCTCTACTTGGGTTCCCGGCCGCTATACCGTCAAGCTGGAGGGCGCGCGGGTTGTGGGGCATCAGGCGGTTGGTCTCGCGATCATCCGCGACCGCCGCTACGTCGAAAATATCCGCGAGTGGGCGGCCGATGTGAAAACCAAAGTCACCCAGAAAATTATCGAACGGATGGGTCTTAGCTCCGACCAATTCACCGTTGAACTTCGGTTGATCGGCGTCGATGCCACGCTTGGCGGCTTAGAAAATCGCAAGGAAACGCTGGTCGAAGTTGGCGTTCTTGGCATCCTCACTTGCCCTACCGCCGAGCAGGCTTCCGAGGCCGCCAAAATATTGAACCCCTACCTGCTGCACCATCCGCTGTCAGAGGACGAACCGATGCCGACCTTCGCCTTCCCGTTCTCGCCTGCCGAAATGCAGCGCGGTGAATTGCATGAATTCTGTCTCAATCATGTGATGGAGCTTGATGATCCAATGTCGGCCTTCGTGCTGGAAGTGCATGAGGTTGGGCATGCCTGAACTTGGTGAACTGGTCAGCAAAGTCCGCTCAAAGAATGCCGGGCCGTTCTGGCTGACCGTCGATGTGTTCTGTGACGATGCGATAGTGTTTGAGCGGGTGAAAGCTGGCCTGAAAGACGAAGTCGTCGCCCGGCTGTTCGGCGTTGATCGCCAACTGCTGAAACGTTTCGACATTCCTTCGTTGAACGTGATCAAGTTTTCAGTGCCGCGCCCAGTTGTGCAAGGCACCGGCGCTGATCGGGACATGCACGGCGCTGGCTGGGGATCTTTGCTGGAAGAATTGCAAATTGAGTGATTCGAACTATGTGCGGCCATAACAAGCATCTTGGCCGCACCAAAGCTTGACGTCTTGGGGCGGGTCGGCAAAACTAAACACTCAGACGCTATCTCGAAAGGGCTAACATACTGACATTGTAGCGAATATCATGTTAGCCTCACCGCGCTTTCTTGGTCCAGAGCCGAGACAGAAAGGTTGTTCGCCCGCAGATATTGTCGTATGTATGACTTTGAGACAACTGCGAGGAGGCAGTTTGCGGTCGTCATCAAACCGATTGCGACCAGATGTAACGAATGATTCCACGGGAGGAATAACATGATCAGAACGATTTTCGCCGCAGGCGTAGCCGTCACGCTCGCAGGACTTACCCCAGCTTTTGCCGACCCGGCTGTGGTGATGGCACCCGGCGGTGCGGGTGGTGGCTATGACGCGATGGCTCGGCTACCGTTTGATGCGATGAACAAAGAAGGCATCTTCACCGACGGCGCGACCTTCACCAACAAAGGCGGCGCTGGCGGCACCATCGGTCTGACCGAGTTTGTCGGTGCCAACCAAGGCAACGACAACGCGGTGATGGCGATGGGCGTCATTATGGTTGGCGGCATCCTGATGAACAACTCTCCGGTGACGCTGGATGATGTGACACCATTGGTGCGGCTGACCAACGACACCGGCGTTGTCGCCGTTGCCACTGACTCGCCAATCCAAAACGTCGCTGATCTGGTTGCTGCGATGAAAGCCGATCTCGGAGCGGTTGCCATCGGTGGCGGCTCGGCGGGTGGTGTTGACCACATCGTCATGGCGCTGATCGCCAAGGAAAGCGGTCTTGATGCTGCGACGCTGAACTACATTCCCTATGACAGCGGTGCAGAAACCGTGACGGCTTTGGGTGGCGGTGCGCTGACCGTTGCCGTGTCCGGCGCTTCGGAGTTCAAACCGATGGCTGACGCAGGCCGCATTCGCATCATCGCGGTGACTTCTGAAGGTCGTGTTGAGGGTATCGACGCGCCCAGCCTCAAAGAAGCAGGGCTGAATGTGGTCGTCGGTAACTGGCGTGGCATCGTTGGCGCTCCGGGTATGTCGGACGCAGGCAAGGCCATGTGGCTCGACCGTTTCGCCAAGATGCATGAGAGCGCAACGTGGAAAGAAACTTTGAAAACCCAAGGCTGGGAAGACGCCTACCTGTCGGGCGATGAGTTCGTCGCTTTCCTGAACGATGAAAAAACCCGGATTGGGGAAGTCCTGAAAGATGCCGGATTGGTGAAATAAGCCAACCCGTTCCTGAAAGGACATACTATGACGGAACGCCCCTATTGGATCGCGGTAGGCATCGTGGGTTGGGGAGCCATCGTGCTGTACAAATCGGCCGAGCTTCCTCAATTCGACCAACATGCGCATATCGGCCCCGGCTTTATGTCGACTGCCGTGGGCGTGGGCTTGGTGGTGCTTGGCCTGATGCTGGCCTTGCAAATCCGCAGGGGCGTTTCGTTTGAAGAACAAGGTGCCGAAGATATCAGTGACACCCACAGCGTATCGTACAAGGCGCTGGGCCTCACGGCACTGGCCTGCGCGCTGCCGATGCTGACCATGCCGAAACTTGGCTTCGTGATCACCTGCACCGGCTGCTTCGTGCTGATCGCCGCGGCTTTCAAATCAAACCGCTGGGCGCTGAACGCAGTGCTCGGCTTCGGCTTCTCATTGCTATGCTGGTGGTTGTTCAGCAAACTTGGCGTGCAGTTGGGCGGCTTGTTGCCCGTGTGGGGGAAATAAGCGATGGACCCGATCTCTGGTTTGATGAATGGCTTTGCCATCGCCCTACAGCCGCAAAACCTTATGTGGGCGTTCTTTGGCACCTTTATGGGCACCGCAATTGGCGTGTTGCCTGGCATTGGCCCGGCGCTGACCATCGCGCTTTTGCTGCCCGTCACGGTTTATATAGAGCCCACCGCCGCCTTCATTATGTTCGCAGGCATCTTTTACGGCGCGATGTATGGCGGCTCCACCACCTCGATATTGCTGAACACCCCCGGCGAAAGCGGCTCTATGATGACCGCGCTCGAGGGCAACAAAATGGCGCAACAGGGCAGGGGAGCGGCCGCCCTTTGCACCGCAGCCATCGGCTCTTTCGTGGCAGGCACCATCGGCACCTTGGGAATAACCTTCCTTGCGCCGCCAATCGCCGAACTCGCCTTCATCTTCCGCCCGCAAGATTATTTCGCGCTGATGCTGCTGGCATTCTTGTCGGTTTCAGTCGTCATGGGCTCCTCCAAAGTCCGCGGTTTCATCGCGCTGTTCATCGGTCTTTCGCTCGGCGTGATCGGCATTGATAAGCAAACCGGTATGCAACGCCTGACCTTCGGCGTCCCCGATCTGATGGACGGGGTAGAGATGACCGTGGTGCTGGTTTCGCTGTTCGCCATCGGCGAGACGCTGTATGTCGCCAGCCGCTACGGTCAGACCAAACCGATGCTGAACCCGCTGTCGGGCGGCATGTGGATGACCAAAGAAGATTGGAAACGCTCATGGAAACCGTGGCTGCGCGGCACCTTGCTTGGCTTTCCAATTGGCGCACTGCCCGCAGGCGGGGCTGAGATTCCGACGTTTCTATCTTACACACTCGAACGCAAGCTGACCAAACATCCCGAAGAATTCGGCCATGGCGCGATTGAAGGCGTCGCTGGTCCAGAGGCCGCGAATAACGCCGCCGCCGCAGGGGTGCTGGTGCCATTGCTCACCCTTGGCCTGCCAACTTCGGCCACCGCCGCCATCCTGCTCGCGGCGTTTCAAAATTACGGTCTGCAGCCGGGGCCACTGTTGTTCATCAACTCCGGTGATCTGGTTTGGGCGCTGATCGCCTCGCTTTATGTCGGCAACGTCATGCTGCTTATCCTCAACCTGCCGCTCGCGGGTCTGTGGGTCCGCCTGCTGTTCATCCCGCGCCCCTATCTTTACGCGGGCATCCTGATCTTCTCGCTGGTCGGCATCTGGGGCGTCTCAAACTCTTGGGTTGATCTTGCGATGATGTTTAGCGTCGGTCTGCTTGGCTATGTCATGCGCGTTTACGACTTCCCCATCGCCCCGGTGCTGATCGGCCTGATCCTTGGCCCGATGGCTGAGTTGCAACTGCGCCGCGCTTTGGCGATGGGGCAGGGCGATCCGCTTATCCTCGTTTCCACCCCAATGTCTGCCGTTCTGGTTGGCATCGCCTTCCTGATCGTGCTGGTTCCCGCCGCTTTGCACTGGCGTCGCACCCGCAAAATATCTGTCTGACGATCCCGCCACCGCCTAAGGCATGGCTAAAGAACAACCGTCCTACCTGGCGCTTTCGGCGCCGGGATTGGAAGTTACAACCAAGTGGAGCCGCACATGACCGACACCTCTTACTTCCGCGCCGATGAGCTGACGGACTATGCAGCCGCGATGTTTCGCTCTGCCGGAATGACCGATGCCGATGCGGCCCTGATCGCCGCCGATCTCGTCAAAGCCAACCTGCGCGGCGTTGACAGCCACGGGATTAGCCGTATTCCAATGTATCTCGACCGCCTGCGTCAAGGTCTGGTCAACCCGCGCCCCGAGGTCAAAATCAATCGCGTTGCCGGGGCCGTAGCGCATGTCGATGGCGACAACGGCATGGGTTTCATTCCCAGCCATATCGCGATGGACACCGCTTGCGACATTGCGGCCGAGATGGGCATTGGCCTCGTCGGCGTGCATCGATCCACCCATTTCGGCATGGGAGCGTGCTATGCCCTGCGCGCAATAGAACGCGGTTATATCTCAATGATATTTACCAATTCCTCGCCCGCGATTGCGATGTGGGGTGGCCGTACCAGCTTTCTCGGTGCCAGCCCGATTGCGGCAGGTATCCCCGGCGGCAAACATGCGCCCTATGTCATGGATATGGCGATGACGGTGATCGCGCGCGGCAAAATCCGCCTCGCCGCGATGAAGGGCGATCCGATCCCCGAAGGGCTGGCGCTGGATATTGATGGCAACCCGACCACCGATGCAGCGAAGGCGTTTGAGGGCGTTTGCCTGCCATTCGGCGGCGTCAAAGGCTCGGTCCTCGGCACGCTGATGGACCTTATGTCGGGCGTGTTGACGGGCGCGAACTTCGGCGGCGATGTGAAAAGCCTGTATTTCGATAGTTCCGAGCCGCAAAACGTCGGTCATTTGTTCTTCGCCATCCGCCCCGATCTGTTTATGTCGCTGACAGATTTCAGCGCCCGCATGGACACCTTCTACGAACGCATAAAAGACCTTCCCCGCGCGGCTGGGTGTGATGAAATCATGCTCCCCGGTGAACCCGAACAACGCCGCGAAGATCAACGCCTGCGCGACGGTATTCCCGTCACCGCCAACGTGGCGGCTGACCTTGTAGCAGAGGGACACACAGCTGGCGTTGCCTTTCCCGTCGGCCAATCCGTACCGCTGACGGCAGCAAAATGAACCGCCTCTCCGCCCATATCGGCTACCTCTACACCGACTTGCTGTTGGCCGACCGCGTCGCAGCCGCCGCTCGCGATGGCTTCAGCGCCGTAGAACACCCCGAACCTTGGGCAATCCCCGCAAGCGAAATGGCGCAACGCCTAACCGACCTAGACCTCACCTTCTCGCAAGTCACCACAGGCATGGGCGACCCCGCACGCCAAGAAAAGGGTTTAGCCGCACTCCCCAATCGCACCAATGATTTCCGCGCCGCCTTCGACCGAGCCCTAACCTACGCCGACACCATAAACTGTCCATTCATTCACCCAATGGCTGGCATTACCACCGCCCCCGAAGCCGCCGACACATACCAAGCCAACCTCACATGGGCGCTTGCCCAACTACAAAACACCAACCAACGCCTGCTGATCGAAGCCATCACCCTCCCCAACTACCACCTCGCCACCCTGCACCAAGCCGCTGCCATGCAAGACCAACTCCCCGAGATCGCCCTGCTGTTCGACACCTATCACGCCGCCACCCTCGGCCACGATCCCGCCGCATGGATCACCGAAAACCCCCACCGCATCGGCCATATCCACATCGCCGACCACCCCTGCCGCCATCAACCCGGCACCGGCACGCTCAACTTCCCCGCCATCCTGCAAGCCCTCTCCGCCGCCAACTACCAAGGCGCAATCGGCTTCGAATACTTGCCCACCACCCCAGACAGCACCCGCTTTTTACCCGCCTGGAAAGCCCAACTTTCCGCAGGAGCCTCCACATGACCCAAATTACCTCGATCAATCCCACCACCGGCGAAACCATCCGCAGCTTTGAACTGCAAGATGACGCAGCCATAGAATCCACCCTCGCCGCAGCCGCCAAAGCTCAGAAAGCCTGGGCGCAAGTCCCCCTATCCGAGCGTGTCAAAACCCTCCCCCGCATCGCCGCCGTCTTGCGCGAAAACAAAACCCGCTACGCCGAGATGATCGTGCGCGAAATGGGCAAGCCCATCACCGAAGCCGAAGCCGAGATTGAGAAATGCGCTTTCACCTGCGATTTCTACGCCGAACACGCCCCAATCTGGCTCGCCGATGAACCTATCGCCACCAACGCCTTCGAGACCGCCGTCGTGTTCGACCCGCTCGGCGTTGTCCTCGCGATCATGCCGTGGAACTACCCGTTCTGGCAGTATTTCCGCTTCGCCGCACCCGCGCTCGCCGCGGGCAACGGTGCCATACTGAAACACGCCAACAACGTCCCCGAATCCGCCCTCGCCGTGCAAGAAGCAATGGCGTTGGCAGGCGTTCCCACTGGCCTGACCGCTACCCTACTAATCGACAACTCCAAAATCGCCGCGATCATCGCCGATCCGCGCATCGCCGCCGTCACCCTGACAGGCTCCACCGAAGTAGGCTCCATCGTCGCCGCCCAAGCCGGGAAAGCCCTCAAAAAGCAAGTCCTGGAACTCGGCGGCTCTGACCCGTTCATCGTCCTCGCCGACGCTGACCTAGAGGCCGCCGCCGACACGGCAGTCAAAGCCCGCTACATCAACGTCGGCCAATCCTGCGTCAACGCCAAGCGTTTCATCGTCGAAGCCTCCGTCGCCGACCGCTTTACCGAACTGTTCGTCGCCAAAGCAGCCGCGCTAAAAATCGGTGACCCCATGCAGCGCGATACCAAAATCGGCCCAATGGCCCGCCTGAACCTACGCGCCACCCTGCACGACCAAGTCCAACGCTCGATTGCCGAAGGCGCGATCCTCCGCCTCGGCGGCACGCCCATTGACGGACCCGGCGCATACTACCCCCCCACCGTTTTAGACCACGTCACCGCCGGCATGACCGCCTTCCGCGAGGAAACCTTCGGCCCGGTCGCCGCCATCATCCGCGCCGATAACGCCGACCACGCCATAACCCTCGCCAACGACAGCGAATACGGCCTCGGCTGCGCGCTATGGACGACCGACCTCACCCGCGCTCGCGTCTTGTCCCGCCGCATAGAAGCCGGAGCGGTTTTCATCAACGGCATGACCGCCTCCGACCCGCGCTATCCGTTCGGCGGCATCAAACGCTCGGGCTACGGCCGCGAACTCGGCAGCTACGGCATCCGCGAATTTACCAACATCAAAACCGTCTGGATCGGACCCGCGACATGACCCAAGCCGCCATCCTGCGCCCCGCCGATCTGCCCAGCAACGACCGTGGCGGCGGAGCGCGCACCACGCCTTTAGTCACCCGCCGCTGTGGTTCCACCAGCCTGATCAACGGCATAACCGCCTTTGATCCGGGTGCCGCCATCGGTGTCCACTTTCACAACTGCGAAGAAAGCGTCATGGTGATCGAGGGCCAAGCCATTGCCGAAATCGACGGCATCCAGCATCACCTGAACACCCATGACACCACTTGGATTCCCGCCAACGTGCCGCACCGCTTCATCAATGCCAGCGGCAAGCCGATGCGGATTTTCTGGACCTACGCCACCGTCGATGCCACCCGCACCATGCAAGCCACCGGCGAAACCCGCACCATCGACGCGGAACACGGCCATGCAAACTAACCCGAGAAAGATAACCTATGCCAAGTCATGTCGTTGAAATCGCAGAAATAACCGTCACCGATCCCACCGCTTTCGAGGCAGGCGTCGCCATCGCCCGCCCGCATTTTCTGGCCGCCGAGGGCTGTCTCGGCCTGAAACTCCACCGCGTGATTGAGACCCGCGACACCTACCGCCTCATCGTGAAATGGCGGAGCATCGAAGATCACATGGTCACTTTCCGCCAGTCCGAGGCGTTCCAGCTTTGGCGCAACGCCGTCTCGCCTTATT
Source organism: Cypionkella sp. (assembly GCF_028290025.1). Classification (GTDB taxonomy): domain Bacteria; phylum Pseudomonadota; class Alphaproteobacteria; order Rhodobacterales; family Rhodobacteraceae; genus Cypionkella. The sequence continues at coordinate 11,368 of NZ_JAQGKQ010000102.1, read as the reverse complement.
TCGCAGCGCCACCCGTTGTGACCCATTCGCACGCCGTCGATCTGGACTAACCCCATGCCCCTGCCCAAGCTGCCAGTGCCAAATCTGCTGTTCCGCCAACTGATGACGGTAGCCCTCGGCCTCGTCGGCACCGGAGCGTTCTTGCTGCTGTCGCTCCCGCTGCCGTTCCTGTTTGGCCCAATGTTGGCCTGCCTGATTGGCGCGTTGATCGGTGCGCCATTGCAGGGTTTGGGGCAAATCTCGGTCGGTGCGCGCGCGGTTTTGGGCATTGCCATCGGCGCGGCTGTAACGCCCGCACTGGTGGCGCGTTTGCCGCAAATGCTGGCCTCTGTCTCACTCATTCCGATCTATATCTTCGTGATCGGTCTGATTGGTGTGCCGTTTTTTCGCAAGGTCTGCGGCTTTGACTCTGTTACGGCGTTTTACGCCGCAATGCCCGGCGGTGCTGCCGATATGACGATCTTTGGCGCGGAAGCCGGGGCGAATGTGCGGCAGCTGTCGCTGGTGCATGTCACCCGTCTGCTGGTGATTATGGTGGTCGCGCCAGTGGTTCTGGTGCAGGTTTACGGCGTTAGCCTGACGCATCCGGTCGGCGAACCCGCTGCGCAAATGGCGCTGTCACAGATGGCGCTGATGGTGGTGATTGGTCTTGTCGGCTGGAAAGGCGGTCTGAAAATTCGCCTGTTCGGGGCCGCTATCCTCGGCCCGCTGATCCTTGCCGCCATCTTTTCGCTCACCGATGTGCTGCATCAACGCCCCCCGCGTGAGGCTTTGCTTGCCGCCCAATTCCTAATCGGTCTGGGCATAGGCGTCAGCTATGTTGGCGTCACGATGCGAGAGCTGCGCGATACGGTGTTTGGCGGTGCTGCGTTTGTTGTGATCCTCGCCCTGCTCGCAGCGATTGCGACCGAGATCGTCACCCTCAGCGGCCTCGCCCCCCCGGTTGAAGGTTTCCTCGCCTTTATGCCCGGAGGTCAGGCCGAAATGTCGATGCTTGCCATCGTCACCGGGGCCGATCTTGGCTTTGTCATCGTGCATCACCTGACCCGGATTTTGGTCGTGATAATGGGGGCACCGATCCTGTTTCGCATCCTGAAATCACGCGAGGACCGCTGAGGTCAGCGCGGAACCAACATGCGAAAATATCCGTTGTCCAAGATCGAGACCGATCCTGCAACGGAGATTACCATGCCCGCAAAATCCAAAGCCCAACAAAAAGCCGCCGGAGCCGCATTATCCGCCAAGCGCGGCGAGACGCCGAAGAAGGAATTAAAAGGCGCGTCGAAGGGGATGTATGAAAGCATGACCGAGAAAGAGCTGGATGACCTCGCCTCCACTAAACGCAAAGAGCTGCCGTCGAAGGCAGATAAAGACGCGTAAATGTTGCAATTTAACAGCAGTAGGCGGGGTCGCCTAGCCGAGTAACCACGGCAAGCGATGCCGTTCAAACATTAATATATCCTTACCAGTAAATCATAAACTATTGATATAAAATGATAAAGCTTACCCTCCCAACTTGGGAGCCCCTATCTCCCAAATCCTATCTAACCCCTCCGTCCACCTCGCGATGATGTGCAAACTCCCCCATCCTCAAATAAGCTATAATCCTGCAAACACCTAACGCGCCTTTCGTGAAGGACCAGTCATGCCCCGATTACCAACCCGCCTCCTCGCAGCGATCACTCTGACCCTCGCCGCGACCCTGCTATTCCAACCGACCCCCACCTACGCCGACCAGGCCGTCACAATCCCCGCCCCCACGCTAGATGAGACAGCCTCCGGCACCCAAACCGCCATCCTCGCAGGCGGCTGTTTCTGGGGCGTGCAGGGCGTGTTTCAACATGTCAAAGGTGTCACCAGCGCCACCTCGGGCTACGCAGGCGGCAAGGCCAGCACGGCGCAATATGAAACTGTCGGCACCGGCACCACTGGCCACGCCGAGGCCGTCAAGATCGTCTATGATCCCAGCAAAATCAGCTATGGTCACCTGCTGCAAATCTACTTCTCGGTCGTTCACAACCCAACCGAGTTGAACCGCCAAGGCCCCGACACCGGCACGCAATACCGCTCCACCATCTTCCCCACCACCGCAGAGCAAGCCAAGATCGCCAAGGCTTATATCGCCCAACTCGATGCAGCGAAATCGTTTGGCCGCCCCATCGTCACGACGGTAGAGCCGGGTGCGAAGTTCTACAAAGCCGAGGATTACCACCAAGACTTCCTGACCCTGAACCCCGACTACCCCTATATCTTCGTCAACGATCTGGCCAAGGTCGCCGATCTGAAAACCCATTTTCCGAAGGACTACAAATCCACTCCGGTGCTGGTGATGAACTGACTGAACTACGACCCAAATATTGGCCCGGCGTCGCAGCGCCGTCCGTAACCCCACCGGGTTGAATTTAACGCGACTTGCGCCATACTCTCGCCGTATCCAATACCCTCGCCCTAACTGTTGCCAAAGTTGAGACCCGCCGCCTTCTGCCGGAGTGTCCTGATGCCACGCTCGACCGAGAGCCACCTGACCGCGATTGAAACCGCCATCGCGCGGGGCGAAGCGGCACGCTCGCCGGTGGTCGCCTCGTGGAGCCGTTCCGCCCGTCTGCACGGTCTCGATCCAACCCGCCCAAGCCACGCCGATCGGATGACCGCACAAGAACTTGCCGCCGCCCGTGATCGGATGGGGCCATTGATACGCGCCGCCGCCCCCAACCTTGATCGGCTGTTTCAAGCCGTCGGCGCGGTCGGCTGCTGCGTGCTTCTCGCCGATCTGGATGGCGTCCCGCTGGAACGTCGCGGCGCTGCGGTTGACGACTCGGTGTTCTCGGATTGGGGTCTATGGCCGGGCACCCGCTGGTCTGAGCAGCAGCAAGGCACCAACGGCATCGGCACCTGTCTGGTCGAAGAACGCGTGGTGACGATCCACCGCGATCAACATTTCCTTGCCTGCAACACCATTCTGTCCTGCATGAGCGCGCCGATCTACGGCCCTCAAGGCAAACTAGCCGGGGTGCTCGATGTCTCATCCGCGCGCAATGATCTCACCGAAGGTTTCATGGTGCTGATCAGCCAAACCGTCACCGAAACCGCGCAGAAGATTGAGGCGCAAGCCTTCCGCGACGCCTTCCCCAACGCCCGCATGGTGCTGGTTTCAGCCGACCGCGCCACCGGTGGCTTGCTGGCGGTCGATCACGATGACCTCGTCATCGGTGCCACTCGCGCCGCCCGTCATCATCTCGGTCTGACCGGCGACCTTGCCCGACACCCCCGCCCAACCGCCGATGTACTGGGCCATTTCGAGCATGAAACGCTGGAAGATGGCGAACGCGCCGTCCTAATGCGCGCCCTTGCCCGCGCTGGTGGTAACGTCTCAGCGGCGGCCCGCGATCTAGGCATCAGCCGTGCCACCTTCCACCGTAAGCTCGGGCCGCGATTGATCTAGCGCCCTCCGCCACGCAATTTGGTGTAAGTTTTCGCCTGACGTGTCGCAGCGCTGCGACAACTCGGGCAATCCGAGACTCCACCCTAATGACAAGCGGCATCCGAAAGGTGCAGCTTATTCGCAGTGCCGCGAGGAGGCGGCCGCACAGTCTGGGAGGACTAACAATGAATATGGTGGAGCATTTCCGCACCTCTAAATCGCCGTTCAAGGCGAGCTATGGCAACTTCATCGGCGGCAAATGGGTCGAGGCGAAGTCAGGCCGTACTTTCGACAATACCTCGCCAATCACCGGCGAAGTGATTTGCAAAATTCCCCGCTCCGAGTCGGCCGATATTGAGGCTGCACTTGATGCCGCCCATGCTGCGAAGACCGCATGGGGCAATTCCTCAGTCGCCACCCGCGCGGTGATCCTGAACAAAATCGCGGACGTGATGGAGCAAAACCTTTCCCTGCTGGCACTTGCCGAGACATGGGACAATGGTAAGCCGATCCGCGAAACCACCCACGCCGATCTACCCTTGGCTATCGACCACTTCCGTTATTTCGCAGGGGCGATCCGCGCGCAGGAAGGCTCGCTTTCCGAAATCGACCATGACACCGTCGCCTACCATTTCCACGAACCCCTCGGCGTTGTCGGCCAGATTATCCCGTGGAACTTCCCCCTACTGATGGCCGTCTGGAAACTTGCCCCCGCTTTGGCGGCTGGCAACTGCGTGGTGCTGAAACCCGCCGAGCAAACTCCGGCCTCCATCCTGATCTTCGCCGAGTTGATCGCCGATCTGCTGCCACCCGGCGTGCTGAACATCGTCAACGGCTTCGGTCTGGAAGCTGGCAAACCGCTCGCCTCCAGCAACCGTATCGCCAAGATCGCCTTCACCGGCGAGACCACCACTGGCCGCTTGATCATGCAATATGCCAGCCAAAACCTGATCCCGGTGACGCTGGAACTGGGCGGCAAATCTCCCAACATCTTCTTCAAAGACGTCTGCGCCGAGGATGACGACTACTTCGACAAAGCCATCGAAGGCTTCGTGATGTTCGCGCTGAACCAAGGCGAGGTTTGCACCTGCCCGAGCCGCGCTTTGATCCACGAGTCGATTTACGATCAGTTCATGGAAAAGGCGCTACAACGCGTGGCTGCGATCACCGCAGGCGACCCGCTCGACCCCACCACGATGATCGGCGCGCAGGCCTCGTCCGAACAGCTGGAAAAAATCCTGTCCTACATGGATATCGGCAAACAGGAAGGTGCGCAGGTTCTCGCGGGCGGCGGTCAGCGGCATATGGAGGGCGGCCTCGCGGGCGGCTTTTACATGCAGCCGACGGTGTTCAAGGGCAACAACAAGATGCGGGTGTTCCAAGAGGAAATCTTTGGGCCGGTGGTGTCCGTCACCACCTTCAAGGACGACGACGAGGCGCTTTCGATTGCCAATGACACCCTCTACGGTCTGGGCGCTGGCGTGTGGAGCCGTTCGGCCAACACGTCTTATCGCTTCGGTCGTGCCATCCAAGCTGGCCGGGTTTGGACTAACTGCTACCACGCCTACCCCGCCCACGCGGCGTTCGGCGGCTACAAACAGTCGGGTATCGGGCGTGAAAACCACAAGATGATGCTCGACCACTATCAGCAAACCAAGAACATGCTGGTCAGCTACTCGCCGAAAAAGCTAGGCTTCTTCTAAAGCGCCAATAGCGGGCGCGCACAAACCTCGCGCCCGCTTTCCAACCGGAGGCAGATATGACCGAAGTCCTGGATAAAGTCACCGCCACCCCAGCGGCTTTGCAACTGCTAGCCGAGATCGTCGCCGATCATGGCCCGGTGATGTTCCACCAATCGGGCGGTTGTTGTGATGGCTCCTCGCCGATGTGCTATCCGGTGGGCGATTTCATGCTCGGTGACCGCGATGTGAAGCTGGGTGAGATTGGCGGAATGCCGTTCTATATCTCGGGCAGCCAGTATGAGGTCTGGAAGCACACCAATCTGATCATCGACGCGATCAAAGGCCGGGGCGGTATGTTCAGCTTGGACAATGGCCGTGAACAGCGGTTTTTGACTCGGTCAGAGGTCTGCGCGATTTAAGGCGCAACGCTGCCCACTGTGGACGGATATTTTCTGCAAGCATATTCAAGCGATTAGATTTCACTTTAACGGTCTGTTAAGCTTTTAGTATTCCGCATTGCGCAAATTCCGCCAACCTGCCAAATCCCCATCCCCTTTCACTCAAACAAGTAAAGCTTGTCAATCCTGCACGTTTCTTGGTTTCACTTCCCGCCGCATCAGCGCAGGATGCACGAAATGTCTCAGGGGCGGTAAGCGATGCAAAACGGCGGGCAAGTTCTGGTGAAATCTCTGGTGGCACTGGGTGCGACCAAAGCCTTTGGCGTTCCTGGCGAAAGCTATCTCGCGGTGCTCGACGCGCTGCACGACACCCCGGGACAGCTTGATTTCGTGCTTTGCCGCAACGAAGGCGGTGCTGCGTTCATGGCTTCCGCCTATGGCAAGCTGACCGGAAATCCCGGCATTTGCATGGTGACGCGCGGCCCGGGTGCAACCAATGCCTCCATCGGCGTGCATACCGCGATGCAGGATTCTTCGCCGATGATCGTGTTTGTCGGCCAAGTTGGCACCGATATGAGGGGGCGTGAGGCTTTCCAAGAAGTCGATTATCGCGCGGTTTTTGGCACCTTGGCGAAGTGGGCCGTAGAGATTGACCGGGTGGAGCGTATCCCTGAAATCCTCGCCCGCGCTTGGGTGACCGCCACCACCGGCCGCCCCGGTCCGGTTGTCATCGCGCTGCCCGAAGATATGCTGACCAGCCTGACGGATGCTGCACCGCTGAGCAAGCCCGCGAAGATAGCCGAAGCCGCTCCCACACCTGAAACCATCGCCGAAACGCTATCCCTGCTTGCGAATGCGCAGCGTCCTTTGATCCTGATGGGCGGCACAAACTGGACAAATGCAGGCCGCAGCGCCTTGCAGCATTTTGCGGAGACCTCGGATATACCCGTGCTGGCGGCATTCCGCTATCAAGACCAGTTCGACAACTTTTCGCCAGTGTTTACTGGTGAAGCAGGCGTCGGAATGCTGCCCCATGCCAAGGCGCTGATCCGCGATGCCGATGTGATCCTTGCCATTAACGTACGGTTTGGTGAGATGACAACCGATGGCTACACCCTGCTTTCGGTGCCAAATGCTGCGCAGCATTTGATCCATGTGCATGGCTCTGATCGCGAGATTGGCAAGATCTATCAACCGGTTCTAGGCGTTCATTCAGGCCCGAGCGCCTTCGCCAGCGCGCTTACTCCGGTTAAAGGCGACTGGGCTGATTGGCGCAGCAATGCGCGCGCAGCATTCGAGGCCAGCTTTAGCGCACCCGCCCAACCCTCCCCGGTTGATATGGTCGCAGTAACAGCGCATCTGCGCGATATTCTGCCCGACGATGTGATCCTAACCAACGGTGCAGGTAATTTTACTGTGTGGCCGAATAAGTTTTTCAAATTCGGAAAAAAAGCCCGCCTCCTCGCCCCGCAATCAGGCGCGATGGGCTACGGCGTGCCTGCTGCGATTGCCGCCAAGGTGGCTTATCCGGCCCGCCGGGTGGTGTGTTTTGCGGGCGACGGCGATTTTCAGATGAACTGCCAAGAGCTCGCCACCGCCGCCCAAGCAGGCGCGCAACCGATCATTTTGATCGTCAATAATGGCATCTACGGCACCATTCGCGCCCATCAGGAACGGCATTATCCGGCGCGGGTTTCGGGCACGACGATGGTTAACCCAGACTTTGCAGCCCTCGCCCGTGCCTACGGTTTCTACGGCGAACGGGTTGAACGCACCGAGGATTTCGCCGCAGCATTTGACCGCGCCTTGGCATCGGATAGCGGCGCAGTGCTGGACCTAAACGTCTCGCCCGAAGCCATCACCCCGCGCCAAACCCTGACCCAAATGCGCGCCGCAGCCTTGGCCGAAAAGGCATGAAAGCGCCGATCCGTTTAGGCGCGGATATCGGCGGCACCTTCACCGATATCGCGCTTGAATGTCGCGGCCAGATGTTTTCGACCAAGGTGCTGACCAATTACGCAGCGCCTGAACAAGCGATCTTGGACGGCATCGACGTGGTGCTGGCCGAGGCCAAAATCACCCTCGCCGATCTGGATATCGTGATCCACGGCACCACTCTGGCGACCAATGCTTTGATCGAACGTCGTGGCGCGCGGACGGCCTTTGTAACGACCGAAGGCTTCCGCGATGTCATTGAAATGCGAACAGAAAACCGCTTCGCGCAGTATGATCTTAACATGGTTCTGCCCAAGCCACTGATCCCCCGGGAGGACCGTTTCGCGGTGCGTGGGCGCATCGGTGCGCAGGGTCAGGAATTGGCACCGCTAGACGAAACCGCCCTTGAACTTCTGGCCGATCGGATCGCCGCAGCAGGCTTCGGCGCGGTGGCGATCGGCTTTATCCACTCTTATATGAACCCAGCGCACGAGCGCCGCGCCCGTGAAATCATCGCCGCAAAAGTTGCGGTTCCGATCTCTATTTCCTGCGAAGTCTCGCCTCAAATGCGGGAGTTTGAACGCTTTAACACCGTCTGCGCCAATGCCTATGTCCGCCCGCAAATGGCCGATTATCTGATGCGCTTGCAGGCCCGGTTGGCAGCGTTGGGGGCGACCTGTCCGGTGTTTATGATCCACTCCGGCGGCGGTCTGATCAGCGTCGAAACCGCCTCGGAGTTTCCGGTGCGTTTGGTGGAAAGCGGTCCCGCAGGCGGTGCGATTTTCGCAGCCGATGTCGCGCAAAAGTTCGGGCTTAACCGCGTCGTTAGCTACGACATGGGCGGCACCACGGCGAAGATTTGCCTGATTGAAAATTATGCGCCGAAGACTGCGCGCAGCTTTGAAGTGGCCCGCACCTACCGTTTCGCCAAGGGCTCCGGCATGCCGATTTCCATTCCGGTGATTGAGATGATTGAGATCGGCGCGGGCGGTGGTTCACTGGCGTGGGTCGATGCGATGGGGCGTATTCAAACCGGGCCGGAGTCGGCGGGGTCAGAACCGGGACCAGCCTGCTATCAGCGTGGCGGGCTGCATCCGGCGATCACCGACGCCGATCTGGTGCTCGGCAAGTTGGATGCTGATAACTTCGCGGGCGGCGCAATTAAGCTTTCCACCGAGGCTGCGAACGCAGCAATTTCGCGCGATGTGGGCGACAAACTGGGCCTTGATGCCGCCGCTGCCGCCTTTGGCATCTGCGAGGTAGTCGATGAGAATATGGCCAATGCGGCTCGGGTTCATGCGGTCGAAAATGGCAAAAATATCTCGGACAATGTGATGATCGCTTTCGGCGGCGCTGCCCCGCTGCACGCCGCCCGTCTGTGCGAGAAGCTTGTTATAGATCAGTGCCTTATCCCGGTCGGCGCGGGCGTAGGTTCCGCTATCGGTTTCCTGAAAGCGCCGTTTGGCTATGAGGCTTTAGCCTCCAACATCCTGCGCTTGGCGGCGTTCAAAGCTGATGCGGTGAATGCGCTGATCGCAGGGTTGAAGGCCACGGCGGAGGGGTTTGTGCGCGCCGGAACCAACGCGTCCATCCAGTGCGAAATTACCGCTTTTATGCGCTATGTCGGGCAGGGGTGGGAGATTCCCGTGACCCTACCAGACCGTAACTTCACCGATGCCGACGCCGAAATGCTGCGCAGCAATTTCTGCGAAAACTACGCGCGTTTCTTCGGGCGGGCGATTGAGGGCCTCGACGGGTTGGAGATTGAAATCGTCACATGGTCGGTAAAGGCGCAAGATCAGCGTGTGAAACCGGAGCAGATCGCGCTCATCTCGGGTGAGGCGGAGGCTGCGCGCAAGCTTTCACGCCCGGTTTTCGATCCGTCCCGAGGTGAATTTATGAACACCGCTATCATAGACCGCAGCGATTTACACCTCGGAATGCGGGTGACTGGCCCCGCGATCATCGTCGAGCGCGAAACTTCCACCGTCGTCACCGCCCCTTTCGATGTAGTGATGCAAAGCGATGGCAGCTTGCTTTTAATCCGCAAGGGGGCCGCTAAATGACCGACCAAACCCGCGATATTCGGATGCAGGTGATGTGGAACCGCCTGATTTCGGTGGTTGAGGAACAGGCGCTTACCCTGCTGCGCACCGCGTTTTCGACATCGGTGCGCGAGGCGGGTGATCTGTCGGCGGGCGTTTTCGATCCGCAGGGTCGGATGCTGGCGCAGGCCGTCACTGGTACGCCGGGCCATGTTAACACGATGGCAGAAGCTGTGCTGCATTTCATCGCGGAAATCGGCCGCGATCAGATGAACGCGGGTGATACCTATGTGACCAACGACCCGTGGAAGGGCACTGGCCATCTGCATGATATCACTATGGTTTCTCCGTCGTTCTTGGGCGATCAACTCGTCGGTTTCTTCGCCTGCACCGCCCATGTTGTCGATGTTGGCGGCCGGGGTTTTGGCGCGGATGCGAAGTCGGTTTACGAAGAAGGCATTCAAATCCCGATCATGAAATTCGCTGACCGGGGCGTGGTGAATGCTGACCTCGTGCGGCTAATCCGCGCCAATGTGCGCGAGCCAAATCAGGTTGTGGGCGATTTCTACTCGCTCGCCGCCTGCAATGATGTCGGCCATCGCCGTCTGATTGCGATGATGCAGGAAATCGGCCTCTCGACCCTCGATGCCCTAGGTGACTTCATCTTCCACCGCACCCATACCGCGACTTTGGAGCGTATCCGCGCCCTGCCGCAAGGCACTTGGTCGAACGAACTTCTGACCGATGGTTATGATGCCCCCGTCAAACTGGTCGCCCAAGTTGAGATCAAAGGCGACCGCGTTAACGTCGATTTTGCGGGCAGCGATCCGGCCAGCCGCTACGGCATCAACGTGCCGATCATCTACACCAAAGCCTATGCCTGCTATGCGCTGAAATGCGTGATTGCACCGGATATCCCGAACAACTGGGCCTCGCTGGCTTTGTTTACCATATCCTCGCCCGAAAATATCCTGAACGCCGAACGTCCTGCGCCCGTCGCGGTGCGGCATGTGATCGGCCATATGGTACCCGATCTGGTGCTCGGCGCGTTGGCGAAAGCCTTGCCGGGGCAGGTGCTGGCCGAGGGCGCTGCGGCGCTGTGGAATATCCATATGTCGGTGCGCCCGGCTGCGGGTCAGCCGGGGCGGCGCGCGGAAATTCTGATGTTCAACTCCGGCGGCATGGGCGCGCGGCCCGGTCTGGATGGGCTGTCAGCGACCGCTTTTCCTTCGGGCGTGATGACGATGCCGATTGAGGCGACGGAACATACCGGGCCGATCGTGGTTTGGCGCAAGGAGCTGCGGCCCGACTCTGGCGGTGACGGCCAGTATCGCGGCGGCTTGGGGCAGATAATTGAGATTGAACCCGCGCCGGGGCATGAGTTTGACTTCTCGGCGATGTTTGATCGGGTTAACCATCCGGCGGCGGGGCGTGATGGTGGTGGGCCGGGGGCTGCGGGGATTGTGGCGCTGGACGATGGCACGCAGTTGAAGCCGAAAGGCTGGCAACATGTGCCGCAGGGGCGTCGGTTGATCCTTCATCTTCCCGGTGGCGGCGGTTACGGTGCGCCTGAATATCGCAGCGATGCTGTGCGGGCCGACGATCTGGCCAAGGGCTATGTGACGAGCGACGGGATGAGGAAAAAGCCATGAGTTATGTTGCAGATCGGTTGGCGGTGGTGAAACCCTCGGCCTCAATGGCGGTGTCGATGGCCGCCAAAGCCTTGCGCGCGCAGGGTGTCGATGTGATCGACCTTGGGCTTGGCGAGCCTGATTTTCCAACGCCCGCGCATGTGGTGGATGCCGCTTTCAAGGCCGCTGCGGCGGGGCAGACGCTTTATACCGCGTCGGCTGGCACGCAAGCTTTGCGGCAAGCGGTGGCGGATAA
>NZ_JAQGKQ010000085.1 GCF_028290025.1 Cypionkella sp. | reverse complement strand
ACCAACGCTTGCCCGCCCGTCACCATATGCGTCGGCGACAGGTTGCCCTGCACGCAGCCACCCGTTTGCACATGCGCCGCTGCCCATTCCGGGCTGACCGAGTTATCGACCGCCACACAATCGGCCCCCGTCGCCGCCGCAAAGCCGATGTATCCCGCCCCAGCTTCTCGCGGAAACGCAATCACCGGCAGCCCGGGATGCTTGGCCTTCAACGCCGAGATAATGCGGGCAGTCGGTTTCACCGCGAAATCGGTAAAATCTTGGCCTTTCAGCGACCCGGCCCAGCTGTCAAACAGCTTCACCACTTCCGCCCCCGCCTGCACCTGAGCCGACAGATAGTCGATGGCGGCCTCGGTAATCACCTCAATCAACGCCGAAAACGTCGCGCGGTCGGCGGCCTTCAACGCATGGGCAGCCACCTGATCCTTGCTGCCACGACCTGCGATCATATAGGTCGCCACCGTCCACGGTGCCCCCGCAAAGCCGATCAGAGTCGTTTCCGCTGGCAGTTCCCGCGCCAGAATCCGCACGGTTTCATAGATCGGCGCAAGCGTGTCGTGGATCGCCTCGCGCGGTTTCAACGCCTGCACACCCGCCATCGTGGTGATCGTGGAAAGCCTTGGCCCCTCGCCTGTCTCGAACCAAAGATCCGCCCCTAACGCCTGCGGCAGCAACAAAATATCGGCAAACAAAATAGCTGCATCAAAGCCATAACGGCGGATCGGCTGTAGTGTCACTTCGGCCGCAAGCTCCGGATTATAGCACAGCGACAGAAAATCGCCCGCCTGCGCCCGCGTCGCGCGATATTCCGGCAGATAGCGCCCCGCCTGACGCATCATCCAGATCGGCGGGGTCGGCAACGTCTCGCCCGCAAGAGCGCGCAGGATCAGTTTGGTCATAGATACTCCGGTTGCGATAGAAAGCGGCAAAATCGTTCGCTGATATTGTCAGCGCAGAGTGACACCGCTATTGATTCAAACATGACACATCCGCTTCCAACCCCCGCGCATCCGTTCAAAATTGGCACCCGAGGCTCCCCCTTGGCACTTTGGCAGGCGCATGAGGTGCGGCGTTGCCTGATGGCCGCCCACGACTTGGCCGTTGAGGCGTTTGAGGTGGTGGTGATCAAGGTCACTGGCGATCTCGTGCAAGACCGCGCGCTGAAAGAGATCGGCGGTAAGGGCCTGTTTACGCGCGAGATTGAGGATGCGCTGCTTGTCGGCGGCATAGATATCGCCGTGCACTCGATGAAAGATATGCCTACGCTGCAACCCGATGGGCTGTGGCTGGATTGCTACTTGCCGCGTCAGGATGTGCGAGATGGTTTCGTGGCTGTTGGCGGTGGCGGCTTCATGGATTTGCCGCAGGGCGCTGTGGTCGGCTCCTCTAGCCTGCGGCGTCGCGCGCAACTGCTGCACCGCCGCCCTGACCTGCACCTTGTGGAATTTCGCGGCAACGTTCAGACCCGAATAAAAAAGCTGCGTGACGGCGTGGCGGCGGCGACCTTTCTGGCGATGGCCGGGCTGAACCGCTTGGGCATGTCCGAAGTTGCCCGCCCGGTTGAGGTCACCGAAATGCTCCCCGCGATTGCCCAAGGAGCGATCGGGGTGGAGCGTCGGCAGAATGATCCACGGGCCGAGGCGATGCTGGACGCGATTCACCACATTCCCACGGGCCAGCGACTCGCAGCTGAACGCGGGCTTTTGGCGCGGCTGGATGGCTCGTGTGAGACCCCCATCGCAGGGCTTGCGGTGCTGGACGGCGATCAGCTTTGGCTGCGCGGCGAGATTTTGCGCCCCGATGGCAGCCAGGTGATCACGGGCGAAATCCGCGGTGGCGTAGCGCAGGGCGTTGAGATGGGTCAGGCGCTGGCCGATGACTTGCTGGGCCGCGCCGGGCCGGGATTTTTCACCTAAACGCATAACGGATCAGCCTTTGTGCGGGCGTCAAGGAAATCGCGGATCAATGCCGCGACCTGCTCGGGCGCTTCCTCATGCACCAGATGGCCAAAGCGCGGCAGGTCGATCCATTCAGCGTTTGGCATCACCGCTGCCGCCCGCTGTGACACCACCGGCGGCACCGCCCGGTCGGCGCTGGCTGTGATCAGCAAACACGGCCCCTTCTGGTGCGGCAAGCGCTTCATCAGCCCGTCAAGGTTCCACTGCGCCATCATCGCCAAAGTCGCCGCCACATGCCCCGGTTGGCGCAGCAAATACAGATATTGTGCCTCACCGCCGGCATCAATCCGCGATCCGGTCGAGGTCAAAAGCTGATGAACCTGTCGAGGCGTCCCCGCCAGTTTGCTGAACAGTAGCGGCACTAAGGGCAAGCGTGCGAGCAAGTTCGCCAGCGCCGGAAACAACCACCCCGCAACCCCCTCAAACCCACCCAAGGCGGCGTTAATGCCGATCACCGCCTTGGTCGGGGTAATCTCGGCCAACCGCAAAGCTACGGCAGCCCCGGCAGAATGTCCGATGATCACAACGGGATGCCAGCCTTGCTGCGCGATCAGGGCGGCCAGATCCTCTGCCATTGCATCCAGAGTGCAGCGCGCGCGATTGCCCAGCGTGGTAAAGCCCTGACCGGGCAAATCGACCGCGATCACCCGGTAGCTTTCCGCCAAAAGCGGGATCAGATGGCGAAAGCTGTGCGTCGCGCCACCCGCGCCATGCAACAGCAACACGACGGGGCCAGAACCTATCTCTTGCACATGCCACAGATGGCTCTTGCTGCGGATATGCTGCGAGACGCTGCGAAACGGCCAGTCCGCGGGGATCACCGGAGTCTGCATCTCATGCCCTCAAAGCTGCTTGCAGCACGCCCGACATGCCGTGCGCATCAGCGCGGGGCAGAGGCACATAGGTCGCTCCAAGGCTCGCCGCCAACCGTCGCAGCGCCGCTTGCGGGCGGTTGGCGATATCCAGCACCAGCGCCGGAACCGCCGCCGCACAGATCAACCTCGCCAAGCGCAGCGCATCCGCCTCGGCCTCCACCCGGTTGGCGCTGCCGTCCAACGCGATATTGCCGCGCCCATCGGTGAGCAAAGCGATCGTCGGCGTCATACCGCGCGCGCGGGTTTGCAGGCCGAGATCAAACGCCATCCTTAGGCCCGCCGCCAAGGGCGTACCGCCACCCCCCGGCAGGCCCGACAGCCGCCGTTTGGTCTGCACGAGCGAGCGGGTAGGTGGCAACAACAACTCCGCCGTCACCCCCCGAAACGCAATCAGCGCCACATGATCGCGCCGCGCATAGGCCTGCGCCAACAGCAGTTCAATCGCGCCCTTCGCCTCGGCCAACCGCGACAGCGCCGACGAGCCCGACGCATCCACCGCAAAGATCAACACCCGGTCTGAGGTTTCCTGATAGCGTTTCAACCGCAGATCCGAGGCCCGGATTTCCAGCCGCGTCGCATCGGGCGTCCGCCTGCGCAACGGTTGCCAAGGTGCTGCGGCACGCAAGGTCGCCACCAGATCAATCCGCTTGCCCGACCCCGGCACGCCCGGACGCGCAGGCAAAGGCCGCCCCCGATGATTACCCTTTCGCGCAGCCCCGGTGCCGCCGCTGCCCTTCGCCGCCCGCGCGGCTTTCCCCACCGCCAGCCTCGCCAACAGATCAGCGGGCAGGGCGGCGCGCACGGCCTCCAGCAAAATCTCATCTGGGATACGGTCGCTTTGCGGGGTTTGCTGCTCCTCCGCCTCCCCCGGTTCAGGTGCAGGCGCACTCTCCTGCTCCTCCGCCACCTCCGGCAATTCTCCCCGATGCGCCAGCGTCAATTCGGCCGCATGGCGCACGGTATCGTCTGACGCCACGACCTCTCCACGCCAAGCCGCCAGCGCCCGCGCCACCGCAATCGCCAACAGTGGCGCGCGCAGGCTGGCGATGCCCATGGCGGCGGCCACCGTCGTCAGGTTTTCCAACGCGCCGCTGGGCAAAACCACCTGCGCCAACCGCCGCTGCGCATCCGCGATCTGCTCTGGCGGCAATACCAGCGCGCCTATATCCGAAAAGCTCAAATCCCCCAGATCGAGGAACAGCCCCAGCCGATCCGCCAGTGCGGTAGCCAAGGTTTCCTCTGCCTCCGCCCCCTCATCCAGCGCAATCAGACACGGACCACTCTCATCCAACCACCGCGCCAACCGTGCCGCGAGGGCAGGAGGGCAGCGCTCTGCCATGCAGGCTTTCGAAGACCGACAGGTAAGCTGCGGTGCCAGCAGCCCCCGCGTTCGGTGGGAAGCCGAACAGAACAATACCCACCTTCTTTTCGGCATTGTGGACTTGACGGAGTCGCCCGAGGCGCAGGGTTTTTTCGGCAAGCGTCGCCACCCGCTCCGGGCAGGGTGACATCGCGCGGCTGTCGGTAGCACCCTTGCACATATGGGCGCAGCCTTGGCAGCCATCCAAACCGTGACGCCCGGCAAACACCGTTGGGTTGGTGGCGCCGTCAATCTCAGGCAGCGCGATCAGCATAGTGGTTTCAATCGGCCCAAGGCCCTGACCCGCCTGCGCCCATTGGCCGAGTGTTTGAAACTCCAGCGGGTGCGCGGCGATGTAAGGCACATCCAGCGCAGACAAAGCTGCGACGGCGGCGGGGCTGTCATTGTAGGCGGGGCCGCCGACGAGGCTAAACCCGGTCAGCGACACCATCGCGTCGATGCCGGTGAAATAGGCGTTGATCGCGGGACGGCCATCAAGCCCGCCCGCAAAGGCCGGGATGCAGGCGATGCCGCGGGCCTCGAACGCGGCGATCACCGCGTCATAATGCGCGGTATCGGATGCCAGCACGTAAGAGCGCAGCATTAACAGGCCGACCGTGGCGGTGGTGTTGGCAGGGCGCGGCAGGTCGGCGAGGTTGGTGGTGATGCGGCCCGCAAGTTTCGGGTGATAGAGGCCAACATCCGGGTAATCGACGGGGGCTTTTGACGCCGCGCCACGCCAATCCTTGCGAGTGGAATAGCGGCCAATCAGAAAGCGCACCATCTGTTCGATATTGTCGTCAGAGCCGCCCAGCCAGTATTGCATTGAAAGGAACCACGCGCGCATGTCCTGTGCCTTTCCCGGAATCCAGCGCAGGATTTTCGGGATGCGGCGCAGCATGGACATCTGCTTCTCGCCAGAGTTGGCGGAGGTTTTGGCGGAGGGTTTCAGCTTTTTCAGCAGCGCCATCGCCGCCGAGGCGGGCTTGGACATATCCAGGTCGCCCATCTTGGTCAGCTTGACGATTTGGCTATCGGCAATGACGCCGATAAAGGCATCGACGCGGGGGCGGGCCTCGGTCAGGGCGGGCAGGATGGCGCTGATGTGTTCTTCGATGAAGATCAGGTTGGCGATGATGATATCTGCAGTTTGCAGATCAGTCTTGCAGCGCAGCAGAGCGGCGGGGTTTTCGGCCCATTCGGCAGCGGCGTGGATGGTGATTGTCAGACCGGGGAAGTCGCGGGTCAGTCGGGGTGCGACGCGGGAGGCGGGACCAGCGGCGTGTTGATCCAGCGTGACCACAACGATGTTGTAGCTGACGCGGGTGCCAACGAGGGGGGTTTCAGCGCGCATAATGGGCTTTAGCCTCATACAGGGTTTCAATACTGATCCGTGTCAGCCCCTTACCTTCTGCATACTTTTCGGTGTTGCGGCGCGCCTTGCCGCGCACGAAGAAGGGGATCTTGCGCAGCTCATTTTCCGCATCCGACAGCCAGATCACGTTGGATTCGGTCGCGGTTTCCGGCTGGGTGTCTTGCGCCGGAAAGGCGATCTCGGCGGGCATCGAGCCCACCTCAATCGCGGCCGCAGCAGCGGCTTCAGCGCCCACCGGGCGGGCAACGTGTTTGCCACCATGGTGCGACGCGCCGGCTTCGTCGTGGAATTCGAAATCATCGCGGAACATGTGCAGCAGATGTTCTTCCAGACCCATCACCAAGGGGTGCACCCAAGTGTCAAAGATCACATTCGCGCCTTCCCAGCCCATCTGGGGGCTATAGCGGGCGGGGAAATCCTGCACATGCACCGGGGCCGAGATCACGGCGCAGGGGATGCCCAAGCGCTTGCCGATGTGACGCTCCATTTGGGTGCCAAGGATCATCTCGGGGTGCAGGGCGGCGATGGCGGCTTCGACTTCGAGGTAGTCGTCGGTGATCAGCGCCTCGACGCCGTATTCCTTGGCCAAAGCGCGGATGGGACGGGCCATTTCACGGTTAAAGCAGCCAAGGCCAGCCACCTCGAACCCCATTTCATCCCGGGCGATGCGGGCGGCGGCGGCAACATGGGTGCCGTCGCCAAAGATGAACACGCGTTTGCCGGTCAGGTAGGTGCTATCAACGCTGCAGGTCCACCACGGCAGGCGCAGGCGAGAGGTGTCGGATTTGCACGGCAGACCGGTGATAGCGGCCACTTCGGCGAGGAAATCATGGGTAGCGCCAACTCCGATTGGCACGGATTTGGTGTAGGGTTGCTTGAAGTTGGTCTCTAGCCAGCGGGCTGCGGATTCAGCGTGTTCGGGATACATCAGCACGTTGAATTGCGCCGCCCCTAGTCGGGCGATGTCTGAGGGGCGCGCGCCCATTGGGGCACAGACGTTCACCGCGATGCCCATGTCGGCCAGCAGGCGGGTGACTTCCACGATATCATCGCGGTGACGGAAACCGAGTGCTGTCGGCCCGATCAGGTTGGCGGTGATCTGTGCTGTGCGGGCGACGGGCTTCGCCAGATGGCGCACGATCTGCAAGAACGTCTCATCGGTGCCGAAGCCTTCCTTGCGCTGATAGCTGGGCAGATCGAGCGGGATCACCGGGATGCCCAGATTCATGCTTTCCGCCAAACCCGCCGGGTCGTCCTGAATGAGTTCGGCGGTGCAAGACGCGCCGACGATCAGCGCCTCGGGGGCAAAACGCGTGACGGCATCCTGACAGGCGGTTTTGAACAGGGTTGCAGTATCGCCGCCGAGATCGCGGGCTTGGAAGGTCGTATAGGTAACAGGCGGGCGATGGTCGCGGCGCTCAATCATGGTGAACAACAAATCCGCGTAGGTATCGCCCTGCGGCGCGTGCAACACGTAGTGCAGGCCCTTCATGCCGGTGGCGACACGCATCGCGCCAACATGCGGCGGGCCTTCATATGTCCACAAGGTCAGCTTCATTCGGCTGCCTCCATCCGGGGGGCCAGTGGGGCCAACAGGGCGCGGCGACGCAGCGGGCGCGCGAACAATGCAGCCAGATCGCCCGCCTGTTCGTAGAAATGCACCGGGGTGAACACCAGCTCGATGGCCCATTTGGTCGCCATGCCTTCGGCTTCCAGCGGGTTCGCCAGGCCCAGGCCGCAGACTGTCAGATCGGCACGGGCTGCACGTGCGCGGGTGAGTTGTTTGTCAACGTCCTGACCCTCCGAAATCACCGGCCCCTCGGCAAGCAGTTCAAGTTCCGGGGCCAGCAGATCGCGGTGCAGGAACGGCGTGCCAACCTCAATTGCAATCATGCCACATTCGCGGGTCAGAAACCGAGCGAGGGGGATTTCAAGCTGGCTGTCGGGGAAGAAGAAAATCGACTTAGCCTCAAGGGTTTGCCGAGCGGCAGCGATAGCCTTTTCAGCGCGGGCGCGCGGGGCTGCGATGACGGCATCGAACAACGCTTGCGGCACGCCGAATTCGGTGGCGATGGCTTGCAGCCAAAGCGTCGTGCCTTCGGCGCCGAACGGGAAGGCGGCGGGGATATGGCGCGCGCCCCGGCGCAGTAGGGCCGCGTGGGTATCGCCCAAGAACGGCTGCACCAGCGCGAACACGGTGTTTTCACCAATCTGCGGTGCATCGGCGCTGCGTCGGGCGGGCAGGCAGCGCACGTTGCTGATGCCCATCGCGGCCAGCAGCGCCAGCGCCTGATCTTCAACCACATCGGGCAACGCGCCGACAATCAACAACTCTCGCGCATCGCTTTGCGCCAGTGCGGGAACCATCGCCGCAAGACATGCATCCTCGCCTTGGGTGAAGGTTGTCTCAATGCCTGAACCGGAGTAATTCAGCACCCGCACATGCGGTGCATGGGCCGCACTCATCCGTTCAGCCGCGCGGTGCAGGTCCAGTTTGATCACTTCGGACGGGCAAGACCCGACCAGAAACAGCTGGCGAATGTCAGGGCGGCGTGACAGCAGCCGCGCAACTTCACGGTCCAGTTCGACCTGCGCATCGACCAGACCGGCCAGATCTTTCTCCTCCAGAATCGCGGTGCCAAAGCGCGGCTCGGCGAAGATCATCACCCCTGCCGCCGACTGCAACAGATGGGCACAGGTGCGCGACCCAACCACCAGAAAGAACGCATCCTGCATTTTCCGGTGCAGCCAGATGATCCCGGTCAGCCCGCAGAACACCTCCCGCTGCCCGCGCTCTTTCAGCACGGGGGTGTTGGTGCAGCCGATGGCGGGAAGCGTGCCGGTCATACCCGCACCGCCTGATCCAGCCGTGCGAGGCGCAACTTACGAATGAACTGCCCGGCGTTGATCGCGTAAGTCAGATAGGCGGTCAGCGCCAAAGCCATCAGGCCCATCGGCGACAGTGCCCCAGTCCAAAGCACTATTATATAAGCGGAATGTAGCGCAATGACGGCAAAGCTGAACAAATCTTCCCAGAAGAAGGCAGGGGCCAAAAGGTACTGCCCAAACACTACCTTCTCCCAAATCGCACCCGTTACCATGATCAAGTACAGCAGGCCGGTTTTCACCAGAATTGACACTGTTGCGGCGGTGTATCCGTCACCCGTCAGCATGTAGCGCAGCACCAAAACCAACGAGATTGCGAAGGCCAGAAACTGCACCGGGGCCAGAATTCCCTGCACCAAAGTCCACTTGGTCGCATCGCGCCGCGCACGCTCTGCCGCGGTGTACAGCGGTTGCCGCAGGGAGGCTTTTGGGCGATTCGTGGGCATGGCGTGGCTTTCAAACGAAGTATCCTTATGCCAATTCTAGCCCTTGGATTTTGAATGTGTCAACTAAAACTTACACTATTAAGGTTGACACATTATGCAGGTATGCTGCGAAATCCGGAAATTTTGCTGCACGCGAAGCGAGCTATTATTATTTATAAACATGCACTTGTAAAAAGCATGCCGGGTCTTTACTTACTAAGGTGTCAATTTTCTTTGACAAAATGTTGGACCTATTGGAGAGTTGAGGCCAAGGATGACCCCGATCGTGCTGACATATTCAGGATTCGATTTTGCGGGCGCCCGTTTGCGGAGCCGGGGCCATGTCAGAGTTTCAGCCTCTCAATCAGGTGCGTTCCTTGGCGGGGGATACCTCTGGCGTCAGCTTCTTCGCCTCTCAGGTGGTGTCGCTGCTGGCGGATCGCAGCATCAAAGCTGTGGTAGAGCCGCGCGAGCAATTGATCACCGGACTGATCGCGGCCTCGTTGTCTGGCACCAAGGCCGCTTTTTCGGGACTGCTGACCGAGGTGAAGCGGGCGCGGATCAGCCTTGCGGCACTTTCGGATGTCTACATACCGATTGCGGCGCGCAGGATGGGCCAATCATGGCTCGACGACGAAATGTCATGGATCGACGTGACCATCGGCGTCGGCCGGATGCAAAGCCTTCTGCGCGAGATTGGCACGGCTTGGGTCGCCGATCAGGCGGGCGATACCGGGCATGGCACGGTGATGTTGATCGTGCCGGAACGCGAACAGCACACCTTGGGGCCGATGGTGGCAACCGGGCAGTTGCGGCGCTATGGGGTTTCGGTTTGCCTGAGAATTGCGCCAAGTTTCAACGAACTGCGCAGTTTGATGGCAGCGCGGCACTTCGATGGGGTGATGATCTCGGTCGCCACGAAGGAAAAACTCGAATCCGTCACCAAGACCGTACAATTTTTGAAGACCATCATGGACAGACCAACTCCGATCGTCGTCGGGGGGGCCGTGATGTCAAAAGTGGAGGATCCCGCTTCATGCACAGGGGCTGATTTTTCATCGAATGACATCGGCGCTGCTCTGGAGGTCATGGGCCTTAAGTTCGACGCCTTTTGCGTGCTCAAGCGCGCTTAACATACCGTGGTCCCGAACAGGCGGGTGAACGGCAAATATGGCGAAACTGCTGTGAACACTGATACGAAACACTTTCTGGCGGGCATGACGATGCCGGCGATTGACCCCGAGATGCTCTCGGAGATCGTCTCGACGGCTGCGGACATATCTTTGTTGATTTCGGGCGATGCCCGCGTGGTCGCCGTTATGGTCAATCCGGCGCATCCGGCATTTGGTCGGCTGGACAGTTGGGTTGGCAAGCCAGTGGCAGATATTGTCACCGATGAAAGTCACGAGAAGCTGGAAAAGCGGCTTGCGGCGATCTCGAAGCAAGGCGCACGTGCGCTGGCGGTTGAGCTCAATCATATTGACCAGTCGCTGTGGGAGTTTCCCGTGCGCTATTCGATGCATAACATCGGCAAGGATAAGACGATCCTGATGATGGGCCGCGATATGCGTCCGGTGGCCGAAATGCAGCAGCAGTTGGTGATGGCGCAGTTTGCGCTGGAGCGTGATTACGAAACCCAGCGTGAGATGGACACCCGCTACCGTGTGCTGATGGAAGCCACCCGCGATGCGGTGGTGCTGGTGGCGATGAACTCGGGTCGGATTGCCGATTTGAACGCGGCGGCGGCGATGATGCTGGGCGGGTCGCGTCAAGATCTGGTGGGCGCTGCGATTGCGCAAGAGTTTGAGGGGCGGCGGCGCGGCGAGTTTCTAGAAAGCCTGTCCAACATCGCCTCGGCCGATGCGGTCAGCCCGGTGGAGTTGGTGGCGCGGCGCTCGCAGCGCAAGGTTCGGGTGATCCCCAAGCTGTTTCGCGCGGCGGGGGAACGCTTGATGCTGTGCCGGATTGAAGCGCCCGAACTGGCGAACACGCCCAACACCGAAACCAATGAAAACCTGGAACGGCTTTTCCACGAAGGCGTGGATGGCATGGTGTTTCTGGATCAGGACGGCATCATCAGCTCGGCTAATGATGCATTTCTCAAGCTGACGGACAGCACGCATCTGGCCAGCGTGCGCGGTCGTTCGATGGGTGATTTTCTGGCGCGCGGCGGTGTTGATCTGCGGGTTCTGTTGGACAATGCGCGGCGCGCGCGGCAGTTGCGGATGTATGCCACCCGTATTCTCAGCGAGTTCAAAGGCGAGATCGCGGTTGAGATTTCTGCGACCTTCCTCAGCGATCGCCCCAATCCCGGGTTTGGCTTGATTATTCGCGATGCCAGCCGCGCTGAGATGCTGCGCAAACCCGGATTTAGTGCGGGCGACGACGGCACGCGATCTGTGATGGAGTTGGTAGGGTCTTCGACGCTGAAAGACATCGTTGCCGAGACGACGGATGTGGTCGAAAAGATGTGCATCCAGACAGCAGTGGAGCTGACGCGCAACAACCGGGTGGCGGCGGCGGAAATGCTCGGGCTGTCGCGGCAATCCTTGTATGTGAAGCTGCGCAAGTTCGGGTTGCTGAGCAAGGACGACGAATAGCCTTAGCCCAAGATCGCGGCTGGTTGTGTAGTCGCGCATTTTTGGCGCCTATTTGTCCGTCAAAGCCGACCGGGTTTGAGCGACTGAGCGGGCTGACAAGCCTTCCCAGCTGGGATGCTCTTGTGCTTTGCTTCAACTGTTGAATGCTTTCTTACCATATGTTGTGGGTAGACAGGTGTTTTCATGTTGAGACGCGGTGAATTGGCACGACAGTGCAGGCGCGCGCTGTGATTGCGCAGCCACGGCAGTAGCCCAAAGACTTTAGGCTTGATCGACTCAGAAATGTAATGTTTAGTTGACACATGACTGTATCAACAAACTTACACACCGTCCCCCGCCCTCAGCCCAAAGCCGTTTTGGAGCTGATAAAGCCGATCACATGGTTTCCACCTATGTGGGCTTATCTGTGCGGTATCATCTCGGCGGGCATCTCACCGTGGTCGTCGTGGCCGCTGGTGATTTTGGGCGTTGTGCTGGCAGGCCCGGTGGTTTGCGGCATGAGCCAAGCGGCGAATGATTGGTGCGACCGTCATGTGGATGCGGTAAACGAGCCGCATCGCCCGATCCCGTCAGGCCGTATTCCGGGGCGGTGGGGGTTGTGGATTGCGCTGGCGATGTCGGTGCTGTCGCTCACCTTGGGCTGGCTGCTGGGGCCGTGGGGGTTTGCGGCGACTGTGGTGGGAGTGCTGGCGGCTTGGGCTTATTCGGCCGAACCTGTGCGACTAAAACGTTCGGGCTGGTGGGGGCCGGGGCTGGTCGGGCTGTGCTATGAGGGGCTGCCTTGGTTTACTGGGGCGGCTGTGCTGTCGCAGACAATGCCATCATTTGCGGTTGTCACCATGGCGCTGCTCTATGCCTTTGGCGCGCATGGCATTATGACTCTGAATGATTTCAAAGCGTTGGAGGGCGACCGTCAGCATGGCGTGCGCTCGCTTCCGGTGACACTTGGCCCCGATGTGGCGGCGCGGGTTGCCTGCACGGTGATGGGTGTGGCGCAGGCT
>NZ_JAQGKQ010000056.1 GCF_028290025.1 Cypionkella sp. | reverse complement strand
GCTATCACACCGCCAAAGAGGTGATCGACGGGCACCCGACCGAGGTGCTGCGCGATGGCGTCATCCTGTGCTCCGGCCTGCAAGCCCGCAAGTTGGGCAGTCTGGAACTGATGGAGTTGCTGCGTCTGCGTGGCGTGCAAAACCTCGGCTCGGTCAAGCATGTGTATCTGGAGCCATCTGGTCAGGTGTCAATCTTTCCGTTGGAAACCCCGGTGCTGGGATTGCCGATCGTGCCACCGGTGGAAGGCGCATTGGTGATTACGGAAAACCGCGCAGACCTGTGCTGCAACAATTGCGGCACTTTGGCATCGCCTCAGGATGATTGTGCCGAACGTGGTGCGCGCACCCGCATCGCAGCCCAGATGGCACCCGCTTGGCAATGATGCACGGTCGGGGCTGACCGCTACAATTTGATTAAAATTTGCCCATCCTCTGCGCGCAAAATATTCTGCGGGGTGCGGGGTGCAAAACCCCGCGGACGGCAATCTCCCCACAATCCCTAAAAAATCCTTAACACCCCCCTCCTAACCCGTTGAAATCCCTCCAACGCCCCTCTGGCCACGCGCGGGCACCCCCCTACCGCCAGACAGCGTTTCCATATATACCCCCTCCCATGTCGCAAAATCCGCCAAATCTCCGCCCAGACCTCGCCCCGAAACCTAGTTTCAGCGAAATGATCCGCCCCGGCCAGCCCACAATCGGCATGGTTAGCCTCGGCTGCCCAAAAGCTCTTGTGGACAGTGAACGCATCCTCACCCGCCTGCGCGCCGAGGGCTACGCGATCAGCCCCGATTACAAGGGTGCCGACGCCGTGATCGTCAACACCTGCGGCTTCCTCGACAGCGCCAAGGCGGAATCATTGGAGGCAATCGGAGAGGCCCTCGCCGAGAACGGCCGCGTCATCGTCACCGGCTGTCTCGGTGCCGAACCCGAATACATTACCGGTGCGCATCCGAAAGTTCTCGCCGTCACCGGCCCGCATCAATACGAGGCGGTGCTCGATGCCGTCCACAAAGCCGTCCCCGCCAAGCCAGACCCGTTCATTGATCTGCTGCCCGCCTCAGCCGTCAGCCTGACCCCGCGCCACTACAGCTACCTGAAGATTTCTGAGGGCTGTAACCACAAATGCAAGTTCTGCATCATCCCCGACATGCGCGGCCTGCTGCAATCCCGCCCCGCTCATGCCATCCTCCGCGAGGCTGAAAAGCTGGTCGAAAACGGCGTCCGCGAACTGCTGGTGATCAGCCAAGACACCTCCGCCTACGGGGTAGACCGCAAGCATGACCTGTCCCCGTGGAAGGGTGGCGAAGTCCGCGCCCATATCACCGACCTCGCCCGCGCGATGGGGCATCTCGGCGGCGACACCAAACCCTGGGTCCGCCTGCACTACGTCTACCCCTACCCGCATGTCCGCCAACTGATCCCGCTGATGGCCGAGGGGCTGATCCTGCCTTACCTCGACATCCCGTTCCAACATGCCGATCCAGGCGTGCTGAAACGCATGGCCCGCCCCGCTGCCGCTGCCAAAACGCTGGACGAAATCGCCGCGTGGCGTGCCGTTTGCCCCGATATCACCCTGCGCAGCACCTTCATCGTCGGCTATCCCGGCGAAACCGAGGCTGAGTTTCAAACCCTGCTCGATTGGATGGACGAGGCGCAACTCGACCGCGTTGGCTGCTTTCAATACGAAAACGTCGCCGGTGCGCGTAGCAACGATCTGCCCGATCATGTCCCAGATGAGGTCAAGCAGAACCGCTGGGATCGCTTCATGGAGAAAGCGCAAGCGATTTCCGAGGCCAAGCTCGCGGCGAAAGTCGGCAACACCATCCAAGTCATCGTTGATGAAGTCGATGACGAGGGTGCCACCTGCCGCACCAAATCCGATGCGCCGGAAATCGACGGCAACCTGTTCATTGATGAGGATTTCGAGGGTCTCAAACCCGGCGATATGGTCACGGTCACCGTTGAGGAAGCCGGAGAATACGACCTATGGGGGCAGCGGGTCTAACTCGCTAACCCGTCATTTCAAATGCGCCCGCGCCAGCATCGCGGCCTCAACCCGATTGCGCACATGCAGCTTTTGCAGGATTGAGGTCATGTAGTGCTTGACGGTCTTCTCTTGAATATCGAGTTTGCGCCCGACCTCTTTATTGGAAAGCCCGGTCGCCACCAGCCGCAGAATACCCTCCTCGCGGCGCGATAAATCGGCCAGCGGATTGGGCTCTCCCGCAGGCTTACCACGCAACGCCACCAGCAATCGTCCAGCCAGACCGGGCGAGACATAAGACCGCCCTGCCACCAGATCGCGCACGAGGTCAACCAGTTCGCTCGCCCCGACGCCCTTCAGGATATAGCCCGCCGCCCCCAGTTTCAGCGCCGTCATCAGATCGCCCTCATCCTCCGACGCGGTCAGCATCGCCACCAAAGGCGGCTTTTCCATCTGCATGATCTTGGTCAGGGCGCCAATGCCGCCGCCTTTTGGCATCGAAATATCGAGCAGCACCAAATCGGGCGCAAGCTCGGCACAAAGCCGCGCCGCAGCCTCGCCATCTTGGGCCTGACCCACCACTAAGATGCCCGCATCGGCCAGTGTCCGCGCCACGCCGTCGCGGTAGATCGGGTGATCATCCGCCAGAACCAGACGAATATTGCTCATGCCGCCCCCCTCAAATCCAATTCCATCCACAGTTCGGCCCCCGGCCCGTCTGCACGGTTGGCAAAGCTGATATGGCCACCAAGGCTTTCAACCCGGTCGGTCAATCCGGCCAGCCCTAGCCCCGCATCATCGCCCACAGGCTCCGGCAACTGCGCCAAACCCGGCCCGCGATCCAGCACCGACAGCACCAGAACATCACCGTCACGCCGCAAATGCACCGCTTGCCCATGACCCTCTGCATGCCGCCAAGCGTTGTTCAGACCTTCCTGCACGAAGCGAAAACAGCAGATTTTCACCGCCGCAGGCAGGGCCCCCACCGCCGCAAAATCCACCTCAACCGGAGTGCCAGTGCGCGCGATATGCGCCTCGACCACACCGCGCAGAATATCCTCCAGCGACTTGTGCTCTATGTCGGGCAGCGATAAGCCTCTGGAGATATTGCGGATTTCGACAATCGAATCCTTCACCGCGCGCTGCACAGCCGCCAGATCATCTGCCGCAGCACCCGAAACTTGACCCTGCAACGCATCCAGCCGCAGCGCCGCAAAGCCCATCAACTGCGCCGGACCGTCATGCAGATCGGCGCCAATCCGCCGCAACGCCTGATCATTGACCGAGGCAAATCGCGCCGACGCGCTCTGCACCCGCAAGCGCAGCGCAAGGTTGCCCGCCGCCATGTCTTTCAACGCCGCAACCTGCCGATCAATCGTGCGACTGCCGCGCAAAACCACCGCAAACAAGCTGGCGGCGATCAGGGCCATCGCCCCCGCCACCGTCAGCCAGCCCATCGCCCGCGCCCAAGCCAAGTCTTGCTTCAACTGCGTGGCGACCTCATAAAACTCGGCCACCGCGATGACTTTGCCGGATTTGATCTCACGGATCGGGCTGTAAATTTCCAGCAGCGGGATGCCCAAGGCGTGCTCGGCCGCGTCCTCCTCATCTTGAGTGTCGTTGAAATCTGCGCGGACTTCGCCGCCCCAGGCTTTCTTCAGGTTCTCGGTGGGCGGAAAGCGTTGCCCGACCACCGCAAGGTTTGAAGCATCCACCAGCAGCCCGCCCGGTCGCCAGATTTTAAAGCTGACCACACGCTTACCCAAGGCGGTATCCGCCAACAGCTCACCGATTTTAAGCCGCGATTCCTCGGATAAATCGCTGCGCTGCGCCAAATCCTGCGTCAGCGGTGCTATAAAACTTTCCATGTAAAGCGCAGTCGCATTGGCGGTGTTGCGCACCACGACTTCTTCAATGCGGTTGGCTACGAAATAGCCGCCAAACCCAGCCGATACCAACATGACCACGCCGCCCGCCAACGCGAACTGACGCGCCAGCGACAGTCTGGACCATGCGCCGAAATCGACCCTCGCCATCCGTGTCCCCATTCGGCGTCTCGTTGCTAAGGCTATAGCCCCGGCTTGTTTAGCCCAACGATGAACCCTGCAACTTACAGTAGATCTTCTTCCTCGCGGGTCACATCGATGCCCATTTCTTCCAAGCCGGCCTCTAGATTTTCTGCCAGATCGGTCATACCCAACAGATATTCCACTGCCGGTGCGGTCGCCTCAACTTGCGCCACTACGACCGCCGCGCCGAATTCTTCCGCCGTGTAGGTGCCGCGGCCCACCCAAGCCAATGCGGTCAGATGCGAGGTTTCATCCACATTCAATCCGGCAAGTAAACCCCGCAACTCGGCCGCCGCCGAAGCAGTGGTTTCGCGAGAAAGATAAATGATTTCAACAACTTTAGCCGGGGCAATCTCTAACATATTCGTCTCCTGTTACCATCGTAAACCACGCGAGCGCGGGACGTTGCCGCAGAGTATGCTTTAAAGCAGCCAGACCGCCAGCCCATAACCGACCGACCCCGCCAGCGTCGCCGCAACCACAGATCGGCTTGCGCCATAAACCGCCAACACCGCCAGCGTGCCAATCACCAGCGGCAACGGCACGCCGCCTTTTAGCATGGGCAGCGCAGAGGCTACAAACAACGTCGCAATCGCCGCAGGTCCAGTTGAGGCCAGAAATCGCGCTAAAATCCCATCCGGTTTGATGCCGGATAAGTCGGCTTTGGTTGGGAAAAACCGAAATGCCCAAGTGCAAGGACCGACGATCAGGGCGAGGCTTAAAATCTCAAGCCGCATCGCCGCGCCTCACCAAGAGCCCGGTCAGCGCGCCCGCGACCATGCCAGATAAGATGCCAGCCGTGCCCGACCACGCAAACGTCACAGCGACCGTAACGGCCATCGCTATCGCAATTACAGGCAGTTGCGCCTTGGACAAAATCGACAGCAGCAGCGCCAAAAACAACGCGGGCAGCATGAAACCCAAAGCCGCATCAATCACCGGATATTCTTGCAAGGCAGCCCCGCCCGCAAACGCGCCCAGCGCCGTGCCAGACAGCCACGAGGCATAAGCCGTGAGACCCAGCCCAAACATAAACGCCTCTGAAAAGGCCACCTTGCCGCGCGCCAAAGCCCCCAAAGCCGCGCCAAACACTTCATCGGTCAGCCCAAACGCCCACGCCCACGCATATTTTGTGCGCGCCTCTGGCCCGACCCGTTTGATTAACGCCGGACCATAAAGCACATGCCGAATGTTCATCGCCACCAGCGTGAACGCCGAGACCAGCAGCGGAGCGCCGCCAGTGATCAGCGCCAGCGCCAGAAACTGCGCCGCCCCGGCATAGATAATCAGCGACAAACCAAACGCCTCCAAGCCACTCAGGCCGGCGCGCGTCGCCGCCACCCCGAACGAAAACGCGATCGGGAAATACCCCAAAGCGATCGGCAAGGCGGTGACAACGCCTGCAGTGAAACTGGTTTTCGGAGCGTCTGTATTCATCGCTAATTGCTAAGCGGTTCGGCAGATTTGGTCAACTTAAGCCCGCCGTTTTTGCCGCCGCTCACCTGCCAAAAGAAACTGGCCGCTTCAGAAGCAAAAGCGGCCAGATGTTAACAAAGCGTTAAATCGACCACCCTAAGCCATTGAAACCAACCATCTCTAAAAGCTCCCAAGTTGGGAGCATCACTCCGCCGCCTCCATATAGCTCTCCAACGGCGGGCAAATACAGATCAAATTCCGGTCGCCATACACGTTATCAACCCGCCCAATCGGCGGCCAATATTTATCGACCCGGAACGCCCCCGGCGGGAAGCAACCCTGCTCGCGCGGATACTTCCGAGTCCAATCCGCGACCAGATCTTCCACCGTATGCGGCGCGTGCCGCAGCGGGCTGTCCTCGCTGGAAATCTCGCCGTTCTCCACCGCCGTAATCTCCGCCCGGATCGCCAGCAACGCCGTGATGAAGCGATCAATCTCGGCCTTGGTCTCGGATTCCGTAGGCTCCACCATCAACGTCCCCGACACCGGCCAAGACATCGTCGGCGCATGGAAACCATTATCAATCAACCGTTTTGCGATATCATCGACCGTCACGCCGACCTCGGCAAACGGCCGGGTATCCAAGATGCACTCATGCGCCACCCGACCTTTGTTGCCCATGAACAGAATCGGATAAGCCCCTTTCAACCGTGCCGCGATGTAATTGGCGTTCAGAATCGCCACCCGCGTCGCCTGCGTCAGCCCCTCGCCCCCCATCATCAGACAGTAGGCCCAAGAGATCAGCAGAATCGAAGCGCTGCCATAAGGTGCCGCCGAAACCGCACCTTCACCGCCCGTTTCGGAATGCCCCGGCAAATACGGCGCGAGATGCGACTTCACCCCGATCGGCCCCATCCCCGGCCCCCCGCCACCATGCGGGATCGCAAACGTCTTGTGCAGGTTCAAATGGCTGACATCCGAGCCGATCTCGCCAGGTTTCACCAACCCCACCAGCGCATTCATATTCGCGCCATCGAGATAAACCTGCCCGCCAAACTCATGCGTGATCTGGCAAATATCCCGCACGGTTTCCTCAAACACCCCATGCGTCGAGGGATAAGTGATCATGCAAGCCGCCAACTTGTCGCCCGCCGCAGCCGCTTTGGCGCGGAAATCTTCCACGTCCACATCGCCATTTGGCATGGCTTTCACCACCACAACCTCCATCCCCGCCATCTGCGCGCTTGCGGGATTGGTGCCATGCGCCGACACCGGGATCAGACAGACATGCCGATGCCCCTCTCCGCGCCCGCGATGATAGGCGGAAATCGTCAACAGCCCGGCATACTCCCCCTGCGCGCCGGAGTTCGGCTGCATCGAGAACGCGTCATAGCCGGTGATTTCGCACAGTTTATGTGACAAGTCCTCAATCGCCTCGCGGTAGCCAAGCGCCTGATCGGCGGGGATAAAGGGATGCAGGCTGCCAAACTCCGGCCAAGTGATCGGCATCATTTCCGCCGCCGCGTTCAGCTTCATGGTGCAAGACCCAAGCGGGATCATCGCGCGATCCAGCGCAAGATCACGGTCCGACAACCGCCGCATGTAGCGCATCATTTCCGACTCCGCCCGGTTCATATGGAACACCGGATGCGTCAGATATTCCGACTGCCGCAGCATAGCCTCGTCAAAGCCCAGCTCGGCCTTCGCGGGCGGCGAATCCTGAATGCCAAACGCCCGCAGCACCCGTCGAAGCACATCCTCGTTGCTGGTCTCGTCCAGCGAAATCCCGACGTGATCACGCCCAACCTTGCGAAAGTTCAGCCCCTCCAACCGCGCAGCTGCCAAAATCCCCGCCTGCCCAACGCCGACATTCACGGTGATCGTGTCGAAAAACTGCTTCTGCGGCAGCTCTGCGCCGGCATCCCGCAGAGCCTTTGCCAGCCGCACCGTCAGCGAATGAACCCGCTCCGAAATCGCCCGCAGCCCCAACGGCCCGTGGAACACCGCATACATGCTCGCCATCACGGCCAGCAAAGCCTGCGCCGTGCAGACGTTAGAAGTCGCCTTCTCGCGCCGTATATGTTGTTCACGGGTTTGCAGCGCAAGCCGGTAGGCTTTGTTGCCGTGCGAGTCGATGGAGACCCCAACAATCCGCCCCGGCATCTGGCGTTTATGCTCATCCTTGCACGCGAAAAATGCGGCATGTGGCCCGCCATAGCCCATCGGCACGCCAAAACGCTGGCTAGAGCCGACGGCGATATCCGCCCCCATCGCCCCCGGTTCGCGCAACATACACAAAGCCAGCAGATCGGTCGCCACCACGGCAATCGCCTTCGCCGTGTGCAAGGCGTCAATCCACGGCGTTAAATCGCGGACATGGCCCCACGTGCCGGGATATTGGAAAATCGCGCCGAACACCTGATCCGCTTGCAACGTTTCAGCATCGCCGATCATCACCTCAATTCCCAAAGCATGCGCTCGGGTCTGGATCACGCCAATGGTTTGAGGGTGACACCCTTCGTCCACGAAAAACTTTTTCGCTTTAGACTTTGCAACCCGCTCCGCCATCGTCATTGCTTCTGCAGCCGCCGTCGCCTCGTCCAACAACGACGCATTCGCCACTGGTAGCCCGGTCAGATCGGCCACCATGGTTTGATAGTTCAACAACGCCTCTAGCCGCCCCTGCGCGATCTCGGGCTGATAGGGCGTGTAAGCGGTATACCACGCCGGATTTTCCAGAATATTCCGCTGGATCGCAGGCGGCGTCACCGTGCCGTAATAGCCCTGCCCGATCAGGCTGGTCATCACCTTGTTGCGGCCAGCCACCGCCCGCATCCGCGCTAAAAGATCATGCTCAGACAGCGGCGCCCATCCAAGCGGAATGCTTTGGCGGATTGAGGCAGGCACGGTTTCGTCAATCAACGCATCAAGGCTGGCAACGCCGACGGCCTTCATCATCTCGTCCATTTCCGATGGCGAGGGGCCAATATGGCGGCGGTTGGCGAAGTCGTAGGGATCATAGTCAACAGGAGTAAAGGTCATAGTGCCCCCTTAGGATGCAAGATTCAAACCCGTTCGCAAGGGTCCACTTTTCACGTTAGAACAAAGCCTTGGCGGCCAGATTGACCGATCAATCAGCCGATCAGGTCGTTGTATTCGTCCTCGTCCATCAAGGCATCGAGCACCGACATATCGTCGATCTTGATCTTGAAAAACCAAGCTACCCCGGTTGGATCCTCGTTCACCAAACCAGGATTATCGACCAGCTTGGTGTTGACCTCGACGATCTCACCATCCAAGGGCGACAAGATATCCGACGCGGCTTTGACGCTTTCGATCACGCAAACCTCGTCACCCTCAGCGACCACTGTCTCCACTTCCGGCAGCTCGATAAACACCACATCGCCCAAGGCGGTTGCTGCGTGTTCGGTGATGCCCACCACCACCACATCGCCCTCGACGCGCAGCCATTCATGTTCTTTGGTATACTTCATCTTGCACCTTCAGCGTTTGTAGGTTGTGGGGTGGAACGGCATTGCGACCACGTTGACGGCCAAGCGTTTGCCGCGCACATCGCCTTCGAGCGGCGTGCCAATCGCGGCAAAAGCCCGGGCAACATAGCCCATCGCAATCGGAGCCTCGACACTTGGGCCAAAGCCGCCAGAAGTAACTTCGCCCAATGGTGTGCCATCCTCGGCAAAAAGATCGGTATGTTCGCGCATCGGCCCTCGACCCACCGGGCGCAGGCCCACGCGCAAACGCTCTGGCCCTTCGGCGAGTTCCTGCAAGATGCGCGTTTCCCCCGGAAAGCCACCCTCTCGGACGCCCTCCGCCCGACGCGCCTTCTGGATTGCCCATGTCAGGCCCGCTTCAACCGGGCTAGTCGTGGTATCAATGTCATGGCCATAAAGACAAAGCCCCGCTTCGAGCCGCAAGCTGTCGCGCGCGCCCAGTCCAATCGGCATCACTTCGGGCTGATCTAACAGTTCTTCGGCGAAGGCGAGCAAGATGGCCCCCGGCACCGAAATCTCAAAACCATCCTCGCCGGTGTAGCCCGAGCGGGAAATCCACAACTCCGCCCCCTGCCACGGCAAGACCGCCACATCCATGAAACGCATCGCCACAACTTCCGGCAGCAGACGCGCCAAGGCAGCCTCGGCCTGCGGCCCCTGCAGCGCCAGCAAGCCACGGTCTAGAACCGGAATAATCTCGGCCTCATCACCCAAGTACAGCCGCATATGCGCGATATCGGCGGTTTTGCAGGCGGCATTGACGACGACAAAAATATGATCGCCGCGATTGGCAAACATCAAATCGTCAAGGATGCCGCCGCTTTCGTTGGTAAACAGCCCATAGCGTTGGCGGCCCTCTGCCAGCCCCAGCACATCCACCGGCATCAGCGCCTCAAACGCCAAAGCCAGTGCCTCATAGCTGGATTTAGGGCGCAATATCACTTGCCCCATGTGGCTGACATCGAACAAACCAGCCGCCGCACGCGTGTGAAGATGTTCCTTCATCACGCCCGCCGGATATTGCACCGGCATCTCATAGCCCGCAAACGGCACCATCTTGCCGCCCAAAGCCACATGCAGATCATGCAGACCCAAGTTTAACAAAACTTCGCTCAAATCGCCCCCATACTGCCGGAAACGCATACCGACACCGATCGGCTGGGGCCAACCCCCACCCACGATGCCCCCTCTGTTCCTACCCAATTTGGGCGCCTGAGATCGTTATCCCTTCGGCGGACGCGGACGCGCCACTCTCCAGAGTCTGTTATCAGAACGGTCCTTGAGCCTGAGAGTTTACCGGGGCGGTTGCTCCTTCGGCACCAGAAGTTTCCTGCTGGATTCTCCCGATCCTGATACCTTTTAGCTAACGCGAGCAGAACCCGGCTGGCAAGTGAAAAGAATGCGACAGTATGGAGCGATTTAACGACAACAATAACCTCGGTCAAATGCGCGATGGAGTGGCCAGTATCATCCGATACGCCAGCCACACCCAAGGATTCCAAAGATCACCCCGCCCAAAGCCTGCCCGATCAACACTCCCGGCGCACCCCAATATTGCGAGAACCACCACGCGAACGGCACCGTGCCGATGGTATGACGGCCCCAGTTAATCAGCGTGGACATCAGCGGGCGACCCAGATTGTTGCAGGCAGCATTCGCCATGAAAATCGCGCCGTTGAAGAAGAACAGCAGGCACAGCGGACCGCAGAACAGGTAGACCAGATCGCGGGTCAGCCCTTGGGCATGGAATAGATCCGCAATCGGCGCGCGCAGCACGAACAGGATGACCGTGACGATCACCACCACCAGCGCCGTGAAGATCAACCCGTCAACAAACGTCCGCCGCACCCGGTCCATCCGTCCGGCTCCATAGTTCTGCCCGATAATCGGCCCAATCGCGCCCGACAGCGCGAAAATCACGCCCAACGCGACCGGAGTAAGCCGCCCCGCAATCGCCATGCCAGCCACGGCCGCTTCGCCGTAGCCCGAGACCATGCGTGTCACCATCGCCTGACCCAAAGGCGTCGCAACTTGCGTCAAAATCGCGGGGCCAGCAATGGCATAGACCGGCGACAGATCGGCCTTCAGCCCCGCCACGCTCGGCCGATCAAAGCCGCCGTGATGCCGGATCACCGGCACCAGTGACACTCCGGCAATCACGATCCGAGACACCACCGAGGCGATGGCCGCACCGGTCAAATCCATGTGCAGCCCGAAGATCAAAATCGGGTCGAGCACCGCATTGGCGAAAGCCCCCCACAAAGTCGCAGCCATCGCGCGTTTGGCATCACCATGGCTGCGCAAAATCGCACCGCCAATCATCCCGACCATCAGGAACGGTTGCGCCGGAATAACGATGCGCAGGAAATGCACCGTCATCGTATGCGTGTTGCCCACAGCCCCAATCAGCGTGACAATCTGCGGCAAAAACACCCAGACCACGGCGGCAAAGACGATCCCGAACAGAATGCCCAAAATCATGCCGTTGGTCGCCTTTCCACGCGCCAGCACAAGGTTGCGTTGCCCTGCTGCCCGCGACACGAGGGCAGATACCGCAATCGACAACCCGATGCCAAACGACGTGGTGAAGAACAAAATTGCCCCAGCATAGCCCACCGCCGCCGTGATATCCTCTTGGTTCAGCATGGAGATGAACACCATGTTGATCAGATCGACCGCAAAAATCGCCATAAGCCCGACGGAATTGGTCAGCGACATCACTGTGATATGGCGGAACAGGTTGCCCTCGACAAATTTTGCCTTCTGCACAACGCCTGATTTCGCCGCAGTCGTTACATCTTGCTCTGCCATGACCTTCTTGCGGAAAGTTACCTTGCCGCAGCCTTTTCTCAATTGCCCGAACTCCGCCCCAACGAGCAGGCCGCAGACTTGCACCTGTTGCCAAAAAGGTTCAACCCTTGGCGCGCTTGGGTTTTAAGCGGCCTCAGCTATGTCCCGGCCGCAATATGCAGTTACTGCTCTGCTCTACTTGCCGGGAACTGGACGTCGATCAACATCGGGCCGTCAAGTGCAAGCGCTTGCGCCAAGGCAATATCCAACTCCTCTAATGTCGTCGCGACGGCCGCCGCCACACCAAAGCCGCGCGCCAGTGCGCTCCAATCAATCGCCGGGCGGTCGAGGTTCATCATGCTTGCCGCCGTAGGGCCGGGGTTTGCTCCAACCTTTTTGAACTCGTCCAGCAAGATGGCATAGGACCGATTGTTCAAAAGCAATGTGGTCACGGGCAAATTTTCGCGCGCTTGGGTCCATAGCGCTTGCAGCGTATAAGCCGCAGAACCATCGGCCTGCAGTGTCACCACGCGGCGGTCGGGGCGGCCCATGGCTTGGGCCCCCACAGCCGCACCTGTTGCGAGCGGAATACCCCCACCGATGGCACCCCCCGTCACCGTTAGCCAATCGCTCGGTGCCATGAACGGGGCTACTGCGGCAAAGCCGCCGCCGAGCGTCAAGGCTTCATTAATCACGATGGCATCTGCTGGCAGCTGCCGCGCCACGACCGCTGCAAAACCCTCGGGCGTGATCGGGCCCGATACTTCTGGAATGCTGCCTTCGACGGTGGGCACTTCGGCGGGGCCAATGCCCAGCTCTGCAACCAGTGCGCCCAAAGCTGCGGCCGCGTCTTGATTTTCCCGCGACAAAACCAACACCTCGGCATCGGGGCGTTGAACAAGGCTAGGGCGACCCGGATATAAGAAAAATCCAACTGGCGGCGGACAGTTAACCAGTACAACAACGTCATAAGGCTTTAGTGTTTCAATCGCGACATCGACCGAATACGGCACCGCAGGCATTGCCAAACGTCCGCGTCCCATCGGCATTCGCGAAATCAGCGGGCTACCCATTAGGACGGCACCGGTGTCTCGTGCCAGCCCCATCAGCAAAGTGTGAAGTTCCGGCACCACAGCCGGAGTGCCAAGGATGATCAAGACCTTGCGGTCTGACCGAAGCGCGCGCGACACCTTCCTCACCGCCAACGGATCGAAAGGCCGCGGCTTTTGCGGCGCTGCGGGCACAGCGGCAACACCGCCCAAAGTCCACGACACATCTGCGGGTAAAACAAGCGAGGCGACCTGCCCATAGCCATCTGACGCAGCCGCGAGTCCCCGCGCGGCGTCCGCTCCGATCCGAGCCGGGTCAGAGCCAAAAGCGTGCCACTGCGACGTAGCCCCGACCAATGCATCAACGTCCGACGTCAGCGGACTGTCATGCACCACATGCGGAATCGCATGGTCGCCAACGATGTTAAGGATACCACTGCCTGCTCGGCGCGCGTTATGAAGGTTGGCAATGCCGTTGGCATAGCCGGGCCCACAATGCAGCAGCGTCACCGCAGGACGTCGGGTGACGCGAAAGTA
This sequence comes from Cypionkella sp., assembly GCF_028290025.1. Classification (GTDB taxonomy): domain Bacteria; phylum Pseudomonadota; class Alphaproteobacteria; order Rhodobacterales; family Rhodobacteraceae; genus Cypionkella. The sequence continues at coordinate 18,426 of NZ_JAQGKQ010000056.1, read as the reverse complement.
TCCGTCAGCCATTCCGGTGACGGTGTTTTCCTGGAGGCCCAAAACGCAACGAATACCCGGGATATGGTCTAACGCCGCGACGAAATGCATCTCGCTTGTGCCGGGATTGGCAAAACAGGTGTCTACGTTTCCCGCGATCAAAGTGCGCACAAGCGCTTCGGCGCCGGTTTGCGGTGCGTCTGGCTGATTTCCCGTCATGTTGTCCCCCTGATCGGTATAAAAATGCTGCGGCGCGGGCAATTTGGCCATGCAACGCCGCCACTCCGCAATAGTTTAACTGCCCGCCGTCGCTTCGATGATCAGCGCGTCAACCGCGACGACGCCGTTTTCGAACACCATCAGCGGATTCACATCCAGCTCCATCAGCGTATCCAGATGATCCCCAGCATAGGCAGTGATCGCCTCAATCGCATCAATCACCGGTGTAAGGTTAACCTGCGGGCGACCTCGGAACCCATCCAGCAACGCGAAACTCTTCAGACTGCGCAAAGCGGCCTCGATGTCGTTGCGGCTGGCGGGCAACAGCAGGGACGCTGCGTCTTTCAGCAATTCTACGAAGATACCCCCACCCCCCACAACCAAAACCATGCCAAACAGCGGATCGCGTTTGATCCCGACAATCAATTCGGCAACGGGCTGCGGCTGCATCGGTTCCAGCAGGAAATTTTCAAGTCTCACCGATGGCGCTTGTTTTGCGACGTTCTGCAACATTTGGTTGGCCGCCGTCACTGCAGCTTCACGCCCAAGCAAGTGCAACGCGACGCCACCCACTTCGGTCTTGTGCGGCAAGTCATCGTGCAGAACCTTCAACACCATGCGGCCCTCAAACGTCTCGGGCAGTTCGGAAATCTGCGCAAGGGTAAGCGCTTGGCCGACGGGCACCGGCAGACCGTAAGCTTCAAGGCGGGCCTTCGCTTCGGCCTCATTTACGGTGCGACGTGTGTCGCCCACTTCGCCCAACGCGTAAGGTACCCGTCCCGCAAACGAAGCCTGCCCGACCTTTGCATCCGCGCGCATAAGCCCGCAATACTGCGCCCATTTCGCAATCACCGAAGCCGCATCGTGCAAGCCTTGCAGCGGCACGATCCCTTGCGCGATCATCTGCGCACTCGCCTCTGCGGTAATCCCGCCGGTGTTCACCGACGCATGGAACACCGGCTTTCCAGCCGCTTTACCCGCTGCCGCCAATGCCCGATCCATCGCTTCATGCGCCGAGGTATCGGTGCGCGCCGAACCAGCGGGTGGATAGTCGATGACCAGCAAGCCTGCGTCATAGTCGCCGGACAGCATCGTGGTAAACATCGGCGTCAACAGCTTTTCGCTGCCCCAATAGCCTGCAGTAAAATCCAAGGGATTAGAGACATGGCCGAAATCCGGCAAAAGCGGCTTGATTGCACCGACTTGCTGCGCAGACGGCTGCGGCAAGTCCAGCCCTGCAAAGGAACAGTAGTCCGCCGCCAATCCATTGTCGCCGCCAGAACTGGAAAACACCGTCAACCGTGAGCCACCAATTCGATCTGCAAGCGATGCAATCTTCAGCATTTCCAGAAACTCGGGCACCGTATCGGTTTGAATAACCCCCAGACGATTGAACAGCGCCTCATAATACTCATTGCGTCCGGCAAGCGAACTGGTGTGGCTCGCTGCCATTGTTGCCCCAAGGTCAGATCGGCCAGAGCGGCAGACGATCACCGGAATTGCCTTGGCACGCGCGCGTAAGCAAGCTTGCGCAAAAGCGGCAACGTCGCGAATACCCTCCATGAACAGTCCCAGACATGTGACGTTGGGATCGTCCACGAGGTAATCAATATAATCTTCAAACCCGAGCACACCTTGGTTGCCCGCGCTGATCAGATAGGAAAACGGCACCGAGCGGCCATTTGAAACAATATGCCCCGTCACGTTGCCGCTTTGCGAGATTACAGCCGCACCGCGCGTCCCACTCAGCGGTGGATATAGCGCGGGCCAAATGCTGCCGTGGTTGACGTAATTCACCAATCCATACCAATTTGGCCCAACCACGGCCATGTCACCCGACGCTTTGACAAAATCGAGGCTCCGCTGCGCCCCCGCTTCACCTATCTCAGAAAAACCAGAGGCATAACAGACGACGCCACCCGCATCGCGCGCTCGCAGTTTGTTCAGCGCGACAATGGTGGCATCTGCATTGACCGCCAGAAAAACCGCATCAGGCGAAGCCGAAAGATCTTCGATTGACGGCACGCATTTATAGCCTGCAATGCTGTCGCGTTTGGGATGAACCACCTCAACAACCCCGGCATAGTTTTGCAGCCGCAAGGTGTTGAGTGTGTATTCAACCTGAGTGCCCCCAATGAATGCCATATGCGCCGGAGCCAGCAACCGTTGGAAGTTGCGCCGTAAGGCTGGGCTGATGCGAGAGTCCATTGCACCTGATTGCATCTGATATCTTTCTTGTTCGTTCAAGTTGCGGCATTGCCCGGCCAATGAGCGGGCAAGTGAAGGCGTTGCGAGATCAATGATCCGACAAGGTGATCAAGTTCATCCAGAGGGCGGCAGCGGTGCCGAGGTTTCGAAGTTTTCGATATCGAAGGTCGGAACCAGCGGATAGTCGTCCGGATTTTCACCGAACTGATCGCACATCCATTTCCGGATGATCTTGCAACAGTCCTCGCGGGTATAAACTTCTTCCATGGTCAGCCCCAGCCACAGCCCATCAACCAACTGAATCAACGTCGTAGCCGTCATCTTGACGTCGATTTCCATTTGACGATCACGCGCGATCGAAGCCACCCGCCGCTCTACGTTGGCCCGATAGCGCTGCCATAGGTCGCGGTGCATTTTCAGCACATCGGGCATAATCCATGCCGCGCTCATGTAGTGAATAACAATGCGCTGGTAGCCCATATCGCGCAGAAACGGGACGCAGGCTGAGTAGAACAACTTGGTGAAATGCCCGGTTTTAATCGACACAATGACATGGCGATGAAAGTCGTCGATGTTTTGCAAATAGTATTTGTGCGCGTAAGTCAGCAAATCATCCTTGTTTTCAAAATAGTGGCTGATCAATCCGCGTGAAAGTCCGGACTCTGCGCTGATGGTATTGATCGTTGAATTCAAATAGCCGTGTTTGCTGATCGAATTCAAAGTCGCAACCATCAGCTGCATTTTCCGGGCTTCGCCAGATTGCCGCTGTTTTGAAACGCGTTTCATTTCACCATTCCTTGCCAACACATACCCTGTGCTGCGTTACTGCCGATAAGCTCGCAGAAGATCTTTTGCGATAACATCTTGATGGATTTCCGAAGTACCTTCCCAAATCCGCTCGATCCGGGCATCGCGCCAGAAACGCTGGATCGGAAAATCTTCCATCAGTCCCATACCGCCGAAAATCTGCAACGCATGATCGGCGACGCGGAACACCATCTCCGAGCAGTAGTAGTTTGCCATTGAGGCTTCCGTGCGGTTCATCTGGCCATTTTCGATTTTCCACGCGGCCTCCTTCACCATCAGATCGCCAAGTTTAATATCGACCGCCATATTAGCAATCTTGAAACCAACGCCCTGAAACTCGCCAATAGTCTTGCCAAAAGCCTTGCGCGTGCCTGCCCATTCTTTGGCCATATCGAAAATACGCTCAGCCCGCCCGACGCAATGCGCGGAAAGTGAGACGCGGCCGTCGTAAAGCCACTCGTTCGCGGTCTCGAAACCTTTGCCCTCTTCGCCAAGGATTTTGCTGTCTGGCACCCGAACATTGTCCAGATAAACCATCGTCGGGTTATAGCCGCGGGTGACGATAGACTTCATCGGTTCAACCCGCAGACCCGGCAAACCTTTGTCGAGCAAGAAGGTGGTGAAGCGCTTGCGCGGGCCCTTTGGCGTCTCATCGGTCCCCGTCACTGCGATTAGGATAATGAAATCGGCAATATCCGCTGCCGAGATGAACTGCTTCACCCCGTTGATCACCCAATCCTTACCATCGCGCACCGCTTTGGTGGTTATGGCGCGCGCATCAGAGCCTGCACCCGGCTCGGTCAGCGCGAAGGCATCCTTTAACTCTCCGCGTATCGAGGGTTTCAGATAGTCCTCAATCTGCTCATCTTTGCATTTGAACAAAATCCCCGTGACGCCTCGGTTCATACATTGCCCCAGAGGCGACGACGGCTTGCCCATCACCCGCTCAGCCTGCATTTTCGTCTGTTTATCAAGGCCCGGTCCGCCCCATTCCTCGGGCAGACTCATCCCCTCGAAACCCGCAGCCTTGGATTTGCGGCGGATCTCATCCCTGATTTCAGTGGGAACGTAGCGAAGTTCCTCGACCAGATTTTCGTGCGGATAAAGCTCGCGCTTGCAGAACTCTTCCATCGAGTCGACCAAGGCTTGCTGTTCAAAGCTAAGTGCAAAATCCATTTTTGGCTCCTCAAACGCCGATGAAATTGGGCATGCGGCGTTCGTTCGCGGCAGCAAGCCCCTCGACATGGTCTTTGGTTTGTCCGCAAATTTTGCCCGCCGCGACTTCTTCAAGCTGCTGGTCAGAAAGGCTGCGGCTATGCGATGCGTTCAGCAACTTCTTCGTCTGGGCGATGGCCACAGTGGGGCCAGCCGCAAGCTGTTGCGCGAAAGCCAGCGTATCATCCCAAAGCTTGTCGTTCGCGCTGACATGGCTAACCAGTCCGTGTTGCAACGCGACCTGGGCGGACCACAGCTCACCCGTGTAAGCAAACCGTTTAGCCGCTTCCAAGCCCATGATACGCGGCATCAACCAAGTGCCACCACAATCGGGGTTAAATCCAACATTGGTGTACGAGCAAATAAACTTAGCTTTTTCAGAAGCATAGCGGAAATCGCAAGCCAAAGCCATGTCGAGCCCACCGCCCACCGCAGCCCCATCAATCATCGCGATCATCGGTTTCGGCATCTCGTGGATCTGCTGCACCAGCTTCAGCGCCTCTTCGACCCAATTCATGTCCGGCCAAGGGTTGTCACCTTCGGCGTGGCGCGCCCATTCCTTGACGTCCGCCCCAGCCGAGAATGCACCACCGCGTCCGGTCAAGATCAGCGCGCGCAACGACGTGTCCGCCGCGGCCTCCCGTAATGCGCGGCGCAGCTCAATCGTCATGCCCATCGCCAGTGCGTTGCGCGCCTCGGGACGGTTCATTGCAATGACACCCACCGCGCCGTGCTTTTCTATCTCAAGAAACTTAAACATAGTTTTCCTCTCACTATCATCCGCAGCCCATCCTGGCGCGCGGGGTATTTGTTGGCGCCAAACAGCATCAACTGCCCGTCCAGCGCGGTTCACGTTTCTCCAAAAAGGCGCGTTGGCCTTCGATCATATCTTGCGATGCGAGCATTCGCTCGTAGTTCACCAGGTCTTTGCCGTTGTCGGCACGCAGAGCCATCGCCTCGGCATCAGACTGGCCATCAACTGCGCGCAACGCCTCTTTCAACGCTTGCTGCGCCAGCGGCGCGCCCTTAGCCACACGCCGCGCCACATCCCAAGCGAGTTGCACCAACTCAGCGCGGGGAACGGTTTTATACACCAAGCCCCAGCGATGCGCCTCGGCTGCCGACATCGGATCGCCGGTCCAGATCATCGCTGTCGCAACATGGTAAGGAATACGTTTGGGCAGACGTTGCAGACCGCCACCGTCCGGCAATAGCCCGCGACGAAGCTCCGGAAGCTGCAAGAAAGCCTCGTCGGCCATCAGTAGAATGTCACAAGCCAGCGCAATTTCCAGACCACCACCAACCGCAGGCGCGTTGATCGCCGCAATCAGCGGCTTTTTCAGCGACCAAAGCGTAGTGATGCCACCAAAGCCACCGTGTTCGGCGCCCATCCCGGCCTCTGCGCGATCTGAGGTGGATTCCTGAAAATCCAAACCCGCCGAGAAGGCTCGGCTGTTGCCGCTAGACAATATGCCGACCCGCAATTCCGCGTCTTGTTGAAGGTAAAGTGCGGCACGCTCAATGCTGCGGCTTAATCTGCGGCAAATAGCGTTGACCTTTGGCTTCACCATGCGGATTTCCAGAACCTCACCGTCGCGGTAAAGCTCAATGAACCCAGCGAGATCGCGGTTGAGATCGTCCAGCATCAACGCTCCTTTCGTTTTGTGCGGGCAACGTAAATGTGCAACAGCAACGGCGGCACCGAGGTGATCAGCAGCATCAGCGTGGAAACCGCCGCCAGCGTTGGGTCCACATCGTCGCGCAAAGTGGCAAAGGTCACCCGAGACAGCGTAGAGACTGGCCCCGACGCCACCATCATTGAGATGATCAGCTCATCGAAAGACACCAGAAACGACAGCAGCATTGCGGTGGCGACCGAGAATTTGATCTGCGGCAAGGTCACGCTGGTAAATGCTTTGAAGCGGCTGGCTCCAAGGCTGCGCGCAACCATCTCTTGGCTCATATCGTACGAGCTGAATCCCGCCATCATGGTCAAGATCACAAACGGCATGGCGACAACCGTGTGCCCCAAAACGACACCGGTCAGCGTGTTGAGCATCCCGCCAGTGGCCGCGTAGACAAAGAAAATGCCGACCGCGATCAGGATCGACGGCACAGCCAACGGCGACACCAAGGTGACCTTGATCGTGTTGGCAAATCGGAAACTTGACTGGTGCAACGCGTAAGACGCAGCCGTGCCGATAATCGTGGTGATGATCATTGTGCATGTTGCCACCCTAAGCGACACCCAGACCGAGCCGATCCATTTCGGCTGGCCGAAAAATTCATGATACCAGCGCGTTGACCACCCCGGCGGCGGAAACGACAACGACGTTGTCGAACTGAAAGACACCGGAATGACGATCAGCGTGGGGGCGACGAGGTAGAACACCACCAGCCCTACAAAGATGTACAGCCACAGTCTTTCGCGGTGTGAAACATAGGACTCCATAATTTTTCCTACCTTCCCAAAGTCAGACGGCGTACGATTTTCAGGCTGACGAACAGGCAGATCGCCGTCATTAGCAACAGCAGCACCGCAAGCGCCGCAGCCGGGCCCCACGTGGGATAAAGCGCGATGGATTCCTGAATACGTTGGGCGATCATCTTGATCTTGCCGCCGCCAAGAATGGCCGGGGTGATGTAGAAACCAAGGCACATCACAAAAACCATGATGGTGCCCGCAACCAACCCCGGCAGAGAAAGCGGTAGAAAAATCCGGAAGAACGCGTGAACCGGCGACGATCCAAGGTTCGCCCCTGCCCGCATCAGATTGCCGTCAATCGCCTTCATTGAAGCATAAAGCGGCAGGATCAGGAACGGCACCATGATATGCACCATGCCAATGATCGTCCCGGTCATGTTATGTACCAGCGCCAGAGGCTTTTCGATAATCTCAAGCCAGATCAGCGTCTTGTTCACCACGCCATTACGCTGCAAAATAATCAGCCAGGCAAATGTCCGCACCAATCCCGACGTCCAAAACGGCACAAGCACCGCCAGCATAAGCAATCCCGACCAAGGCGACGGCAAGATTGCCAGCAGATATGCCACGGGATAACCCAGCACCAGACAGATTGCCGTCACGATGAACGCGATCCAAAAGGTGTTTATGAACATCTGGACATATACGGATTCCGAGAAAAACAGCGCGTAATTTGAAAACCCGAACTGACCGTCGAGCCCAAACAGCGACATCGACAAAAGCACCATCAACGGCAGCACCATCAATACCGCGACGACCAGAAATGCAGGCGAAGCAAGCTTCAGCCGCATCCAGGTTTCGCCCCGGCGATCCTTTTCCAAGGCGCGTCGGTTAGCTTCCAACTGGGTCGAGGTGATAAAGTTTGCCATGCTTTAATCCTCTGCCCGCACGATGCGCGCGTCCGAACGTTCAAGCCGCAGCGTCACACGCTGCCCGGGTTGAGGCAGCAGCCGCATGTTTTCAGACCGGTTGGCCATCCGCACGAACACGCTGTGACCGCCATCAAGCTTGACCTCGAAAAGCAAGCTCTCGCCTTGGAACATGCTGGTAAGCACTTGCCCCACAAAAACATTGGCATCACTGGCAAGCGCCGGCGCACCATCCGTCACCAACCGCAATCGCTCCGGCCGCATCATCAGCATTTTGCCCGTCGAAGGGGCTGGAGTGCCATCTGCCAGTTTGATGATCTGCGCGCCGTAAGCAAATCCATCCGCCGTCGGCTGCAACGGCAAAAAGCTCGACTCGCCAATAAACTCGGCGATAAAGCGATTCTCCGGTTGTTCGTATAGATCCGAAGGTGTGGCAATCTGCGCCAGCTTACCGTTAGAGAAAACCGCAACGCGATCCGACATCGTCAACGCCTCGCGCTGATCATGGGTGACTGAAATCGTCGTCATGCCCAGACGATCATGCAACTGGCGGATTCCATCTGCATGGCTTCGCGCAAGTGCTTGTCCAGCGCCGACAGCGGCTCGTCCATCAGCAGCACGCGCGGCTCGAATACAATGGCGCGGGCAAGCGCAATGCGCTGCCGCTGTCCGCCCGACAATTCATTGATGCGGCGATCTGCATAACCACCCAGCTGCACGGTATCCAGCACCTTGCGCACGCGATCTTCCACGTCTGAACGGCTGACTTTGCGCAGCTTCAACGGATAGGCAATATTCTCGCCCACCGTCATATGCGGAAACAGCGCGTAGTTTTGAAACACCATACCGATGTTGCGCTTATGCGGCGGCAGATGCACAATCTCTTGCTCGGCGATACGGATGGAACCGCCGGTGGGCCGACTGAAACCCGCAATCATCATCAACAGTGTGGTCTTGCCCGAACCAGATGGCCCCAGCAGCGTTAGAAACTCGCCTGCCTTGATATCAAACGAGACATCTTCGACGGCCCGGACCGCACCGAAGTGTTTTGACAACGACTGGATATGAACTGGCAAGGCATTATTTGAAGGTGGCATCTGCACATCCCGTAATTGTGCTTGCTGCACATGAAGATACGACGCTGGCTGGCAGCCGTATGTCTAAGTCTGCGATCTCGCAATTTCCGCCAAAGTGAGGGGCCGCGCTGAAAGCGGCCCCTGCACCAGCGATTATTGCATCATCACCGCATCCCATTTGGTCTGCGCATCCGTCACATGCTCGGCCCAATATCCCATGTCGGTGATCAACTGTTTGGCGAGGTTATCGGTGCTGGTCACCACCGAAGCCGCTTTTTCCGGTGAAATCAGCCCAAGCTTGAAAGCATCTTGGTTCATCGGGCCATAGGGGATGTAGTCAGGCAGCCGCGCCTGATACTTTGGATCAAGCAAGTGATTGACCAACCGCATCGCGCCTTCTGGATTGGGCGAGCCCTTTGGCACAACCAGACATTCGACATCCATAACCGCGTCATTCAGCGTATAGGCGTAAGGAGCGCCTTCCTTGATGGCTGCTTCGATCCGGGCGGCCCAGATCGTCAACATGTCAACTTCTTCAGCGGTGGCAAGCTGCGTTGCCTGCGCACCCGTCGCCCAACTTACAGTGATATTCGGTTTGAACGCCGCCCATTTTTTCAGCGAGCGATCCATATCAATCGGATAAATCTGGTCCTTCGGCACGCCATCGGCCAGCAGCCCAATTTCCATATTGGTGGAAGGATAATTGCCGCCGACACCGCGCGTGCCGGGGAACTTCTCTACATCAAAGAAATCAGCCCAGTTTTTCGGCGGGTTGTCCCCATAGACATTGGTATTATAAGCCAAAACCGTCGAATAAGCGGTGAAACCAATCCAGTATTCATGGCGCAGATTTTCCGGGATGCCCGACGCATTGGGAATCTTTGAGTAATCCAGCGGCACCAGCAGGCCCTCTTTCGCCGCGCTGTCGCAATAGCCACCGTAAAGCTCCACCACATCAAGATCATTGGCGTTCGCCTTAACCTTGGTGCGGATATCGCGAACCCCGTCCGACAGAACATAATCCACCACCGTCATGCCTTGATCAGCGGGCAGCAGATCCAAGATCGCCTTGCGGACGCCTTCTTGATAAGCGCCGCCGTATGAGGCGTAGCTAACAGTTTCATCCGCCAAAGCGGGCAGAGCCGCGGCACACACAGATGCCGTCCAAATCGCATAAATCTTCATGTATTCCTCCCCTTATAGCGCATCTGGTGCGCATTTTTGCCACTTATGCACCCACCCGGCCGCACCGTCGTCACGGGCCGATTTGTGCGCCTCACCTCCTGCCGCCACACCCTCCTCCGGTGCGCCGTCAAGCTCTCTTGGTTGCGGGGATTGCCCCGCCCGTCAGCTTTCGAATGCCTTGATGCCCTCCAGCATCGCCTCACGGCACTCGGCCACCATGCGTTCGATCAGCTCTGCACAAGTCGGAATATCGTCGATCAAACCGATCACCTGACTTGCCCAGACCAACCCATCATCCACATTACCGCCACTCAGCGCCGCCCGACCGCGCGCTCCCGCGACAAGCGGCTGAATTTCGGAGAATTCGACACCACCCGGGCGGTTCTCTAGCCCCACGACCGCGTCCGAAACCTGATTTTTCAACACACGCCCGGTATTGCGCAGCGTGCGGAAAATCAGGTTGGTGTCACGCTCTGAGGCATTCATCAGGGCGCGTTTGATGTTGTCGTGAATCGGAGCCTCTTGTGTCGCACAGAACCTCGTGCCCATGTTTATGCCTTCAGCACCAAGCATCAGCGCCGCTGCCATGCCGCGCCCCGACCCGATGCCACCTGATGCAACCAGCGGAATTTTCACCGCCCGCGCCGCCGCCGCAAACAGCACCAAACCGCCGATATCATCCTCACCCGGATGGCCCGCAGCTTCAAAGCCGTCAATCGAGATCGCATCCACCCCTGCCCGCTCTGCCGAAAGCGCATGTCGCACGGCGGTGCATTTGTGCACGATCACAGCGCCGGCCCCCTTGGCCTTTGCGATGAATTCTTTCGGAGACCGTCCCGCAGTTTCGATGATCCGAACTCCCGATCCCAGCGCGGCATCGAGGTATTCCTCGTAGGGTGGCGGGCTGCTGGTTGGCAGAATGGTCAGGTTCACCCCAAACGGTTTGTCGGTCATCTCACGGCAGCGCAAAATCTCGGCCCGCAGCGCTTCTGGATTGGGCTGGGTCAGCGCCGTGAGCACGCCAAGCCCGCCGGCATTTGATACCGCCGACGAAAGTTCGGCCCGGCCAACCCACTGCATGCCGCCCTGAATGATCGGGTAGCGAATACCCAAAAGCTCCGTGATACGCGTCTTCATTCCAGCCACATCGCCCTTGGTCGTTCGGTTGAGAGTTAACGTAGCGGCGGAGTTTCGACCTGTAAATAACAAAGTTGGACGTCTGGCCAATGTTAGCGCCATCAGAACATATTTGGCTGGACGTTCAATCTTTTTGTAATTATCCAGGTTTTGTCGGCGCAGTTTCCGCCGTAAGGGGAGGAGAACTTCGCATGACAAATGTTGTCATTCTGTCAGCCGTCCGCACAGCAATCGGCACATTCGGCGGGGCGCTCGCAGATATGGCGCCTTGCGAGCTTGGCGCTATCGTTGCCGCCGAGGCGATTGCGAGGGCCGGTATCGAGCCCAGCGCAGTCGGGCAAACAGTGTTTGGCAACGTCATCGCCACAGCACCCGAAGATATGTATGTCAGCCGCGTCGTCGCCATCCGCGCCGGGGTGCCAGCGTCCTCGCCTGCCCTCACATTGAACAGGCTATGTGGTTCCGGCTTGCAGGCGGTCGTCACCGGGGCTGAGCAGATCATGCTGGGCAATGCCGAAACCGTGCTCGCAGGCGGCACCGAATCTATGAGCCGCGCAGGCCATCTGCTAACTCAGTCGCGCCGTGGTACAAAGATGGGCGATGTTTCGGCAACAGATATGATGGTGGGCGTTCTGACCGATCCGTTTGGCAACGGTCATATGGGCGTCACAGCCGAAAACATCGCGGCGCTGAATGGGATTGAACGTATAACCCAAGACGCCTTTGCCGCCGAAAGTCATCGCCGCGCCGCCTATGCCATCGCCGAGGGCCGGATGAAAGATCAGATCGTCGCGGTTACATTGCGCAAAAGCCGCAGCGAAATAATCTTTGATACCGATGAACACGTGCGCACCGATGTGACGCCAGAGTCGCTTGCAATGTTGCGCCCTGCGTTTCGCAAAGATGGCACCGTCACGGCGGGCAATTCCAGCGGCATCAATGACGGTGCTGCGGCGCTTATCCTCATGGAGGCCGCAGCGGCGCAAAAGCAAGGGCTCACCCCGCTTGCCCGCATCGTTTCGTATGGCTTGGGCGGCGTCGATCCCGAAGTGATGGGCCTCGGCCCAATCCCCGCCACACAACAAGCACTGCGCAAAGCTGGTTTAGAGACGGCTGATCTCGATGTTATCGAATCAAACGAAGCATTTGCGGCACAAGCCTGCGCTGTTAACGCCGCGTTGGGATTGGACCCGGCGAAGGTCAATCCAAACGGCGGTGCCATCGCGTTTGGCCACCCTCTAGGCGCTTCTGGTGCGATTATCTTGACCAAACTTGTGCACGAACTCCGCCGTGTCAACGGCAGATATGGCCTTGCAACCATGTGTATCGGCGGCGGTCAGGGCATCGCCGTGATCATTGAGGCGCTGTGATGCAGCTACCCCGTCAGGGCTGTGAGGCAAAAGCGCATCAGCCGCCAACTGTGCGGTTATCCGGGAAAACCCGCAGGCCGGTAAGACCATAGGTCACGTTTGACCCGGGCAAGGTGCGGCGACGCCCTTTGTGACCAGCCAAAATCAGGCGTTGCGCAGATGTCCCGCCAGACCCAGCGGCTGTCGAATTGAAAGGGATAGCTGATGCTCGCACGTCCACCGATCCTTCGCGCGATTATGATGATGTGCCTCGCAGCACTTTGCTTCACGCTCAACGACACGATGACGAAATTCCTGCTCGTAGACTACCATGTGACCGTTATCATCCTTTTGCGCAGCCTGATGGCGATGCCGTTGCTGATGGTGTTGGGCCTAATGTTAGGTGGCGGACCGGTGCGATGGTCACGGCGGGTTTGGTTTCACGCGTTGCGCGGCGCGATCAACCTGCTCGGCGCCTACCTTTACATCAAAGGTCTGACTTATCTTACGGTGGCAGAGGCGAGCGTGATTGTCTTCGCGTCGCCTTGCATGGTTACCGCCGGATCGGTTCTGTTCTTCAAGGAAGCAGTGATCTGGCAGAAATGGGCCGCCGTGCTCGTCAGTTTCGTCGGAGTGATTATCGCAATCCAACCCGGAGCGGGCACGTTTCAGCCGGCGTCGTTGTTTATTCTGGGGGCGGCGTTTTTGTATGCAATCAATTCGCTGACCTCACGTTGGATACCAGAGCAGGATTCGCTTTGGACTGTCAGCTTCCTTGGTGCCGCCGCTTCGGCCCTGTTCATAGCCCCATTCACCATAGGGCATTGGAGCCATGTAGACCCATTAGACATAACCTGGTTCGCCGGGGCGGCGCTTTGCTCCAGCCTCGGCATTGGGCTGGGCACATTGGCCTATCGCTCGGCACCTGCCGCCGACCTCGCCCCGTTCAGCTATTCAGGATTGATCTGGTCAATCATCGTCACTTGGATCGTATGGAGCGCAGCACCCGGCCTAGCAACCCTGCTGGGTGCGCTCATCATCGCGGCAAGCAGCGCGTTTCACTTCATGGCGCGACGCCAAACTGCCGTTGCGTCTGAGTGACCCAGGGACGGCTGCCCTACCCCCTCAGCCGCGCAATAATCTTCGCCGCCAACTGATCCACCGCTTGCCCAGTCGCTGTAGCGACGGATGCCGGGGCAAGATCGGCCATTGGGATCGAAATCGCAAAGCGGTTCAGGCTGTCAGACACAGCCCCGCTGTCAGAGGATATCGCAAACTGGCCTTCCAGATAAAAACCACTGGCCCGCGCGGCCATCTGATCAATGCGCACTTGCACACGCGCTTGCGGCTCGCTGGTCAACGGCCAAGGTTCAGCAGCAGCTTTCGCGGTCGAACCAGCCTCCAGACTGCGCGCCAAGGCTCCGGTGACGGCACGCGCCGGATCATCGGCCCAAATTGCTTTCGACACCGGGCGTAACGCACCTGCGCCATCCTCGACCACAATTTCAGAGGCCGAGGCATAGGCAGGCAATGAGACGTCGCGCACCTCAATGCTACTCACCCGAAGACGCGCCTGTGTAATGGCTCCGGGCGATGGGATTTCAAAGCGAGCCTTTTTGTCGCCGCACGCCATCAGCGTCAAAGCTAACAAGAGTATCAAGGGCTTGTGCATCTTAACGTCCGATCAGCAAAGAGTTGGGATTGCGCTCAATAGTGCGTGCAAGCTGAGTAGCCGCTTTGGCAGCGGTCTGTAGATCGCGCAAAAGCTGTAGGGTTTGGCCATTGAAATCTGACTTCGCTCCGTAGGACGCGATCAGCGCGTTGGCCTTGCTGACAAGTGCGTCCAGCTCATCGGTGAGTTTTGGCAGATCATCCGCGGCCGATGCAACCGACTCCGCCGCAGTCTTGGCCGAAGCCAAAGCCGCATTGACGTTTTCGACCGCACCGCCCTCGCGCAGCTCTTTCAGCGCAGCTTGTATTTGCACCAAAGCTGCGGACAGATCGGCAGGAAGCGCCTTCATCTGATCGGTGCTGATCACGCCATCGGCGGTCTTGATCAGCTTGGTGGTGCTGTCGATCAACTCCTCAGCGTTCAGCGCCTTCGCTTTGGCCGCCAGTTCTTGCAGGTCTTTCACCAGTTGCGGGAAATCTTTCGACGCTTCATCCAGATTGGCGGCAACCTTGTTGGCGTTTTCCAGCAACGACGCCAGCTTCTCACTTGCACCGCGCTTTTGCAGATCATCAATCACCTTGCGCAAGTCAACAATAGCGCCGCGCAGTTCCGTCGGTATGGCTTGCGTGTCGTCCTTGTTGATCAGCCCGCGCGCGTCATCCATCAGTTTCACCAGCGCGCCCGGCGCGGCGCGCGTATCATCAGACCCGGCCACGGCCTCTACCGACGCCATCAGCGAAATCGCCTGCTGCATCAGTTCCTCAATAGGCAGGCCGTTGATGCGCTTCAACATCCCATCGGCGGTTGCATTGAGATCGGGCAAGTTCGAGGCCACGCTCGGCAATACCGGTACTTTGTCTGAACCTATGACCATTTCGGCGTCATTGCTATCGGGCAGCTCTGCCAGCTCAATCTTCAAAGCCGGACTGAAAATGCTGGTCGTCACCAAACGCGCCCGCAGGCCGTTGTTCACCGCATCGCGCAAGAATGATAAAACTTCCTCTTTGCCGGTGCTCGGGTCCAGGCCCAGCGCTTGCGGGTCAAGTTCAAGCTCGGTGCGCAACTTGACCACGCGCCCGCCACCTGAGGTGCGTTCAATAAACGCGTTGATCCCGGTGACCTGCCCGATGCGAAAACCGTGATATTCCACAGCAGCACCTGCAGCCAACCCATTGACAGAGCCGGTAAAAATCACCGCCAACGGCACCGCATCATCGCCAATCTGGGTGAAAATGCTTTGCCGCGCAGATTCCTCGTCGTCAAACAAATTGAACACTGTGCTGTCATTGATCGGCTCGCCGCCGGTAAAGGTGGTGTCAAAGGCGAGGCCACCGCGCAACAGTGACCCAAGGCTCGACACATCCAACGCAACCCCGCTCGGGCCCAGCTTTACCGAAAACCCCGAGGTGTCCCAGAACCGGGTCGCCGTCGTGATGTACTTGTCGTTTGGTGCGTTGATAAATGCCTCTACCATCACGCTGTCACCGGTTTCGGTAATCTTCGGCACGTCCAGTTTGCCGACTTCGACGCCATGAAATAAGATCGGCCCGCCAGCAGGCAGCAAAGAGCCGTTCTGGCTGCGCAAGGTAATGCGGGTGCCTTGACGACCGGGCCGCACAATCGGCTCGGCCTCGAGCCCGGTAAAGCCGCGCACGGTGGAATTCTTTACCGGCAACCACGCGCCCTCGATGTAAACGCCCGACAATACGGTTGAAAGCCCGGTGATGCCGTTGGCGCTGACGTTGGGGCGCACCACCCAGAACTGGCCATCCGATGGCAGGGTTGCCGCAACATCCTGCTGAATACGGGCTGACACAATGACCTTTTGCAGATCGCTGGTGAATCTAACATTCTCGACCGTGCCAATAACGACTTCACGGTATTTAATCGTGGTTTCGCCGGGTATCACACCCGCAGCCGTAGAAAAGCTGATCGTAACCAGCGCACCGCGATCGCTGTAATTTTTCCATGCGATGCCCAAAGACACCACAAGCGCCAGCACTGGCACCAGCCAGACCAGCGACAGGTTGCGCCAAATAGCACGGCGCGGCGGGTCAATTTCAAGCTCGGGCAAGTTTAAGTCAGTCACGCTGTCTTGGTATCCTTCGTGTCGGTGTCCCAGATCAATCGGCTATCAAAGCTCATCGCCGACAGCATGGTAAAAACCACCGACAACGCAAAGCTGATCGCCGCTATACCGGGCTTTACGCTGACCACACTGCCCAGTTGAACGAGCGAAGACAACAGCGCAACCACGAACACGTCGATCATTGACCAGCGGCCGATAAACTCGACCACCTCAAGCATCCGATGTTTCAAATGAATGGCATGGCGGTCATGCCGCTGCACCTGCACTGCGAGGTATGAAATCGCAACAAACTTGCCAATCGGAATAACGATGCTGGCAAAAAACACGATCGCCGCGACGCCGTAAGAATGGTGCAGCACCAATTCAATCACCCCGCCCAACAGCGTGTTGGATTGGGTTTTACCTAAAGTTGTCGTCTCAAGCATCGGATAAACATTGGCAGGGATGTAGGCCATGAAGCCACCTGCCAGCCAAGCCCATACCCGCTGCATGCTGGTTGCATCGCGGCTGGCAAGGGTTTGACCGCACCGTACACACCACACTGTCTGCGCACCGTGTACCCGTCCGCAGGTGCGGCAGGCCACGAGACCCGCAGCGCGTGCCGTCAAAGGTGGGGTCTGCGAGACTCCAGCGTGCGCCATATCGTCAACCTACACATGAAATTATCGTTCAGCACAGTAATCAACACTAGGGCGCTAAACGCCCAAAATGCTGGACCAATCGTTAAGATAGCCAGCCCTGCCACTTTGACCAGAGCAACCGCCACCCCAACGATAAAAATTTCGGCCATCGCCCAAGGCTTAAGTGCCTCGGCCAAGCGAAACGCCTGCAACGCACCCGCCGCTGGCGCCCAGCCAATCGCCATTGGGGCCAACGCATACAGGATCGCCGCCAGTCGCATCAGCGGCAACACCACGATCAGCCCAGCAATAACCAGCGACAGCGGCAGCATCAGCCCCGACGAGAACGCCAATATGGCGTCGATCACCGAGTTCTTCTGCGTCAACCCGCGTGCTTCCAGCGTAAGGAACGGAAATGAGATCGCCGCCACCATCAGCACGGTTGCGGTTAATGCCAGCATCACGATCTTGGTCATGGCGCTATCACGTGGCGCTAACAATACCGTGTGACACCGCAAACACCGCGCCTTCTGCCCCGGTGCCACCGCAACCAACCGATGCAACGTATCGCATTTCGGGCACGCAACCATGTCGGCCAGCGCCTTATCATCGAAATCGGTTCGATTTTGGTCAACAGTCTGAGCTTTAGCATTCATTCCTGCACTCTATCCTGCGACGCTGCGAAGTTCCAATCAACTGTTCGTCTTCCGCTTTTACTCAAGGGGCAATCGCCGTCACGGCCTCCAGTTTGACGGTCAGGCAGAAAAAAAATGGACAAGGCCGCGGCATCCTGCAACAAACATTGCATGAATCAAAGCGCCGCAATATGAATCCACATCTGTCACTTCTGCCCCCGCCTGCCGCATTAGGTCTGCCGAGCAATTCCGGCCACCCCGCCTTGGCTCTGTCTGGCGATGTAACCCCCCGGCGACCACATATCGGCCCATCGCAGCCGCCGTACAGCCCAACTTAACGCCGCATCGTCCACTTGCCCCGCCTAGGAGAAATCCACATGACCCGCCTCGCTGACACCATAAGCCTCGCCGATTTCCGCGCCGACGTGGAACGAGAAACCCTGCGCGCCGATTATCCCGGTGCGATGAAGGTTGAGAAGAACATCCCGATCTACGATGCCCGCACCGTCACGCCCGCCATCGCCCCGGAATGGGCGCGCATCATTGGCGACGGGCCGGGTGTGTTTGTGGTGAAGAACGCTTTCACCGACACCAGCGCCATTGATGCGGCCTCAGATGTCTTCCGCGCTATCATCGCCGATGAACGTGCGGCGGGCACAGCGGCAGGCGATCACTTCGCCAAGGCTGGCGCGAATGACCGCATCTGGAACAGCCTGCAAAAGCTGTGCCTGCGCGCGCCTGATGTCTACGCGCGCTACATGGCGAACCCGGTGATCGACTTGGCTTGCCGCGCGTGGCTTGGCCCCGGCTATCAGCTCGCCACCCAAGTCAACCAAGTCCGTCCCGGCGGCAAAGCGCAGGCTCCGCACCGCGACTACCAT
>NZ_JAQGKQ010000044.1 GCF_028290025.1 Cypionkella sp. | reverse complement strand
CTACATGGCGAACCCGGTGATCGACTTGGCTTGCCGCGCGTGGCTTGGCCCCGGCTATCAGCTCGCCACCCAAGTCAACCAAGTCCGTCCCGGCGGCAAAGCGCAGGCTCCGCACCGCGACTACCATCTGGGTTTCATGTCAGCCGATCAGATGGCGGAATATCCCGACCATATCCACCTCACTGGCCCCACGCTGATCCTGCAAGGCGGCGTGGCGCATGTTGATATGACCGAGGAAAGCGGCACCACCAAGCTACTGCCACATTCGCAACGCTACAAACCCGGCTATATCGCCGCCACCCAACCCGAGTTCGCCGCCTATTTTGAGGCCAACCATGTGCAACTGCCCCTAGCCAAGGGCGATGCGATCTTCTTCAGCCCCGCGCTATTCCATGCGGGCGGCGAGAACAAAACCACCGATGTGGTGCGCATGGTCAACCTGATCCAGACCGCCAGCGCCTTCGCGCGCCACATGGAGGAGATCGACCGCACCGCCATGGTCCGCGCGGTTTATCCTTATCTCGCAGCCCTAACCCACGCCGAACGTGCCGCCGTCATCGCAGCCACCGCCGACGGCTACCCATTTCCCACCAACCTCGACACCGACCCGCCGCTCGGCGGACTTGCCCCCGAGACCCAGCAAGCCCTGCTGGTACGCGCGGTCGAAGCTGGATGGGATCAATCTACACTAGACGCTGCACTTCTGGCACAATCTGCCAAGCGCCGCGCCTGAAACGCTTACCGCAAAAGCTTCCGGCGGGACGACAACGGAGGCTAATTCTGGGAGGAATACGTCAATGAAAAAATTCGTAAAATCGCTGCTGCTCAGCGCGGCCATGGCAACCTCTGCCATGACCGGTGCCGCACATGCAGAAGGAGAGCAGTTCGTCTGGATCAGCCACGGCCCCGATAGCGACAGCTGGTTCAACGTGATCAAGAACGCCATCAAAATCACCAGCGAGCAGATGGGTGTGACCACCGAATACCGCAATCCGCCAACGGGCGATCTGGCAGATATGGCGCGGCTGGTTCAGCAAGCTTCGGCTGCAGGCGTTGACGGCATCATCGTCACCATCGCCGATTACAACGTGCTGGAAGGCCCGATCAAAGACGCTATCGCTAAAGGCATTCCGGTGATCACCGTGAACTCCGGCACCGTTGAGGAAAGCCAGAAACTCGGCGCGCTGATGCACGTGGGCCAGCCGGAATATGAGGCCGGTCTGGGTGCGGGCAAGCGCGCCAAAGAAGCCGGTGTGACCTCGTTTCTCTGCGTCAACCATTACATCACCAACCCGCAATCGGTTGAGCGGTGCCGTGGCTATGCCGATGGCATCGGCGTTGAATTGGGCAGCCAGATGATCGATTCCGGCATGGACCCGTCCGAAGTGCAGAACAAGGTCAAAGCCTACCTAACCGCCAATCCCGAAACCAACGGCATTTTGACGCTTGGCCCGAACTCGGCTGAACCGTCAATTCGCGCCGTCAAAGACATGGGCCTCGACGGCGAGATTTACTTCGGCACCTTCGATCTGTCTGCCGAAATCTCGGCTGGCATCAAGGATGGCACCGTGGCCTTCGCGATTGACCAACAACCCTTCCTGCAAGGCTCGATCCCGATCCAAGTGCTGACCAACTACGTCCGCTACGGCGTTGCCCCGTCAAACTCGATCTTCACCGGGCCGGGGTTCGTCACCAAGGACAACATCGAAATGGTTGAAAAGCTGGCTGGCGAATTCCGCTAATCGCCTGACATCGGAGTGAGGCTGGGGGGGAACCTAAAGCCTCACTCCAAGCAATTGCTGTGGATGGGGAGCAATATCCATGACCGACACCACCCGAGACGAGCGGATGAAACGCGTATCACCGCTGCGCCGCGCCCTCATCCGACCCGAGCTTGGCGGCATCTGCGGCACCATCCTTGTGTTCATGCTGTTCGGTGCGATTGCAGGCGACAGCGGCATGTTCGCCGCCGAAGGTGTGCTGAACTGGACCGTGGTTTCCGCGCAATTCATGATCATCGCGGTGGGTGCCTGCCTTTTGATGATCGCCGGAGAGTTCGATCTGTCGGTAGGTTCGATGATCGGTTTCGCGGGCGTGATGATGGCCATCCTGTCGGTGCAAATGGGCTGGCCGATGTGGGCCGCGATCACTGCCACCTTCGCGTTTTGCATCGCCTTGGGTGCGGTCAACGGCTGGCTGGTGATCCGCACCGGGTTGCCCTCCTTCATCGTCACCCTCGCCTTCCTTTACATCCTGCGCGGCCTCACGATCTGGGGCTCGGTCTATTTCACCCGTCAAACCATCATTGGCGGCGTTGCCGAGAAAGCCCAAGGCGATTGGCTGGCGGCGATTTTCGGCGGCAAAGTTCTAACCGGACTGTTCAGTTGGATGGGCAAGGCGGGCTGGATCGCCACCTTCACCAAAGGCAACCGCGCGGGCCAGCCGGTGATTGACGGTGTGCCGATGCTGGTGATCTGGGCCATTGGGCTTGCGATCTTCGGCCACTGGCTGCTGACCCGTACCAAATTCGGCAACTGGATTTATGCCGCTGGCGGCGATGCCCAAGCCGCGCGCTATGTCGGCGTTCCGGTCAACCGCGTAAAAATCCAGATGTTCATGTTCTCCGCCTTCTGCGCCTGCGTTTTCGCCAGCTGTCAGGTGATGGAGTTTGGCTCTGCCGCAGCCGACCGTGGCCTGCTGAAAGAGTTTGAGGCGATCATCTGCGTCGTTATCGGTGGCGCGCTGCTGACCG
>NZ_JAQGKQ010000107.1 GCF_028290025.1 Cypionkella sp. | reverse complement strand
CGCTAGGTTGATAGCCTTCCGGAGATGCACATCGCCTACCGGCTAACAGGTCAACTGGGTCAGCAACCATCGCCTGCTCAAACCCACGGCGCGGTTCACTCTATCCAACTGAGGCACCCGCGCCTTGGTGCGCGCAAAATGCCTGCACTCCTAATCAACATTTCGGCTGCGAATTGAGCACCTCGAAGTTGCTCTGCGCAAACCTCGTCATGCCGCTTCGGCCGTGGGACCGGCGCTTTCAGATGGCATTGCACCGCGCAACATGCCGTAGCGCCAGCGGTGGTTTGTTTCTGCTGAACGGCTTTGGTACATTACGATCAGCTCATCTCCCATCACGAGGACGGTCGAGTGTCCGTTCTCGCCCGGCTCTGTGGGGTCCAGCAACGGCCCAAGTGTGCGATACGGCCCTTCGACGCGGTCGGCCAACGCAAGAAACACGCGCTGCCGTGACCCACGCTTGCCATGAGGCAGAAAACAGGTGGCGTTCAGTAATACCCGACCATCGGGGAGCTCGACAAGTTGCGGCCCCTCGATGCCCCATTCATAATCAATTTGCCCGCGTGGATTATGGTGGGGGACTTCGTCATGGTCGAGGATTTTCCCCAAACGGTCCCATGGCCCGAACCACGTCCCCGACCGGCTGCGCGCAAGATAGACGTCGGGCTGAGGCACTGTCGCAAATCGTGGCATGGCGGAGTAGACGATGTATTTACTTTTGCCGATGACGGCCGGATGCGGATCATACAGCCCGTCTTCGTCAGTGTCGGGCAACGCGATAAGAGCTGCGGTTCCCGCCACCCAAGAGTATCCGTCTCTGGACACCAGATGTTCGCATCGCCCCCCGGATTTTATGAACTCTGTCTGGATGAACATGTGAAAAACACCGTTATCAAACACAACTCCCGGTGCGGCTACGCCAGAGCCTTGTATGGGCAACGAGATGAGATCTTGCTGAGTCCAAGGCCCCTCGAGAGACGGAGCGGTAGCGTGGTAAATCTTCCAAAGCTCCAGCGTCACGGTGCCACCCGAACCGAACATGTGCCACGACTTGCCGTCAAAAACCGGACACGGGTCCTTGACATCGTCCATTCCACTTGGTTCGAACAGTGGAAATTGGTTGGAGATAACACTCATGTTCATGTTTGGCCCTTGAAAGCGGCAGAACCGCGGGTAGCGACTTTGCACGCACCTGCTGCGTAAATGTTGAAGTTATCGGACGCATCGCTTCCCTACGGCAGTCTTGGCCCCTTCGCGTCGTCACAATTGGCAACCATCGTGCGGTCCGGCCCAGACAAGCATGCCGACCCCATTTCGCGGTAAGTAATACACCTTTGGTCTGCCGTAGAAACTTGAGACACCCGCGGATATCCCGTCCGACTTACGAACTTTTTCTTTTGCTGATCCCTAGGCTTGAGACGTTCTGCCAACAGTTCGGGAACTGCTGGCGGACGCGGAGACTTATTCTCGCTAATGACACGAAAAACGATGCCGGTCTTAGGCAAGGTAATGGATGAAGATCATGACGACCACTTTCTCAGTCGAAGCTTCTTCTGCGCAGGAGTCTCACTTGTCTAGGCGGCATCGCCCCATTTTGCAAGCTATGGTTGTGCGCCGCCCAAACTTTAATCCAGTCGTTCCAAGACTCTCCTATCTTACCGGGTTCGAGGGCACACAGATGTTCGGCCATGGAATCGATGTGCTCGATACCAGCGAGCACGCGGTGCGCTACAAAGAAGATTTGCGTCGTCTCGCAGCAGACGGGTTACGCGAGTTTCGTTGCTGTATCCCATGGCATAAGATCGAGCGCGTGCGAGGCATCTTTGACTGGGCCTGGACCGACCGTTACCTTGCCCAAGTCCGGCGTTTGGACCTGATCCCAATCGTTGATCCGCTGCACCACACAAGCTTTCCACAGTGGCTTGGGGATGGCTTCGCAAATCCAGATTTTCCCGATGTCTACGAAGCATTCGTGCGGGCTTTCGCACAGCGGTATCCGTGGATCACCGACTATACGGTTATCAACGAACCGGTAGCGACCGCAATCCTGTCGGGCTTTACAGGGGATTGGTATCCCCATTGGAAAGATCGGGAAGGCGTGGCAAGAATTATACTTGGCAAGGTGCGCGCAATTCATCGGGTCACTGCCACACTCAAGAAAATTGTGCGGGGACTGCGAATTGTCCACGTGGATACATGCGAGCGTCATCATGCGCTCGACCCCGCATCTCAAGATCACACCGACTTCAGCAATGATCTGCGCTTCGCGGTACTTGACCTGTTGCTTGGGCGGATGGACAGCACGCACCCACTTTACGCCTTGTTCGTGGAGAATGGCATGACCGGGCAAGACGTTGCGCGCTTCCGCGAGTCGCCAGCCCGGATCGACGTACTTGGACTGGATTTTTATGCTCACAGCGAGCTTGGCTGGACTGTTGACGGCCAGAGCGATGATTTCCGGCCTTGGGGCTTCAAGAGGGTCGCGCTCGAATATGTTGAACGCTACGACCTGAATGTGATGCTATCCGAAACGAACGTCAGGGGGCGCATTGAGGACCGCATAAGCTGGCTCAAATACATGGTAGGCGAAAGCGAGGATCTGGCAGCCGAACTCGAAAAGCGGAACCGGCGGTTTGAGGGATTCTGCTGGTATCCCTACATTGATTCCACGGACTGGTGCTCTTTGTGCCGCGAGCCAAACAGGCGTATCGACCCTCAGGGGATCTACTATCTTTCCCAATCTTTTGACCGTAAGCCGTCACAGCTTTCTGAGATCTACGCAAAACTGGTTGCGGGTGAAATCGGCTCAGCCGAAATCCCGGCGTTTCGCATGGAAGACACCGTGCTGACAGACCGGCGCGTTGGCAAGTTTTTGGTTCACATGACTGATTTTGAATGGAAAGAGGGCGAACCAAGTATCTGAACGACTTATCAGCTGATGATCTTCAGTCACGTACGGCGGTGAGACCTTAGCCCGCTAGTTTGATTAGATCGTCGGCAAAATTGGCAGCGGTAGGCATCGAAAGGCTTAGAGCTCGATTGCATAACATGAGTTATCGTGCCACGTTGCTTGTGACATGCTTAGAGATGTGTCCGTCAACAATACTGAATGAATGGGTCGATCATGAAACTTGATATTTCCAAACTGCTTCGGCTTAAAGGCTCTGCTGCCGCAGCAGCGCCAAAAATCGGCGAAGTTCCAGCCAACTCGTAGTCTCACATTCTGCGAGTAAAATATGTTCACAGCTGATGCCCTGACAAAACTCTTTTCCAAGGTTCTCGGTATCAGCTGTGGCGCTTCCGACAGCTTTTTTGATTTGGGTGGCGATTCGTTAAGCGCCGTTGAGCTGACAACCGAATTGTCGGCTCTTGCAGGAGCGCGGTTCGACATAAGCTTGTTGCTTGACTATCAGACCCCGAGCGAGCTTGCCGCGCGTCTAAATGATATCGCTTAGCTGGGGAACGGCTGCTGTGAACGCGCCGTCAGAAGAAATGTGGTCCGCTCCGGACATCGACAAAACTCTCAGCCACATTGAAATAATTTGCCGAAATTGGCCGGGTGAGCGGCTTGATGCGAAAAGTACCATGAGATTTCTTAATCCTGAAGGCACTGCATCGCCGATCTTCTGGGTATTTAACGCCGCCGCCGAATTTCCAGCCATTGCTAACCAAATGTCGCCTTCGCAACCCATAGTCGGCATGCGATCACTGAATATGATCGTTGATTCCCAGACTCGCGCTAACACATCAATCGTTCTGGAACTTGCAAAGCACTATGCCGACACGCTGCTGAAGCGTTTTGGCACCGGACCGTGTATCGTGGGTGGCAACTGCCAAGCTGCCGAGATCAGCTACCATGTCGCGCTGAAATTGCTTGAGGCGGGCGTAGAGGTACTATGCTTTGTCACGCTTGATGCCGAGTGGCAGCTGCCATTGCCGCTGCCCGTCAAAATGATCTTTGGCCGCAAGAGTAATCGAAATCCGATGCGTACATTGAGCGAGCCGGAGATGCAGATACGGCATAATTGGTGGTCAGCCGCATTTTCGGGTGTAGAGGTCGCAGAGACCGATGGCGGACACGGAGAGTATTTTCTTCCCGCCAATATACCCAGCCTTGTTAAGGAGATATGCTCCGCCGAGAAACGACGTGGCAGTGTGACCCCGCGTCCGGCTACAAACTGGAGCTTGCACCGAAATGAGGATGCTGAGTTCAGCTTGCGGCTTCCGCAGGGGCAATATGTTGAGTGCATGGATAAGCTATTGATTATTCCGCTACTGGAACGCGGCGTATCACACCCAACAATCAGGATGCCCTACGCTGATCTAGTCAAACCCTCCGAACTGACTGGCGGCTGCGTTAGCTTCCGGTGGAAACCTAATCCGGCATTCAAAACCCGGGCTATGCTATGTATGCAAGGAACCGGACCGCTGTCGTGGCCGTTCGGGGCGATGCCTTTTTTGGTAATTCCGACGTCGGCAGATTCTGGTCGACGTAATTTTCAGTCGCTGCCCACAACGCATACAATCCGTCTGCCTTTGCCTTAAAACGCTTGAAACTTCTCGGGCGCGGATTGCCACCAAGCGGATATCTGGCTGCGTTTGATTTTGCCGCCTACGGTCAAATCTTCGGGGCCGAGCAGCCAAAGCCCGTCAGGACGTTCATGAGCATTAAGAGTTTTGCGCAACTCGCGGCGAATATCATCCATTGGGGCGGTACCGATATCAAGAGCCAAGAGAATTGCATCCTCTGTATCTTCGCGGCCGCTTACTCGGATTACGGCCGCATCCCGAATGCTGTCCATTGCAAGAATGCGGGATTCCAGCAAAGCCGCCGAAAAATTCACACCATGACGACAGATTATCCCTTCACCGCGCGCCGCGATATATAAAAAACCAGCATCGTCGAACCAGCCCAGATCCCCAGGAAAAATCTCCGTAATCTCGCCTTGCTTCCCACTCGCAGCCGGACGGCGCAGGCGAATACGCCCCACAGTATCGGGCGGGCAAGTTGCGCCTGTATTGTCTGCAATATCAACATCGAGCCCCAGCAGAACCCGCCCACAAGAGTCCGGATTGGTCAGTAGATCGTGGCCGCCGATGCGAGAGATTACCCCTGTCTCGGTAGAACTGTAAGTCATCAGGTAACTTGGCGTCAGCGAATGATAAGCGCGCAGCTTGTCCTCCGCGCGAGCCGGGCCACCTATAGATTGCAGTTTTTTCAGATGCGGGTAGCGGGGGAGGGGGCTGGCCGCTGCCTCGGCCTTTGCGGCCAGAGCGCGGATTAGGTTAGGTGGTAGCGTGCACTCTTGAATTCTTGGGTCCAGCAAGGCTTCGTCCAGCGTATCGGTCGAAAACAGCAAATCTATCGAATGGATTGGCTCGCCCGCCAGCAGGTTGCGCCACCAGATGTAACGCGCACCCGGAAACGCTACAGAAATTGCTGATAGCGCCGCTCCCCAAAAGCCCCGGCTTTGGTCATCCATCATTGCGCGCACCGCTGTCAGCATGCCGACTTGCGTCTTTTCTTTGACCTTAGGCGCGCCAGATACACCGGAACTTGCAATAAAATCCCCAACCCGGTTGGCTGGCGATGCTGAGGGCATCGTAAGCAATTCGAACTTGGGCAAACTTGCTGGGTCAGGCATCAACACGACACCGGAAAAAGCACAGACGCGTACTTGTCGTGAAATCACAGCCCTCAGCTTTTGCTGTGAACGCCAAAACGCTAAGCTGTCGGTGCCCAAACGATGATCGAGTATCATTGGTTCGACATCAATCATCCAGCAGGCCATTGCCAACTGGATCGAATGTAAATTGTCATGCATTGCCAGCCCAAGTCGATCGCCTGCAGAAAATCCTTGGTCGGCAAGCCATCCAGCCATACTCGACGCCGTTTCCATGAACTTTTCTGCTGTAATTGCCCGATCGCGTCGCCAGACAACGATGCGAGAGGGGTTGGCCAGAAATTCGGTGCGAAGAGCAGCATAGTAGCCAAGCGGTTCGACGTTGTCAGTCATGCGACAAGCGGGACATTGCCGTTGCGGCATCGGCATTAATCTGCGCTCCCCTTGGGGTGAAAATCGCATGTGCAGCTACGATTTCATAGGCTTGCTCATAAGCTTTTTGAGAATCCACGGTCGCGCCACGCAATTCCTCGATTTCAACTTCGGTCATCATGACCGCCAGATCCGGGAAGGCCAGCAGCGCTTTACCAAAGGTTGTCATCCGCGCAGAGACCCACATGGCGTGAAAAATCCCTTCCATTGGTCGCCCCTGACGCCGCAAAGGTGAACTATATAAGGTCTCAGGCTCATTGAGCAGTACGTCATCGTCCAGATGGCGCGCAAAAAGCAGCAGATGCGAGCTTTCGTGGATCAGTGTCATCAGATGATGAGCAATGTCGGGACGGGTGCCGGGATTGAACAAAACAGCGCCGAACAAATCAAAGACTGATCCTCCTGCAAAGCCGCCTTTGCCAATATTCACCGCCAAGATAATTTCACATAAAAGCTCGTTTAGTTCATCGCTCCAGTCTAGGGCCGCGGCTGCAATAATTGCTTTTGCCCGCTGCAGTTGGACTGCGGCCTCAGCAGCGGCTGTATCGGTTGGAGCAAACAGTTGGGTGGTCAAACCCACATCATCGGCAAAACATGCGCGAATAACCTCAACGCCCGAAGCCTCCCAATTCTCTGGTGAAAGGGACACGATTCGAAAAGCTGCGGGTCTCCTAGCAAGTTCCAAATTCGCAATCGAATCGCGCTTTAAGTCGAAACTCGCCATGTCACCTGCAAGCGCTGCATCGCGCAGCTGCGCGTGATGTCCAAACAATACCGGGGTCGGAAAGCCTGCTGCAAGTACACGGCTAACCGCGGCACGATACCTGTCTGCCTGGCCACCGGGCGGTGGTACGGCCTCAAGCATCAAATGAGTAAGGGATGTTGTGAACCGATCTGAGATCGCGCGCTTCAGCGCCTGTACACCCGCCGCATCCGGTTGAAATGTCAAATTATCATTCCCGACTTTTGGATCTGGCCCGCGAATGGCGGGTTCATCTTAGTATACTCGCCGCGATCTGCCTTTGCCATGACGTGGAGCGGCGGCACGAGTCTGACCTTTAGGCAAACTGATTGCCATACTCAACTAAGATCCAAGACGACAAGAAACCTCACGCCTCACACCGGGCTCATACCGAGGAAACCACACAGTGAAGGGCTACCGCAGTTACGATGCTAGCGTCCTGCTTGTCCGGGTTCTATGGACTGCGCCCGACCCGTTTGTCATATTTCATGGTTGCAGAGAATCGGTCGTGTCGGCTACCGTCGGGCCACCCGCAACGCGGTGCGTAAGATGAGCCTGTAGAAGTACGACGGCCAACAAAAACAGGCCGCGGATCACAGATTGCCAATATGCAGAGAGCGATATCCAGCCCTTGCCGTTCTCGAAATTCAGGATGTTGAATACGACACCCAGCAGCAGCACTCCGGCGAGCGTGGTTACTACCGACCCCGCGCCTCCGGTTAGCAACGTGCCACCGACGACGACTGCGGCAATGGCAAACAACTCCCATCCTACACCCTCAATCGGCTGACCCGCCCCGAATTGGGCAGCGAGGATGACCCCGGCAAGACCGGCCAAGCCACCCGAGGCCAGATAAACCAGAAAAGTAATCCGTTCGACCGGCAGGCCCATCATCCGTGAAGCGTCTTCGCTGCCGCCAATCGCCAGCACCGCCCGGCCCGAACTCGTGAGGTTAAGGACCACGGATCCGACCAAATAAGCAAATGCACCAATCAGTGCGGGAACCGGCAGACCGAGCAGGTTGCCTTGTCCGAGTTCGGTGAATGCCGTGGCATAGGATACCGCCACCGACTGATTTCGGGCAAGCAAAAGCGCCGTGCCGCTGGCTGCCAGCATCATCGCAAGCGTGGTGATGAAGGGCATGATTTTCAGCCGGGTGATGATCAAACCGTTCAGCGTGCCTGCGAGCATCCCTGCCGCCACGCCTGCGGCCAGCCCAGGCAAGAGGCCGTAGGGGCTGGCATAGGCTGCGACGACGCTGCCCAACGCCGCGACCGACCCCACCGACAGGTCGATCCCACCGGTCATGATGACAAAGCACATGCCAAGCGAAATCAGGGCAAACATCGAATTGTAGCGCAGCACGCTAAGGATGTTGAACGATCCCAAGAAGTTTTCATAGCGCAGACTGCCGAACAGGATCAGCGCGGCAAGCGCCAAAACAACCCCATAGCTGGCCAGCATCTGACCCCAATTCGTTTTGCGCCTCATGCCGTCCGCCCCCGCTCTTGCAACCAGACCGCGCCAATGATGATCGCCGCTTTGCAGACAAGGGCCGCCGCATCGGGCACACCGTTGGCAAGCAACGTGTAGCGCACCAGTTGAATGACCAGCGCGCCCAAGAGGGTGCCAATGATCGTGGCACGGCCGCCGCTAAGCAGCGTTCCTCCAACGGCCACAGCGGCGATTGCGTCAAGCTCCATGCCCATGCCGACCAGATTGGCATCCGATGCAGAGTTGATGGCGATCACCACCAGCCCAGCCAAGCCTGCCAGCGCGCCCGAGATTGCGTAGACCGCGATTTTGATCCGTCCAGTGGCAATGCCAGACAGACGCGCGGCGCGTTCGTTGCCACCGATCGCCAGCAACTGACGACCAAAGTTGGTGCGGGCCAGCATCCAAGCCGCCAGCGTCACGATGAACAGCATCACGATGACCTGCGCCGGAATGCCGAAGGGGCGGCTCAGGCCGATCCATTGAAACTCCGGCAGCTTGAACACCTGCAGATTGCCATTGGTCATCACCTGGGCAATGCCGCGGCCGGCAATGTACAAGACCAGCGTGGCCACGATAGGCTGGATGCGATACCGCGCGATCAGCCAGCCGTTGAACGCTCCCAGCAAAGTCGTTGCAGCCACCGCGACGAACATTGCAACCGCCACGGCCACAGGGATTCCACCGATCCCGACGAGGTTTCCCAGAAAGATCATCGGAGCAAGCGCCCCCGAGATTGCCATCAGCGAGCCGACCGACAGGTCGATTCCACCCGTCGCGATAACCAGAGTCATGCCGACGGCTACAATTACGATGGTAGAAACCTGCGTGAGGTTGACGTTCAGCGTCTGCCATGTCGCGAAATTAGGGGTGACCGCGAAATTGAACGCCAGCAGCACCACCAGCGCGAGCGCAGTGCCATACCGCGCCAGCAAAAGGCTTACACCCGACCGATCAGTCATGCCCGACACCGTGTGCCATCGCACTCAACACGGCCGCCTCGGTCAGACCGTCGCGCGGCAGATCGGCCACGCTCAGGCCCTCGCGCAGCACAAAGACTCGATCGGCTCCTTCGACCACTTCCTCGAGCTCGGACGAGATCATTAGAACCGCCAGCCCGTCATTGGCCAAGGACCGGATAAGCCGCTGAATCTCATCTTTGGCACCGACATCAATACCGCGCGTCGGCTCGTCTAAGATAAGAAGGCGTGGCGACATCGCCAGCCAGCGCGCAAGCAACACCTTCTGCTGATTGCCGCCAGAGAGTTCGCGGATTTTCTGGCTTGGGCCAGTGCACTTGATCCCGAGCGCCGCGATGAAGTGCGTGACGATCTGACGATATCTGGCCTCGTCAACGATTCCGCTGCGACCAAGCGTTGGGCGCAACGCCAGCATCATGTTGTCGGCCACGCTCATATCAGGCACGATGCCCTCGATTTTGCGATCTTCGGTGCAAAACCCCATCCCTGCGCGGATTGCATCGGCGGGTTGACTGGGGTGATAGGGACGCGCCGCTACGCTCATAGTGCCCGAAAGCGTCTGTGTGTCACCGAAGATCAGCCGCGCAGTTTCCGACCGACCCGAGCCTAGAAGACCCGTAAGCCCGACGATCTCGCCCTCGGCCATCTCAAGATCAACCCGGCGTACGTGGCGTCCGTCCGACAGGCCGTTGGCCCGCAGAACAATTTCACCGGGGGCACGTGACGGCGCGCCAAATCCTGTCGTGCGGCCTTCCGTGCGTGCGACATCACGGCCGAGCATGGTCGAGACCAGAGTCAGCTTGTCGGTCTCGTCGATGCGAGACACCTGCACGGTGCGCCCGTCACGCATAATCGTGACGCGGTCACAGACCTGGTACAATTCATCAAGTTTATGACTTACGAATAGCACCGAAATCCCCTCGGCTTTCAGCCCGCGGATCACCGTAAACAGCACTTGCGCCTCACGGTCGTCAAGCGATGAGGTCGGCTCGTCCATAATCACAAGCCGCGCCGAAAACCCGACGGCGCGCGCTATCGCCACCATCTGCTGCGTCGCAGTCGATAGTTGCGACAACGGTTGGTCGACGTCGATGCTGAGCTTGAACCGTGCCAGCAGTCGCCGCGCCTCGGCCCGCATCCCTGGCCAGTCGAGCAGCCCAAAGCGCCGCATCTCTCGGCCCAGACATATGTTTTCGGCCACCGAGCGTTGTGGTACTAGGTTAATCTCCTGATAGATCGTGCTAATGCCTGCTTCTTGTGCCGCGCGCGGCGACGCGGCCTCGAAAGCACGACCCTCAAACGTCACCTCGCCCGAAGTTCTTTGGTGATACCCTGTCAGCACTTTGATCAGCGTCGATTTGCCAGCACCATTCTGTCCGATCAGCGCATGGATCTCGCCGGGTTCGACTTGCAGCGACGCGTCGGTAAGGGCAGCGATGCCGCCGAATGTTTTGTTGATGGACTGCATCGACAATACTGGTGACGACATGATCTTCCGGACGTTAAAGGCGCTATCTGCGCAAAATGGCCCCAGCGGTGACAAAGGGCACTAAACCGCGTGGAGGAAACCAACACCTGTGCGTGGCGCAGAAGCGTGCAGGTGCGGCGGGCTTGCGCCAACCGCACCTGCTTTGACTCAATAGGCCGTCGCTAGGCTTTCGGCTGCATTGGTGGCGTCATAGAACCGATCGGGGTTGATGAGCTTGGCTTCAATTGCCTCACCATTCGCATAGGCTACAGCCGTATCGAACGCCTTGGGGCCGAACAGGGGGCTGCACTCGCAGACTGCGGCTACCTTGCCGTCAACGATCAGTTGAACGATTTCCTTGCCGCCATCAATCGAGAGAATGATCACATCTTTACCTGCGACCTTGCCAGCAGCCTCGACAGCCGAGATGGCACCGATCGCCATTTCGTCGTTGTGCGCATAGATTATGTCCGCGTCAGGATGAGCTTGCAGCAAAGTTTCAGCAACCTGACGGCCTTTATCGCGGGCGAAGTCGCCGGTCTGTGAGGCCAGAATGGTGAAAGCCGGGTTCGCAGCGATCACATCGTCAAAACCCTTTTTGCGGTCATTGGCGGGCGACGAACCAGTCGTGCCCTCAAGCTGCAAGATCTTGCTCTTGCCGCCGGCATTGGCCACCAGCCAGTCCGCGACACGTTTGCCTTCCTCAATGAAGTCGGACCCGATGAAAGTCACGTAATCCTCGCCAGCCTTTGCCAGCGACTGGTCCACATTGCGGTCAAGCAGGATGACCGGAATATTCGCGCCCTTGGCAGCCTTGATCGCGGGGATAAGAGGCAGTTCTTCGCGCGGAGCCAAGAAGATCAAATCGACGCCCTGCGCGATCATCGAGTTCACGTCGGCCACCTGCTTCGCCGCAGAGCCTGCCGCATCGGTGTAAACCATTTGCCAACCACGCTTAGCAGCTTCGTCCTGCATGCTTTTGGTCTGGGCCAGACGCCAAGGGTTGTTGCTTTCAGTTTGCGCAAAGCCGACCTTGTAAGTGTCTTTTTTTGGAAGCGCGGGGGCCTGAGCGAAGGCCGCCCGGGCGAAAGCGGATGCCGCAGCAGCGACGGCTGCCGAGACCAGCAGATGACGGCGGGAAAGGCTCATTCTGTTCTCCTCCCAGAGATTGGATTTTTTTTGCCAGTCCTCAAAGGATGCGTCCCTTATAATCATCAGTCAATTGGTATTCAGTGTGGATCAGTATTGTGCAGCCAGCACCTTAGTGCCCACGAGGGGGCAAGGTTAAACTATTGGCCTGACAGAAGGCTGTGACTAACGAGACGCTGCGCACCCAGCCTGGCGCGTCTCCCAATCACCTGCAAAAAAGTTATCAGGTTGGCCGCCGAGAAGCCGAGTACTCCTCACTCAGCCCCCATCACCAGACCCTCTATGTCGTGCTTCTGCGTTATCGGCTCCAGCTTGTCCACGACACGGCAGACCAAGTGCTTGCGAACCTCGGCAGGCAAGCCATCGTAGTAGCTTTGCGTCACCATCATGTCATGCAACTCTGCGTGGCCCGCACCGGGGGCGTCTACGCCCAAAACCATCACCGGTCGGGCAATTGGCGAGCCGTGCGCCGTGCCACGATGCATGGTCAGCGCCGACCGACACGAGATATCGCCCATCTGCGGGTATTTTTTGACGGCCTTTTCAGCAAACTCGGGCCAAACATCTTTCGGAGGAAACATCTCGTGGTTCCACGTCCGGCCATCATTCCATTGCGTACCGGGCGCGATCTCGAAGGGGCCCATGTCGGGGGTCACATCCACGCCCGTCAGATTGAAGGCCAGAGAGGTAATACGACGGTCGTTATAGGTGTCGGGAGGCGAGGGGAAGTCCCGGTGCCACGGCTGGGCTTTGGCGCCCTGAAACGGGGTATCGAACCCGATTTCAACGATTTGATAGTCCGGCCCGCAAACCGCCTTCGCCATTCCGACAACCCACGGATGGGTGACAAGGCTGACGAAGCCCCCGAAATCTTCCGGGTGTATCTCGACATACCACCGCCGCGGGCCTCGCCCAATCGCCCCGCGGGGCCGCTGAATCGCGGCCCAGAAAGCGGTCATCATGTCTTCTCGCATGGCCTCGGCCCACTCGCGCGGGAAAGCGCCTTTTTTCCCGACGATGCCATCCCGATAAAGGGTCTCAAAATCGGCTTTAAGCGCGGTGTCTGCAACATCGGCAGGATATGTGTCGTTCATGTGAACCTCCGGAGATCAGGGCCAACAAATCTTTGTTGAAGAAGATCACCATTTTTGCGTGCTTGCCAACAAATTAGTCTGCGCCTGCGGCCTGTTCAAGATAGCGCTGCATCACGTACAATAGGCTAAAGACTCACGTTCACTGCGCCAGAAGGGCGCCGATATCCGACGAACTCATTGGTTTACCGAGTCCAAAGCCCTGCAGGAAATCGCACTGCAAATCACGCAGAATGTCAACGTGATCAGCCGTTGCCACGCCCTCGGCAACCACCTGCACATTGAGCAATTTCCCTATCGAGATCATCGCTTCGAGCAGCGCGCGCCGCGTGTGTGATCGAACGATTGGTTCAACGAACTCCTGAGCAATTTTCAGTCGCTTAGGCTTAATCTGGAGCAAGCTGATGATAGAGGCATGTCCGGTTCCGAAATCATCAATCTCGACGTCTATGCCCAAGGTGTGAAGTATGCGCAAATTCGTGCTTGTTATGACGTCATTCACATCTAGGAAGACCGATTCCAACAGTTCGAATACGATGGTACCGGGGGGTATATCCAAGTTCCCAAGCCACGCGCCCAGATTTTTATCTGCCAGGCGCGCTGCGGTTATGTTGACAGAGACCTGAGGCAGAGCCAGGCCCTTGGAGCGCCATTCCCTCATGTCTGCCAACGTCGAAGTAAATACGATCTCATCCAGCTTAGTTGAGAGGCCCATCTCTTTGACGGCGCCAAGAAAATCGTCTGGCATGACAATCCCGAGAATAGGACTTTGCCATCTCACGAGTGCCTCTAGACCGCTCAATTTCATTGTTTGTGCATCGAACTGAGGCTGATAATGACAAACAAATTCATTTCGTTCAAATGCTCTGATCAGATCATTTTGAAGCTCAATTCGACGGATGGTTTGCTCGCTCATGCTAGGGTCGTAGGAACAGAAGGTCCCTCGTCCATTCTGCTTCGCTTGATAAAGCGCAGCATCTGCGAAAATGAATAAGTTGCCATATTGTCCGTCTTGGATGCCAAGCCTTGCCAAACCGATACTAAGGCCAAGTTCGATTTTCGTGTCAGCATGTGAAAATGGTACGCCAAACGCGGCAATGATATCCTGCGCAATTTTTTCCATTTCCTCAGGCTGGGGTGCTTGGGGGTACAGGGCGACAAATTCGTCGCCGCCGATTCGCGCAACCAAATTGCCTGATGGTATAGATCGCTTCAAGATTGACGCAGCATACTTTAGGGCAGCGTCCCCAGCGTCGTGCCCAAAGTTATCATTTATTTGCTTGAACCTGTCGATGTCGAAATGCATTGCGCCGATGTGGCTGATCGTATCATCCGCTCGTGCCGCGGTAAAAACTTCGTCAAGACGCCGCCGATTTGCTAGCCCGGTTAGCGCGTCGTGCCTGCTTTCGTATTCCAACTGGCTGCGTGCATATTCCAGCGCAAGCGTCTTGCGATGATCCGAGGTCAGGTCAAGATTGACGCCAACGTATCTATCCCCAATTTCGGCATCCGGAACGAATTTGCCGCGTGTTCGGATATATTTTTCCGTTCCATCCGATGTAATAACTCTGTAATCGCAGGCGATATCCTTGCGCGCGCGTACACAGGCATTATTGTACGCTACAGTGGCGTCACGATCATCGGGATGAATAAGATTTGCCCAATCGCTTTCCGGCCGAGCCGCTAAGCCATCTTGTAGGCCAAAAATCTGCAGAGCACGCTCATCCCAGATTGCGCTGTCCGTTTCGATCTTAAGTTCCCACTGGCCCATTTCGGCAGCTTCGATCGCTACGCCCAAGCGTCCCGCAAGACGCGTCCGCTCCTGCTCGATAAGCTTGAGATCGCTGATATCTGTGTCGGTGCCAATGATCCGGGCGGGTATTCCGGTAGGAGTGCGGCGCACGACGCGTCCACGACTCAAAATCCAAATCCAATGGCCTTCGGTATGACGCTGTCGGAAGGTGTAATTTACAATGTCTGTCCGACCGGCATCTTGCAAAGCGAGCTGTGTTTTGACTCTGCCAACATCGTCCGGGTGAATGGTCTTCAACCAATCCTCGGTGGTCTCTTCTGCGGCCGCGTCTTTGGACAATCCACGCATCGCGCGCCATGTGTCAGACAGAAAGTGGCGCTCGAGTTCGAAATCGTGATCCCACACTCCTTGATTTGCACTCAGAAGCGCGGTCTTCCATCGCAACTCTCTGCGTATCAATTCGTCAACGTCTGCCGCAGCGACAGGGTCGCGCAAAATTTCGTCTAGGGACTGGTTTTGATTTGGGACAACGTTGCAAATCTGCTGGAAAAGAAATCCGGACAAATAGTTATCTTCATCCTTAACATACTGGGCAGACCAAACGTCGCATCTGGAAGTCAGCGTATCAGAGCGCTTTGCATCGAAAGTTCCACAGGCCATTGCTTGGTCGAACCAAGACGATGCCGCAGCTGCGCGCGATGGGTCAAGTACATCGTGGATTTGCTGGCCGACGAGAGGGCGTGAAGCGGCACCAAAACGGGCCATTGCAGAATCACTGGCGAACTCGATTGTGCCACGAAGATTGGTCGCGAAAGCTGGAACGCGCGAAGCTTTGACGGCTTGCGCGACGCTTCCCTCAAGTTTGATGTCCATTTTGAACCTCTCACTGATGGCTGAATGCTTCGCGCATTAATGCCCGCGCCATGTTAGTTGTCATGTCAGTGTTAGTTCACATTTGCCAACCATACAACCCAAGCGTGTAGTAATCGCGCCAGATGCGCCCTTAATCTCGTGCTGGCAGCCATACGGTCAGAAAATCCACGAATGCGCGGATGCGGGGGGCGAGTTGCGGGTGGTCGGCAAAAACGGCGTGGACGACCTCGGTGTCTTTGGCGTCCCAGTCTTGCAGAACAGGCACCAATGCGCCGCGTGCGATATGCGGTGCCACGTTGTATTCACCCGATCGCATCAGCCCGCCGCCCGCGATGCAGATTTCGCGCACGGTTGGTCCGCTGTTGGACAGGAAAGGCCCGCTGATTGCCTGAATGAGCGGCTGTCCGGTGGACGGATCACGAAATGGCCATTCGTCGCGCGTTTTCAAAAAGTTATAACGCAGGCAGGCGTGGCGGGTCAGCTCAGATGGCACCAGCGGCGCGCCATAGCGCTTCAGGTAATCGGGGCTGGCCACGATGACGCGGGGGGTGCTGAAAATACGCCGCGCTTTCAGGGTGGAGTCGCGCAGCGCACCTGCGCGCAGTGCCACATCGGCACGCTCTTGCCAGAGGTCAATCACTTCGTCGGTGAGCGAAAGATCGAGCTCAATGTCGGGATAGCGGGCCAGAAACGCGGGGACGATGGGCAGGATGTAGTGCTGCCCAAACGCCACCGACGAGCTGACCCGCAGCGGGCCGCGCGGCACAAGGCGCGCGCCCTCACCAATACGAGTTTCCATTGCGTCCATCGCATCAAGCAGCCGACGTGCCTCGGCGAGATAGACCTCACCTTCAGGCGTCGGGGTCAGCGTGCGAGTTGATCGCACCAGCAACCGCGCTCCAAGTCGTTGCTCCAGCCGCGACACCAATTTTGACACCGCAGAGGGGGTCATTCCCAGCTTGCGCGCAGCCGCTGAAAAGCTGCCATGCGCCAGAGTGCGCACGAACACCTCCATTTCCCCGAACCTATTGTCCATTGCTCACCTGTGAAACTATTTCACAATTGTTCCACCATTCCATGCGATTATCAAGCGGTACTTGATGCTGCATATCTGGCGCACCGAAATTGGAGTTTGCGCTATGCCCCTCGCCTTACTTGCCCTGACCATCGCAGCCTATGCGATTGGCACCACTGAATTTGTCATCGTCGGGCTGTTGCCCCTTGTGGCGAGCGATCTTGGCATCAGCCTGCCGCAAGCTGGTCTGATCGTCAGCGTCTATGCACTTGGCGTGACGTTCGGTGCGCCGATCCTGACGGCGCTGACCGGCCGGATACCACGGAAGCCGTTGTTGCTCGGTCTGATGGCGCTGTTTATCCTTGGCAATTCCGCCGCTGCTTTAAGTTCCAACTACTCCCTGCTGTTGGTGGCCCGGGTGTTGTCGGCGTTTGCGCATGGGGTGTTTTTCTCCACCGGGGCGATCATTGCAGCCTCGTTGGTTGCACCAGACCGCCGCGCGTCGGCGATTGCGCTGATGTTCATGGGGCTAACCTTTGCCATCATCACCGGAGTGCCGCTAGGCACGATGATCGGGCAGGCGTTTGGCTGGCGTGCGACGTTCTGGGCGGTCAGTGGGTTGGGCGTGATTGGGCTGCTGGCGATTGCCGCGTTCCTGCCGTCGAACCTTGAGCGGCCAGCGCCTGCAAGTCTCGCCGATCAGGCGCGCGTGCTGACCAGCCCGCGTCTGCTGTTGGTTTACGGGATGACGGCGCTTGGCTATGGCGGCACTTTCGTGGCCTTCACCTATCTTGCAGCGATTCTGGAGCAGATCAGCGGCTTTGCCCCCGGTCATGTCAGCCTGATCCTGATGCTTTACGGGGTGGCTATTGCGGCTGGCAACATCTTGGGCGGTCGTCTGGCCAACCGTGATCCGGCCCGCGCGCTGGTCTGGCTGTTTGCCGCACAGGCGCTGGTGTTGCTGGCGTTTACCTTCACCGCACCGCACCCGGTTCTGGCACTGATCACACTAGCGGCGCTTGGGTTTTTGTCTTTCGCCAACGTGCCAGGGTTGCAGCTTTACGTCGTGCAACTGGCACAGACTCATCGCCCCGGATCGGTGGACACCGCATCAGCCTTCAACATCGCGGCATTCAATCTTGGCATCGCCGTCGGCGCATGGGCGGGCGGTCTGGTCGTGGCATCTTCGCTCGGCTTAGGCGCAACACCCTGGGTCGGAGCTATCTTGGTAGCCGCCGCACTGATCCTGACCCTATGGAGCGCGTCGCTGGATGCCCGCGCCCCTGTGTCTGTCCCGGCTTGAACAAGTTATGCGATCAACCCCGCATGGTGTTGATCGCATATTTTCGCAACAAATACTTCACGGCTGCGCGGCAGGATAATCCGCATCGCTGACGTGTTCGAGCCAATCGACGGCCTTACCATCCAATGCCTCGGCTATGGCTATATGGGTCATCGCGACGGTCGGCGACGCACCGTGCCAATGTTTCTCGCCCGGAGCAAACCACACCGTATCGCCGGGCCGGATTTCTTCCACCGGACCGCCTTCGCGTTGCGCAAGTCCCAGACCAGCGGTGACGATCAGCCGCTGACCCAAAGGATGCGTGTGCCAAGCGGTGCGCGCGCCGGGCTCGAACGTGACAATAGCGCCACCCGCGCGCGCTGGAGCAGCGGCACTGAAGGAGGCATCAATGCGGACGTTGCCGTTAAACCAGTCTGCCGGACCGCGCATTGAAGGTGTGGTGCCGTTGCGTTTGATTTCCATACTGGTTTTCCTCCAATTGTTGGGGCGACAAAGGTTCGCCGCCCCATGCAGAATTAAGCTTGCAGCGAGGCCATATCGACGACGAAACGATAGCGCACATCGGATTTTTCCATACGGGCGAAGGCGGCGTTGATTTCGTCCATGCGGATCATCTCCACCTCGGGCAGAATGTTGTTTTCGGCGCAGAAGTCCAACATCTCTTGCGTCTCACGGATGCCACCAATCGGCGAGCCTGCAATGCGGCGACGGCCCATCAGAAGCGGCACGGTCGAGAGTTCCGCCATCGGCCCAACTTGCCCAACGATCACCAGCGTGCCATCAACATCCAGCAGCGGCAGATACGGTTGCAGGTCGTGCTTGATCGGCACCGTGTCGATTATCAGATCAAAAGCATTTGCCGCATCTGTCATCGCGTTAGCGTCCGTCGATAACAACATCCCTGCTGCGCCGAGTGCCTTGGCGTCAGCGGCCTTATCTGCGGTGCGGCTAACCACCGTGACATGCGCACCAAGGCCCGCCGCGAGTTTCACCGCCATATGGCCAAGCCCGCCTAGCCCAATCACACCAACCCGGCTACCCGGCCCGACTTTCCAAGTGCGCAACGGCGACCAAGTGGTGATCCCAGCGCACAAAAGCGGTGCAGCCTTGGAAATATCAAGCCCGTCCGGCATCCGCAAAACAAACTCTTCGCGGACGACAAGGTGTTTGGAATAGCCGCCGTACGTCATGTCTTTGGTGATGCGATCTGTGCCGCCATAGGTGCCTGTGCTACCTTCACGACAAAGCTGTTCCTCGCCCTTTTGACATTGATCGCAATGTTGACAGCTATCGACCATACAGCCTACCGCGACATGATCGCCGATTTGGTGTTTGGTAACAGCCGCGCCAACCTCAATCACTCGGCCAACAATCTCATGACCCGGCACAGCGGGGAAAGTCGTCCAGCCCCAGTCATTGTGCGCCCAATGCAAGTCAGAGTGGCATACGCCGCAATACAAGATTTCCATCACCACATCGTTGGGGCGTGGTGCGCGACGAGTGAAATTAAACGGAGCGAGGTTCGAACTGGCGCTATGCGCTGCGAAACCAATGGTCTGCATTGGGAAATCCTTTCTTTGGCCAAACAGAAAAATCGATGTTGCACCCGGATATAGTACACCTTGCGTAGGCGATAAGATTAGTTCGGTGGAAAGTTTATCTGCTGAGTGCAAAGATATAGGGTAGAAAATCCAAATAAACGTTGCGGGTATATAACTTAGCCATCGCCCAAACTGGCGTCATTGCCAGCGATAAAGCGATAGCCGACGCCGGGTTCCGTCACGATATAGCGCGGATTAGAGGCATCATCGCCGAGTTTGGCGCGCAGTTGGCGGATGAAAACCCGTAGATATTGACTGTCTTCCACATGGGCCGGACCCCAGAGCGTGCTCAAGATCATGGATTGCGTGACCAACCGCCCGGAATTGGAGGCGAGCATCCAGAGCATGTCAAATTCACGTCGGGTCAGATGCAAGGCGGTGCCGGCTTGTGTGACGTGATGCAGGGCGGCGTCTATACGCAAATCACCTGCGTCAATCACGGCGGGAACGGCTTCGGTTGGGTTGCGGTCGCGCAAAAGACTGCGCACGCGGGCAAGCAGTTCTTTGACGCTGAACGGTTTGACGACGTAATCCTGTGCGCCCGCATCCAGCGCCGCGACCTTGCCAGCCTCATCCGAGCGCACGGATAGGATCAACACCGGCATCGCGCTCCATCCCCTCAGGTCGCGCAGCACAGACAGACCGTCCGCATCGGGCAGGCCAAGGTCAAGGATCAGCATCGCCGGGGTTTCTCGGGCGGCCGCGAGCAGTCCTTCGCGGGCGGTGGCGGCCTCCAGCACGCTATGGCCATCGGATTCCAGGGCTACCCGCAGAAAGCGGCGGATCGGGGCTTCGTCGTCGATGACTAGGATGCGGGCGGCGGTCATGCAGGCTTTCAAATATCAAGTGATGGCCGCGGGGGCATGGATTTGCAGCGTCATCACGATACGCGTGCCCGTGCCGTTTGGCCATGTGGCTTCGGCGCGGATGCTGCCGCCCATGGATTCGATCAGTCCCTTGCAGATCGCCAATCCTAAGCCGGTGCCTGCGCGTTGCCGATCACCCCCCTCAACCCGGTAGAACATCTCAAAAATTCGGTCGCGGTCTTCCAGCGGAATACCGGGGCCACTGTCGGCGATGGTCAAGGTCAGCAAGCTGCCATTGGTTTTGGCGGATAGGCTGATTTCGCTGCCTTCGGGCGAATATTTGACGGCGTTGTCGATGATATTGAACAGCACTTGTTCCAGCAACACCGGATCGGCCTGGACTGGTGGCAACGTTTCGGGCAGGTCTGTCGTCAGCGGATGCAGTCGCAGAATTGCCCGCATCCTGTGCCGCGCTGATCCTACAACCTCGGCGAGATCTACGGCAGAAAGTTTCGGGCGCAGCGCGCCGTGGCCGAGCCGAGTCATGTCGAGCAGGTTTTGCACATACCGATCCAGCCGCTCACCTTCCTCGCGGATGAGTTCGGCGAGTTCGCGGCGGCTGGCTTCGGGCAGACCTTCCGGGTCGGTCAAACTACCTGCCGCGCCGATAATGGTGACAAGCGGCGTGCGCAAGTCGTGACTGACCGATGACAGAAGCGCGCTGCGCAGGCGCTCAGTTTCGGTCGCCAGCCGAGTAGCCGCAAGATCTTCGGTCAGACCGAGCCGCTCTAATGCCAGCACGATTTGGTCGCTCAACGCTTCCATCAACCGAGGATCAAGCCTTAGCAACGCGCCGTCATCGTCGAACGCAATGCCCAAAACCCCAAACCGCCGCGTGGTGGTTTTAAGCGGCATAAAATACCACCGCGCCGTCGGCAGGGTGTTGGAGCCGCGGCCAGCAGCCTCGCCCTTGTCCCAAGTGTATTGCGCCGCCATCTGGTCGCGCACGTCCAACTGATCTTCCGGGGGAAAACCGCCGACGATCTGCAGCGTTTCGGATGCATTCGGCATAAGCAAAAGACTTTCGCAGCGCAACGTCACCGCAACATGGCTGACCACCGCCCAAATAAGATCATCTTTCTGCGAAGCCGCAGCGACCTTCCGGCTGAAATCGTAAAGCTTATTGGTGCGCTCCGAAATCTCGGCCTGCACGGTTGCGCGGTGGCGCAACCGTGCCGCTAAGTTGCCGGTAATCAGCGAGGCAACAAGAAATAGTCCTAGGGTCAGAACCTCGCTGCGGTCGGTGATGGTAAAATCGAAGCGGGGATCGACGAAAAAGAAATCAAACGAGAAAAATCCCAAGATGGAGGCCACGATTGCCGGAAAATTGCCCTGACGTGATGCGACAATAATCACTGCGGTCATAAAGATCAGCGACAGCGAGGCGACCGGGAACAGATTATCCGCCAATACTGCGGCTGCGTTAGCCAAGACTGTAATCCCCGCCGCCTCAATCAAGCCGCGCCGTGTTGGCCTTTGTAAAGGCGTTAGCGTGCGGGTCGGATCCAGCTGCGCATCAAGTTGCGAGGCGACTGTGATCTCAAACGACCCGGCGCGCCGCATCAAATTTTGCACGACGTCTTCATGCAGCCAGCGCGTCAATACCGATCTGCGACGGGGATAGCCTACGATGATACGGCGCACATTGCGTGCTCGGGCATAAGACAAAATCGCGCTGGCGGTGTCTTGTTCGGCCTCTATTGTTGCAACTTCGGCACCCAAACGTTCGGCGAGACGCAGCGCCGTGGAAATTCGGTCGCGCTGGGCTTCGCCAAAGTCATGCTGGCGAGCCGAGGTGACATTCACCGCGATCCAGTCGGCCCGAGCGCGATCTGCCGAGCGTTTCGCAACCCGAATCGCTTCGCGCGCGGCAGGGCTGTCGTTCAGGCACACCAAAATACGCTCTTGCGTCGGCCATGGGCCTTCGATGGCATTGGCAGCCATGTGCTCGCGCAGTTGCGCATCGACCCGGTCAGCGGCAGTCCGCATCGCGAGTTCGCGCAGGGCCGTCAGGTTGCCTTTGATAAAGAACGAGTTTATCGCGCGAGCCGCCTGATCCTGCGGATAAATCTTCCCCGCCTTCAAGCGTTCGAGCAGTTCATCTGGCGGAAGATCAATTAACTCTATCTCATCGGCGAGTTCCAATACCTGATCGGGCACGGTCTCGCGCACCCGGACCCCCGTGATGCGGGCCACAGTTTCGTTGAGGGTCTCAATGTGTTGGATGTTCAGCGTGGTATAGACGTCGATGCCTGCTGCCAGCACCTCGGCGACATCCTGCCAGCGTTTTTCGTGCCGCCCGCCTTCCGCATTGGTATGCGCTAACTCATCAATCAGCGCCAAGGTGGGGTGGCGGGCGAGCAGCGCGTCAAGGTCCATCTCGGTCAAAGCGCGGTTCTTATACAGCACCGGCTTGCGCGGCAGCAGCGGCAGGTCCGCCAGTTTCGCCTCGGTTTCCGCCCGCCCGTGGGTTTCAATCACCGCCGCCACTACATCGACGCCCTTAGCCCATTCGCGATGGCCGTCATCCAACATCGCCCAGGTTTTACCCACCCCCGGAGCCGCGCCGATGAAAATCTTCAACCGCCCGCGACCTTCCCGGTTGGCGCGTTCCAGCAAGGCAGCCGGAGAAGGTCGAGGATCGGCAACAGGCTTCATCGGCGGCTCCCTTAACCGCCAACGAGTGGCATCGGAAACTCCGCGTCAAGCGCCAGATTGGTTTGCAGCACATTTACCGTAGGCTCGCCATACAGCCCCAACAACGGCGATTTGGTTTGTTTGGTAATCAGAGCTAGCACGGCTCCGCGATCAACGCCGCGCGCAGTGGCGATCCGTGCCGCTTGGGCAAGGGCGTTTTCCGGGCTGACATCCGGGTCAAGCCCAGAAGCCGACGTGGTAACGGCATCAATCGGGGCTTCCGCGCTGTTTTCCGCGGTGTAGGCGGCCCGACGTTCGGCAACGCTGGCGATCAGCGCCGCATTGGTCGGCCCCAGATTTGAAGCACCAGAAGGCGTCGCGCCATAGTTAGAAGCTGAGGGGCGCGGGTGCAAATAG
The DNA here is from genome assembly GCF_028290025.1 of Cypionkella sp. Lineage (GTDB taxonomy): Bacteria > Pseudomonadota > Alphaproteobacteria > Rhodobacterales > Rhodobacteraceae > Cypionkella. The sequence continues at coordinate 8,108 of NZ_JAQGKQ010000107.1, read as the reverse complement.
CCTGCTCCGACAAACGATTGCGCGATCAGGGCAGAGCCGATCACCACGCCATCCTTCTCAATCAGGCTGCCAATGGCCTCTGCGGGAAACAGTACGTGTGCGGCCCCGGTAATCGCGAAGGGATAGGCGAGGCCAGTCAGCAGGGTGAAGCCAAGCGTCAGGGTGATTGCAGGACGAAGATGGGTAAGCATTGGAACCTCCTATGCCAGATTGAGAGCAACCAAGGCGAGGTCGATCGCCTTGATGCCGATGAAGGGAACGATCAGGCCGCCCAAGCCATAAATCAGCAGATTGCGACGCAGCAGCACCGCCGCAGAAGACGGGGTGTATTTCACGCCGCGCAAAGCCAGTGGCACGAGGGCAATCAGGATCAGCGCGTTGAAAATCACAGCCGACAAAATCGCCGAGTTGGGCGAAGCGAGTCCCATGATGTTCAGCACGCCAAGGCCGGGATAGGCGGTGACAAACATCGCGGGCAGAATGGCAAAATACTTCGCTACGTCGTTGGCGATAGAAAATGTGGTTAGCGAACCGCGTGAGATCAGCAACTCCTTCCCAACCATCACGATCTCGATCAGCTTGGTGGGGTCGCTATCGAGGTCGATCAGGTTGGCGGCCTCCTTAGCGGCCGGAGTGCCTGCATTCATAGCAACGCCAACATCGGCTTGCGCCAAAGCAGGCGCGTCGTTCGATCCGTCACCGCACATTGCGACCAAGCGGCCCCCGGATTGCTCGCGCTTGATCAAGTCGAGCTTCATCTCGGGCGTAGCTTCGGCAAGAAAATCGTCCACACCAGCTTCGGCAGCAATCGCAGCGGCGGTCAGTGGGTTGTCCCCGGTAATCATCACGGTGCGGATACCCATAGCGCGCAGCTCGGCGAAACGTTCGCGCACGCCGGGTTTCACCACGTCTTTCAGATGCACCGCACCCAAGATCGTAAAACCGCTGGATACCAGCAGCGGGGTGCCGCCCGAGCGCGCAATAGCATCAATCTCCTGTGCCAGCGCCGGGGCGGGAACTTGCGCAGTCAAACGCACCACCGCGTCAATCGCACCTTTGCGCAGGAAGGTGCCGTCGGCCAGATCAAGCCCGGACAGCCGGGTTTGCGCGGTAAACTCGACCGGGGTGGAGCCTTCCGGCTGGGCAAGGTCGCGGCCCAGCAGCGAGCGGGCTTTCTCGACAATCGAGCGGCCCTCCGGCGTCTCGTCGGCGAGGGAGGCGAGGTACGCCGCCTCGGCCAAGGTCGCCATATCGACACCCGGAGCAGGGATCAGCGCGTCGGCCATACGGTTGCCGAAGGTGATGGTGCCAGTTTTATCCAGCAGCAGCGTATCGACGTCGCCTGCCGCCTCAACAGCGCGGCCCGATTTGGCGATGACGTTAAACTTCACCAAACGGTCCATACCGGCGATGCCGATCGCCGACAGCAAGCCGCCGATGGTCGTCGGGATCAGCGTGACGAACAAAGCGCCAAGCACGACGACCGGAATCTTCAATCCGGCAAAGCTGGCGAAGGCGGGCAGGGTGACGACGACGAACAGGAAGATCAGCGTCAGCCCGGCGAGAAGGATGTTCAAAGCGATCTCGTTCGGAGTCTTTTGCCGCTCGGCACCTTCAACCAAAGCGATCATGCGGTCCATGAAGCTTTTGCCCGGCTCGGCGGTGATCCGCAGCACCAGCCAATCTGACACCACCGTCGTGCCGCCCGTCACCGAAGACCGATCGCCGCCAGCCTCACGGATCACCGGGGCACTTTCGCCGGTGATTGCACTTTCGTTGACCGAGGCCACGCCGCGCACGGCCTCGCCATCGGTCGGTATCACATCGCCAGCCTCAACCAGCACGAACTGACCCGCCTGCAACTCGTCAATCGGTGTGAGCAAGGCCACGTCGAAGGCGCTCTGCGGCCCCTCCAGCCGTTTTACCATACCGATGGTTTTGGTCGCGCGCAGCGTATCGGCGCGAGCCTTGCCACGACCCTCCGCCAAAGCCTCGGCGAAGTTGGCGAATAGCACGCACAGCCACAGCCAGACCGAGATATGCAGCGCCTGCCAGCCACCGACCGTGCCGCCGCCAATATCACGCAGCGCGAGGATAGTGGTCATCAGCGCGACGACCGCCGTAGTGAAGATCACCGGGTTGCGGGCAAGTCCACGCGGGTCAAGCTTGACGAAGGTTTGGCGCAAAGCTGCGGGTGCCAGATCGCGCAGGGTTGCTGTTGGGATAGAGTTAGACATGATTTCAAGTCCTTAAAAGCTCTGGCCAGCGACACGAGCGGTTTCTTCCGCAATCGGTCCGAGTGCCAGCACAGGAAAGAAGGTGAGCGCGCCAAGGATCAGCACGGTCAGGATCAGCAGGGTGACGAACAGCGGCCCATGTGTCGGGAAAGTCCCCGCGGTCGCCTCGGCCTTGGTCTTGCGCGACAGCGAACCTGCAATCGCCAACACCGGAATGATCATCGCATAGCGCCCGAGGATCATCACCAGACCGATGGCGGTGGTGTGCCAAGGCAGCGATGCCCCCCAGCCACCAAAGGCCGAGCCGTTGTTGCCCGTCGCGCTGGAATAAGCGTAAAGCACTTCGCTAAAGCCATGCGGGCCGGGGTCTTGAATGGCGGCCAAGGCGCTGGGCAGGGTTGAGGCGAAGGCTCCGACCACCAGAATACCCAGTGGCATTGACAGGAAGCCGATCACCGCGAGCGTCACCTCACGCGCTTCGATCTTGCGGCCAAGATATTCCGGCGTGCGCCCCACCATCAGCCCAGCCAAGAACACCGCGATGATGCAATAGAGCAGCATACCATACAGGCCCGAACCGACGCCGCCGAAGATCACTTCGCCGATCTGCATGAACACCATCATCACCATGCCCGACAGCGGCATAAAGCTGTCATGCATCGCGTTGACCGAGCCATTCGAGGCCGCCGTCGTGGACGCCGCCCAAAGCGAGGATAGCATCGCGCCAAAGCGTGCCTCTTTGCCCTCCATATTGGCGCCGATCCCGAGGTTGGAGTTACCTGCGACCTCATAGAAATGGATCACGGCAACACCAGCCAGCAGCATGATGCCCATAGCCGCGAAGATCGCCCAGCCTTGGCGACGGTCGCGGGCCATGCTGCCGAACAGGAAGCAAAATGCCACCGGGATCAGCAGGATCGACAGGCATTGCGCGATGTTCGAGGCAATCGTCGGATTCTCAAACGGATGCGCCGAATTCACACCGAAAAAGCCGCCGCCGTTGGTGCCAAGCTGTTTAATGGCAATCTGCGCCGCGGCCGGCCCGCGTGCGATGATCTGTTCAGCACCTTCCAACCCTGTGGCCTTGACCGCGCCCAGCAGGGTTTGCGGCACACCTTGGGCGGCTAGAAACAGCGCCAGCGCGATGGAAAGTGGCAGCAGAATCCAGAGGGTAGCGCGGGTCATATCGGCCCAGAAATTGCCGAGACCGCCATCTTTCGGGCCGGTAAAGCCCCGGATCACCGCGACGCCGACCGCCATGCCGCTGGCGGCCGAAACGAAGTTCTGCACCGTCAGCCCGGCCATTTGGCTGAGGTAAGAAAGTTGCGCCTCACCGGAGTAAGCTTGCCAATTGGTGTTGGTTACAAAGCTGACAGCGGTGTTGAACGCAAGGTCAGGCGACATCGCGCCAATGCCATCGGGGTTAAGCGGCAGATAACCTTGCAAGCGCAGCAGGGCATAAAGCAGAACAAAACCAGCAAGGTTAAACGCAAGCACCGCCATCGCATAGGCAGTCCAACTCATCTGACGATCAGGGTTCACCCCTGCGCTGCGCAGCACGATACGGTCTACCCAAGCCAAAGCCGGGATGCGGGCTTCGAATACGCAGCGCATCCAGACCGCAAGGCCAAGGCCAAGTGCTGTCAGCACAGCGAAGTATAAAACGTAAGAGATTAGGGTCATAACATACCCCTAAAAACGATGGGGGGCGATCAGCGCCACCCCGAGATAAACGAACAGCCCCGCCGCAACGGCAAGGCCAAGGATCAGGTCGAACATGATTTCCTCACAGACGGTCTAGGATGCGGATAAGCACTGCAAAGCCGCCAAACGCGGCAAAAGTCAGGGATAGATAGATGAGATCGGACATAGCTTTCTCCGGAGTTGACCCGGCATTTGTGCCCGATCTTCGCGTGAAGCGGATATGTCGAAGGCAGCGGATTGGCGTAAAAAGCGCGTAAAGATCGACGCGGGCGAGCGTGCAAAATCTCAGCATATCGGTGCGGCTCATCTGCTTTGAGGATAAGCGAGCAGTATGAGGCGCATCAGGCTTGCATAATCGCCATGCCGTCATCGGCCAATCGCGAAGAAAGAGAACCCCATCACCTCCGCTCGATCATGGCGACCCGGACAATCGGATGGCAAACCAGCAATTGGTTTTCAGAAACATTCCGACTGCTCGAAAGCTGTCACAGAACCGCAACATGAAAACCCTAAGCAGTGCGAATATCACCCGGACATTGAGCGGGCGTTTCACTGGGAAAATGACATGACATCGAACATTCTGAAAACACTCTGCATGACGACTGCCCTCTCGGCGGCCTCGATCGGCGCTGTTCAGGCGCAGGCTTTCGACATGGACGCGCTGATTGCTGCGGCGAAGGCCGAGGGCACGTTGACAACCATCGCTTTGCCGCATGACTGGTGCAACTATGGTGCCGTAATCGAAGGATTCAAGGCGAAATATGGCATTGCGGTCAATGAGTTGAACCCAAACGCAGGTTCCGGTGACGAGATCGAAGCCATCAAGGCAAACAAAGACAACACTGGCCCGCAAGCGCCCGACGTCATCGACGTTGGCCTGTCGTTTGGCCCGGCTGCAAAGGCCGATGGCCTGATCCAATCCTATAAAGTTTCAGTCTGGGATTCGATCCCCGACTCGGCAAAAGACGCCGATGGTTTCTGGTATGGCGACTATTACGGCGTTCTGGCTGTGGCTGTGAACAAAGACGTCGTGACCGATGCCGCACCCACCAGCTTTGCCGATCTGAAAGACCCGAAATACGCCAACATGGTCGCAATCCCCGGCGATCCGCGCACCGGCAACAGCTCGATCATGTCGCTTTATGCGGCCGGAACGGCGATGGGCGGCAAAGGTGGTGCTGATACCGCAACGGCGGGCATTGGCTATCTGAAGGCGCTGAAAGAAAGCGGCAACTTTGTGGACGTTGGCGGCTCGGCGCAAAACTTCGCGCAAGGCACCACGCCGATCATGATGGATTGGGACTACAACGTTCTGGCGATGCGCGACAAGCTGGCTGGCAACCCGCCGATGGATGTGGTGATCCCGTCCGACGGCGTGATCGCGGGCGTCTATGTGCAAGCGATCTCGGCCTATGCGCCGCACCCGAACGCGGCAAAGCTGTGGATGGAATACATCTACTCGGATGAAGGTCAGCTTGGCTGGCTTTCGGGCTACTGCCACCCGATCCGCTTCAACGACATGGTTTCGCGCGGCGTGATCCCGGCTGATATGATGGCAAAACTGCCAGCGGCTGAGGCTTATGCCAAAGCGATCTTCCCAACATTGGACGAGCAAGCCGCAGCCAAAGCCGTGGTTGCGGATACTTGGGCCACCGAAATGGGCGCAAACTGATCCACTCGGTCTGACAAAGGATGCCGGCGCTCTGCCGGCATCCGCATTTTCTTGCACCCGCCAAAGGGCTTAGCAATGACACTCGACGCAAGCGCAACCCGCGCGGAACTACGCGCACCTCGGCCATCCGTGCCATCCATCAGGTCGTTGAACTGGAGCTGGCTCGGCGTCGCGCCATTCTTCCTGTTCACCTTGCTGTTTCTGATCGGCCCGGTGCTGTATCTGGTGACAGGTGCGTTTCAGAATGCCGAAGGCGCGTTCACCTTTGACAACATGATCGCCCTTGGCAGCCCCAACATCGTTGCCAGCTTTTCGCTGTCGATCCGCCTCAGCATACTTTCGGCGCTAATGGGCGCGGTCGCCGGATTGTTGCTGGGCCACGCTGTGATCTTAGGTGGATTGCCGTCTTGGGTGCGCAATGCGTTCACCACATTCTCGGGTGTCGCCTCAAACTTCGCCGGAGTGCCGCTGGCGTTCGCCTTTATCGCCACATTGGGCCGCCTTGGGCTGGTCACCGTCCTGCTGCGCGATCTGTTCGGCTTCAACCTCTATGCAGCGGGTTTTGATCTGTTTTCCTTTGTCGGGCTGTTGCTGGTCTATCTTTATTTCCAGCTTCCGCTGATGTTCCTGATCATCGCCCCGGCGTTGGATGGGCTTAAGTCCGAGTGGCGCGAGGCGGCTGAGATTTTGGGCGCCACCCGTCGGCAATATTGGCAAATGGTCGGCCTGCCCGTGCTGGCGCCAACCATCCTCGGTTGCTTCCTGCTACTGTTTGCCAACGCTTTTGGCACTCTTGCCACGGTTTATGCGCTGATGGGGTCCGGTTTTGACGTGGTGCCAATCGTGCTGTTCCAGCAGATCAGGGGCAACGTTCTCTATAATCCCAACCTCGGATATGCGCTGGCGCTTGGGATGGTGGTGATCATGGGGGCGTCGAACACTCTCTACCTAATCCTGCGCAATCGCGCCGAACGGTGGCAGAAATGAAAAAATCTTTTCCATTTGCTGCCGCCATAACGGCATTCATCGCCGCCTCGTATTTTCTGGTGCCGCTGATCGCCACCTTTTACTTCTCTCTCCGAATGACGCGTGGAGAGTTAAGCTTTGCCGCCTACCGCTCCGTCCTGAACAGCCCCGAGTTCCTAGCGACCATCGGATATTCTACCGTCGCCTCGTTGCTGGCGATTGTGATGGGCGCGGTTATCATCGTGCCAACTGCCTACTGGGTGCGGTTGAAGATACCAAAACTCCGCCCGGTGGTGGAGTTTATCAGCCTGCTGCCGCTGATCGTGCCGCCGGTGGTGTTGGTGTTCGGCTACATCCGGCTGTTCGGCTCAAATTCTTGGCTTCCGCTAACGGGCAGCACTCAAGGCACCGATGTTTTGCTAGTACTCGGCTATGTCGTGATGTCGATGCCCTATATGTTCCGCGCGGTCGATAATGGCATGGCGGTGATCGACATTGCGACGCTGACCGAAGCCGCCGAAAGCCTTGGTGCCTCGCGCTTCCGCACCATCATCTTCGTGATCTTTCCCAATGTGCGTGCGGCAATTATCTCTGGCGCGTTCCTGACGTTTTCGATCTCGCTGGGTGAGTTCGTGCTGGCAAGCCTGCTGAACCGCCCGGCGTTTGGCCCATATCTGGTGCAACTCGGCCAAGACCGCGCCTATGAGCCCGCAGCGCTTGCGGTGATGTCGTTTGCCTTCACTTGGGCCTGCATGATGTTAATGCAAATCTTCGCGACCAAAAAACCCGGACAGCGCTGGTTCCCACGCTTGCCCTTCTCATCCGCCCAAAGGACCAGAGCATGAGCTTCCTGTCGATCACTGGCGCTACCAAGACGTTCGGCTCAAACGCGGTCGTCAAAGGTTTCGATCTGAACGTAGAAAAGGGCGAGTTCATCTCGTTTTTAGGTCCATCAGGCTGCGGCAAAACCACGGTGCTGCGGATGATCGCCGGGTTTGAGACGCCGACTTCCGGCAAGATCATGATCGACGGTCGCGATGTGACCGATCTTGCCCCCAACAAGCGGCGGATCGGCATGGTGTTTCAGGCATACGCGCTGTTTCCCAACATGAATGTGTTCGGCAATATTGCGTTTGGTCTGAAGATCGCCGGGTTGGACAAGGCGCAGATTGAAACCCGCGTGCATGAAATGCTTGGCTTGATCGGGCTGGAGCATCTGGCAGAGCGTTACCCCTATGAAATGTCGGGCGGGCAGCAACAGCGTGTGGCACTCGCCCGCGCACTGGCTCCGAAACCACAGGTGTTGCTGCTCGACGAGCCACTATCGGCGCTCGATGCCAAGATCCGCGTCTCACTCCGGGAAGAAATCCGGGCCGTCCAGCGACAGCTTGGCATCACCACCGTTTTCGTGACGCACGACCAGGAAGAGGCCATGTCGATCTCCGACCGCATCGTAGTGATGAACGGCGGCCGCGCTGACCAGATCGGCACGCCATCTGATATTTACAACCGCCCGAAGACCCGCTTCG
>NZ_JAQGKQ010000091.1 GCF_028290025.1 Cypionkella sp. | reverse complement strand
TTCGATTATCACCCGATGTTCATCGCCTCATCGCAAAATCCGCTGGCGGCGAAGGCAGAGATTGAGGCGGAAGATTTTCGTGACCAAACCCTGATCACCTACCCGGTGCCGCGTGATAAGCTGGATGTTTTCACCGAATTACTGACCCAAGCCCGCATTGAACCTCGCGCCCAGCGCCCCGTGGAGCTCACCGCTGTGATTCTAATGCTGGTCGGCAGCAATCGCGGCGTGGCCGTGCTGCCCGACTGGGTGCTGCGCGACGTGAAATCGAACGCCGACTACATAGCGCGCCCACTTAAGCCACCACCTAGCAAGATCGGCCCGATCACCAAACGCCTGTTTGCCGCCACCCGCGAAGAAGACGCCGCCAAACCATTCATCGGCCATTTCTTGCGCCTCGGGCGATCCGAGGCAGTAAAGTTGCAACGAGAATAACGCTCGGGCGTTAGGGCACTACACGCATCCCAGCTATGCAAGAAACACAATGGAATAATAAGCACGCTTATTATATCTATGCCATATGAATTTTGCACCTGATCAACTCGGACCACTGTTGCACGACGCCTCCCGTCTGGTGCGCAAACGCTTTTCGCAGCGGGCGGCTGAATATGGCTTGTCGTCGGCGCAGTGGCGTCTGCTTGCGGTTGTGCTGCGCGAAGGTCGCGCCAGCCAAGCCCGCATCGCCGACAAGCTAGAGATTGAACCGATCTCGGTCTCGCGTCTTGTTGACCGGATGGAACAAGCCGGTTGGGTCGCGCGTGAAGTTCATCCCGATGACCGCCGCGTGCGGGTGATCGTGCCGACTGCCTCGACCTTGCTGATCCGTAACGATCTCAAAGCCATGGCAGATTCCGTATTTGACGAGGCTTTGTCGGGCCTAACCCCCGAAGCACGTCACGCTTTAATCACCGGGCTTGCTGCGGTGAACACAACTCTGTCTCAGGCCGTTTGCGATGCAATGGCAGACGTTAAGGACTCTTGATATGACCGCCACTTCGACCAACACCCCCGCTTCTGTGACTCCGCTGAACGCAGGCGTCGCTGCTGCTCCCGCCCCCGCTCCGCGCAATAAACGCCGGACTTTGATGGTTCTTGGCCCGCTGCTCTTGCTGGCAGCGGCAGGCATCTATTGGCTGATGGGCGGCCGCTATGAAGAAACCGAGAACGCTTATCTGCACCAAGCGCGCATCTCGGTCGCATCATACGTGCCGGGCCGGATTGATAAGGTGCTGGTGAACGACAACCAGGTGGTCAAATCCGGCGATATACTGTTTCAGGTTGACCCTGTGCCATTCCGGTTGGCGCAAGCCCAAGCCGACGCCGCCGTCAGCGCCGCCCGCATCAGTGTAGAGCAGTTGAAACTGGCCTACGGCACCGCCCAAGCCAATCTGCAACTCGCCGAGGATGAAGCATCTTACCAAGCCATTGAGCGTGAACGTCAAGAAAGCCTAGGTGCCAAAGGCGTCTCCACCGATTCCAACCTGATCGACGCCCGCCACGAGGAACGCACAGCACTTGATCAACGTGACCTCGCCAAACAGGCCGTTGCATCGGCGCTTGCAGCCATCGGCGGTGATCCGAATATCCCGACCGACAACCACCCCACTGTGCGCAACGCCATCATCGCCCGCGAGCAAGCCGCCTACAATTTGGCCAATGCCGTGGTGAAAGCCCCAGCGGATGGCGTGGTCTATCAAGCTTCGTCGTTCAAACCGGGTCAAATGGTTTCCGCCGGGCAAAGCCTGTTCGCCTTGGTGCAGACGTCTGACATATGGGTCGATGCCAACTTCAAGGAAACTCAGCTTGCGGGCATCACTGTCGGCGCCCCGGCCGAGTTGACCTTCGACGCCGATCCCGGTCGCAAGATTGAGGCCGTTGTCGCGGCCATTGGCGCAGGCACCGGTTCAGAATTCTCGCTGCTGCCCGCTCAAAACGCCACTGGCAACTGGGTGAAAGTTACTCAGCGCGTCCCAGTCACCCTGCGCTTGCTGAACCCCGAAGATGCCAAGGGCCTCGCCTCGGGTGTCAGCGCCAGCGTTTCGGTCGATACCGGGCGTCACCGTAGCCTGTCGGACATTTTGCCCAGCTTTATGAAGTAAACCGTCATGAGCACCGCCACAACGGAAGTCCCGCACAAGGGCCTGATCACGCTATCTATCATGCTAGCCACGATCATGCAGGTGCTGGACACCACCATTGCCAACGTAGCACTTCCCACCATGACAGGCGACCTTGGCGCAAGCCAAGACACCATCACTTGGGTACTGACCAGCTACATCGTCGCCTCGGCCATTATGACCCCCGCGACGGGCTGGATTTCCGACCGCATTGGCAAACGAGAGTTCTTCCTGATCTCGATTGCAGGCTTTGTGATCACCTCCATCGCCTGCGGCCTCGCGTGGAGCCTGCCTTCAATGGTGCTGTTCCGGCTGCTGCAAGGCATCTTTGGCGCGGCGATTGTACCTTTGTCGCAAACCTTCCTGCTCGACACCAACCCTCGCGAAAAGGCCGGTCAAGCGATGGCGCTTTGGGGCGCTGGCATCATGGTCGGCCCGATCATCGGCCCAACCTTGGGCGGCTGGCTGACCGAAAGCTTCAACTGGCGCTGGGTGTTTTTCGTCAACCTTCCCGTCGGCATCATCGCCTTCATGGGCTGCTTCGCCTACCTGCCGAAATCCATCAAACGCCTGCGCCGCTTCGACTTTTTCGGCTTTGGTATGCTGTCCATCGGCATCGGCGCATTGCAACTGATGCTGGACCGCGGCGGTGAGGTTGATTGGTTCGCTTCCGCCGAAATCTGGCTGTATCTGTTTCTTGCGGTAAGCGGCATGTGGGTGTTCGTCATTCACATCATGGGCGCCGACAAGCCGTTCCTAGAGCCTCGGATGTTCGCGGATCGCAACTTTTCGACCGGCTTGGTGTTCATCTTCATCATTGGCATCATCCTGTTGGCAAGCCTCGCGTTGTTGCCACCTATGTTGTCGCGCATCTTTGGCTATCCCACCATCACCACCGGCCTCGTGATGGGTCCGCGCGGGGTTGGTACCATGGCCTCGATGCTGATCGTCGGGCGCTTGGTGCAGAAAACCGATGCGCGGCTGCTTGTCACCGTGGGGCTGCTGCTGACCGCCGCCTCGCTGTATTTTATGACGGGATTCACGCCGCAAATGGGCCCCGGCCCGGTGATTTGGACGGGCGTGTTGCAAGGGCTGGGCCTCGGGTTGGTGTTCGTGCCACTATCGACCATCGCCTTCGCCACCATTGCGCCCGAACTGCGCGCCGATGCCACCAGCCTGTTTTCACTGGTGCGGAATATCGGCTCGTCTATCGGGATTTCGATGGTGACGCTGATGCTGACCCGCAACGTGCAGGTCAATCATGCCGATCTGTCGGCGTCGATCTCATCGTTCAACCCAAACTTCAATATGGTGGTGCCACCCGGCACCATGACCGCCGCCACCTTGCAACAGATGGATGGATTGGTGGCGATCCAAGCCCTGATGATCAGCTACATCGACGACTTCTACCTGATGATGGTGATTACTCTGTGCGCTTTGCCACTGGCTTGGTTCCTGAAAAAGGCCGAGCCGCGAGCCATGGCCCCCGGCCAAGCCCCGATTGCGCATGATTGATTTCCGCCCGGACACTGCGTAAGCTGTCCGGGCACACGACGCCATAGGAGGGGTGCATGATCCAGCTTTACCACCCACGAAACCTTGGCCCTGTCGCGGCCCTGCCTTTGTCGCAGGGCTGACCCGACCCGCATCGCAACTTCTTTCCGATCAGGTTCTCCGGTCCGCCCCCAACGGCGCTATTGCGCATTTTCATCGCGGATTTGAAACATGACCCTGCTTGCCACCAAATCGCTTGGCCTCACCCTCGGTCAACCCCTGTTCACCGACCTCAGTTTCAGCGTTGAACCCGGCGACCGTCTCGGCCTGATCGCCGCCAACGGACGCGGCAAATCCTCGCTTCTGCGCTGTCTCGCAGGCACGCTGGAACCCACCACGGGCGAGATCACCCGCACCCGGGGCCTGAAATCCGCGCTGGTGGATCAAGACGTGCCCGCAGCCCTGCTCAAGCTGACCTTCCGGCAAGCCACTCTAGCTGCCCTCCCCGCCGAACAAGCCGAATACGAAAGCTGGCGGGCCGAGATTGTGCTGGATGATCTGGCCGTCCCCGAAACCCTGCGCGATACGCTGCTCAGCGCGCTTTCAGGCGGCTGGCAGCGCACCGCCCTTCTCGCCCGCGCCGCGATCACCGAGCCTGACCTCTATCTGCTGGACGAGCCGACCAACCACCTCGACCTCTCCCGCATCGGCATCCTGCAACGCTGGCTCACCGCCCTGCCCCGCGATACCGCTGTGATCACCACTAGCCACGACCGCGCCTTTCTTGATACCGCCACCACCCGCAGCCTGTTCCTGCGCGCCACCTCAAGCCGGATGTTCGCGCTGCCCTATTCCCGCGCAAGGCTGGCGTTGGAAGAAACCGACGCCGCAGACAGCCGCCGCTTTGAGAACGATCTGAACAAAGCCGACCAACTCCGCCGCCAAGCCGCCAAACTGAAAAACATCGGCGTCAACTCCGGCTCGGACCTGCTGATCACCAAGACCAAACAGCTGAAAGACCGCGCCGACAAGTTAGAGGCCGCCGCCCGCCCCGCCCATCGCGAAACCTCATCAGGTGCTATTAAACTGGCCAATTCCGGCACCCATGCCAAAGCCCTGATCACCCTGAACGACGCCGCGATCACCACCCCCGACGCCCGCCCGCTATTTCACACCGGACAAAAGTGGATCGAGCGCGGCGACCGCGTCGTGATCCTTGGCCCGAACGGCACCGGCAAATCGCAACTCATCCTCGCCGTTCTGGCGGCCATACAAACCCAACACCCAACCATCAAATCCGCCCCGAGCCTCGCGCTCGGCTACTCCGACCAAAACCTAAACCAACTCCCCGACGCGATGACCCCGCAGTCGCTGATCAGCCAGCACGCCAACGACCAGACCACCAAAACCCTGCTCGCAGGCGCTGGCATCAAACCCGATTGGCAAACCAAACCGCTCGGCAAGCTGTCCGGCGGCCAGAAGGCACGGCTTGCGATGCTGCTGCTGCGTCTGTCGAACCCGAACTTCTACCTGCTCGATGAACCGACCAACCACCTCGACATCGAAGGCCAAGAAGCCCTCGAACAAGAACTCCTCACCCAAGGCGCCACCTGCCTGCTCGTTAGCCATGACCGCGATTTCATCCGCGCCGTAGGTTCGCGCTTTTGGCAAATCGAAAAGCGCAAACTGATCGAAGTCGATAGCCCCGAGCCGTTCTTTGCGGCCGAACTCAACCGCCAGCCTTAACGCCCCGCCGCCGCCTTGCGCTCTATCCCCCACCCGTGTATGCCCGCCACCTTACGCCCCAACCCAGACGCTACCGGAGTCCCCGCCCATGCAAGGCAGTGCCAACCTCAACCTGATGATCAAGGCCGCCCGACGCGCTGGCAAAGCGTTGGTGAAAGACTTCCGCGAAGTCGAGAACCTGCAAGTCTCGACCAAAGGCCCCGGCGATTTCGTCACCCGCGCCGACCGCGAAGCCGAGCGGATCATCAAAGAGGATCTGATGGGCGCGCGTCCGACCTATGGCTGGCTTGGTGAAGAAACCGGCGAGACTGAAGGCCAAGACCCGACCCGCCGCTGGATTGTCGATCCCTTGGATGGCACCACCAATTTCCTGCATGGTATGCCGCATTGGGCGATTTCTATCGCCTTGGAATATAAAGGCGAAATCACTTCCGCCGTGGTGTTCGACGCCGCCAAGGATGAGATGTTTTGGTCCGAAAAAGGCTCCGGCGCTTGGATGAACGACCGCCGCCTGCGGGTGTCGGGTCGCCGCGCCATGCATGAAGCGGTGTTTGCGACTGGCGTTCCGTTCAGCGCCCGCAAAACCCTGCCCGCCACCCTCGCCGACCTCGCCCGCCTGATGCCAGCCTGTGCCGGTATGCGCCGCTGGGGTGCAGCCTCGCTTGATCTGGCTTACGTCGCCGCTGGCCGTTTCGACGGCTATTGGGAGCGCGAACTGGAACCTTGGGACATCGCCGCTGGCATCTTGCTGGTGAAAGAAGCTGGTGGCCTGATCGCGCCTGTGCGCGAAGGCTATGACATCCTCGAGAAAGGCGCGCTGATCTGCGCCAACGAGGCGTTGTTCGAGCCTTTGAAGAAAATCATCCGCGACGTCTAACCGACTGCTTCCAAACGGAATATAGCCTCAGTCCTGCAACCCTCAGCGTTTCGGCACGCGCGGGATGCGGCTGGGGCTTAGTTTATACTTGGCCTCGGGATGCGGCGGCATCCCCTCATTACGCGCCCAAAACGCCCGCCCACCGCGCCGCAGCAGGATCGGCAGCACCATCATCGCCCCCGCGACAAAGCCGCCAATATGCGCCAGATACGCGACACCATCTTCGGTGGCCGCGTAGCCATGAAACGCCTGCACCACAAACCAGACGCTCAGCACGATCCAAGCCGGGATCGAAAACACCCTAAAGAAGATGATGAAGATCAGCAAAACATCGACCCGCGCACGCGGGAACAGCATAAGATAGCCGCCCAGAACCCCGGCAATCGCCCCCGACGCCCCGACCAGAGGCCCGTCGAACCACGGGTTGCCAATCACCTGCAACCCCGCTGCGGCCAAACCGCAGGTCAAATAAAACAGTAAATAGCCTACATGGCCCATCTCATCTTCGAGATTGTCGCCAAAAATCCACAAAAACAGCATGTTACCGGCCAAATGCAGCCAGCCGCCATGCAAAAACATATGGGTGATCAAACCGCCAAGCCCGTGCCCCTGCATCAACTGCGCAGGCACCAGACCCCAAGTGTAATAGAACGCGCCCAACTCATATCCGCTGCGCAAGGTGAACCAATAGCTCAGAAACACCGCGATGTTGATCGCAAGCAGCGCGTAAGTCACGAAAGGCACGCGGCCCGAGGGATTATGATCGCGGATTGGAAACATGAGCCAAGCTTTCCGATCTGTTGCACGCCGTCAAGCCGCAAGCGAAGCTCGTCAGCCGCCTCGGCACGGATTTGATCAACACCAAACCCGCGCCCAAGGCTGCTAAACAGAGCGACTCAACGGGCGAAGTCAGCCTGAAACCTCGGCCAACAGTTGCGCATTGCCGCCCGAAGCCGTGGTGTCGATGCAAACATGCCGCTCCAGCATCACATGCGCTGCATCCGGCATATCGCCGATCAGCGGCAAAATTGGCCCCTTTCGCGCCGCCAAAGCCTGCGCCCGCGCCCGGCCCTCTGCGGCATCACCCCACCACAGCGCGGCCGAAAACCCCTCCAACCGCGCCAAAGCCAGTGGCGCAAGCCCGTCGGCCAACACCGCCTGCCCGCCCAAAGCCCGCACGGCCTGCGCCTGCGCCGCAGCGGCTTTCGATCCCGGTCCCAAGCACAACAACGGCGCGCGCGGGCTCGCTGTCAGCTTGTTAGACTCGCCCGTCGGCCCCGGCAGCACCCGCGCATGACGGATTTCGCTTGGGTGCGGCAGATTTTTCAACGCCTTGACCACCTCTGCCTCCGGCAGATCAGGGCTTTCTTCCGAAACAGTCGCAGCCGCTGCCACGGTAAAGCGATGCAGATATTCCGGCCCGCCCGCTTTCGGCCCAGTGCCGGAAAGCCCCTCGCCACCAAAGGGTTGGCTCCCCACCACCGCACCAATTTGGTTGCGGTTGACGTAAAGGTTGCCGACATGCAGCGTCTCAATCACCGCCTGCACCCGGTCATCAATCCGCGTATGCAAGCCGAAGGTCAGCCCATAGCCGGCGGCGTTCACCGCCTGCACCACCTTATCCACCTCACCCGTCTTGAACGTGGCGATATGCAGCACCGGCCCGAAAATCTCTCGCGGCATATCGGCGATCCCCGCCACTTTGATCACCGTTGGTGCAATGAATGTGCCCTGCGCGGGGGCCGAAAGCTCCTTCAGCACCCGGCCTTCAGCCCGCGCCGCCGCAATATAATCACGGATACCGCCCTGCGCGACGCTGTCGATCACTGGCCCCACATCACTCGCCAAGTCCAGCGGATCGCCCAAAGCCAACTCGTCCATCGCCCCAAACAGCATTTCCTGCACCGAATGCGCCACATCCTCCTGCACATAGAGACAGCGCAAAGCTGAGCACCTTTGCCCCGCCGACTGGAAACTAGACGCCAGAATATCCCGCACCGCCTGCTCTGGCAGAGCCGTGCTGTCCACCAGCATCGCATTCAACCCGCCAGTTTCCGCGATCAACGGTGCCGTCGGGTCCATAAACTCCGCCATCGAGCGGCGAATTTTCAGCGCCGTCTCGGTTGAGCCAGTAAACGCCACACCCTTCACCCGCGCATCGCGCGTGATCAGCCCGCCAACCGCGCCATCACCCGGCAAAAGCTGCAAAGCCGAGGCCGGAACCCCAGCTTTCAGCAGCAATTCCACCGCAAAAGCCGCGATCAACGGCGTCTGCGGCGCGGGCTTCGCGACCACAGCATTGCCAGCCGCAAGCGCCGCACCAATCTGCCCCGAGAAGATCGCCAGCGGGAAATTCCACGGGCTAATGCAAGCAAACACCCCGCGCGCAGGGTTGCTCAGCCCCACCGCGCCATCGGCATAATAGCGCAAGAAATCAACCGCTTCGCGCAATTCCGACACCGCATCTGCCAGCGATTTCCCCGCCTCGCGCGCCAGCAGAGCAAAGATCGCGCCAAATTCCGTCTCATACAAATCCGCCGCCTTCCGCAACACGCCGGCACGGACTTCCGCACTCGCGGTCCACGGTTGCGCCAAACTTAACGCCGTTTCCACATCGGCAGCCGAGGCGCTCACACATTGCCCGACCACCTCCCCCGTCGCCGGATTGCGCACCTCTTGCCGCGCACCACCCGCCACAGCCCCCGCGAGCATCGGTCCCGCCGTCAACTCCAGCATCTCAAACGGTCCGCGCGCCGCAGCAATCGTCGCAAGATCGCCTGCGTCGGTTAAATCCCAACCCTTCGCATTCCGCCGCGCCCCAAACAGCCCCGGCCCGGTCGCAATCGCTGCGCTTGCCACCGGAACCATCGCCTCCATCGCCGAAATCGGACAAGCCGCCACGGTTTCCGGGCTGACCTCCTCATTGACAATCTGGTTCACAAAGCTGGAGTTCGCGCCATTCTCCAACAACCGCCGCACCAGATACGCCAGCAAATCGCGATGCGCCCCCACAGGCGCGTAAATCCGGCACCGCGTCGCATTGTCGGTCAGCACGATGTCGTGCAGCCGCTCTCCCATGCCGTGCAAGCGTTGGAACTCAAACGATTTCTTATCGTCAGCCATATCCAGAATAGCCGCCACCGTATGCGCGTTATGGGTGGCAAATTGCGGATAAATCCGGTCGGTCATCCCGAGCAACTTGCGCGCATTGGCGATGTAGCTCACATCCGTCGCCTGCTTGCGGGTGAACACCGGGAACGATTGCAGCCCCAAAACCTGCGCCCGCTTCACCTCGGCGTCCCAATACGCGCCCTTCACCAACCGCACCATGATCTTGCGATCCAAGCGCTGCGACAGCGCATAAAGCCAGTCGATCACCGCCCCCGCGCGCCGCCCATACGCCTGCACCACCACGCCAAACCCATCCCAACCGCGCAAAGCCGGATCACTCAGCACCGCCTCGATCACCTCCAACGACAACGCCAGCCGATCGGCCTCCTCGGCATCAATGTTGAACCCCAGCCCCGCCGCCTTCGCCAGCCCCGCCAAAGCCCGCACCCGAGGCACCAATTCCTCCATCACGCGGGCGCGCTTTGCCACCTCATAACGCGGATGCAGTGCCGACAGCTTCACGGAAATCCCCGGGTTGCTGCGAATATCCCCGGTCACAGCTGCCTTCGCAATCGACGTAATCGCCGCCGAATATGACAGATGATAGCGCCGCGCATCGGCTTCCGTCCGAGCCGCTTCGCCAAGCATGTCATAGCTGTAGGTGTAGCCCTGCGCCTCCAGCACCGTCGCGCGCCTCATGGCTTTTTCAATGGTTTCGCCGAGCACAAAGTTGCGCCCCATCTCTTTCATCGCCCGCGTCACCGCCGAACGGATCACCGGCTCGCCCAGCCGTTTTACCGCCGCCTTTAGATGACCAACCACCCCCGGCTCGCGTTCATCCAGCACTTTTCCGGTCAGCATCAGCGCCCAGGTGGAGGCATTGACCAGCGACGACGCCGATTTACCCAAATGCCGCCCCCAATCCGAAGGCGCGATCTTATCCTCGATCAACGCATCCATTGTTTCGGCATCAGGCACCCGCAAAAGCGCCTCGGCCAAACACATCAGCGCAATGCCCTCATCGGTCGAAAGCCCGTATTCCGCGAGGAAAACTTCCATCAGCCCCGGCTTGGCCGAAGCCCTGATCCGGCGCACAAAATCAGCACCTGCCGCCGTAACCCGAGCCCGCTGGGCATCATCCATTGCCGCCTCAGCGATCAGATCGGCCACCAACGCCGCCTCGTCACGCAAAGCATTATGCTCAATCACAGCCCACGCATCGCTCATATCGGTCCCCTAAAGATTTGGACCATGATAGCGCAGGTTTGACAGGCTGTTTCCCTCATTATAGAGTCAAATGCAGCCGAAACGCCTCAAAAGGAGCATTGCGCCATGCCAATCGACCGGGCCGAGCTTGACCGTTTCGACCATGCCATTCTGCGCGAACTGGCCGCCGATGGCCGGATCAGCGCCACAGAACTTGGCCGCCGCATCGGTCTGTCAAAATCGCCCACGCAAAGTCGGATGAAACGCTTGGAAGATACCGGCATCATCACCGGCTACCGCGCCAATCTCGACCCGATCCGCATGGGTCAAGCCCATGTCGCCTTCGTCGAAGTGCGGCTTTCCGACACACGCGAGGCCGCGCTGCAAGCCTTCAACAAAGCCGTGTTGGCGGTGCCAGAGGTTGAACAGGCGCATATGATCGCGTCGCGCTTTGATTATCTGCTGAAGGTTCGCACCACCGACATCCAAGACTACCGTCGCGTGCTGGCCGAACGCATCTCGGCCCTGCCGCATGTCGCCTCAACCTCGACTTATGTCGCGATGGAAGCGGTCAAAGAACTGTTCTGAAACAACCCCAATGGTGCCCGCGGCCGGGCTCGAACCGGCAAGGCCATACGGCCGGGAGATTTTAAGTCTCCTGTGTCTACCATTTCACCACGCGGGCATGTTTGCGGGTTTGGCGTTATGTTGCACCATAGCCATCTGCACGGCGGGGTAAAGTCGATCTAAGCGCATCTGGTGCAACAAAGCGCTCGTCAGCCGCCGCAGTGCGGCGATTGACTTCCTCACACGCGCCGCCTTTTATACGCGCAAGAGTTTGCGAGGGCACCCATGAAGAAAATCTATCCCAACGCGGCGGCGGCGTTAGAGGGTCTGTTGTTTGACGGCATGTTGATCGCTGCGGGTGGTTTTGGCATCTGCGGTATTCCTGAACTGCTGATCGCGGCGATCCGCGACGCCGGCACCAAAAACCTGACGGTTGCCTCGAACAACGCAGGCGTCGATGGCTTTGGGCTTGGCCAGTTGTTGGAAACCCGGCAGGTCAAAAAGATGATCTCGTCTTACGTTGGTGAAAACGCTGAATTCATGCGGCAATATCTGTCTGGCGAGCTTGAACTCGAATTCAACCCGCAAGGCACTTTGGCCGAGCGTCTGCGTGCCGGCGGCGCAGGCATTCCAGGCTTTTACACTGCCACTGGCGTTGGCACGGTGATTGCGGATGGCAAAGAGCACCATGACTTCAACGGTAAGACTTATATCTTGGAAACCGGAATCGTCGCCGATCTAGCCATCGTCAAAGCGTGGAAAGCCGATCCCTCGGGCAACCTTGTGTTCCGCAAAACCGCGCGCAACTTCAACCCACCAGCGGCGACTTCGGGCAAAATCTGCGTGGTTGAGGTTGAAGAAATCGTGCCGCTGGGCAGCCTTGACCCCGACACCATTCATCTGCCGGGGATTTATGTGCACCGCATTGTGCAGGGCGATCACGAAAAACGCATCGAAAACCGCACGACACGCAAGCGCGCAGCGCAGCCAGTGGATATCGATTCTGTCGCCCGCGCGACCAATAGCAAGGAAGCCTGACATGTGGGATCGTAACCAAATGGCCGAACGCGCCGGGCGCGAGTTGCAGGACGGCTGGTATGTGAATCTTGGCATCGGCATCCCTACGTTAGTCGCCAACTATATCCCCGAAGGTGTTAACGTAACCTTACAGTCGGAAAACGGCATGCTCGGCATGGGTCCGTTCCCGTTCGAAGGCGAGGAAGACCCCGATCTGATCAACGCCGGCAAGCAAACCATCACCGAACTGCCGCAGACTGCCTATTTCGACTCTGCGCAAAGCTTCGCGATGATCCGTGGCGGCAAAATAGCCATGGCAATCTTGGGCGCGATGGAAGTCTCGGAAAATGGCGATCTTGCGAACTGGATGATCCCCGGCAAGCTGGTCAAGGGCATGGGCGGCGCGATGGACCTTGTTGCGGGCGTTGGCCGCGTTGTGGTGGTGATGGATCACACCAGCAAATACGGCGAGTCAAAAGTGCTGAAGGCGTGCACCCTGCCGCTGACTGGCAAGGCCGTCGTGGACCGGATCATTTCTAACCTCGGCGTGCTCGATGTGGTGCCGGGTGGTTTGAGGATCGTCGAAGTTGCGGATGGCGTCACCGAAGCCGAACTGCGCGCTGCAACGGAGGGCATCATCGTTGACTGAGGTTCTGCGCGAGCACGGCGCCACGAAAGGCCGCTACTATATACGTCAGAATGGCGAAGAAGCCGAAATGACCTATTCGATCACTACGCCGACGCTGCTGATCGCCGACCACACCGCCGTGCCCGACAGCTTTCGCGGCACCGGTGCGGGCCTCGCGATGCTGACGCAATTTGTGGCGGATGCGCGGGCAGAGGGCTTCAAGATCATGCCGCTTTGCCCGTTTGTGAATGCGACGCGGAAAAAGCACCCCGAATGGGCGGATGCGTTTTCGGTCTGAAATCATGCGGGGGAACCGGAAAAACTGATTAACGCTTTTGTAACAGAATAGCTTAACCGCTTGAATTGTTACGATCTAAGATGCCGCCACGCGTGGACTGCCTTAGTTGATCGCCGAGATCACCTTGAACACGCAAGGATCGGTGACCAATTCAGGCGGGCTTAGACACAGCCCCTGCGCCACCTGCCAAGCCGCCAAAACCTTCGGCACATAATCGCGAGTCTCGGCATAAGGCGGCACGCCGGAATTGGCATCAATCGCGCCCTCCCCCGCGTTATAAGCCGCGATCACCATCAGCGGGTCATGATCGAACCGCTTCATCAGCCAATCCAAGTAAGCCACGCCACCCTTGATATTCTGCACCGGATCGGTGGAATCGCTGACGCCAAACCGTTTCGCCGTCTCCGGGATCAGTTGCATGAGCCCCTGCGCCCCCGCAGAGCTGACCGCATCCTTGCGACCTGCGCTTTCAATCCCGATCACCGCCAATACCAGCGCAGGCGATACATCGGTGCCGATCGTCGCCTTCAAAATCTCGGTGCCATAACTCGCGGCGATTTCCTGCATATGCTGCATCCGGGGTGCTGCCACCTGCGCGCCGCCTGGGCCTTGACTGAGCATCGCCAAAGCCAGCGGGAAGCGCCCCGCGGGCTGATCACGCTGCATCGGAACCGCATCCCAGAACCAACCATACTGCGCCGAAGCAGGCGTCGGCATTGTCGGAGCCAAGGGCGCAGTCGGGTTCGGCGCGGGGTCGGGTGCGCGCTCTTTGACCACCGGCAACGCTGCAAGCAGCCGGGCCTGTTCCGCTGGATCAATCTGCACGGTGATCCGTTTGCCGGGCAGATTCGCGCTGACTTTGATCCGCTTGAAACTTTCACCCGCCACCGAGTTCATGATGATTTCAGCCGACGCCATCACTGGCACCAGAACAATCAACCCCGCCAGAACTATGCCTTGTGCCCGTCGCACCAGGTTGGATGCCGCCTGCATTGTTTTCATTGCTTAAACCAAAGCAGAATCGCAGGGCCATATCCACTTATGTCTGGCCCAATCATGGCTATTTTGCGCAAATCGGCGCGAAAGCAACGGTTTATCCACAGCTGCATAAATCGTAGGAAATTAATAAAGCGTTACAGTTCAGCATCTTAAATTATTTTATGAACTATTTTACGCGGCTTCAAAAACGCCGCGCTGTCACCAAACTGCAGCCACATTCAAACGGCTATATTGGGTCATACCGAACGGCAAGCGGCGAAACAGAGGTCGCAGCTGACTGAACCGGAGCGGTTAGAAAACTGAGCAACCCAAGAAAAGGACTTCCAAAATGATGACTCTGAAACTCCGCAAACTGTTCAAAAACTTCAAATCCGACGAATCCGGCGCTGTGACCGTTGACTGGGTCGTGCTCACCGCTGCCATCGTTGGCCTCGGCATGGTCGTGATGAAAACCGTTGGTGGCGGCATCGAAGGTCTGGGTACGAAGATCGTGACCAAACTGGATAGCACCGCTGCTGGCTACACCAGCACAACCCCGTAAGCTTCTGCTGCACTGGCAAGGTAAGTGGCGCATTCGGGACGGGATGCGCCCTTGCTAAGCGAGTGACGACGATGTTTCGCAGCTCGCAAAGTTCGAGCAGATTTAAGTTAACCTTCTAAACGAGGACTTCCAAAATGATGACTCTGAAACTCCGCAAGCTGTTCAAAAACTTCAAATCCGACGAGTCCGGCGCTGTGACCGTTGACTGGGTCGTGCTGACCGCTGCCATCGTTGGACTTGGCATGGTCGTGATGAAAACCGTTGGTGGCGGCATCGAAGGTTTGGGCGGCAAGATCGTAACCAAACTGGACGACACCACTGCTGGCTATACCAGCACAACCCCGTAAGCCATCCGCTCACCTGAAACGAGGTGAAGGCCGCATCCGGGACAGGATGCGGCCTTTTCCATAGAAGCCTTGCTCTGCCGACCACTGAGTCATCGGGCGCAATCCTAATTTCGGCCATATTTCTAAGCTATTGCTGCAATGGGGGCCCATAAGTGAAGCGAACGATGAAAAAGGGAAAACCATGCCACGTTGGTTAAAGACTTTTATCCACGACACCGATGGCGCGGTCACTGTTGACTGGGTGGTTTTGTCAGCCGCTGTGATCGGGTTGGGCATGTTGGTGCTGGGGCCAATCGCCTACAGCACGGAAAACGTGACGCAAAACGTTGCTGATTACATTGGTGATGTCGAAGTCGGCTCCAACTGACACGCGGGGGCTCTCCTCCCGATAGATTTATGGATTTACTTGGGAAAGGCTAAAGAATGCGAATGATTTTCGGACTGGTGCTTGTGGTCGGTATGTTGCTTGCAGGCGCTGCAGTATTCATGGCGAAGAATTTCATTGGCGACCAGCAAAGCGCCGTGGCGCGTGAAAAACAGCTGTTGGCCGACACGGGTGGGCTGACGCTGGTGTATGTTGTCAACAAGGCGAAGAATTACGGCGATCCGCTGACGCAAGATGATGTACAGCGCATCTACTGGCCGATGAACGCTTTGCCGGAAGGCGCGTTTGAGGACGGCGATCTGCTGTTTCCGAAAGACGCCAAGGATCCACGCTATGTGGTGCGGCAAATGGAACAGTTTGAACCCATCCTCGCCGTTAAGGTCACCGCCCCAGGTGAGCAGGCCGGTCTGAGTGGCGCAATCGAAAAGGGCATGCGCGGTTTTGCCATCAAAGTGGATGCCGCGGACTTTCTGCAACCAGGCGACAGGGTGGATATCTACTGGACTGGCAGCTCGGATGCGTCTGGCTCTGAAATTACGCAGCGCATTGAGACTGCCGTGAAGATCATCGCCGTGGACCGCAATGCCAAAGCGACGATCGCTGCAGGCGAAATTCAAAGCCGCACCATGACTGTGGCCGCGACACCCGAGCAGGTCGGCCGACTGGCGCAAGCCCAAGCCACTGGGCGTCTGGTGATGTCACTGGTCGGCAATGATCAAAGCGCCGTCAGCGATCCGACTCAGATCAAAGTCACAACCAAGGACATCAATGGCGACACTACCGCCGCTCCGGTGGCCGCGGTTGAAGCACCGGAGGCTTGCTTTATCACCGTGCGGCAAGGTGGCGTTGCAAGCCAAGTGCCGATCGCCTGCACCAATTGAGCCTGAAAGCGACAGGCGCAACCACTCCCTATGGTGGTTTCGTCACATTTTGGACACGATTTTTCGTGGTTTGTTGCAAGTTATCCACATAAGGAACGGCCTTTAACCATTTGATTCTTGCTTAAAAACGACATCTACGGCATCTTGCGAATTGGATTGGGCAGAACAAGACCCGACCAGAGGCGTGATCGGAAGGGCAGGTCACATGAATATGCGCAATATCCTGACCGCCAGTTGCTTGGGGCTTGCCCTTGCGACTTCGGCGCTCAGCCCGCTGTCGGCACAGACGCTGCGGGTAATGGAGGGGTCGGCTTCGGCTCCGTTGAATGTGCCGATGAACCGCGCGGTTGTGGTCGAAAGCGACGTATCATTTGCAGAGCTTTCCATCGCCAATCCTGGCATCGCCGATATATCGACGCTGTCGGATAAGTCGATCTACGTTCTGGGTAAGACGCCCGGTCGCACCACGCTGACCCTGCTCGGGCCGGATGGTAAGCTGATCTCAAACGTCGATGTGCATGTCACCCCTGACATTGCCGAGTTCAAAGAGCGGCTGCAGCAGATCCTGCCCGGCGAAAATATCGAAGTGCGCACCGCCAATGACGGGATCGTCATGTCGGGCACGGTATCTTCCACCGCCAAACTGGATCGCGCTTTGGATCTGGCCCAGCGTTACGCACCCGAGCGGGTCTCAAACCTGATGAACGTCGGCGGCACCCAGCAGGTTATGCTGAAAGTGCGCTTCGCCGAGATGCAGCGCTCGGTTTCCAAAAACCTCTCGGCCTCGTTGGGGATTTCGGGCGGCAAAAATATGGGTATTGTCGGTGCGACCGGCACCTTGGCCAATCAAAGCAAAGACAACATAAAAGACGGTTTCGTCGCACTGAAAGACAACACGCAAGGCGCTCTGGGTCTGGGCTTTACCGCGGGCTCGCTTGAATTTGCGGTGCTGCTGGAAGCGCTTGAGTCCAAGGGTGTTGTGCGCACTTTGGCAGAGCCCAACTTAACTGCGCTGTCGGGGCAAGAAGCGAAGTTTCTGGCCGGTGGTGAATATCCGATCCCGGTTTCGGACAAAGACGGCGTCAAGATCGAATACAAGCCTTTCGGCGTTGAGCTGAATTTCACCCCCACCGTCGTTGATGGCGACATTATCAACCTGGTGATCAACGCCGCTGTATCCTCGATTGATACCAGCACCGGTGTAACCACCGCCGGTTTCTCGTATAATGCCTTCAAACGTCGCGAGACTTCGACAACGGTAGAGATGCGCGACGGCGAAAGTTTTGCCATTGCGGGGCTGCTGCAAGACGACTTCCGCGATCTGAACGGCCAGGTGCCGTGGCTGGGTGACATCCCAATCATCGGCGCGTTGTTCCGCTCGGCAGAATATCAGCGCGCGCAATCTGAACTGGTGATCATCGTCACGCCACATCTGGTCTCGCCGACCCGGGGTGAGGCTTTGGCGCTGCCAACCGATCGCGTCAAGCTGCCGTCCGAAAAGGATCTGTTTTTGTTCGGCAACGTGGCGGGCAAACAAAAGGGCGCTGCGGGCGATGTCGCTCGACAAGATTTCAGCGGCTCTTATGGCTATGTGATGGAGTGATGATGAACCTACGCTCCCTCCCCCTGATCGCCGCCGCGATGTTTAGCCTTGCGGCCTGCGATCCTGTCGATTTCAACCGCGAAGCCGGCGCGTCTGTCGGCGATGGCGGCTTCGGCAGCGCCAACACGAACAACACGTTGGTGATGTCGGGTGAACGCGACTACACCATCGCACTGGCACAGCGCTTCGCGCAAACGGTGCCGACCACGATCACCTTCGCGTTCAACAGCGCCGCATTGTCTCCCGAGGCCCGCGCAACACTGGCGCAACAGGCTGACTTCATTCGGCAATTCCCGCAAGTGCGCTTCCGTGTCTATGGCCACACCGATCTTGTCGGCTCTAACGCTTACAACAAGGCGCTGGGTCTGCGCCGGGCTCGTGCCGCTGTTGCCTACCTTGCCAGTCTGGGCATCGGCAGCTCGCGTCTCGAAGCGGTGGTGTCATTTGGCAAAACCCGCCCCATCATCCAGACCACGGCTCCCGAGCAGCGCAATCGCCGCACGGTCACCGAAGTTTCGGGTTTCGTGAAAAGCAATCCGATGGTGCTGAACGGCAAATATGCCGCGATCATCATGCAGGAATATGTCAAAAGTGCAGTGCCAGCGCATCCTAACAATGAGGTTATCAAAACCCAGGTGAGCGGCACCGAATAACCCTGATCAATCTTTTGCCCCTCCGCAAAACCCGGGGGGGCATTTTGCTACCTGATGAACCGCTTCGATCGCTGATCGAAATCTTCTGCAAAGCTAAGTGCCTCAGCGACGCACCGCACCTACCGCACATCCCCGCTAGTTTTGTTTCCAAGAAAACCCGAACTCCGGCTAAATACCCTAGATTGACGCTGTTTTAGCCCCAATCTCGCCACCATCCTCCAGCATCTTGCACCGAATGGGAACAATGCCGCGCCATAGGCCGTGCATTCCTCCTTGGATCGGCCGTACGAGCGCCTTAATTTGGGCCGGGGTCGGTGGTGGGATGTCTTGAGAAGGACGATGATACGATGACGAGCGTGGCCAACTTACAACCTGATCCCGCACCCATTCTGGCGTGTACGATTTCGCGCGATGTGCAGAATTTTGATCTGTTGATCGACGATATGGAAAACGAGCTGGGCGAAGCCTGGGGCGACTTGGGTTTTGAAGACGCCCTGATCTTTCTTGGTCAGCCCGAAGCGGCAACGCTGGAATTTGTCGCCATCGCGGTGGATGCCGAAGACGAAATTGATCTGTCGCGCATCACCGAGATCATTCGCACCGCCAAAGCCAAGACGATCAAAGTGATCCTTATTGCCGATCAGGTCGGACCCGCCGCTTTACACCAACTGCTGCGCTTGGGTGCCGAAGATTTCGTGCCCTACCCGCTGCCCGATGGTGCGCTGCATGAAGCGATTGAGCGTATCCGCAAACCCGCGCCTATCTTCACACCAGAGGTTGCGCCTGCCCCTATCCTAGCGCCACCGCAAATCGTCTCGGATGAACCCCACGCCGAGAAAGCCCCGGCTTTCAAAGCCAAAGGTGACCGCGACGCGGTCGTGCTGCCGGTGCATGGCCTTGCGGGCGGTTGTGGCGCTTCGACCTTCGCCACCAACCTCGCTTGGGAGCTTGCATCGCTGTCGAAAACCGACGCCCCGCGGGTCTGCCTGATCGACCTTGATTTCCAGTATGGCTCGGCTGCCACCTACCTTGACCTGCCGCGCAAAGAGGCGGTGTTCGATCTGCTGACCGACACAGCCCACGCGGACAGCGATGCGATGCTGGCCGCCATGTTGACCTTCAACGACAAACTGCACGTGCTGACCGCTCCTTCAGACATGCTGCCGCTCGATATCGTCACACCAGAAGACATTGGCCGCATCATCGACATGGCGCGGGCGAATTTTGATTTCGTGGTGGTCGATATGCCGAAAACCATCGTGGCGTGGACTGAAACTGTGTTGGCACGCGCTCATGTTTACTTCGCGCTGATGGAGCTTGATCTGCGCTCGGCGCAAAACGTGCTGCGACTGACGCGGGCGCTGAAAGCCGAAGGTCTGCCGCATGAAAAACTGCGTTACGTGCTGAACCGCGCGCCGAAATTCACCGACCTTTCGGCGAAAAGTCGCGTTAAAAGAATGGCAGAAAGCCTTGATATCACGATAGAAATTCAACTTCCAGATGGCGGCGCGCAGATCACTCAAGCCAATGACCACGGCCTGCCCCTGTCGGAAAATGCTGGCAAAAATCCGCTGCGCAAAGAAATCCAAAAGCTTGCAAAATCGCTGTTTGATCTGAACAAAGCCGTGGAATCCGGCAAGAGCTAAGGCTCTGACTTTGGGGGTGTAGGATGTTCTCACGTTTCAAAAAACCGGAGGCAGGCCCATCGTCTGGCTCTGCCGCTCCAGCGAATACCGCGCGGCCCGCGGCTGTACCCGCGGCCAAACCCGGCGCGGGTGTGCGTCCGACGGCTGCCCCTGTCCGTCCGGCTGCCGAAGTGGTGGCTGCCGATAAGGAAAAGAAGCGCAAGGATCGTCTGGGCGAGTTGAAGCAAGAATTGCACAAGCGCCTGCTTGATAACCTTAACCTGGCCGCCATTGAACAGGCGTCCGAAGCCAACCTCAAAGCCGAAATCGCCGCGATCTCTGCCGAGGCGCTGGAGGAGATGGCCGTCGTGCTGTCAAAGGACGACCGCGTTACGCTAAACCAAGAGTTATATGACGAAGTCATGGGCCTCGGCCCGCTTGAACCGCTGCTGAAGGACGAGTCGGTTAATGATATCCTCGTCAACGGCCCGAACCGCATCTTTGTCGAACGCAACGGCAAGCTGACCCTGACCGACATCACCTTCAAAGATGAGCGCCACCTGCTGCGCATCATCGACAAGATCGTATCCGCCGTGGGGCGTCGCGTTGATGAATCCAACCCCTATTGCGATGCGCGGCTTGCCGATGGCAGCCGTTTCAACTGCATGGTGCCACCGGTTGCCGTCGATGGATCGCTGGTTTCGATCCGAAAGTTCAAGAAGGAAAAACTCGGCATTCCCGATCTTGTGCGCTTTGGGGCGTTTACCGAGGAAATGGGCCTCTACCTACAAGCGGCCGTGTCGTGTCGGTTGAACATCATCGTCTCAGGCGGCACCGGTTCGGGTAAAACCACCACGCTGAACGCGCTTTCCAGTTTTATCGACAACACCGAGCGAGTTCTCACCATCGAGGACACCGCCGAGCTTCAGCTGCAACAGGTCC
The DNA here is from genome assembly GCF_028290025.1 of Cypionkella sp. Classification (GTDB taxonomy): domain Bacteria; phylum Pseudomonadota; class Alphaproteobacteria; order Rhodobacterales; family Rhodobacteraceae; genus Cypionkella. The sequence continues at coordinate 16,542 of NZ_JAQGKQ010000091.1, read as the reverse complement.
ATGTCGGCCGGATGGAAAGCCGCCCCGCCAACGTCGAAGGCAAGGGCGCGGTGACCCAACGCGACTGTCTGCGCAACGCGCTTCGGATGCGTCCCGACCGCATTATCGTCGGCGAGACTCGTGGCGAGGAAGTCATCGACATGCTGCAAGCGATGAACACCGGCCACGATGGCTCGATGACCACGATCCACGCGAACTCTGCCCGTGACGGCATCAGCCGCCTTGAAAACATGGTTGCAATGGCAGGGATTGAAATGCCACTGAAAGCCGTCCGCAGCCAGATCGCCTCGGCTGTGAACCTGATCGTGCAAGCCTCTCGCCTGCAAGACGGTTCACGCCGCATGGTCTCAATCACCGAAATCACCGGCATGGAGGGTGAGGTGATCTCGATGCAAGAAGTCTTCCGCTACGAACGCTTAGGTGTTGAACCCAATGGCAAAATCATCGGCCGCTTCAACGCAACCGGGGTGCGCAGCCACTATTCCGACCGCTTCCGGCAATGGGGCTACGATCTGCCCGCCTCAATCTACGAACCTATTAACTGAGGCATGTGATGACCCTTTCAGCTGCTCCGCTTATCTATATTCTGATCTTCGTGGCTGTCGTTGTGATGGTGAACGGGCTTTATCTTGTGGTGTTTGGCAAGTCGATCAGCCTGAACAGCCGGATGAGCCGCCGCCTTGCTCTGCTGGAGAAAAACAACAACCGCGAACAGGTTTTGGAGCAACTGCGCAAAGAGACCGAGCAGCACGTCAACTCGCGCGGCATCCCGCTGTATTCGATCCTCGCCAAGAAAGCCCAGAAAGCCAACATTGCCTTCAGCCCGCAGCAACTGGTGTTGATTATGGTCGGCATGGTTGGCGTGGCTTTTGTCGGGCTGACCCTTGGCACGCAAGTCGCCCTGCCCATCCGGGTGCTGGTTGCTGTAGGTATGGGCGTGGGTGGCGTGTATTTCTGGGTCAACGGCAAGGCCAAAAAGCGCATCGCCTTGATGGATGAACAACTGCCAGACGCCGTGGAACTGATGGTGCGGTCTTTGCGCGTCGGTCATCCGTTTGCCTCTGCCATCGGTATCGTCGCCAAAGAAGTCCCCGACCCCTTGGGTACCGAATTTGGCATGATCGCCGATGAGGCCGCTTATGGCCGCAATGTCGCTGACAGTCTGAAAGCCTTTGCCGAACGCATGGACAGCCAGGATCTGCGCTTTCTCGCCGTTGCCGTCACCATTCAGCAAACCTCGGGCGGTAACTTGGCCGAAATCCTTGAAGGTCTGTCCAAGGTAATCCGCGCCCGCTTCAAACTGTTTCGCCGCGTCAAAGCCATCACAGGTGAGGCGAAATGGTCGGGCATGTTCCTGTCTATGTTCCCGATCGGCGCGATTGTGATGATCAACATCATCAAGCCTGACTACTACGATGATGTAGCGACATCGTCGGTGTTTATTCCTGCCTGCCTCGCTGTCGGAGTGTTTTTGGTAATCAACATCATCTTCATGCGTATCATGGTCAACATTAAGGTCTAAACGTCATGGAATTTCTGAACAATATCAACACGCAACTGACCGATAATTTTGGCCCCTTGGGGCCGCTGTTGGCGTTGGGCTTGTTCGGCTTGTCGCTGATCGTCGCCGTCTTGCCGATGATGCTGAAAAAGCAGCCAGAGCCGTTCGACAAGTTGAAAGCACTGCGCAAAGAGATCGAAGGCGTCGCATCATCCAAACGCGGCGCGGCTCTGCGGCATAGCGAAAAGGTTGACCGCCTGCAAAAGTTCGCCTCGTTCCTCGAACCGCAGGATGAGCAGACCATGACCGCTTCACGGCTGAAAATGGTGCGGGCGGGCTACAAGCAAAAGAACGCTGTCCGCACCTTCCACTTCGCGCAGCTGGCGCTGGGGGTGGGCTTGCTCGCCTTGGGGATGCTCTATACCTTCACCGGCAATAATGGCGCCGAGGTTTCCACCCAAGTGATGATTATCTCCACCCTGCTGCCCGGCGGCTTGGGCTATTACTTTCCAATGTATTGGGTCAACAGCCGGGTGCAAAAGCGCCAAAACGAAATCGTCTCGGGCTTTCCCGACGCACTTGATCTGATGCTCGTCTGTGTAGAGGCTGGCCAATCGCTTGACCAATCCATCAACCGCATCGCAAAAGAAAGCCGCAACTCTTGCCCCGCTTTGGCCGAAGAATTTGAGACCGTCGCGCAAGAAGTCAAAGCCGGTAAAGAGCGCGTAAAGGTGCTGAAAGACCTGTCAGAGCGCGTCGGCATCGCCGATATCTCGTCGTTCTGTACCACGCTCGTACAATCCGCGACCTTCGGTACCTCAATGTCCGACGCGCTGCGGGTCTATTCTGCAGAAATGCGTGATAAACGCATCATGCGGGCGGAAGAATTGGCAAACAAGTTGCCGACAAAGCTGACGCTTGGCACTATGCTGTTCACGCTACCACCGCTTTTGATCATTCTGATCGGACCTTCAGTTTACGGGATTTCGAAAACTCTTGGTGGCGGCTGACATGGGCGCCAAGCCCGATTTAACGAGGCGAGTATTGAAGCGCACGGCAGCAACGGCCCTTCTGGTTTGCACAACTTTGGCCGCCTGTGAACACACTGGCGGCCTTAGCGCATCCGGCAACGCCCGAAACGTGCCCTTCGCCGCAAATGGCCGCGAGCAAGGTGTCGATGGCCTGCTGGTCGGACACCGTTTAATGGAAGCGGGCGAGTATGAACTGGCGATGCGCGCCTATTACCGCGCCGCAGCCGAACAGGGCATGAACGCCGATGTGCTGTCTGCGATTGGCTCGGCTGATCTAAAGCTCGGCCGCTTGGGTCAAGCCGAACAGGTGCTGCGCCGCGCGATCGAAGCCGATGAAACCAATGTGCCCGCGCTGAACAATCTTGGCTGTGTGCTGATCGAACAAGGCAAGGTCGGCGAGGCCCGCCGCGTATTCCAACAAGCGTTTGCCCTGGACAGTGGCCAATCGGACTCCATCCGCGAAAATCTCAAGCTGGCTATCGCGCGCAGTGAGACCGCGCTGTATGATCCGGCTCAGGATGAAAAACCAGTTATGAAACTCGTGCGGCGCGGGCAAGGCAGCTACGTTTTGCTCTCGCAACTCTGAAAATGTTGAAGCTTATTTTGTAACCATATTTGAGTATCGAGCAGTCAGACCAAAAAGGACGCAAAATGCGCCAACCTGTTTTGCTAACACTGTGCCTGCTGGGTGCAACCGCTTTGAGCGGCTGCCAAGGCACCCGCGACGCCAATGCCCAACGCGCGCTAAAGGCCGTTAACGTCGTCGACGAATCCAACCTCAGCGACATCATGCTGACGGTAGGCGACCCTAATGAAGCCGTGGCCTATTTCCAGAAATCGAGTACCGAAAACCCCGACCGTATCGATTTAAAACGGGGCTTGGCTAAATCGCTGATCCGCGCCAACAAACCTTCCGAAGCGATAGCCGTCTACACCGCTATTATCGCAACTCCGCAAGGCACCAGTGAAGACCGCGTCGGGCTGGCAGATGCGCAAGTGCGCACCTCGAACTGGCCCGCCGCCGAAGCCACGCTAAACACCGTCCCGCCGACGTTCGAAACATTTGAGCGTTATCGCTTGGAAGCCATGGTCGCCGACAGCAAAAAAGACTGGAAAAAAGCCGATAGCTTTTACGATATCGCCGCTGGCCTCACCACCAAACCCTCGGGCGTCTACAACAACTGGGGTTTCTCGAAGCTGAGCCGTGGTGATAGCGCCGGGGCTGAAAAGCTTTTCCTCGAAGCGCTGACCTACGACCCGAGCAGCTTTACCGCCAAGAATAACCTTATCCTCGCCCGTGCCGCCCAGCGCAAATATGATTTGCCAGTGATCGACATGACGCAGACAGAGCGCGCCCAGCTATACTACACACTCGGCCTCGCTGCCGTGAAGCAAGGCGATACCTCTGTCGGTCGCGAATTGCTGCAACAAGCCGTCGATACTTCGCCTACTTATTTTGAGGCGGCCGAGCGCAGCCTGAAAGCGCTGAGTGGTTGATATGATCTCGCCCTACGTAGCCCTCGCCTTCCTTCCGTTCTGCTTCGCCATAGCCATCTGGGCTTCGTGGAGCGACATGAAGTTTATGAAGATTCCAAACAAAGCCGGGGCGGCGATGCTTATCCTGTGGCTTGTGTTGGGCCTCATCATGGTGCCGTTTAACCTCTGGCTCTGGGGTTGGGCCTTGGCAGTCTGCGTGTTGGTCGCAGGCTTCATCCTGAACGCAGGCGGAGCAGTCGGCGCAGGTGACGCAAAATTTGCAGCCGCCATGGCCCCGGTGTTCATTCACGCCGACCTGCGCTTCGTGCTCGGCCTCTACGCCGCCTGCTTGCTCGGAGCCTTCGCCGCCCACCGCCTCGTGGGCTTTGCACCTGCCTTCCGCGCCGCGACTCCCGACTGGCAAAGCTGGACGCATAAGGATTTTCCGATGGGGCTGGCGCTGTCAGGGACACTGATCTTCTACCTTTTGGCCGCACTCTTGCCGCTTTTCTAGGCCAAACCCAAGCATGAGAGAGCGGCGCGCAACAACCGCGCCGCCGATGCAAAGGTGCCGCCGATGAACATGCAAGTGCCGCTAGGGGTGCAACCGCCACCGCAACCGAAGTCCTTGGCCGAAACCGGCCTATCCTCGGTGATGATGCGCGACATCCTGTTAAAAACCATGTTCCGCATGAACCTCGACATGGTCACAGACCTGTCGCGCGCAATCTGCCTGCCCGTCGTGTTGGTGCAAGAACTCGTCGATGCCGCCCGACAGCAGCGTCTGCTAGAGGCCAAAGGCACCCTGAACGCCACCTCGACGAGCAATGAAATGGGCTACCAGTTGACCGATGCCGGTAAAGCCCGCGCGCTGGATGCCCTGTCACAATCCGAATATTACGGCGCTTTGCCTATCCCACTGGCCGCCTATTCGGCACAGATGAAACGCCAATCGGTCCGCGACATCAAACTGACCCGGCCCGAGTTGATGAAGGGCATGGGCCACCTGATCCTACCGCCCGATCTGATCTCCAACCTCGGCCCCGCTGTCACATCAGGCCGCTCCATCCTGATGTATGGCCCGCCTGGAAACGGAAAATCGAGCATTTCCAATGGCATCCGCGCCGCCTTGGGCGACAAGATCTACGTGCCCCGCGCCATCGAATATTCCGGTCAGGTTATCACCGTCTATGACCCGATCGTGCACTCCTCGGCCGAATCTTCCGTCGATGACCCGAACGCGCTGCGCCGCACCGGCAATCGCTACGACAACCGCTACGTCTATTGCGAACGCCCCTCGGTGATCACCGGTGGCGAGTTGACCCTCGACATGCTCGATCTGAAATACAACCCGACCGCCCGCACCTACCAAGCCCCGCTGCAACTGAAAGCTTCCGGCGGCATCTTCATCGTCGATGACTTGGGCCGCCAAGCCGAGCCGCCGCAAAAGCTGGTCAACCGCTGGATCGTGCCGCTAGAGGAATCCCGCGACATCCTAGCACTGCAATCCGGCGAGAAATTCACCGTGCCCTTCGACACGCTGGTGATTTTCTCCACCAACTTCCACCCGAACGACATTTTTGACGGCGCGGCCCTGCGCCGGATCTTCTTCAAAATCAAAATCGACGGCCCGAACCAAGAGATGTTCCTGAAAATCTTCGCCATGGTGGCCAAGAAAAAGCAAATCCCGCTGGATGAGGCGACGCTGATCTACATGCTGAAAACCAAATACCCCACCATTGCCAACAACTACGCCAACTATCAGCCGACATTCCTGATCGACCAAATGATCGCCGTTTGCGAGTTCGAAGGCATCCCAAATCAGATGAGTCCCGAACTGATCGACCGCGCTTGGGGCAACATGTTCGTGCGCCAAGAGACGATTGCGAAGTAGCCGATCGTGGTCATCGTATAGTTAAATCAGCCCTTATCGCCCATCACGACCGACCTGTCGCCAATGCACAAGTTCAATAATTTGATTAAAATGTTGCTTTCGCACTGGCTTAAATATCCCGCGGGGGTCTGTGGGTGTGAAACCCCCAGCGGCCAGCCCCAAGCGCTGCTAAAACCGCCGCACGCCCGCTTCTGTCACCATCATATCCAACCGCTGATCGAATTCATCAATCGGAACCTCAGCCAACTCCTGCGCTGAAAACCCAAATCCCACCGCCAACGTTGCCCGCTTCATCCGCAACCCCTGCAAGGTCCGGTCATAAAACCCGCCGCCATAACCCAAACGAAACCCGCGCGCGTCAAAGCCGACCAGCGGCACGATCAGCACTTCGGGCTCAATCCACGCGCCCTCGGCCGGGATCAAAGCCCCAAAGGCTCCCATCTCCATAGCGCATCCCGGCGACCATTCGCGAAAGCGCAGCGCCTGCCCCGGCCCGATGATCACCGGAACACACACCGGCCCCTGATGCGCCAACATTGCCGCCATCGGATCGGCTTCGGTGCGCATCGCCATGTAACCAGCCAAAGCTTGCCCGCCATACGCAGCCAAAACATCGGCCAACAACTCCGCCGCCTGCCCCTGCCCTGCTGCAAACGCCAGTTTCCGCGCCGCAAACGCCGCTTTGCGCGCTTCTGCCTTGTCCATCACAGCAGCACCATCGTCGCCAGCCCCAGAAACGCCAGATACCCCAGCACATCGGTCAATGTGGTGACGAACGTCCCCGAGGCCAGCGCCGGGTCCAGATCCAACCGATGCAGCCCCAGCGGTACCAACACCCCGCCCATTGCCGCCACCAGCTGATTGGTGATCATCGCAGCCCCTAGTACCATCCCCAGTTTCCAGTCGCCAAAGATCACCGTTCCCGCCACCCCCAGCAGAAAAGCCAAAGCCAAGCCGTTCAGCAGCCCGCCGACCAATTCGCGCATGACCACCCGCTTGGCGTTGGCAGAGGTCAGGCTGCGCGTGGCCAGCGCCCGCACCGCCACCGCCAGCGATTGCGTCCCGGCAATCCCCCCGGTTGAGGCCACAATCGGCATCAAGGCAGCCAAAGTCACCAGACTCGCAATCGTCGACTCGAACCGAGAAATCACAAATGCCGAAATCGACGCGGTAAACAGGTTCACCACCAGCCACGGCAAACGCTGCCGCGCCGTTGCCAAAACCCCATGCGACAGACTCGAGTCATCGCCAACACCCGCCAGCCGCAGCATGTCCTGCTCGTGTTCCTCATCCAGCACGTTCATCGCGTCATCAATGGTAATCACGCCGACCAGCCGCCCGGTGCCATCGACGACGGGGGCAGAAATCAAGTGATACTGGTTGAACATATAGGCCACATCGGCCTCGGATTCCGTCGCCGGAACCGTGCGGAAACTGTCTTCCAATATGTCCTTCAACCGAACCTCACGCCTGCTGGAAAGCAGCCGCCCCAACGTCACGTAACCCGTTGGTTTCACACGGGGGTCAACCAAGATCACATGATAGAATTGATCCGGCAAATGCGGCGTCTCACGCAGATAATCGGTCGCCTCGCCCACCGTCCAATGCTCGGGCGCCACCACCACTTCGCGCTGCATCAGACGGCCGGCGGATTCCTCCGGGAAGCCCATCGCCTGCTGCACCGCAACCCGGTCGGCATCCTCCAAAGCGTCAAGGATCAAACCCTGCTGCGGCAGATCAAGGTCTTCGAGAATATCGACCACGTCGTCGGTGTCGAGTTCCCGCATTGCTTCGGCGACCACAGAACGCGGCAGCGATTCGATGACTTCCTCGCGGATGGATTCGTCAATCTCGGACAGAATCTCGCCGTCGATCTCACCCGACCACAAAGCCAGCAGCGCCCGACGATCCGCAGAGCCGATCTGCTCCAGCACGTCAGCAATGTCCGCCGCGTGCAGCGGCTCCATCAATTCGGTGATACGCGCGGTGTCTTGGGCGTCTACCGCGTCAAGGATTGCCGCCACGCGATCGGCGTGGACTTCATCTTCGTCCATAACTGCCAGATTTTCCGCCATGACACACTCCTTTGCCACCTGCTTACAGAAAGCTGTTTCAACGAAACAGGGGGCATGCAGAAATTTACCTAAGCGCCATAAGCCTATACCATGGCCGGGTTTGGCAAGCGGAGTATGTCATGTCAGAGCAAGTCGGGGCCGATATTCTTTTGGGGCAAGTGCTGTCCTTCGCAAGCGATCCCTTCGCGGATGGCCCCAGTGCCGCGCGCCACGAGTCGCATGGCGCGGTAGCCATCGAAAACGGCAGGATTCTCGCCACTGGCCCCGCCGATCAAGTCCGCGCCGCTTATCCTCAAGCGCGTATCACCGACTACGGCCAATGCCTGATCTCTGCAGGCTTCATCGACGCGCATGTGCATTACCCACAAACCGCGATCATCGCCTCGTGGGGTAAACGCCTGATCGACTGGCTGAACAGCTACACCTTCCCCGAGGAAATGCGCTTCGCCGACCGCGCTTATGCCGACGAGATCGCCAACCGCTACCTGGATCTCGCCCTCGCGCACGGCACCACCTCAATGTGCACCTACGCCACCATCCACCCGGAAAGCGTGGACGCCTTCTTCACCGCCGCCCAAAGCCGTGGTCTGCGCGCCTTCGCAGGCAAAACCTGCATGGACCGCAATGCGCCCGAAACCCTACGTGACACCGTGCAATCGAGCTATGACGACAGCAAACGCCTGCTGCAAAAGTGGCACCGCCAAGATCGACTGTCCTATGTCATCACCCCAAGGTTCTCGCCCACCTCGACCCCCGAGCAACTCGCCGCTTTAGGCCAGCTTTGGCACGAATACCCAGATTGCCTGATGCAAACCCACCTCTCCGAGCAGGTTGATGAAATCGCATGGGTGAAAGACCTGTTCCCACAATCGCGTGACTATCTCGACACCTACGAATCCCAAGGACTACTGCGGAGCGGTGCCGTCTACGGCCACGCCATCCACCTTACCCAACGCGAGAAAGACCGCCTGATTGAAGCCGGAGCGAGCCTCGTCCACTGCCCGACCTCCAACACCTTCATCGGCTCCGGCCTGTTCGATATGTCCCATGCGAACCACCTGCGCGTCGGCCTCGCCACCGACACCGGCGGCGGCTCAAGCTTCTCCATGCTGCACACCATGGCGGCCGCATATGAGGTCGGCCAACTGCGCGGCCAAGCCCTGCACCCTGCCCACCTTTGGTGGTTGGCAACCGTAGGCTCCGCCCGCGCGCTGCACGCCGAGCATCAAATCGGCAACATCGCCCCCGGCATGGAGGCCGACCTCACCATCCTAGACCTGCAGTCTACCCCCGCCATCGAACAATCCACCCGCCGCGCCGCCGACATCTGGCAAGCGATCTTCCCCACCATCATGATGGGCGACGACCGCGCCATCCGCGCGACATGGATCGGTGGCAAATCCACCGCTTAGGGCACCTTCGGCACCGCAAGCCCAGACGTCGCGTTCATCCCAACAACCGTAACGGCAAGACCATTGCGCGCAAACCGATCGCGCACCTTCTCAACTGCCGCGAGCGCCGTGATGTCCCACAACTGCGCCCGTGACAGGTCTATCGTCACCGGGCCCTGGTGGTTCAGCGGATCAAACGCATCTATAAACGCATCTGCCGAGGCGAAAAAGATCTGCCCCTCAACCACATAGCTGTCACCGTCGCGCCGCACACTCTGCATCCGCGCCACCTTTGCCGCGAAGAACACCCCGCTCATCAACACGCCCACCAGCACGCCCATCGACAAATTATGGCTCAGGATCGTCACCGCGACCGTCACCAGCATCACCAGATTTGACAGCAACGGAGTGCCGCGCAGCCGCCGCAGCGATCCCCAATCAAAGGTATCAATCGACACCATAATCATGATCGCAACCAACGCCGCCACCGGCACTTGCGCAACAACGCCCTTCAGCGCCACCATCAGGATCAGCAAAATCCCCCCAGCCGCCAAGGTCGAAAGCCGCCCACGCCCGCCATATTTCACATTGGAAACCGTCTGCCCGATCATCCCGCAGCCCGCGATACCGCCAAACAGACTGGTCGCGACATTCGCCAGCCCCAAGCCACGCGCCTCTGCATCCTTGTTGGAAGGCGTACCGGTCTGATCATCGACCACCCCCGCCGTCATCAACGATTCGAGCAATCCCACCATGGCAATCGCCAAAGCGGGCAGGAAAATGATGTTCAAAAGCTCCAGATTGATCGCCACATTTGGCCACGCGAACATCGGCAAACCATCCGGCAGCTGCCCCAGATCGGCAATCCGCGGCACCGCGATGTTCAGCGCCGAACACAATGCCGTCAACACCACCACACAAATCAACGGCGCGGGAATACGCGTCGTCAGCCGTGGAACCAGATAAATAATCGCCAGACCCGCTGCGATCACCGCATAACCAATCGCGCCCGCGTTCAGGATATGCGGCAGTTGCGCCGCAAAGATCAGCACCGCCAGCGCGTTGACAAACCCTGTCCGCACCGAGTTTGAGACATAGCGCATCAGCGCAGAAAGCCGCGCAAAGCCAAACAGCATCTGGAACATTCCAGCGAGCAATCCTGCCGCAAACAGATACTGAATACCGTGATCACGCACCAGCGGCGCCACCACCAAAGCCACCGAACCCGCCGCAGCCGAAATCATCGCCGGCCTGCCGCCAAACAGCGCGATCACCACGCTAATGACGAAAGATGAATATAGCCCGACCGACGGATCGACCCCTGCCGTCACCGAAAAGGCGATAACCTCGGGGATAAGCGCGAAAGTAGCGACCGCACCGGCCAGGATTTCCCGCACAGGGTTTTCCCGCCACTGGCGCGCATAATGCCAAAAGCTGTTCATAATATGAGAGGACGCGATCAAATGCGTTGTCCGGCGGATCGGCGGCCGGAATAGCCACCCGGAGTTGCACCGGGTCCAAGAGATTGCCCCTTTGCTAGGCGATCAATGGCGAAAAGCCAACCCCTGCCACCGCCTTTTCGAGGCGCAGTTATTCAGCGGCACTGCCTATTCGACCGCCGAGCCTGTCACGTAGCACGACATAAACACCGACCAAGCCGCCTTCACCCGTCCCAAGCGCCCAAAAGCCTCAGGCGTCGTCCAATTCCCAGCCGTCCGGTTCAAACAAAAACGGCAGCACGATTTCCGTCGCCAGCCACTCCCACTCCCACACCGTCTCTGCGTCAATCGTGATCGGCCCGATCCGGGCCTGCAACACATCGCCGGAATGACTGGCCTTGAAGCCCTTGGCCCGCAGCGCCTTTTCTACCGCCGCCCAAGCCGTATCGACTTCCTCGGCGACGAATTCATAGACCACCACGGCGGTCTTTGGCAGCCGCACACCCCGGCTGACCTTGGCAAAGGTTTCGAACGTATCCGCCCGCTGTTCCTTGTAGTCATGCATGAACCGCCTCCTTCTGCACAGGTTGGCGCGAAATGCGAATCACGCGCCGCTTGATATTGCCGCGCTCGCCTTGTATCCCCTGCATTCAAGATTAGAATAGGGTCTGCTGTCATGCAGGGCCCCTCGGGCCATCAAACGCCCCCTGAACCGGAGTTCGCTTATGTCCTGGACCGACGAGCGCGTCGAGACGCTCAAGAAAATGTGGGCTGAGGGTCAGTCTGCCAGCCAGATTGCCAAAGAACTCGGCGGCGTCACCCGCAATGCCGTGATCGGCAAAGTGCACCGCCTTGGTCTGTCAAACCGCGTCGGCGGCGGTGTGGTTGAAGGCGAGGAGCCGGAAGTAGCCGCAAGCCCCGCCGCCGCCCCGCGTGCCGAACCTGCACCAAAGCCCGCCGCGGTTGAGCCGCCCGCAGCCCGTCCCGCCGCACCCGAGCGTGCAGCGCCCGAGCCGCGCCCGGCAGCAGCGCCCGCGCCTTCCCCATCTGCGATCGTCACCACCCTGCCGATCCCGATGCGCAAAGCCATCATCCCGGCGGGCCAACCCCTGCCGCCGCAACCCTCCGCCAACGAAATCAGCCCCGAGGCTTTGGCTTCGGTGCGCGAAGTCGAAAAGCGCGCCAAGCGCCTGACGCTGATGGAATTGACCGAGCGCACCTGCAAATGGCCAATCGGCGACCCCGCAACCGAAGACTTCTGGTTCTGCGGCCTGCCGTCCGTTCCCGGCAAACCCTACTGCGAAGCCCATGTCAGCGTAGCGTTCCAACCGATGAGCGCCCGCCGCGACCGTCGCCGCTAAGCGCAAACCACCATCGCGCCTTCCGCCGTTCAGGCGAAAGGTCGTTCCTTGAATAAATAAAAGGCGCGAGCATTTCTCGCGCCTTAATCATTGCTCGCCCTCAGCGATTTTAAGCGGCAGCGCAGCATATCAGGCTTAGGACGTGTCGAGCTAAGCCTGCACAATCTGAAATCTCGGATGTTCGGCAAAAATGCTCTCAATGATGGCGAAATAGCTCGGCCCATCGCCACGCTCCAGCGCATCCAACTGCGCCTGAACAGCCACCCTATCAAATTTACCGGGCGTATTCAGCTTCGCCAGCAGCCAACCCCGCGTCGCCTCAACACCCAAAGCCGCACGGCTCTGTGCCATATCGGACCACAAGATCACAACCGCGCCGCCCCCCGCCGCGACACCATAGCCACCATACAACATGTCACTCAGCGCATCGAGACTGTCCCCCAAGACCCAATCCTCCCCCGCCATAAACACCCGGTTTATCTCGCGATAGAACCCTGCAATCGACGAAATACTCGCGCCCTTGATCTCAATCTGAATGGCAGGCCGCGTTGCCTGAATGTCAGCCTGCGTTTTCATCACCTGTCACAATCTTACCAAAGCCCCGCCAGCCACTGCTACATGCACAGCGTCCAGCCACAAGCAAACCCATCCCAACCTCAATTCCCGCCGCCCAGCAACTTCTCCAACGCCTTCTGCGCACCCTCGTCCACCGCCTCATTCATCCGCCGCCGCGCCGCATCCTCAAGGCTCTCGCCGTCCTGCTGCACCACGCCCAACTCATCCTCCAGCTTGGCTCGCGCCTTAGCTTCCAACTCCGCCCGCTTAGCTTCCGCCTGAGCCTGCAAAGCCGCCTTCTGCTCGGCGAGTTTCTCATCCGCAATCGCCTGCAAATCCAGAGAAAATTTCGGGTTGGCCCAAGACCCCCTAATCAACAGCGGAGCCGTCAACCCGCCCGCCCCGGTATCATCCGCCAAAGCAGTGGCCTTAATCCGATACTCCAAATTCCGCGCGCCCAAGCCCACATCCCCCACGCCCCGCGCCGTGATATAAGGCGATTTCAGCACCAAATCCTCATTGTGCAGCACGCCCGCCGCCATCGTAAAACTGCCGCCCAAACTGTCAAAAATCGTCTTCTGCCCCTCGCCCACATAAGACATATCCAGCGTCCGCAGCATCCCCGCGATATCCAACCCCAAAATCTCGCCATTGCTCAACGCCACAGACCCCGACCCCTCCAGCGAGTGCATAATCGCATCCACCGACACCCCCGAGCCCAAAAACTTCACCCGCAAATCGCCCGTCCCCACCAGCCGCTGATATCCGCCGAAATCCGCCAGCATCGGCTGCAACGCCATGCCCGCAAACGATAAATCCCCACCGACCGACAGCCCCTTGCGCCCATTAACCACGAATTGACCCGAGATCACGCCCTCATACGCCGACACCTTGCGTAACTCTGCCACCAGCCGAGACCGCTCATTGGTCAGTACGATCTGCGACGGCCCAAACTTCACCATCCCCAGATCAATGCTGTCCGCCGTCACCGCCACCACTGCATCCAGCGCCGCCAGCGCGCTCACATCAATCCGATCCTTCGGCCAGCCCGACGCCTGCACGCCGCCTTCCGAACCACCTCCTTGAGTGCCCGACACCGCCACCAAATCCAGACCACCCGCCACCACCTTGGCCGAAAGCTTCGCCCGCGCCCCCGCCGTCGTCAGATCAGCGTCCACCGCCAGAGTGTTGCCATCCAAGCTGACCGATCCGCTGCGCAAATGCACAGACCCCGCCGTGGTGAACGTCACCGCCCCCGACACCTGCACATCCGACGCCCCCAAACCGCTCGGCAAATCCGGTGCCGCCATCCCCGCCAAAGCCGAAATCGCCGCGAGATCGCCCAGATCGGCGGTCAGCGCGCCCTTGCCCTCGCCCGCCAGACCCGCCTCACCCTCAAACCCAACCGAGGCATCCCCCGCCACCAGCTTCAGATCGCTACCCACCACCTTGCCATCGACAAAATCCTGAAATGCCGCGACCTTACCCGCAAAACTGAACGACTGCCCGTTCATCACCGCCGCCAAATCCAACGTCGCAGCCCCGGTGTAATTCGGGATCGCCACTGCACCCGTAATCCCGCTCAGCTCATAACGCACCCCCGCCTTGTGATCGGCAAACACCACCACGCCGCCCGAAACCGAGGCATTATCCAGCGTGAACGCCCGCCCGACCCCCGGCGTCGCCTTTGACACCGTGCCACCAGACCCGCCGCCGCCAAAAACCCAGTTTTCCGCGCCCTGCGCCGACCGCTCCAGCACGATCCGAGGGTTGATCGCCTCCACCCCGGTGATCTTCACGTCGCCCCCGATCAGCGCCATTAAATCCACCGAAATCGACAGCCCCTCGGCCTGCACCATCGGCCCCTCTTTCGACCATTCCGCGTTGGAAATCGAAATCGGCCCGGTCGTCACCCCCAGCTGCGGCCAAACCTGTGGCCGTACCGAGCCAGAGATCACCAACTCCCGCCCGGTCAGCGCATTGAACTTCGCCACCGCAATGCCCGCGACCTTCTCAGCCGGGATCAGAAACACCGCTCCCACTCCAAAAATAACCAGCAAAACCAATGCCATAACCGAACGGATGATCCAGCGCATACTACCCTCACAACGACCCTGCCTCCGAGTCTACAAGCAAGCCGCGGCCAAACAAGCCACCCTGTGCCGTTTGGCAACACTTCGCCCGATACACCCGCGTCACCGCCCTGTTACATTCGGCTGATTTACCGCCAGCGAAACAGGAGTCCCCCATGCCCGAGTCGACCACAAACGCCACCGCATCCCCGCAAGCCCTCGACTGGCTGGAAGCCGAACTCGCCGATGCTTTTGATGAGCAATATGAGATAGAACTGGAAGACGCCCAGCTTTCGCTCGAAATCTCCAAGATTTACAAAGACAAACACCCTGACGGCGACCGCCACGAGTATTTCCAATCGCTGATCCGCCTGCAATCAGAGCTGATCAAGCTGCAAGATTGGGTGTCGTATCACAAGAAAAAGGTCGTCGTGCTGTTTGAGGGCCGCGATTCGGCGGGCAAAGGCGGCGTGATCAAACGCATCAGCCAACGCCTCAACCCGCGCGTCGTTCGCGTCGTAGCACTCCCCGCGCCGTCCGACCGTGAGAAAACCCAATGGTATTTCCAACGCTACGTTCCGCACCTGCCCGCAGGCGGCGAAATCGTGCTGCTGGACCGCAGCTGGTATAACCGCGCCGGGGTCGAACGCGTGATGGGCTTTGCCATATTACCGTGATCAAATATTGGTTCTCAATCACCGATGAAGAACAACAAATGCGCTTCCTGATGCGGATACACGATCCGATGAAGCAATGGAAACTCTCACCAATGGATCTGCAATCCCGCGTCCGTTGGGAGGATTATACCAAAGCCAAAGAAGAAATGATGGCCCGCACCAACATCCCCGAAGCGCCGTGGTATATTGTCGACGGCAACGATAAAAAACGCGCCCGCCTGAATTGCATCGACCACCTGCTAAAACAATTCCCCTATGAGCCAGTGCCGCACGAAGAAGTCACCCTGCCGAACCGCGTGTTTAATCCGCAGTATGAGCGGGCGGTATTACCGCCGGAACTGTATGTGCCGGGGAAGTATTAAGCGCCCCTAAACCCCTGATCTACGCCGCCCCGGCCTTGAGCCGGGGCCTCATGTTGTAAGCAGAGGCCCCGGCTCAAGGCCGGGGCGGCGTGGAGAAACTGGAAATGGCGCTGACACGCATCGAATGCGTTTGCTGAAACCGCGCTATAGCGGCAAAGCTTTGATCTATTGACGCGTACCGAAAGAAAACTCTGCGGGGCACAGTTTTCGGGTTCATTGCTCGTAAGGCTAAAGCCGTCGAGCGAGGGGCGTCTTTGCACAACCTACGCCCAACAATCACGTCGCGCCTGCCTTGGGCAGGAAGGCGCGGCCCCGCCAATCCTGCCAAGCCCGCCGCCAAATAGTCCGTGCGGAACTGATCGCTCCGCTGCGGTGTTACCATTCCAACCCCTGAAACCGGAGTAGGTATGGACACCATTGTCGCATTCGATTGGCCCCGCGTGTTCATGGGCGATGAGCCGCCCTTGTTCCTTCTGGAAATCCTGCTGCGCGTATTGGTGATCTGGCTGTGGACAATGATCCTGCTGCGTTGGGTTGGCGGCCGAAGTCTTTCGCAACTGTCGTTGGTCGAGTTTTTGTTGGTCATCCGCGCTCGGCTCAGCTGTAGGCGACTCGATAATCTATCCCGATGTGCCACTGATCCATGCTATGCTGGTGATCCTGACGGTCGTGGTGCTGGACAAGGCGGTTAATCTTGCAATCCGGCGC
>NZ_JAQGKQ010000068.1 GCF_028290025.1 Cypionkella sp. | reverse complement strand
GGTTATCCCAATCGAGTTGAACGGCTCCGACCGCCGATACGGATGCGTCACGGTAAGCCCCGCCAAGATTGGCGACACGGCATATTTCACCGAACTGAATGATGCAATTAAGAATGGCGGACTGGTTGCGATGATGGAAGAATTGGCTGCGTACTTGCCTGCCGAAAACGACATGCAAGCTGACTGGTCTGACGTGCGCGAAGCGCCTCTGACAACAGAGCGTCAACAGATGCGTATGCACTCGCTACGGCCTGCACAAAAGGTTCTGGTGGAGTTTGTGCATAGCGGTGAGCTTACTGCACCAGAGGCAAGCGGGCGGCTGGTACGGTATGAACTGTCAGAGACAGAAGAAACGCCAATCGAAAAAGCCACTCTGAAAGCGGCAGTCGAAAAGGTTTCAAATCTACATGACAACCGGGCGGACGTCGCGAACGTGCTGGAAGAACTGTTCGGTAATCTCGTGAATCACAAGGGCAAGAAGACTGTAAGGTTCCAGCGGTACGGTAATGACCGGGAACTGGAGGTGACTTCAAAAGGCGAGCCTGACTGGTCAAGCAAGGCAGGGAAGCACTGCTATATCTTCCCGGCGCGTCCCGTGTTGCTGGCACGGCTTGCCGAGGTGTTCGCGACGGAGGCCTTGGCGGCATAGTCGCCGGGGTTTTGACTTGATGGATATCGGGATGATAGGCGCGCGCGTTAGCGCGCCTTTTATCATTTGTGCGGCAAGGTTCAAAACTACGTTCCAACGTTCCAGTGTGATTCCAGTGCCGCTGGAACGTTTAACGCTTAGAACCTAAAGTGAAATATGGCACGATTCCAATACTCCAGTGTTTTCTGCACATTCGCATGCAGAAACGAGGGGATGGTGTCCGGGATGATGGTTTTTGCGCGCGGGTCCAGAAAAGTCCCTCTCTTTTATTATTTTTATCTAAAGTAAAAAAGAGTGGAATATTGGAATCCAGAGGTATTATTGTTTCTTTTCTGAGAGTTAGACGTTCCAAGGGCACTGGAATCGGACTGGAATATTGGAACGTTTGGCTCCCTTCGCGAATCCAAATCCCCACAAGCTGCAATTATGTATCCCGTCCAGTGAAAGCGTGCAATATTTCCACATGCACATTAATCGAGGAGGACCGCCCAATGAGTATGCCGACCGAGGGTTACAGTTCGGTAATTGTTGAAACCTACTCTGCCATCAAAGCTGGCAAAAAATCCCTGATCCATGCCCGCCCTATTGCTGGGCAAGGCTTGGACACCGAGATCGACGTAGAATGTGGGCATGCTATGCGTGCCAGCCGCCCCCCCGGTGCAAAATTTAAGATAAGGGCCAAGCTGATTGACCGAGAAGGCGGGAAGCCTTTCCTTTATAGCAACTACAAATGGCCCTATGAAGTAATCGAGTAACTCCAACATAGGAAGGCACGCTATGCCATCGCATTACATCGCTAAAGCACGGACGGTAAACCATCCCAGCGGTGAGAGAGCTGAGTGGTTTGAAATTTATGACATATTCGATACAGAAGGCATCAAATTGGAGCATGTGCTGTCAGACGGAAAAGCCTTCGGCACGCGGGAAGAGGCAGAAGCTTGGATAGCGGCAAACTCTACACCTGACTAAAACACACAATGCTTCCAATCCCCACCACCCTTAGGCTTCCCCGGCCCGCGCACCCCAAGCTTGCCGCAACCCCTATCCGTCCCGCTTCCCCACCAGCCAGCAATACCAAAGCACCAGCGGACTGATCAGCGGGAAATGCCAATACGCTATAAAGCTCTGGCCGTCCAGAACAGGCGGGGCAAACGTCACAACCACCATCTCAATCAGCCAAATAATCAGAAGCAAGAATAAGATTTTCCAGCATTTCCTCGCCCCACGCCTTATTCTGTCTGCGACGTCATTCAACATCGCGGCCGTTGTATGTTGATGCGAGCCGGGTGAAATCTGGCACGAGCCATGGAAACTTAACTTCAACTACCGGGATCAAATACTCTAGGGCGTCGGTGCGAGCGCCGTCTCCCAGCTTGGTGGAAATCGACAAGGCTCGCTCTATAGAATTGAGCCACTCCAGCTTTTCAGGTTCATCGTGGTTCAACGCCCGCGCCAGCTTGAGAGAAATTTTAACAGCGTTCTCCGCTTCCCTCCGCTCCGGATCGTTATGCGCGCGCGGATCAGGTTTCAATCCCAGCCGAGTAAGCAGCGAGTTGTTGAACCAATACCTTACGTTCCGCCACCCCACTTGCTGACTCCATATCCCGCAAATGCTATGAAAAAGCACAACTCTCGGTCGCAAATTTAGTTGCGACATCGATACAGAAATTTTATTGTGCGCTTGTTTTTATGGAGGCGCTGCCATGCCTACCTACGCAAAGATCGCCGCTGCCATGTTGTTGACCGTCTATGCAGTTGGCGCATACTGGCTATTTACGTATTACGATTGATCCAAAGGCGACTCCGGTGCGAATAAGGGTGGGTCATGTCTGAGGAAATTGATGCACCGTACACGAATAATAGCTGCACTTTTCGCGCTCTATGCAATCGGCGGAATCTGTTCTGTGATATACTTTGCTCATCGCACGGCGGTGTTTCCCAAGTATCAAGCGGCAATCGCAACGCCGCCTGCAACGAAGGCCGACCCGGCAAACAGTTCGCCCCAATTTCTAGGCCTCGAAAGGTAACATCTGGGTTAACGGTCAGAAACAGCCCTCCAGTGGCTACGCCGAGTGAGTTTTATAACTGGGTCACGTAATGTTACAGATTCTCTGTTTTCGTGATCACAATCCAGCGACTGGCTGCAATCCGTTGCTCCGACTCCCTCCACCAGCACTTTGCGCAATATCACCCTAAACGACCTATCATTGCGCACCCGATTTCCTGCCTACCGTCTCCAAATGTAAGGCATAGCGCTTGCGATCTGACCAAGCTTGCAGCCTAAGGTACGTTCAAAGACCGTGCTGACTTTAGTAAGGGCACCCTGCGGTGGCCTTCTATGATGTCTTGATTTTATATATTGGCAAGATTTAGCGACGCAGCAGATGCAAACACAGTTGGCGGGCAGTCCACCTGTCGCCGGTGGCAACTGATGCTTTAGCGTTTTTCCAGAGACCAGCGACTACATCTTAGACGCCAGAGTCCTAGTGGGTTGGCTGATCGTACTTATTGGAGCCTGACGGCTTCCCCTTAAGTTGATCAATCAGTGGCCTATAAGCAATCTGTCATCCAATGCCAGCGCGACAGCGCCTGCGTGCTGCCCTTTTTGAGTATACTCTGGCGCGACACCTGAAAACACGCATTTTGTGTCCTTTTTGACTTGCCGAATCATTTATCGGACAGGTATAAGTTATAGGACAGACAAATCGGACACTTGGAGGTTATTGTGGGAAAGTTAATTGGATATGCGCGTGTGTCGAGTCGGACGCAGTCGCTTGACGTTCAAATCGCAGCCCTTACGAGCGCAGGTGTTGAAGCCAAATACATATACCAAGAGAAGGTGACGGGCACGCGCACAGAGGGCCGTAATGAACTGGCAAGAATGCTGGACTTTGTTCGAGTAGGCGATGTGCTAGTGATTACAAAGCTTGATCGTCTCGCCCGTTCACTCACTGACTTACTCAAGATCACCGCCCAGCTCGCCGCCAAAGAAGTGCAGCTCCGGTGCTTGGATCAAAAGATTGATACCACGACGCCAGAAGGGCGCATGACTTACCAGATTCTCGGGGCAGTTGCGGAGTTCGAGACGGCAATTCGCAAGGCTCGTCAACGCGACGGAATCGACGCTGCCGTTGCCAAAGGCGATGCAAGCCCCTTCAAAGGCCGTCCCGCTTCGATAGACGCTGCCAAGGTGGCACGCATGAAGGAGGACGGCCAAACGCCAAGCGCTATCGCCAAAGCGCTCGGCATCGCCCGATCCTCCGTGTACCGGATGCTAGATCAAAGTGCGGGAGCATAAACCATGCTCATGAGCCTTTTCTCACTTGCACTAGCTCTAGTGGTGTTTGGACTTTTTAGCTACTTCTAGGCGGCACAGTCACACCCCTGACTTACCGTCGCTTATCCGACTGATACCCTTCACCCTCACCGAACGCCCGCGCTATGGACTGTCAGACCTATGTGCAGTGTATGCATCGCTGTGACAGTGTATGATGCTGACAGGGTATCAGCTTTGTATTGTGTTATCGACGCGCGTCGATGCCCGGAGGGTTGATACCGAATGAGATCGCAGGGAATCCTCCCACATATTCACACGTTGAGTCTGACAGAGACCAATGGATAGGGTGACGATCTTCTAAATTGATTGGCTGGAAGTAACTGCATTAGCTCATAACCCATTGATATTTAATATTAGTCTGGGACCCAGTAGCGGGGTAAGAAAGGCGTCCACAAATTGCCCCGCCACCTCCGGCCTCGAAAAATACAACCAAGACGGTTATAGGTCACCAAAAAATCCAGCGAATTCCACTCGGATTCACCGGTCTCGATACGCGGATCGGCACCAGAAAAATTTAAGTTATAGAACTTCGTAATTGCAGTCTTATTGTCTGAATATCCGCGAAGACGCTCGCGCGCCCAGTCACTTACCTAACATCAATCTGGCGATGGGCCATCGAAGTACGCAGCGCGCCCGCCACTTGAAATTTGCCGCAGACAAGCGCATATTTGGAACATACCATGAACGATGAGGGGATTGCATCGAGGTGGCAGCTATGGGAAGAATGACAATGGCTCTGACCAAAGGCGGTGTTTGCATGAGGCGTTTTCTGATTTCTGTGATCGCCTACGTTCTCGGTGGGGCTGGTGCCTACAGCCTGATACACGCAATGTCGGTTCTTAAGCCCTTTGCAGTTATGGGAAGTATTCCCGTCTCAAACTTAGCGGGAACAAGTCCTGTATCAAACGTACCGCATGGAATTGATCCAAGCCCAGTATTATCTATAAACTATGCCGATTTCGTTTCGATTATGCTCACAGGTGTTTCTTTAATTCTTGCCGCGCTAGGATTCGTGGTTGCGTTAATCGCAATCGCTGGCTGGAACTCTATTGGCGAGAGAGTTTCCAGCTTAGCTACAACATTCCTTAAGGATGCGATGAAAGAGGGCGGCGAGTTACATAAACTGGTGAAAGAGGAAGCCAAGGAGATAATGTATCGCGACATTGAACCTATTGATACGGAATTTACTGACGACGCTAAAGAAGAGGAAAAGAAGTGAGCCGGGAGTGGGACAGAATTTCAAAGGATGAAAGGGCGATTATTGCGCCTTACCTTGAGCATGTCCCTGTTAAAGTCGCCTCGATTGCTAGAGAATTGGGAATAGAGGTAAAGAGTGCTACCCTTCGGCCAAGAATTTCCGGCCAGATTCAACGTTCCGACTTAAGCCCCTCCGGATATCGCATTCGAGTGAATCGGCACGAAACCCCGTCCCGCCAGCGCTTCACTATTGCGCATGAAATTGCACACTACTTGCTTCATCGCGAGCAAATTGGCGATGGAATCGAGGACTCAATCCTTTACCGCTCCACCCTATCTGATACGCGGGAGGCAGAGGCAAATCGGCTTGGGGCACAACTTTTGATGCCTGAAGCCAGTGTTATTCGCACACTGCGCGAGTTGGGCGGGCGGCCTACAACTGAGATTGCGCGGATAATGGCGGAACGCTATGATGTATCGGAAAGTGCAATGAGTATTAGGTTGGGATTGAGCTAATTGGCAATAAGCATTCGGACGGCGTCATACGTTCCAACCATTTTTCTGCGCAATGCGGAACTTCAAGCTGTTTCCGAACTCCCCGATAGTACCAAAGATATTCTGACTCCGATCTTCTGCCTGAAACCTTGGGCTACCGCTAAGATGCTCCAGAATTCCATGACGAAAATAAAAGATGTGTTCGGGGAGAGGCAATATTTCTTAGACATTGATCCATTCTACTCTGTTGAAGACCCCACTCGCCCGGCGCAAGAAGAATTTATGGCGCTAGTTGATTCAAGTGATAACAATCAGACATGGATTGATTTTTTTAATCAACATCCGAATGCTTCTCCTTGTTTGCAGGTGAATCACAGCAACATGTTGGCTATTAGCAACCAAATTGAGCATTTTACGGCACGAGAAAAGACATTTCTTGTGCGTCTCGAACGAGAAAAGAATGCCAGCTTTAGCGAGATTATTACTGAAGTTTGCTCGACCGATCACGCCAACTACGGGTTTGTAATTGACGCTGGCTGGTCAAGAGATTTGCTTAGCCGCGCGGTCTGGGTTGACGGTATAGTAAAGCAAATTGTCAGCTTAAGAGGCGATAGTATTCCGATAGTGGTTACGGGAAGTAGTTTTCCAGACAGCTTCACAAAATTTTCTATGGGTCAGGCTGTTGAGGTTAAGGAACGATCACTCTTTGCTCGACTTCAAGGGGACAACAACCAAGCAAGATTAATCTACGGAGATTGGGCAAGCAGTCGCTCACCGTCAGAAGGTGGTGGAGGTGCTCCAATACCACCACGCATTGATTTGGCCACCAGCAAAACGTGGGAGATATTTCGCAGTCAGGAAGAGGAGAGCTTCCCTGACATCGCTCAGCTTGTACTACAAAGTCCCAACTACCCGTCAGGTCTTCACATTTGGGCCACATACATGATTGAAGCAACCGCCTTATCCGACCCTAATGGTATCCGTTCGTTGCAGAGGGCTGCGGCAGTCAGAATCAACATGCACCTGTACAGGCAGCTTAACTTCGCTAACTTCAACCCCGCACCGGACACTGATGACGACTACATTGAATAATTACGTTGCGTACAAGAAAACGCTTTGCGTTACGTCAACCGGATCAACAGGAAAAAAGTACGCTCCTGCGAGAAGAATTCGTGTGTCAACCTTTGTGTTAACGTGCGCGCCATGCCCACTTAACACAAGACCTGTAATGTCGTGTATTTTCAATATGATACGCGATCATTTCACTTGAAAGGGGCAAATTCAATCCTCTCTTGCAGCACCATTAATTTCACCTACCGTTTTGATTATACTGAGTAATCTTCGCAATGAGTTTTTCCGGTACCCAGACAGTCCCCCACGTGCAGTTTGTATTGCGTCATCGTTGTCTGCGTCGGGCAATCGCCTTTTGCGCTACTTCATCGTGTAGCTACTGGACGCCTTGCAGAGTCGATCACTGCAGTGCCAATCTTTCATCAAATACGCGAGCTCCGACCTTCAGGTTATGAGCCAAAATCCAAGCGATTCCAACGGCTTAATCATTTCGACAGCTTAGGCGACAAGCCTTTGATTTTGCGCATTTTCCATGCTTACGCTGGGCCATTTTGAGCGACGTTGGGCAGCAAACCTGCTACGAAACAGGCATGCGAGGGGTATGGAAATGTCCGAAATCGTGAATGAGTTGCTTCCCAACGTTACCCGACCCTTGCGTTTGTCAGCCTCAGCACGTGCGAAGGCGGCCAACATCGCCCCCGATGCGCTTCGATCCCGACCAGCAAATACATTGGGATCGCAGGTCAGGCGCAGGCAACGTTCGGAGGCGACAGGAAACACCGTCCGCAGGATGACATTCCACGCCGCACCGATACCAGCTGTTTGGTCGTAGCGGCTCGTCGACAGTTCGGGATGGCTGCAGGTGAATGAGCAGGTAAGATCGTAGGAGGCATTGACCGCGTCGCCTAACACTGGATTGAGCATAACCTTATCTGCCATCCCCGCCTTAGGATTTCCCATCAGATAGATGCCGAAAAGCAGCTTCTTCAGGTTGATGCAGTTGTAAGGCGGAGTGGTAAGGCTCGCACGGATATACCGGCTGCAGGAGCCCTTCGTGACCCGTTCGAACCGGACTATCTCGTCGTAAAGTGGCTCGTCAAGACCCCGTGACGGGGCCAGATGAGAATTGACCGGAGAATACTCGTCGCCCATTTCGAGGCGCGCGTGCAAGCGATGGATGGCAAGGCCATGATGGTCTGTATGAGCCGCCGCATCTGCGTGGACCACTACAACCAGATCGTAGCACTGTGCCCTGATTGGCATTCTGACGACGACGGTGCCGGGTTGGTGAAAATCGTTGACCGGCTCCGCCTCAGGCCCAGAGCCCTGCAGCCACATATCGGCGGCACCCGGCAGTCTGACCTGCGCCTGCGGCGGTTGCCTGCATTGTATCGGGGAAGACATGACGGAACGGCTAGACATCGTCCCCGCCCAGTTCCGCGTGATCGTCACCCGCCGCCCGAACTATGCATGTCGGTCCTGCACCGATGGTGTGGTTCAGGCTCCGGCTCCGGCACGACTGATCCCGGGTGGCATGCCGACAGAGGCGACTGTCGCGCATGTTCTGGTCAGCAAATATGCCGACCATCTGCCCCTGTATCGTCAAGCGCAGATTTATGACCGTTAGCGTGTCAATCTGGCAGATCAACCCTTGCGGACTGGTTGGCCGTGCCGCCTTTGAGTTGCGCCCCGTCTTCCACGCCCTGATGGCCGACCTGAAGCGATCCACAAAGCTCTTCATGCCCTCTCGGCCGATTGCTGCGCAATCGCCTAGCGGGTAACAGATGAGACCCGCGCACCGGTTCTCGATCCGGGGGCCAAGAAGACCAAAACTGGATACTTCTGGGCACTTGCACGCCATGAGCGACCGTGGGGCGGCAAAGCACCTCCTGCCGTGGCCTTCACCTATGCACCCGGTCGAGGCGGGCTGCATGCCGAACGGATATTGCAGGGCTTTGGTGGCATCCTGCAGGTGGACGGCTATGCCGGATATAACCGCCTGATCGCACCGGATAGGGTAGGCCCCGGCATTCAACTGGCCTATTGCTGGGCCCACGCCCGCCATAAACTGATCGAGATCACCCGAACCGGTCCTGCGCCAATTGCCGAACAAGGTGTAGCACTCATCCGCGATCTCTACGCCATCGAGGCTGACATACGTGGCAATGACCATGCTACCCGCTTGGCCGCGCGCGAAGAACGTTCCGTCCCGATCCTTGCACGCCTTGATGATTGGCTGCGCCATCACCGCGCCCACGCTTCCGCCAAATCGCCCCTCGGTGAGGCATTGGCCTATATCGCGAAATACCGCGATGGCTTGGGCTGTTTCTTGACAGATGGCCGCATCGAGCTCGACAGCAACACCGTCGAGCGCACGATCCGCCCCATCGCCCTCAACCGCAAGAACGCCCTCTTTGCCGGCCACGATGCAGGCGCAGAAACTCAGCAATCATCGCCTCGCTGATCGAGACCTGCAAGATGAACGCAATCGATCCACACGCATGGTTGACCAGCACGCTCACCTCCATCGTCGACGGCCACAAACAAAGCCAGATCAACGATCTGCTGCCGTGAAATTACGCCGCAAAGGTGTGATCACGACATTGCTTACCGATAAATTGCGGGGGCAGGATTTGAACATGCGGCCTTCAGGTTATGAGCCGCAGCCTTTGATTTTGAGTAATCGTTTCATTTCAGTGACTTATCGAGAAAGCCTTTGATATGGTGCTCTCTTTCGCCCGCACGCCAGTAATACTTAGCTCGGCAGGCCAGTAGGCACATCGACGCCCGGTTTCGGGGACGCCTCCTCGTTGCAAACACAAGCGTCGCACGGCAGGTATCGACCGTTTGCAGCCATCGACAACTAGTCTGCACCTCTCGACTCAGTTATTCCTGACCTGAGATCTCGCATCGGGAGGAACACCTGCTAAGAACTTTTGTTTTGCCCCTCCCCTCTGGCATGGTTCCTCCCCCGCCCTGTTTGAACGCGGAGGGCGCAGCGCGGCGGTTCGCTAGCGACTGCCTGCTTCAGCGAAGAATCCGCCCGGTATTACTTGCCGCGATCGTGGGCAAAGAGACCCTCATCACAGGCTACGCAAGCGCGATCGTGGCGTGCTGGATTTCTTTGCGGACTCCAAAGAATCTAAGTTTTTGTCAGCGACTCCGCGAGGTACAAGCCAGCTTAAGTCATCTGTTGAGAAACCTTTCAAACGCATCGTCTACAACAATATCCACTGAACTGGCCCGCCGAAACGACACTCTGATGCCGCAGGTATCTTTAGCTTGGTTAGTGCGCAGCCGATGGCGTGGCCTTCAGCGCATCGCCACTGCCTCGGCGCTTTCAGAAAGCAAATACCTTGCTTCGTACTGTCGCCGTCATTGGGCGATAGGGTGACGGAACCCTTTGTCAGCTAAACGCTCGCAGCCCTTGCCGCTCTCCGCGCCTCGAGTCAATGAAGACGATAATCCGACCCCAGACCGCGACATCGAATTGCCGGGACCGAGGACCTTATGCACGTCGGCGCAGCGCTAAGCGACCCAGTCCGGACCGATGCCTTCTACATGTGGGAGACGGACAAATTGCGGCGCGCTCTGGAACTTTCTTTGCAATACAGGGTTGTCGATCAAACATCATACAGGAGTACCAAATGCGTATTTTCGACATCATTACACAGATTCTGCTGATCGTGGGCGGTCTCAACTGGCTGCTCGTCGGCCTTTTCCAGTTTGATCTGGTCGCGGCGATCTTTGGTGGTCAAACAGCTTTGTTGTCGCGGGCGATCTACGTCATCGTGGGACTGTGTGCAATCTGGCAGCTTATTCGACTTCCGGCGATGATGGGCACGCCGGAAATTGCTGGCACGACCACTCGTCCTGTTGACCGGCGCTAAGATTACATCGGCAGGCGATGATGGGTTTTCGCGCGCTGGATCCAGTCCCCGAAAAAGGCATCATGGTCGGCGTTGATGGGCGCCAGTTCCATGTACTCCGTCGCGGGGAAGGCCGTCCGGTGGTGTTGTTACATGGCAACGGCGGGTTAGCTCAAGAAATTCTGGGTGCATTTCCTGAGACCCCGAGCATCTGCTGGATTGCACCTGATCGACCGGGGTACGGGTACAGCGACGCGCTCCCCGACGGTCAACAGGATCCGCAATCGCAGGCACAATGGCTTGATGCTTATCAGTCTTGATGATACGGGAAGCCGTCGTTGTTGCCCATTCCCTCGCGGCAGCGGTTGCAGTGTCTCTTGCTGCGTCTAACCCGTCCCGAGTCAGTCGCCTCGTTTTACTGGCTCCGTTTTGTCGCCCGACTCCCCAACGATTGATGCTTGGGCTGCGCCTTACGACGCTGCCTGTTATAGGCACTCTGGTGCGGACGATCATAGTGCCATTCTTGGCAAGACGGTTTCGGCGGCAACTTATCTTCTCAATAATGGGTCCGCAGATACCGCAGAGGGTGCAGAACTTCCCGGTCGAACATGCTGTGCAGCCCAAGGCTGTTAAAACCATCGCTGCGGAGTTAACGAGCTTCAACCATGCCATGGAAAGCCTTGCGCCATCCTTGAACGTACTCGTGCCGGTATCCATTCTGCACGGGTCGAAAGACACGACGGCAGTTTTTGACTGGCAAATTCCGTGGCTGCTTCGCCATCTTAATAATTGGGACTTCACATTGCTGAAGAACTATGGACATGCGGTTCATCATGAATCTCCACAGCTGGTGATCCAAACGGTACTTTGTCGACAAAAAAAGGCTTTTCGGCAGCTTAACGCGTAAATAGATGAGCACGGCCTTTTCTCCGGCAAAGCACCGCAATCAATGAGGAAAGAATACGGTGGCTTCCGTTCGATCCACCCGCACGGCAGGGAGTAAAGTTTCCAGTGCGCATCCCGGTTTGAAAATGTTGATCGCAATGATTGCCGAGGCCTAGCGCTCGAGGGTTCTCGTTGACAAAGCTCGCCCCCTTGAACATCGAAGAATTGGGCCCGGAGGCATCCCCAAGCATGAACCCGTCGCGTCGCGCTGGCGGTTCAAAAACGGCGGCGGAACGTCACTGCATGCAGACCAAGTATCCCTTTGTGGCTTGACCCACCGTATATCGGACGTGACAGTTTGCCGGACCGATGATGGCGACGCCAATGGCAAAGGATTCAAACTGTGATGACCGATCTTCAAGTGGTCCCTGCACGACGCGGTCGGGCAATCCGGGTTAGCAAGGGACAAGCCATACAAATCATCAATACCCATGGCCAGCAGGTTGTGGACACCTGGTGCTTCAATGCCGATGACCTGTCCGAGTTCATGTCGATGGAGCATTTGCATGGAACACTCGAGGGCATCTTTCCGGCCAAAGGCGATGCGCTGGTCACAAACCGACGGCGGCCGATCCTGATTTTGGAGGAGGATACCTCACCGGGACGTCATGACACGATTATCGCAGCCTGCGATGTGCACCGCTATGCCATGCTGGGCTGCCGGCAGTACCATGACAACTGTACTGACAATCTGCACGCAGTCCTGGCCCAACTGGGGCTGCGCGCGCCTGACTGCCCGGCTCCGCTGAACCTGTGGATGAACATCCCGGTCGGCTCCGATGGCAAGATCATCTGGGGCGAGCCACTCAGCAAACCGGGAGACTATGTGACGCTGCGGGCTGCAATCGACTGCGTGGTCGTCATGTCGACCTGCCCTCAGGACATGATCCCGATCAACGGCGCGGGCTGCACGCCGACAGAGATTCATTTCCGGTTGCTCGACTGAGGCACGGTAAATCATGCAGTCTGAGGAACAATCCGATAGACTTTCCCGCTGCCCTCGCGCTTCGTCGGGTCAGGTCAGCCCAAGTTTCATCCTCAAATCGCCCGATCGCGCGCCCGTACGGTAAGGGCCTACCCAAGTTGTCGCCGTGCTTATCGGCGCACCGTCGGCCGTTTGCAGCATCGCAATTTCCATCGCTCGCTTGGCGGTGCGGGGGGTAAGCAGTGTTGGCTCCGGCGCTTCCGACACATGTTTCCAATCGTTTCATTGTCTGGGCAACCATCTGCTCGATGCTGATAGTGAGAATGCCCCCGTCTGTGATCAGAATGTGGTGCCATCGACTTCGGCGGTTTCCCGCCTCGCTACGACGCTGGTGGGCCCTGCCGTGCTGCAATGGTGGCGTTTGGTTATCTTGCTAACGTAAAACCTGCCCAAGTATTTAGACCAAAGGTCATTTTTCCGTTCCGAAAAGTTTGGCGTGGTCGTAATTCCAGATGGCACGCTCTAATATTAGGCTTTTGAGCTGTAGTAGCAGGTAGGTGCGCAACCGCATCCGCTTCGGCTTTTGGGGAAAGGGCGCCACAATTCCGCCCCTATGCTGACCCAACCGTTTGCGCATCTTAATCGCTCGTTCGATGCGACGATCCTGCAGCGACATTGCTTCGACGGCATAGTGCGCATTGATGCATTTTCGGCATTCGCGAGGATAGAGGTTTGCGCATCGCCGTTTGCAAGACGGACATAAAAACCAGTTGCGAGTGCCGCCAAAGTGGCACGTCGTCGTAGTCGTATAGACCCATACGTCCGAGATAAGTACTCGGGCTGGTGCAACCTTTCCGAGCAGGCGAATATGAACTTGGCTGACTTCTTCACAAATCATTTGGCTTAACTTCACGTTTTCCAGCGGAGCGGCGCGGAATGCTCACAACGGGTGTCCGGAGGGACTGATGAGTTACGTTAGCCGGGCGCCTACTTTGAATTGCTACATGCCGCCGCAATCTCTTGTTCTGACAGCAAAATCAACCCTGGAATTCGACGCAGTTCAATCTCTGTCGCCACCCTCAAAGGTGACCAAGTGAAGTTTTTTGACAGGGCAAAGGAATCGACGAATATTTCGAATGATCGCGCAAGACCAAGAAAAGCGCGCAGATTACCTTCGTGGCCTTCCAGAGCTACGAGCATTGATGGTTCCAAAACGGCAGATGCTTGGAGATGAGCCGTGTGGCGAAATATCGAAAACGCCTGTTCATTTTCTCGCTTGAGGTTTCCAGTTTCGGCCGTTCGAAATTGCTGGAAATTGGTTTAAGGCAACCAGACGGCGGGTAGAGTTAAGTGTTGCGGGGCGGCCTGCGACAACCAATCGCTTCAACTTAAGTACAACTTGGCCAGCAAACACCCGTTTTTGAACATGTCCTTCAATCACAGTCCGTTTCAGTCGAGCGGCAGCGGCTGACATTGGCGATCCATCAAAAAGCGGCATTTATCTTGTCTTCAAAAATCCTTTTAGTCCGACCCGCCATGCCACCACCATAGTGTCCACTATCGGTGGGACACTATCCCGCTCACCCACCCATGAGGCAGTGCGGTCAGGCCGGACGCCAACATGGCAAACAAGGTGATAGCTCAAAATCTCGGCATTTCAGAGCCGACGGAAAAAGTTCATGTTAGGCAATCTTACGTAAAACAGCATCGCGAAACCAAACGGATGCCGCACTTTTCGTGCATGGCATACGGATCAAATAACGTCCGGAAGAGTTGGCAGGTAATAGGTTTGCTTTAACTCCCGAGACTGGCTGTGGACATAGCCAAACATCAAAAAGATTAGATCGCGGATGAAGCTTATACATCGACCGATACGCGTTCTTCGTCCTTAGCCTTAGACGTTAGCGCTTTCTTCGCAGGTAGCGTCATCCGACAAACAAGACCCTGCGGATCATAAACCAGCTCGGCTTTGCCTCCGATATTTGACGACAGAATTTGCTCGATTACACTTGATCCAAAACCCCGTTTCTGGGGAATCGCGACGGTCGGCCCACCACGTTCTTGCCACGTTATCAATAGATTTTCCCCCGCAGGCGACGGCACAATTTGCCATTCCATCGAAATTGTTCCCGTCTCGTTGCTCAAGGCCCCGTATTTTACCGCGTTTGTGCAAAGTTCGTGAACAGCCATACTGAAAGGCAAAACGACGTCGCTCTGTAAAGATAGGTTTGGCCCGGAAAGGCTAACGCGGTGCGACGACGGGTGAACGAATGGTGTAATTGCCCCCTTTGCCAGATCCTCCAGCGCGGCGCTTTGCCAGTTTTCTCGCCTTAGCATCGAATTGGCCTCTCCAATCGCCTGCAGACGGCCGGAGAACACACGCATTTCAGGCTCACCTTCCGTCCGCGAGAAAGTTCTGCGTGCGATTGCTTGAATCATAGCCAACAAATTTTTGCCGCGATGATCCATTTCAGCCAAAAGCACTTGCCGCTGGCTCTCGGCCTGCTGCCGGGCCTTACGCGCAGTAAGCAATTCTTCGATGAAGGCGTCGAATGCCTGACCTGCGCTGCCCAGTTCGCCGTCGTTTGCGTTCATGCCCGTTCGTGCATCAGTTTCACCGGCGCGCCACGCTTGGATCGTATCGACAAGCCTTTGACCGGCTGCGTTATAAATACCTTGCTTGTGTAGGTGGCGAGCAAGAGGGCCGCAAAAATGCCCGCCAGACCGATGGCCACTCCTCGCGTGAAGATCGCCTTGGTGGAGGCAAAGGCCGCGTCGGTTGCAAATCCAGCGCTAACATATAAGCCTTGGGCGCGATTGGAAATCGGGATGTACCCGACGACACGTGGCGTTCCATCTTGGCTTGTCAGTTGGAGCGTTCCCGGCTTTGGCATCGACAGCAGATAACGAAACGCTTCGGGAATAACTGTGCCTACAAATCGCTCCGGCTCTGGTACTCGCGCCAGAATGGTGCCGTTTCGGTCCGCAATCGTCAGCGAACTGCCCACAACATATGTTCGTTCCTGCAATCGGGCTTCTAGCCACTCCAAATCGATATACGCCACAGCAACGCCTAGCGGCGCGCCCTCTGTCCCGCCGATCTGCAGCGCTATCGGCAAAAGTTTCTTTCCGCTCGTGCGCCCAATGGTAAAGGTGCCAACGACGCGATGCTGGGTAGCGAGCGCTTCAACAAAATAATCGCGGTCACCCAGATAAGGCGGCGGTCGCGCGTCTATCGGACCACACCGAAAGTATCCGTTGGGGTTGATCACTGCAATGGCTGAGAGTGACGGGACTGCGTTGGCCATGTCATCTACAAGGCTAGAGCAAATCTCAAGATCCCCTCGCCTGACAATCGGCGTAACGGAGAGAGCACGCAGGACGTTCTCTGCACCAGAGACAACACGCTCCATCTCAAGTGCTGCCTGTTCGGAAGTGCGGGAAGCCTGCAGGTGAACCGACTTATCGTTTTCTTTCTGCGACACCAAGATACTGGAGCAAAGTATTCCGACTGCCGGGAGAAGGGCGACTGCTGTCACGAGGAGCAAACGTTGTGAGAGAGTTAGTGGCTTCATCGGGGCCTCCGAGACCAATGGCCCGAAAATGCCAGATCGCAAACAAAAATCAACCGTGTCTAGTTTACGGCATCCTTAATCGCTTTTATCCCGACGTCTTCCGCAACAATGCAGGCCTCCGTTGCGCGTCATAGCACGACGTTCCAGGCGTCCCCCAATGACGACGAAACAAGACGATACACGATGGAACAGGACGCGACATGGAGTGCTCGAAGCAGCTCAGAAAAATGACGTTTAGCGTCGCATCGGAACACAATGGTGTTCGCTGCGCGGGCTCTCTTGCAGCACCATATTTCCTTGTTTCAGATCCATAAAATACACGATATCAAGGGGTTATGTTGATTTAGCTTCATGCGGAAGCTGCCCCAATACATGAGATGCTGTCACTGCCTCGGACGACTTCTGCTGCGTCAAAGACGCAAGGCAGATTATCAGCCCAGTCGCCACTCCTACTCCGAAACGCCATGCAAATCGCGACCGTGATCGGCTGCGCAATGTTTGTGGTTGCCCAGTACCTGAACCACACGGCAGTCGGCAACGGTGCCGCCAGCGCAGTGATCGACCATGCGCTCCAGTTCTGCTTCCAACGCTTTCAGGCGCGCAATGCGGCCTTGGACGGCGTGCAGTTGCGCACGCGCGATAGCGTCAACTTCGGCGCAGGATTGATCTGGACGGTCGGTTAGACCAAGCAGGTCGCGGATCGCCTCCAGTGTAAAGCCGAGTTCTCGCGCGTGGCGGATAAAGGCCAGACGGTCTTGGGCGGTCCGCGCATAAAGCCTTTGGTTGCCAGCCGAACGCTCGGCACCGGGCAACAGGCCGATTTGTTCATAGTAGCGGATCGTGGTGACCTTGACCCCGGCTGCATCGCTTAATTTTCCGATGGTCAGCATGTAAAACCTCTTGAACCTCTAGTTGCTAGAGACATTAGGTATCTGATTCGATGGAATACAAGGCCGCGTCAGTGGCGAAAGGTATGGGCATGTCTGATAAAGCTATTGGCGAACGGCAGGACTGGACGGTGACCGGGATGGACTGCGCGGCCTGTGCCAGCAAAATCACCTCGGCGCTTCAGCGGCTGCCGGGTGTCGCCGATGTGCAGGTCGGCGTGATGTCTGAACGCCTGAGCCTGCAGTTGGCAGCGGGGGCAACTCGGCGCGAAGATATTGAGGCAACGGTGAAAAAGTTGGGCTACGGTATCGCGGCGAAGGGGGCCGCTGGCACCAAACGCAAGTTTGTCCTGCCAACTGCACCCGCAGTTGAGGACCATAGCGGGCATGACCACCACGGGGCTCGGCACGGTTGCCATGATCAGGGCGGCACGTCGGCCGCTGATCCACATACCGCATCCGCCAAAGTTGCGGAACATGACCAGCACGCAGGGCATGGCGCTCCGGGCCACAGCCATGCCAGCAGCCTCGAAGATCTTGATAAGCATTGGTATCAGACCGCCAAGGGCAAATTGGTGATCGGCACCGGGCTGCTTCTTGCGGCAGCGACGCTGGCCAAGGCGTTTGCACCCGAGCAGGTGACGATCTGGGCATTTGTGGCGGCCTGCCTGATCGGCGTTGCCCCGGTGGCTCGGCGGGCATTTGCGGCGTTGCGGGCGGGTATTCCGTTCACCATAGAAGGCTTGATGACGATTGCCGCCGTGGGTGCGCTGTTCATTGGTGCTGCAGAGGAGGCGGCCTTGGTTGTCTTTCTGTTCGCGGTGGGCGAGGTGCTGGAGGGTGTGGCAGCCGACCGCGCGCGCGCCTCAATCCGCGCCTTGGCAAGTCTGGTGCCGAAGACGGCGCTTTTGGAGGTGAACGGTGCGACTCAGCAGGTGGACGCCGCCGCGCTCGAAATAGGGCAAGTCGTGCTGGTGCGTCCCGGCGACCGCATTCCTGCCGATGGCGTGATTGCAGAAGGCTCGTCTGGCATTGACGAAAGCCCGGTGACGGGCGAGTCGATGCCCAAGACCAAAGGGCCGGGCGAGACGGTGTTTGCCGGTTCGATCAACGCTGAAGCTGCGCTGCGGATAACGGTGACGAAGTCGGCCGCAGACAACACGATTTCTCGCATCATCGCGCTTGTCGAAGAAGCTGAAAGTGCCCGAGCCCCTACCGAGCGTTTTATTGATCGGTTCAGCCGCTATTACATGCCTGCGATCACCGGCCTCGGACTTTTGGTGGCACTGTTACCGCCACTGCTGTTCGGCCAGGCGTGGGACACATGGATCTATCGCGGGTTGGCGCTGCTGCTGATCGGTTGCCCCTGCGCGCTGGTGATATCGGTGCCCGCCTCTATCGCCTCGGCGCTATCGACCGGAGCCAAGCGTGGTATGTTGATGAAGGGTGGTTCGGTGATTGAGGCCGTTGCCGGCGTGACGCAGGTCGCGTTTGACAAGACCGGGACGCTGACGGCGGGGCGGCCATTGGTGACGGATTTGGTGGTGCTGAACGGCACGGAGGCTGATCTACTGGCGGTTGCTGCGGGCGTTGAGACCGGGTCGAGTCATCCGCTGGCAGAGGCCATTCTGCGCCGTGCGAAACAGGCGGGCGTTGCGGTGCTGCCACCCACAGGTGCGAAAGCCCTGATCGGCAAAGGTGCTGAGGCGGTGGTTGACGGACAGCTCGCTTGGGTTGCCTCGCCAACCTTCGCCCGTGACAGCGGCGCGCTGGACGACATTGGTCTGCGCCGCGCCAGCGAGATGGAAAGCGAGGGCAAGACCGTTGTTGTGGTGTTCCGCGACCATCAAGCGCTCGGCCTGATTGCGATGCGCGATGAGCCGCGCAGCGATGCCATTGAGGCCGTCGCTCAGTTGAAAATGATCGGCGTAAGTTCGGTAATGCTGACCGGCGACAACGCCCGGACAGGCGCTGCGATTGCCGGGGTGTTGGGGATGCAACACCGCGCAGAGTTGATGCCCGATGACAAGGTGACGGCGATCAAGCAAATGGCGGCGCATGGCGGCGTTATCATGGTTGGCGACGGTATCAACGATGCGCCCGCTTTGGCGGCGGCTTCGGTTGGCGTGGCGATGGGCTCAGGCACCGATGTGGCGCTGGAAACCGCGTCCGCCGCGCTGTTGCGCAACCGCGTTACCGATGTGGCCGCGATGATCCGGCTCGCGCGGGCGACGATGGCGAATATCCGGCAGAACGTCACCATCGCGCTGGGTTTGAAGGTGGTGTTTTTGGTGACAACCATCTTTGGCCTGACCGGCCTTTGGATTGCCATCATGGCAGACACCGGAGCCACGGTGCTGGTCACGTTGAACGCGCTTCGGATGCTGCGGTTTGACCCAGAGCGGAGCAAGTAAGTCGGGCGCATCCACGCAGCTAAGCGGGAATTTTCCACAGCCTGCGCGCATTGCCGTGCAGGACCGCATCCCGCTCATCTGCTGAAAGCTCTGACAGCAGCGCGTGACTGGTTGCCACCCATTCCGCGAGGTTGGATTGCAAGGTGCAGACCGGGCTGTCCGACCCCCAAACGATCCGATCTGCGCTGAACTGCTGCAATATATGAGCGATCCATGGCCGCAGCGTCTCCAAACTCCATTGCCCGCCAGTGTAAGCGGTAACGCCCGACAGCTTGATGTTAAGGTTTGGCCTGCGCGCCAATTCGGTAATCTCAGCTGCCCATGCGTCGAACGCCCCGCCGGCAATATCTGGCACGCCGCAATGGTCCAGCACGAAAACCGCGTCAGGGCAGGCGTCAACCAAGGCGCGCGCCAAGGGCAGTTGCCGCGCCAGCATCACGATGTCAAACGGCAGGCCAGCCGCCCCTAACAGCGCAATATTCTGCCGGAAAAGTGTTGTCTGTGAAACGTCATCCGACACCACATGCAGCACCCGGCGCACGCCTTTCACCACCCGGCGATCCACCCGTTCCAGCCATGCCGCGAACCCCGCAGCCTCGGGTCGCGCCGCACTGATTGCGCCTCGGATCAAACTACCCTGCCGCTGCATCAACTCGGCGACGAAGGCCGTCTCAGCCTGCATATCGGCCTCGGCCACATCGACCTCCATATGCAGCACATCGGTGATGCCAATGCGGCGGGCGGTGGCCTCGTAATCCTCGTAGCTCCAGTCGCGGTTCAGCGCGGGCGTGTCCTTCAGCCACGGATAAGACAGCCGCTGGCGATCCACCAGATGCAGATGAGTGTCGAAAATCATCGGCGTGCCCTCCTTGGCGCCAAATGTCCGGCAGTGCCGGATTTCGCCTCAGTCATACTTGACTCGCAGCCGCATGTCACGTTTAACTATAAAAAGATGTTCTGGATATGAAATCTGTCGGCGTTAAGATCACCGCCGTCGAGCATCAAACAACGGGAGGAGACGACATGAAGGGACGCGTTGCCAGCTCTGTGCTGGCGCTTTGCGCAGGCTTGGGATTTGCCACGGCAGCATTTGCTGATGGCGAATTTGCCGGCGTGACCATTGAGGCCAAACTCATCGGTGGCCAACAATATGAAGCACTTTACGGTCGTATCGCTGACTGGGAGAAAGCGACGGGCGGTAAGGTCAGCATCATCAGCCAGAAGAACCACTTCGAGCTGGATAAAGAATACAAAGCCGACATTGCGGCAGGCACGACAAGCTGGTGTGTGGGTTCCAACCACTCATCCTTCGCGCCGCAATACCCTGACTTGTTCACTGATTTGACGCCGCTTATCCCAGCGGAGTCGCTCGCGGGCTTCGTGCCTGCCAATATCGCGGCAGCCACGATCAACGGTAAGCTGACCATGCTGCCGCGCGCGCAGTTTGACGTGTCTGCCCTGTATTATCAGAAGTCGCTCTACACCGACAAAGCCAAGGCCGAAGCCTTCAAGGCGAAGTTTGGCTATGATTTGGCCGTGCCAGAAACCTGGGACCAGTTCCGCGATCAGGCTGAATTCTTCGCAGCGCCGCCAAACTTCTACGGCACGCAATACGCGGGCAAGGATGAGGCGATCAACGGCCGCTTCTATGAACTCGTCGTCGCCAATGGCGGCAAGATGTTCAACGATGACTTCACCCCGGCGTTCAATTCACCCGCGGGTAAAGAGTCGCTGCAATGGTTCGTTGACCTTTATAAAGCGGGCGCAGTTCCTCCGGGCACCACCAACTACCTGTGGGATGACCTTGGCAACGGCTTTGCCTCTGGCACCATCGCGCTGAACTTGGATTGGCCGGGATGGTCAGCATTCTTCAACGATCCGGCAGCCTCGAAAGTCGCAGGAAACGTCGGCGTCGCCCCTGCCCCCAAAGGCTCGGCTGGTGTGCGCACCGGTTGGTCCGGCTTCCACGGTTTCTCTGTCACCGAAGCATGCGCCACCAAAGAAGCTGCGGCCTCGCTGGTTGATTTCCTGACCAACGAAGACAGCCAAAAGCTGGAATCTGCTGCTGGCCCACTGCCATCACGCACGGCTGTGTGGGAATATGTGCTCGATCAAGCCAAGAGCGATCCTTACAAAGCCGAAGTTTTGACCGCTTTCCAAGAAACCGCGAAAACTGCTTTCCCGGTGCCGCCAACGCCTTATTGGATCGAATCCGGCAACCTGATTTTCCCAGAACTGCAAGCCGCAATCCTTGGCGACAAGACCGTGGATCAAGCGTTGCAGGATGCTTCTGATGCGGTTGACGGCTTGATGAAAGAAAACGGCGTCTACTGATCGCCGCTAAAACCAATCAAAATCGGGGGCGGCCCTTTGCGGTCGCCCCTATTTCCCTGAAGCCTTCCGCTTCAATCCATGCGGCTTCAGCCCGGAGTTTCGATGACCAGTGCCAAACTTCCCCCGTGGCTGGTGCTTTTGCTGCCCGCCTTCATCATCATTCTGGCGGTGGTGGCGATCCCGCTGGTGTTTTCGCTGTATTCCAGCTTCACGCCCTATCATTTGACCCGGCCCGATACGCTGTGGAAATGGATCGGCGGTTTCAACTATATCAAAGCCGCGACGGATGCGAATTTCTGGAAAGCCTTTGGCCGCACGGTTTTGCTGCTGACCATCGCGCTGAACACCGAGATGTTGCTGGGCCTTGGCCTTGCGCTGATGGTGTCGAAGGTAACACGCGGCCAGCGGGCTTTGCGCACCGCAATGATGTTTCCGATGATGTTCTCGCCCATTCTGGTCGGCTTCCAATTCAAGTTTATCTTCAACGATAACGTCGGCTTGGTGAACAACGCCCTGCAATCCTTGGGGCTGACCGACATAGCGATCCCGTGGCTGGTCGATGGCAACCTCGCGATGTTCGCCATCATCTTTGCCGAGGTTTGGACCTCTACTTCCGTCTTCGCCATCCTGATCCTCGCGGGTCTGTTCGCGATCCCGCAAGACCCTCTAGAGGCGGCAAAGGTCGATGGCTGCACGCCCTTTCAATCGTTTCGCTATGTCACCCTGCCGTTCCTGATGCCGTTCATCTACATCGCGATGGCAATCCGCTCGCTGGATGTGGCCCGCGCCTATGACATCGTGCAGGTGATGACCAACGGCGGCCCAGCGCGGCGGACAGAACTGCTTTGGACGCTGATCGGACGCACCGGCTACGTCGATGCCCGCATGGGGTATGCCAATGCGATGGGGTATATCTCGATCCTGATGTCGATTGCGTTCACCGTCTATTTCTTCCTGAAACTGCAATCCTCCCGGCGCGAGCTGGGAATGGGGGACTAAGCCATGGCAACCGCCTCCCAACACCGCATTAAAAAGCGCGCCCTGAAAACCGCGCATTTCGTAGGGCTTTTCTTGGCCATGTCGCTGATCTGCGTCCCCGGTCTGTGGGTGGTGCTGAACAGCTTCCGCCCCACCATTGAGATCATGGCAAAACCACCCGTTTGGATACCGGAGTCGCTCAGCTTCGACCATTACCGCGCCATGTTCGGCGGGGCTGGGACGGGTGGCGTGCCGGTGCTGACCTATTTCCGCAACTCGCTGATCATCTCAATCACCTCAACCGTGATCGCGTTGTTGGTCGGCATGGCGGGCGGCTATGCTTTTGCGCGCTACCGCTTCAAGGGCAAGGGCGTGATGTTCGTAGCCCTGATGGCCAGCCGTGCAGTGCCCGGCGTAGCACTATCCCTGCCGCTGTTCATCATCTTCGGTCGCACCGGCATCATCGACACCCATTTCGGCCTGATCCTTGTCTATGTCGCGATGAACGTGCCGTTTACCATCTGGCTGATCGACGGCTTTTTCCGGCAGGTTCCCAAAGAACTCGCCGAAGCCGCCGAGATCGACGGCTGCACCCGCTGGCAAGCGTTCTGGAAGGTCGAATTTCCAGTCGCACGCTCCGGCATCGCATCAGCAGGCATCTTCGCCTTCCTGACCTCGTGGAACGAATACGCACTGGCAAGCCAGCTCACCCGTTCGACCAATTCGAAAACCATGCCGGTGGGTCTGCTCGATTTCACCTCGCAATTCACCCTTAATTGGGGGGGCATGTGCGCGCTGGCGGTCTTGATGATTATTCCGGCGCTGGTGCTGACCTTCCTCGTGCAGAAACACCTTATCGCCGGGCTGACCTTCGGCGGCGTGAAAGGCTAAATCATGGCTCAAGTGCAACTGAAAAACGTCGTCAAGAAATACGGCGCATTGGGGGTGGTCCACGCGATCAACCTCGACATCGCCGAGGGCGAGTTCGTCGTGCTGGTCGGCCCCTCAGGCTGCGGCAAATCCACCACCCTGCGCATGGTCGCGGGGCTGGAGGATATCACCGATGGCGAGATTCTGATCGGTGGCCGCGTCGTCAACGACCTGCCCCCGCGTGAGCGTAATCTGGCGATGGTGTTCCAGAACTACGCGCTTTACCCCCATATGACAGTGCGCGAGAACCTTGGTTTCTCGTTGAAAATCGCCAAGAAATCGCAAGCCGAGATCACCAAAGCCGTCGATGAAGCTGCCGCCATCCTGTCGCTTACCCCGCTGCTCGACCGCAAACCCGGCGCCCTCTCCGGTGGTCAGCGTCAGCGCGTCGCCATGGGCCGCGCCATCGTGCGCCACCCCGAGGTGTTCCTATTCGACGAGCCGCTGTCGAACCTTGACGCCAAACTGCGCACCCAAATGCGGGTCGAGATCAAGAAGCTGCACCAGCGCGTCGGCTCAACCGTGATCTATGTCACCCACGATCAGATTGAGGCTATGACCCTTGCCGACCGCATCGTCATCATGCGCGACGGCCATATCATCCAAGTCGGCACGCCGCTCGAGGTGTTCGAAAACCCGGTCAACACCTTTGTCGCCACCTTTATAGGCTCTCCACCGATGAACCTGCTGGATGGCACCGTGAAGGCAGGCCAAGTCGTGCTGACCGATGGCAGCACAATCCCGCTGCCCCCCGGTCTGCCGGTCGTCGATGGCCGCCGCGTGCAATTCGGCATCCGCGCCGACAATATCATGCCCGAAGGCCACGCCATGCCGCCCACCGCGCATATGGCTTTTGTCGATATGCCGGTGACGCTGACCGAGCCTCTGGGCACCGAAACCCTGCTTTACGCCACGCTTGCAGGCACCGAAGTGCAGGCCAAAATGCTCAA
>NZ_JAQGKQ010000059.1 GCF_028290025.1 Cypionkella sp. | reverse complement strand
GCTCAATAAATAAGAAACAATGTGACCGTGAGGACAGTAATGTTGCCTAAACTGGATATGAAGCCCATTTTGCACGTCACGTCACATCACCTGCGGCAGGCGGCGGTTTCGATTAGGTCGGTCATTTTCAGTATGCCAGTCCTAGAAGTGCTTTTTTTCGCAGCGATTCTGTCAGCCGTTAGATAACGCAATCGCTGCAAACGCTCTCGCTTGGCCTTCGCTTGAGCACGGTTTTGCAAATTGCTTGGTTGCGATCACTGATGATAGAAATTGCTATCAAGCGAAAGTTCTTCGAACTTGTGCCGCTTAGACACTACGACCGGATCACGTTTGGAAAGGGCAACCAATGTGCAATCTTTACAACATGACGCGCGCCGTGGAGGCTATGCGCCAGTTGTTCGCGGGGCTGGAAAACCGGGCCGGTAACTTGGAGCCGGGTGACGTTTACCCTGACAGGCTGGGTGCGATCGTGACTGCCACGCCTCAGGGCCATGCCTTACACCGTGCCCGATGGGGCCTGCCGTCGCCGCAGCAGTTTCACAGCAAAAGCGGAATCGACAGAGGCGTCACTAACATTCGCAATCCGGCTGGTCCGCACTGGCGCCGGTGGTTGTCACCGAACAATCGTTGCCTTGTGCCGTTTGATCGTTTTGCTGAACCAAATGCTGGCAAAGGTGCTGGTAATTCTTGGTTTGCACCCGCAGATGGCCGGCCCGCATTTTTTGCGGGCATATGGGTTCCCGAATGGAGATCGCTCAGGAAGTTGAAGGACGGGGAGACAACCGATGATCTGTTCGCATTCTTAACCACCGAGCCGAATATTGAAGTAGAACGTGTTCATCCCAAAGCGATGCCAGTCATTCTGACGGAGCCTGCCGATTGGGAAGCTTGGCTAAGCCTGCAATGGTCGGAAGCGCGGGTCTTGCAGCGTCCGCTGCCAAACGGATCGCTGGTTGCAACGTTTCCAACTGACGCTGTTTCTGATAGCTCATATGCAGATCTATTTGGCAACACCTGAAACGGCACTCCTCGGTAGAGCGCGACAACAGGGATGGCCCGATCAGAGAGCATATCGCGAGACTTCTGCACGCTCGGCAACCAAACAAAGGTAAAGCGTCGCCAGCGCTTCTGCACCCATGGCCGTTGGGTGGTCTTTGTTAAGAACGGCGCTTAATCTTTGCATCAAAGAAGGCGAAAGACTTTTTTATGCTTTCGCGTCGGCCAAGCCACTGAGACAGACGACATTTTTAGCCGAGACGTCATCGCACAGACCCCACAAATTCGCTGCGGATTGCGGCTGTGTCGGCCCCCGTGGCAGGCACGGGACCGGCCTGAAAAGTCGCATCACGGCTCGCAGGGCGTGGCATACTAATCTGCTGCCCGTCGGCAAGCGTTACGTCAACACGATGTAACGCAGGGTGCTGGCCGAGGTCGCGCACTTCGGTATAGCGGCCCCAAGCAATCTGGGCGGTGTTGAGTAACGCTATGGCCTGCGCCACAGTAAGGCGCGCAAAGTCGGGTTCAAGTTCGGTGTCCAATGCTGTCCGATTGGCCACTCGTAGCGCATTTGTGGCGAAGGCGGAGCGATCCATCAGATCGTCGCGGTTGAACGCCTTACACAATCTTTGCCGCTCTCCATTGTTCTGCGCCGCTATGATCAAAGTGCCATCGGCGCAGGCAAACGGTCGGTAAGGGTATATTGAGGCATGCGACATACCGTAGCGCGCGGTTTCACGCCCCGCGTGTTCATAGTGCAGCAGCGGCACTGTCATCCAGTCTGCCATTGCGTCAAACATCGCAATCTCAACCTGCTTTCCGCGCCCTGTCTGGCTGCGCTCGATCAGCGCCTCAAGCACCGCAGCATGGGCA
Organism: Cypionkella sp.; assembly: GCF_028290025.1. GTDB lineage: Bacteria > Pseudomonadota > Alphaproteobacteria > Rhodobacterales > Rhodobacteraceae > Cypionkella. Next base: position 12,036 of record NZ_JAQGKQ010000059.1, on the reverse strand, counting down.
TTCATACCGGTGGAGATATCCGCGGCGGAGACACCGATTTTCGATGGCGTGTCCGGAGTGCCAGTCACGGCGCAAAGGCCACTCTCGGCCTGAACCAGCATGTCATAGGCTCGCATTGGCGCGTATTCTGTGTCCTGCCCATAGCCTTTTATCGACACGGCAATCAAACGCGGAAACCGCGCGGCAATGACATCAGGCGTCAAGCCCATCCGGGCGAGTGCGCCGGGTATAAGGTTTTGCACCAGCACATCGGCCCGGCCGAGCATACTGAAGTGCAAATCTAGATCGGGCTGGTCCTTCAGGTTTAGCACCGCACTTTGTTTGCCGCGGTTGAGCCAAGCGAAATAAGCACTCGTGCCCTTCACTGCGGCATCGTAATGGCGCGCGGTCTCACCGCCGTCGCGTTCGATCTTGATGACGCGCGCTCCAGCATCTGCCAAGCGCACGGTACAGAGCGGGGCCGCCACCGCCTGTTCGATGGCAATCACCAGCAGCCCCGAGAGGGCACCCTTAGACATTGCGTTGGTAGCCTGAGCGGGCGAGCAAGTGTCTCCGCTGTTCACTCAATGCGTAATCCTCCGGCGTGAGCGTGCACTCACGCGCGGAGGCGTCCAAGGTTAACAAACCCTTGGCGCGCGTGTCGAGTTGGCCTGCGCGGTTGATTTCGTCTTTCAGACCGGCGCAAGTCGATTCGACCTGCTCGGTGGCGCTATCAGGGGCAACGGTGCCGTTGCGCATCCTTTTGCTACCCAACGGGTCGAGTGAACCAAGTGACCTCTACGGCCGCTGTCGCTTTTGCCGCGCACGGAATTCGTGTGTGCGGCGTCGGCCCCGGCACAATCGCCACCGATATCATCAAAGGTGCCTTCACCGAGCGCGCCGGAATGCACGCGATCCTTGCCCGCACTCAATTAAGACGGTTGGGCGAGCCCGAGGAAATCGCGGGCGTAGTGGCGTTTCTTGCTTCAGATGATGCTTCGTACATCACGGGCGAAACCATCTATCCCGATGGCGGCCGCCGCATCCTGAACTACACAGTTCCCGTAAAGGAGTGAGCCGCATGAATCCGCTTTTCAGCAAACTCCATCATGTGTGCATCGTTGTACACGACATCGACATTACTCAAGCCTATTACGAATCCATCGGCATCGCCCCCTGGGTCGCCTATCCGCCGCTGGCGGACTACAAAGAGCTTGATGTGCCAAGCCGCGCAGGGTTCATGGCGATGCAATACCGCATCTGCAACAGGCCCAACGTCCAGTTGCAACTCTGCCAGCCCGATCACAACCCAAGCCCGCAACGTTTGCATCTGGACGCCAAGGGCGAAGGCGTGTTCCACCTTGGCTTCGAAGTGCCAGATGCCGATGCTGCCGAGGCTGCGGCAGGCATTCCCATCAAGATGAAGGGTCGCCGCGACAACCGCACGGGGTTCACTAATTGCGACACCGCTGATAGGGCAGGGGTCGTGCTTTTGACCCGCGCCACCGACAAGCCATCCAGTTAGGCCAACCAACAACCTCGGTTCACTCTGCGCTGCTATTGGACGACGGCGGACGCGACCGCTCTACTGCCGCGCGACTGCTTGTGTTGTGGCGACTTGCGGCCGATCACGGCTATTGCCAATAATGCTGAACGAGTTTTGGTCCGGCAATCGACGAGTGAGTGGAACGCCTGGCGGCCAACCGTTAATGGATAAGAAATAAGCCTCGAAGGAAAAAAGATGCAGAAAATTGCCGTTGTGACAGGAGCTGCGGGCGGATTGGGGCGGGCGATTAGTGCTCAGTTAATCGCCGACGGGTTGCATGTCGTGGGCTTGGATATCGACGCTGCAGGTTTGGGCGACATGGCTGCACCCGGTTTCACAGGGCATGATGTGGATCTTACCGACGCCGATGCGATCTCGGCGGTTTTTGCACGTATCGCCGCTGACCACGGCGGTATTGATGCGTTGGTAAACAACGCTGGCACCTGCTTCATGTCGGATTTTCCGAACATTCCGGCCTCCGAGTTGGATCGGCAGATGTCGATCAACTTCTCCGGTGCGTTCCACTGTTGTCAGGCGGCTATTCCGTTGATGCAGGGCCGGGCTGGCGTACGCAAGATCGTCAACATCAGCTCGAACGGCGCCTATAATTTTGACGTGTTTGATCCGCCACACTACCGCGCCTCAAAGGCGGCACTGGATACGCTGACCAAGGATTTGTCACGCCGTTATGCGCGTGAAAAGATCGCGGTGAACTCCCTCGCACCCGCAATGACGGAAACGCCGCTGTTCAATGTGCTGACCGAAGATGTATTGGCGCGCGCCATCGCCGCCATGCCGCACGGTCATGCCATGCAGCCATCTGAAATCGCGGCATGGGTTGGATTTTTGGTCTCAACCGCTGGGGATATCTGTAGCGGCAACGTGATTATCCTCAATCAGGGGCGCGATGTCAGGTGAACCACTCTGGCGCTTTGCGCAGTGTGGGCCATTGTTGCGGGCTATGACCAAAGATCACCAGCGCATCCCTTTGCTGGGCGGATTGCATCAACCGTTCCCCATGATGAATGGCCAGCGGCACATCCCAAGAACCCGCGAAGCCTTCGTCAATCTCGGCCGCACGGCTGATCGCATCTGACGTCAGCAACACCCAGCCAGTGTCAGGCAGGTTGATCATAAACGCAAGTTGTCCGGGGGCATGACCGGGGCATAGCAGCACCTCAAATCCGGGCGCGAGGGTGAAATCATCCGTCACAAGATGATAGTCACGCTCCGGCCACTCCATCGCTTGTTTGCCAGACCAATACAGCGGACGCGGCAGGTTGCGTTCGGCCTGCGCGATCAGAATTGGCACGTGCGGGAAGCCATCCATATGGCCGACGTGATCAATATGCGTATGGCTTTGGATCATCAGTGTCACATCTGCCTTGGTCAGCCCCAGCTTTGCCAGTTGGGCATCGGGCGTATTCTCCGGGCCGATACTTAGCACGCGGCCAAAGCTGCCCAGCGAGTCTTCAAGCGTCGCGGCTTCAGCATCGACGACATATTTCGCGGGGAAACCTGTGTCGATCAGCACCAACTCTCCGGCGTCGGTTTGGATAGCAAAGCCGCAAATGCCAACATTGCGCGGGCCAGAGAAAACCTCGAACAACCCGTAATCCAGCACCGCCAGCCGAATGGGTTTCCCCTTTAGCGAAATCTGATCCATCATTGATTACCCCCAACCGCAGATCAAACGGAGTGCCCGGTTGAAAGTCAAGATACACACGTTGTTCGAATACCTGCTTGAGACGACCGATGCATCACCTGAAGCCTTTGTCGGGTTCTCATTGTCTGCTTCGCCCAAATTGGGGGATTATCTTGCCGATCTCGACCCCAACCAATCGCTTGACTGGAACAGCCGCGACTTTCGCGGTCTGCCCGAGTTGCGCGATCACGTCTTGGCACAGGCGGGCCTAACTGGAGTTTGCAGCCCCGCCGATGTGCTGATCACCGCTGGGGCCGCTGAGGCGAACTTCCTGTCGATCATGCAGCGCCTGCAACCCGGTGAACGGATCGTGATGGAGACCCCGGGCTGGCCGCAAGCCGAAGTGCTTGCCAAAGCCAAGGGCGCGGAAATTGTAAAGGTGAAGCGCCGCGAGGTTGACGGCTGGCGTTTGCCGTTGGATCAACTGGCTGATGCCGTAACTCCGGGGACACGGATGATTTTCCTGACCAACCCCAACAATCCAACCGGCGACCTGATGAGCGCCGCCGAACTTGCCGAGGTTGTCACCATCGCAGATCGGGTGGGGGCGTGGTTGCTGGTGGACGAAGTCTATGCCGGATTGGAGTGGGACGGCCCGCGCGCGCCGTCCGTGGCGGGGCTATATGCGCGCGGCATCACCACCGGATCGGTCAGCAAAGCCTTGGGCCTGCAAGGCCTTCGCACCGGATGGATGATCTGCCCTGACGCAGAACACATGCGGGACGCGTTGATTTTGCGCGAAAACTCCAGCGAGATTATGAATATCATGGGCGAGGTGATCGCCGAAGTGGCACTGCGCCCCGAGCGCTATGCGATGGCACTGAAGAAAGCGCGCGCAGAGGGTGCCGCCAATCTCGCGCAAATGAATGCTTGGGTCGCAGCGCAAGACGGCTTGTCATGGATGCCGCCGAAGGCTGGGCTTATCGGACTTGCACGCCTGCCCGACGGCATTGACAGCGACGCCTTCGCGCGCTTTTTGCTCGCCCCGCCGTATCGCACGTTTCTATTGCCGGGCAGCGCTTATGATCTGCCAAACCACATCCGGTTGGGCGTTGGAGGCGGTGCAGCCGCACGGCTTGGCGACGGTTTGGACAGGCTAGTGCAAGCTTTGCAAGATTACGAAATCGCGCGGTGAGGCTTGGCCCAACGAAGCGGCTATTCGGCATCAGCTGCTTTGAACCGGGTCTGGATCTTTCCCAAATGCTCATGCAGCGCGCGCTGCGCACCTCGAATATGGGCGACGGTCAGATTGACGGCGGCATCGGCATCGCCGCGCTCGCACGCGTCTAATATCTCAAGGTGCTCGGCGTTTGATCGGCTGTGACCGTGGGTTATCAACAGTTGAGCACGCAGATAGCGGTCCAGCCGATCCATCGCGTTGGTCAGCGTCGCGAGATGAAAAGGCATGTTGCTGGCTTGATAAAGTGTGATGTGGAAGGCCCGGTTCAGATCGCCGAACAGCATTGGATCGGTAGCGGTGGCGGAGGCCGCACAGATCGCGCGGGCCTCGGCGATCAGTTCAGCGGTCATATTCGGCAGCGCCGCGCGAAGCACGTGGGCGTCGATGATGCAGCGGAAATCGAAGATTTCACTCGCTTCGGCGATGGATAGGCCGACCACGACCGCGCCTTTGAAGCGATGGTTTTTCACCAACCCCTGCTGCTCTAGCATGGTGATCGCCTCGCGCACGGGGATTCGGCTGGTGTTGAACAGCCGCGCGATTTCGTCTTGCCGCAACGGATCTCCGTCTTTCAACTCGCCCTCAATAATGGCGCGGCGCAAGGCCGCAAACACCAGACCGCCCGCCGAGACAGTCTTGGATACGTCCACAGCCTTCAATACCATGCCTGTCCCTCGCAGTTTTCAAATGACTTATCGCACTATTCGCCAATTCGAGAAGAAATTTAATATTGTATATCGGATCCAATCGGGGCTAGTTTGAAACGGCGTTGGTGGGGAGCTCGGCGCTGAAGTCGGCTGCGCTTGTCGTTTCCGGTCAATATGTGCCCCTGCATCGTGTCGCAAACAAGCAATGGACCGTTATGATTGATTTTGCGACCGCCCTGACTGGCTTTTCTCCCATTGTTGCCGAGCCTATTTCGCTGAGAGAGTTCAGCGCGCGGATTGCAGCGCTTCAGTCTAAAATGCTTCAAATTGGAACGAAAGCAGTCTGGCTCGATGCGTCAAGCTCGCTGACCTACTACACGGGATTGCGCCTTGGGTTGTCAGAGCGGATTCACGGCGCGCTGGTCCCGGCTTCTGGGCCGCTGATCTACGTCTCGCCGCAGTTTGAAGTGCCTAAGCTGCGGGCCATGATGCAGGTCGAGGGCGGTGTTGCGGCTTGGGAGGAGCATGAAAACCCTTACGCGCTGATCGCTGCGGAAGGGGCGAAGATGGCTGCGCCGGGGGCGGGTTTGGCGCTTGATCCCGCGACGCCGTTTGTGTTTGCGTCGGCGCTGATGGCAAAGATTGAGGGGCCAGTCATAAGCGCCCAAGCGGTGATCGAGTCGCAAAGGCAAGTCAAATCTGCCGCCGAGATTGCGCTGATCCAAACCGCGATGAACGCTAGTTTTGCGGTTCAAAAGGCTGTTCAAACGGGGTTGCGCAGCGGTATTTCGACCACCGAGGTGATTGATTTCATTTTAGCCGCCCATGTGGCTTCGGGGTTGAAGCCGCTGTTTGCCGCTGCCCAATTTGGCGAAGCCACCGCGTATCCGCATGGCGTGCCCGACCCGCAGCATTTGCAGACGGGCGATATGGTGCTGTTCGATATGGGCGGCACGCTGCACGGCTATGCTTCTGATATCACCCGAACTTATGTTTTTGGCACGCCTACCACACGCCAGCGTCAGCTGTGGGAGTTGGAGCGTCACGCGCAGAGCGCGGGCTTTGCTGCAGCACAAATTGGCGTCACTTGCGGGGCCGTGGATGCGGCCGCTCGCCGCGTGTTAACCGATGCAGGTCTTGGCCCAGATTATCAAGTTCCGGGCTTGCCTCACCGCACAGGCCACGGGCTTGGGCTTGATATTCATGAATCGCCTTATATTGTTGCAGGCAACGAGACACCTTTAACTCAGGGCATGTGTTTCTCTATCGAGCCAATGCTGTGCGTCTACGGCGAATGCGGCGTCCGGCTTGAAGATATTGTTTACATGACACAAACTGGCCCACGTTGGTTTGTACCCCCTGCTGAGCGGCTGGATGATCCGTTCGCAAACCGAACGAACTAAGGCGTCGTTACCGCGCCGCGACAGAAACCGATCCGCTGAATTGCCGAAAATTGACTAACAGAGAGTGAAAGGACCAACATATGACAATGCTGACCCGTATCCTTATTGCAGCATCTGCGCTGGCGATGACCAGCGCCATGCCCGCACTTGCAAAAACTTTTGTTTATTGCTCGGAGGCGTCGCCCGAGGGCTTTGACCCAGCTCCTTACACCGCGGGCGGCACGTTTGATGCCTCGGCTCATCCAATCTACAATCGTCTTGCCGAATTCAAAAAAGGCACCACTGAGGTTGAACCCGGTTTGGCGGAATCGTGGGATGTTTCGGCTGATGGTCTGGAATACACCTTCAAGCTGCGTCAGGGCGTGAAGTGGCAATCGAATGAAAAGTTTACCCCGACGCGCGATTTCAACGCCGACGACGTGATCTTCAGCTTTATGCGCCAAGCCTCGGCTGACCACCCGTGGAACCAATATATCGCAGGCATCACCTATGAGTATTATAACTCGATGGAGATGCCGTCGCTGATCAAAGAAGTCGTCAAGGTTGACGATTACACCGTGAAATTCGTGCTAACCCGCCCAGAAGCGCCGTTCTTGGCGAATATCTCGATGCCGTTCGCGTCGATTGTTTCGGCTGAATATGCGTCTGTTCTGGAAGCTGCTGGCACCAAGGAAGACCTGAACAACCTGCCGATTGGCACTGGCCCGTTCAAGTTTGTGGCTTACCAAAAAGACGCGGTGATCCGTTACGTGAAGAACCCTGATTACTGGGGTGAAGCGCCGAAGATTGACGATCTGGTGTTCGCAATTACCCCGGATGCGGCTGTGCGTTTGCAAAAGCTGAAAGCCGGTGAATGTCAGTTGATGCCGTTCCCGGCTCCGGCTGATATCGCGGCGATCAAGGAAGATCCGAACCTGAAAGTTGACGAGCAGGCTGGCCTGAACGTAGGCTACCTTGCCTATAACACCACGCAAGCGCCTTTCGACAATCCGAAGGTTCGCAAAGCCTTGAACATGGCGATGAACAAGCAAGCGATCATCGACGCGGTGTTCCAAGGTGCTGGTCAGGTTGCGAAAAACCCGATCCCGCCAACGATGTGGTCGTATAACGATGCCATCGTCGATGACGTTTATGATCCGGTTGCGGCCAAAGCGGCGCTGGAAGCCGAAGGCGTCAAGGATCTGTCGATGAAGGTCTGGGCAATGCCAGTGCAGCGGCCCTACATGCCAAACGCGCGTCGCACGGCTGAACTGATCCAAGAAGATTTCGCGAAAGTCGGCGTCACGGTAGAGATCGTGTCTTACGAGTGGGGCGAGTATCTCGACAAGTCGATGGAAGCGGGCCGTGATGGCGCGGTTATCCTTGGCTGGACTGGCGACAATGGCGATCCAGACAACTTCATGGGCGTGCTGCTGTCCTGCGCTTCGGCTCAGCCGGGTGGTGCAAACCGCGCGTTCTGGTGCAACCAAGAGTTCTCGGATTTGCTGTCGAAAGCCAAGCAAACCGCAGACGTGGCCGAGCGAACCAAGCTTTACGAACAAGCGCAGGTGATCTTCAAAGACCAAGCGCCTTGGGCAACGTTGGACCATTCGACTCAATATGTGCCGATGGCAAAGAACGTCACCGGTTTCGTGATGAGCCCGCTGGGTGATTACACCTTCGACACGGTTGATCTGACCGAATAAGTCGGCCTGACCGTTAACCAAAGGATGCGCGGGAGGTTCTCGCGCATCCGACTAAGGCCCCGCATTGGCCCAAGGATTCCCCTCGTATGATCAGATTTATACTCGGCAAGCTGCTGTATTTGGTACCGACCTTCGTTGGCATTACCATCATCGCCTTTGGCTTTGTGCGTATTTTGCCGGGCGATCCGGTATTGCTGATGGCCGGCGAGCGCGGGATTTCACCTGAACGCCACGCGGCGCTTTCCGCTCAGTTGGGTTTTGATCAGCCGATTTGGTTGCAGTATTTGCAGTTTCTCGGGCGATTGTTCCACGGCGATCTCGGCAATTCGCTGGTGACGAAAAAGCCAGTGATGGCCGAGTTTTTGACCCTGTTCCCGGCAACGGTTGAGCTCGGTCTGGTAGCCATCATCATCGCCACCGCCATCGGTGTTCCCGTCGGTGTTTTGGCCGCAATCAAGCGCGGATCGTGGTTTGATCAGGTGTCGATGACGGCGGCATTGGTTGGGTTCTCGATGCCGATCTTCTGGTGGGGCTTGCTGCTGATCATCTTTTTCTCGGGTATCTTGGGCTGGACTCCGGTGTCTGGCCGCATCAGCCTGATCTATTTCTTCCCGGATGTGACCGGGTTCATGCTGATTGACAGCATTATCTCGGGGCAAAAGGGCGCGTTCACCTCGGCGCTGTCGCATTTGATTTTGCCCTCAGTGGTGCTGGCAACCATCCCGCTTGCAGTAATCGCGCGGCAGACCCGCTCGGCGATGCTAGAGGTGATGGGCGAGGATTATGTTCGCACCGCCCGCGCCAAGGGGATGCCGCCAAGCCGTGTGGTGGGCGTTCATGCCTTGCGCAATGCGATGATCCCGGTGATCACGACGATCGGTTTGCAGATTGGTGTGCTGATGGCCGGAGCTATTCTGACCGAGACGATTTTCTCGTGGCCGGGAATTGGCAAGTGGATGATCGACTCGATCTCGCGCCGCGATTATCCAGTGGTGCAAAGCGGATTGCTGCTGATTGCGGGGCTGGTGATGCTCGTCAATCTGCTGGTCGATCTGACCTATGGCCTGATCAACCCGAGGATTCGCCACAAATGAGCGATGCAACTGTCAAACTAAGCGATGCAGCGATCCGCCGTCAAATGCTGGCCGATTTCTGGTTTTACTTCCGGCAGAACCGGGGCGCGGTTGTCGGAATGTGGGTGTTTCTGGCGCTGGTGCTGATCGCGGTGTTCGCGCAAGTGGTGGCTCCGCATGATCCGACGGCGCAGTTTCGCGACGCGCTGCTGGTCCCGCCAATTTGGCAAGAGGGTGGCAAGTCTGGCTTCCTGCTTGGCACCGATGCGGTGGGTCGCAATATGCTGTCGCGGCTGATCTATGGCGCGCAGTATTCTTTGTTCATCGGTGTCGTCGTGGTGGCGATTGCCCTGATCGGTGGGATTTTTGTGGGCCTGCTGGCCGGGTTCTTTGGCGGCTGGGTCGATACGGTGATCATGCGGGTGATGGACGTGATCCTCGCTTTCCCGTCGCTGCTGCTGGCTTTGGTACTCGTGGCGGTGTTGGGGCCGGGCCTGACCAATGCGATGATTGCCATTGCCATCGTCTATCAGCCGCACTTCGCTCGGCTGACCCGCGCCGCCGTGATGGGTGAGAAAGAACGCGAATATGTCACCGCCGCGCGCGTCGCCGGGGCGGGCACAATGCGGTTGATGTTTAAGACCATCCTGCCGAACTGCCTTGCACCGTTGATTGTGCAGGCGACGCTTTCGTTCTCGTCGGCGGTCTTGGACTCAGCCGCGCTGGGCTTTCTCGGCATGGGTGCGCAGCCGCCGTCTTCGGAATGGGGCACGATGCTGGCCGAGGCGCGCGAGTTCATCCTGCGCGCGTGGTGGGTCGTGACGCTTCCCGGCCTCGCCATCCTCATTTCGGTGCTGGCGATCAATCTGATGGGCGACGGGCTGCGTGACGCCCTCGACCCCAAGCTGAAGCGGAGCTGAGTCATGGAGAGGAAAACCGGGGCCCTTCTCAATATCAAAAACCTGACAGTGCGCTTTGCAACTTCAACCGGAGCATTTACCGCCGTCGATGGCGTCGATGTGTCGGTCAGCCCGCGCGAAGTGCTGGCGATTGTCGGCGAAAGCGGTTCGGGCAAATCGGTGTCGATGCTGGCAGTGATGGGCCTGTTGCCCGACACTGCCACCGTGACCGCCGACGAGATGACCTACGACGGCCGGGATCTGCTAAACATGTCGCCCGCCGAGCGCCGCAAGTTGATCGGCCGCGAGATTACGATGATCTTCCAAGAGCCTGTCGCCTCGCTCAACCCCTCCTTCACCGTGGGCTTTCAGATAGAGGAAGTGCTGCGCTTCAATCTTGGCATGGACCGCAAAGCGGCCCGCGCCCGCGCGGTGGAGTTGTTCAACGCCGTCGGCATCACCGAACCTGAAACCAAGCTGAACGCCTATCCGCACCAGATGTCAGGCGGCCAGTGCCAGCGGGTAATGATCGCGATTGCGATTGCCAGCAACCCCCGCCTGCTGATCGCGGATGAGCCGACGACGGCGCTCGATGTGACGATCCAGAAGCAAATCCTCGATCTGCTAATGGACTTGCAGGAAAAGCATGGCATGGCGCTGATCTTGATCACGCATGACATGGGCGTTGTGGCGGAGACCGCCGACCGGGTCATCGTGCAATACAAGGGCCGTAAGATGGAAGAAGCCGATGTGCTGAGCCTGTTTGAGAATCCGCAAAACTCTTACACCCGCGCGCTGCTGTCGGCTTTGCCGGAGAATGCCAAGGGCGACCGCCTGCCCACCGTCGCCGATTTCATGGCCGCCGAGGCGAAGCTATGAGCGCGGCTAGAATTGTCATCGAAGGCATCGCGCTGACGCAAGATTACGCAGTGAGCGGCGGCATGTTCGCGGCAAAGCAAACCGTGCGCGCTGTGAAGGGCGTCGATTTCGCGGTAGAGCAGGGCAAGACCCTCGCCATCGTTGGCGAAAGCGGCTCGGGTAAGTCGACGCTGGCGCGGATTATTGCGCTGATTGATGCGCCCTCAAGTGGGGTGCTTAAAGTCGATGGGCAGCCGGTGGACATCAGCCGCAAGCGCCTGACGCCGGCGATGCGATCCAAGGTGCAGATGGTGTTTCAGAACCCCTACGGCAGCCTGAACCCGCGCCAAAAGGTCGGCGATGTGTTGATGGAGCCTTTGCTGATCAACACTTCAATGCCCGCGGCGGAGCGTCGCGAGAAGGCCGAGGCGATGCTGGCGAAGGTCGGCCTCGCCCCCGAACATTTCAACCGCTACCCACATATGTTCTCAGGCGGGCAGCGCCAACGCATCGCCATCGCGCGGGCGTTAATGCTGAACCCGGCGCTGCTGGTGCTGGATGAACCGGTCTCCGCGCTGGATTTGTCGGTGCAGGCGCAGGTGTTGAATTTGCTGGCGGATTTGCAGGATGAATTCAACCTGACCTATGTGTTCATCAGCCACGATCTATCCGTGGTGCGCTACATCGCCGACGACGTGCTGGTGCTAAGCAAAGGCGTCGCGGTAGAGCAAGGCTCACGCGAGGCGCTATTTGCCAATCCGCAGCACCCCTACACGCAGCAGCTTTTCGCCGCGACCCCGGTGACGGATGTGGCCGCGATCCGCGCGCGGGTCGAGCGCCGCAAAGCTGCGCGTGTCTCGATGTAACGGCGGGCACACCTTCTCAATAAATGAAGCTAATCGGCGACCCCATTCAGCGAGGCTTCGCGGCCTGTTCGCCGTCAAAGCTTCATCCAAAGACAAAGGCTCGCCATTTGGCGAGCCTTTGAGTGTTTCTTGATCGAAGGGTTAGTTTTCGTAGTTTGGCATGGCTTCGAGCTGTTCTTTGGTTTGGTTCACATA